>JAIPBT010000081.1 GCA_021738565.1 Bacteroidales bacterium
GCTGTGCTTAATATACCCCTTAGGTTCAACCTAAAGTCCAAATAAAGTTAGTGCAGCAGATGGAGCTTTTTATCAGAGTAAATATCAAGAGAAATAATTTTAGTTTGTTTCCTTTCTTTTAGTTCTGCAAACTAACGATAAACCAAATGTTGAACTGGCAAAAGCATCCGGTATTATGGTGGATGAAGACAACTTCATGTCGGTGGATGAATATATGCGGACGCACACGCCGGATGTTTTTGCGGTGGGGGACTGTGCGCAGAAAAGGGACTTTGTTACCAGGCGAAGGGTACCGACAATGCTTGCTTCCACGGCATGTGCAGAAGCACGGATTGCTGCAATGAACCTGTTTAACCTTCATGTTGTGAAAACCTTTATTGGTACCATTGCCATCTATTCAACGGCAATTGGCGACATTGGTTTCGGGACGGCAGGAGTGACAGAAATGAGGGCAAAAGAAGAGGGGATATCCACACTTACAGGAATATTCGAAGGCGTAGACAAGCATCCCGGTAATTTACCAGGGGCCCATACTCAAATTGTCAAATTGATCTCGGCAAAACATTCAGGTGTAATTATTGGAGGAGAAGTGATCGGGGGTCCTGAAGCAGGCGAACTTACTAATGTGATCGGACTGGCAATACAGAACAGGATGACGGTCAATTCATTTCTTACGGCACAGATAGGAACGCACCCATGCCTCACAGCTTCACCGGCAGCATATCCATTGATAAAGGCAGCTGAAAAGATTGCCATTCAAATGCTGCGAAGTTAAACAGATCACTCTCGGATCATTCATAAAAAAAACTCCGGGGCATCAATGATGAACATTGGTGACTCCCGGGGTTTCTCATTCAAAGGGTAAATTGAACTCTTTGTCAATCTTCAACGAGTTTCAGACCGCGATCGGTCATTTTCCACATTTTTCCCGACATCCGCCAGTCTGAAATGTGATCGACATTATAGACATCTTCAAGCAGTTCTTTGGTCTCTTTTTCGAGGAAAATGTATTTGCCCTCGGGGACTTCAACGGTCACCTTAACTTTAGGGAATCGCCATTTGCTGCTTTTATCAAGAAAAAAATAGGGATCGATCACCAGCACATTGTTGGAGATTGTATACTCATAATTAAGTTTTTCGGCGTTGTATTCTGCATCTTCCATGTTCCGGCCTTTTGAATATTTTTCGATTTCAAGGAGGTATTGATGGCCCTTTGCTTCTTCAATATCTAATTCCACAGATCCGTATATCCTGTCCAGGTCTTTCGTGATGTACCACTCACTGTCCAGGTCGAAATCAAATTCAAGGTTGTCTTCGAAAGTCTCTTTTTGTTGTGTATTGGTTGCAATGAAAAGTGTATCGGATGTAATGCTGATCGTACCTGAGGATTCACTGATCCCGCTGTCTGAAAAATTTCCAGTTTCCATGGCCAGGATCCCCAGCGTCATTAACAGGGCAACGATCCAGAGCATTACGGCTCCGATGGTAAGGCCCCTGTTGTGTGATTTTATGGAAAAGATCAGACTGACCAGTCCGTAGATCATTGCAATCACAGGGATAAGGAACAGCACAGTGAGAGACAGTATGAGGAGTGTAATATTGACCGGGTCTGTAAACGGAGTAAGAAATTCACCCAGGGAAAATTCATAGTTGCCAAAAGGGAAGAAATGCAGGCCGACAAAGGCTCCTGAAAAGAGTCCGATGATAAGACCGATCCCTGCCAGGATGAATCCTGTTCCTATGATAATCAGGATGACTTTGATAAGGACCAGCAAGATCTTCCCTAACTCCGAAAAAAAGTTGCCAGCTGCTTTTTTGGTTTTTTTTGCCTGTTCGGAGTTGGCAGCGGCCTTTACATTCTCTTTTGCTGTCTCGTATTCTTCACGTATTTTTCTTTCTATGTTGGAAACATTTACCGGTTCTCCTTGCATTTCCAGTTTTTGAGCCGCAGTTTCTGCCCTTGGGAGAACGATCCAGAGGATCAGGTACAACAGTATTGAAGCGCCTCCAAAAAAGAAAAACACGATGAACAACACCCTGAATATCAGGGGATCGATGTTGAAGTAAGCTCCCAATCCGCCACAGACACCCCCAATTACAGAATTTTCAGGGTCCCTGTAAAGCCGCCTGCTTCTTCGGGATGTGCCTTGAAAACCTGAATACGAAGTTCTTTCCTGTCCGGACGGCTGTCCTGTATCGATGATCTCCTCAGGATCTCCCATGATGCCAATGATTTCATCAACCAGAGCAATGGAAATCACCTCCTCCTGTTTCTTTAGTTTTTCCTGGAACAGTTCAGCGATCCTTGATTCTATATCGCGCAGGATCTCCTCTCCTTCGGCTTTATCGGAGAAATGACGACCTATGGCATCCAGGTATTTTTTCAGTTTTTCATACGCATCTTCATCGATATGAAAAATCATGCCGGTAAGGTTTATTTTTATTGTTTTCTTCATAAGTTTATGATTTTGTAATCACTTGTAAATAAGTTAATTAAAAATTTGAGAACGGATGCAACCGCTGCGCTCTCACATGATTCTCATAATTGTCCTTTATGGTATTTTTATTAAATATAATCGTGTTTGTTTCATTTGAAATGGCTTTAAATTTTTTAAACAGTTATTTTGAAATAATGGAATTTACCGAATCGATGAGTTCCTTCCAGGAACCTTTGAGTTCGTCCATGTATTTCTTCCCTTTTTTAGTCAGGGCATAATATTTTCGGGGAGGGCCCTGTGTTGATTCTTCCCATCGATAGCTGAGCAATCCGGCATTTTTTTGCCGTGTAAGCAGTGGATACAATGTGCCTTCAACAATGATCAGGTCCTTTTCTTTCATTGTACTGATTATTTCTGAGGCATAGCAGTCTTTTTTGCTGAGAATGGCCAGGATACAAAATTCCAGAACCCCTTTTCTCATTTGAGCTTTTGCATTTTCTACATTCATAAGTAATGGTTACATGACATCAATTCATAATAGCATATAAAATATGATACTAATACAATGCAAAGATATATAAAAAAATTAGAACCATGCAATACATAGTACTAAAAAATTTGATTTAATATGAGTTTTCTTTCTGAACCGATTAATTTATAATGAAGAAATAATAAATTTCTTCACTTATGTAAACGCTGCGCTCTCAAATGATTTTTTTAAACATATCCTTTTGTGATATTATGATTCATAAAAATCATGCTCTTTTCATATGGGAATATTTATATGTATTTTACCCTGAGTTATCAATATGCAGTGGTATGGAAATTACAGGAAACATTAAGAAGATGCGGTCGGAATATGCGCAACCGATTCAGTATTATCTCCCTTTGGGTGAAGAAGAGATAGGGATGAATGAATTGATCGGCAGGGAGATATATATGGAGGCCACGGGTGAGATCAATTGCATAAAGTGTGGCAGAAAAACCAGTAGGTCATTTGCACAGGGATATTGTTATCCTTGTTTTATAAGCGCCCCTGAGACGGAAGAATGCGTTTTGCGGCCTGAACTTTGCCGTGCCCATGAAGGGATTGCCCGGGACATGGAATTTGCCAGGTCTCATTGCCTAATTGAGCATGTGGTATATCTGAGTCTTACCAGTGACATTAAGGTGGGTGTTACAAGGAACACCCAGGTTCCTTTTCGCTGGATAGATCAGGGCGCTTTACTTGCGGTGGCACTTGCCCGAACGCCCGACCGGCATACTGCCGGGCTCATTGAGGTCGCATTGAAAGCGCACATTAGGGACAGAACCAATTGGAGGAACATGCTGAAGAACGATGTGAACACAACAGCGGATATTATTTCAGTAAAGCATGACATGGCAAAAAAACTGCCTGCCGAATATACTTCATATATAGTTGAAGATGACCATATTACCAGTATTGAATATCCTGTTTACTCCCATCCTGAAAAAGTGAAGAGCCTGGGTTTTGACAAACTGCCGGTCATCAGGGGGACACTTGCAGGGATCAAGGGACAATACCTGATATTCAGTGACGATCATGTAATCAACATCAGGAAATTCGGGGGATACAGGATAAATTTCAGGGTATGAAGGAGAACAGCGATGAAATACAGACTTCAGACCATTATGGATTGAACCTCGGTCCTTAGTACCTTCCAGGTATTTTCATCCATTTTTGCCCCGTACACTTCAATAACCCTACCGGCGATGGTGGCGCCGATCTTTCCGCAGACATCTATCGGCTGATCATTGATGAGTCCGTAAAGAAAACCTGAAGCATACATGTCACCTGCACCTGTCGTATCAATGGGTTTTGTCTGGATCACTCCAACAGGATTTAATGTTCCATCTGAAAATATTACCGAACCTTCGGCACCTTTTTTTATTACGGCAATATCTGTGTATTTACCGAGTATCCCTGCAGATCTTTCAGGATTTTCATCTGTAAGGGCCCTTGCCTCCTGGTCGTTGGCGAATACAATATCAATGTAATCGCGAATGATCTCTAGAAAAAATGATCTGTGCTCTTCCGCAATGTTGTAACTTGCCAGGTCGATACAGACCTTCAGGTTATTGTTTTTAGCCAGCCTTGCAGCCTTCTCCACCAGGTCGTGATCCTGTACGAGATATCCTTCAAGGTAAAGGATGTCATAGCCTGAAAAAAGACTGGCAGTCAGGTCATCGGTAGACAGATCAATGGCTGCCCCGAGGTAGGTGGCAAATGTGCGTTCCGAATCAGGACTTACCAGGGCAATTGATCTGCCTGTTTCTTTTATGCTTTTAAAGAGAATGGGATTGATCTTTTTGGATTTCATGTCCTCATAAAAGAAATTTCCAAGATCATCATCCCCGACCTTTCCAATGAATCCGGTTTCAACGCCCAGGTTTGCAAGTCCGTGGATTGTATTGGCAGCTGATCCCCCGGATGCTTTTTGCTTGTACAGTCCATCGGTTTCCGTATTGATAAAATGCGAATTCTCATAATCCACAAGGGTCATGCTTCCTTTGGGAAGACCAAGCGTGTTGAGCATAGAATCATCTTCCAGGCTTGTTATGATGTCAACCAGGGCATTGCCCATTCCAATTATTTTCATCAGCAAACACTTAAATTTTATATCTGTGCAGTGGCAGCGAAACAGATGGAAGGAGACGTCAAAAGTTCCATCTGTTCCGACTGTTTTTAATACAACTGCACAAATATAGAATTTATATATTCTTATGGAAGTAGATGATGCAATGAATGAATATGAAATTTTTGAATGAATTAATTGTTTAATTAATGAAAAGACTCTATTTTTGCCACGCTGTTTAAAAGGAACAGTAAAAAGCAAATATTTTCCTCAGTAGCTCAGTTGGTTAGAGCGGCGGACTGTTAATCCGTAGGTCGTAGGTTCGAGTCCTACCTGGGGAGCTCCCGGAGCCGGTTATCAGCCGGTTTTTTTATTCAGGTATTTTATTGTTCAATGCATTTTTCAATTGGTTAGAGCGGTCCCGACATTTCGTCGGGATAATCCGTAGGTCGTAGGTTCATCCCGACGAAATGTCGGGAGGGGAGCTTTCGGAGCCGGTATTTTGCCGGCTTCTTTTTTATCCATATATTTATGTTCGGCAAGTAAATAATTGGTTAGAGCGGTCCCGACATCTCGTCGGGATTAATCCGCAGGTCGCAGGTTCATCATCACATGTATTTAATATCAGAAAAAGGATGATACAATAATTCAGCTTTGGTAATGAAGAACCTGATAACAATATCTGTTATAATTTTTTGTTATTTTCCAACAAATGGTCAGGAAATTATAGCCACTTCAAAATATCCGCTGGCAACCGCCAATCATAACCAAAGAAAAGTAATTCGGGATTCAGAAGAAAATATTTTTGTTGTCTATACGGACAGCCTGGAGGGTAATTTATTTATATATGGAGTCACATTCATCCGAAACTTTTTCAAAAATAGCATAATTACCCTTTGTGTGCTTTTATTTTAGGGTGTTCTATTTGATTTTTCCGGTAAAAAAGTAGGCTATCTATTCAAAATAGAGTTCCTTGTTTATCTATATCAATT
>JAIPBT010000008.1 GCA_021738565.1 Bacteroidales bacterium
TATAGATAAACAAGGAACTCTATTTTGAATAGATAGCCTACTTTTTTACCGGAAAAATCAAATAGAACACCCTAAAATAAAAGCACACAAAGGGTAATTATGCTATTTTTGAAAAAGTTTCGGATGAATGTGAAAAAATGTATTTTATTCAAATTTATATACGTGTAAAAACTTGTATATCAATTCAATAAACTCTTTTCCTTAATATATTGCGTAAATAAATTGCAAAATACTGTAATAATTTCCTTTGCTGTTCGTCTACGGTGTAGAAATCAAAATCAATAAGTAAAATTATTCATTAATTTAAACGAAATTATCATGAAAAAAGCAGCAGTTTTAATAGTATTTGTGCTTGTTCCTTTTATTATGAACGGACAATCACAGACCATCGATGCAGTTATTGATAAATACAGCGGACAGGAAGGTGTTACAGTTGTCAATATAAGTCCCGAATTGTTCCAGGTTATGTCCGGTATGAAGATCGAGCAAATAGAAGATGCAGAGGTTCCTTTTGACAAATTGTCGGAAGTAAAAATTCTGTCCATTGAAAACCAGGCGTTGCTGGCAGAAAATGACTTTTTTGCAGAAGTTACCGATGGTCTGAATACATCTGAATTTGTTGAAATAATGACAGTAAAGGATGGAGATGAAAATATTAGGATGTGGATGAAAAATGAGGGCAGGCAGATTCGTGATTTCTTGCTGGTTGTGTCCTCTCCGGATGAAGGTGTGGTTGTGTATATTAAAGGAGATTTCAATATGAATGACATCGAAGGATTGGCGGAATCATTTGGTGACATTGAAGATCTGGAAATTAATTAAATTTACAGGAAACACAAGGTATTTTTCAATGCGATCTTCAGAATTCAGGCAAAAGTTGATTCCCTTTAGCTCCCGGTTGTTCAGGTTGGCTTTCGGTCTGCTTGGAAACCGGGAAGAAGCTGAGGATACTGTACAGGAAGTATATTTAAAATTATGGAAAATGCGCAACGACCTGGAGCAATACGATAGTCTTGAGGCCTTTAGCATGAGCATCACAAGAAATGTCTGCCTTGATTACCTGAGAAGGAAAAAGATAGAAAGGAGGGCTTACAGCCAATCAGATGAAAACAATTCCTATGATCCGGATCCTTCTGTAAAACTAGAAATTAAGGAAAAGGCTTTACTGATCAACCATCTGATCAGTCAATTGCCCGAACCCCAGCGGTCTTTGATATATTACCGACATATTGAAGGTAAAGAATACAAGGAAATAGAGGACCTGGTTGGAATGAAAGAAAATGCGATTCGTGTCAGCATTTCCAGGGCAAGAAAAAAATTGCGTGAAATGTTGCAAAATCAATATGCATCATGGATAAATTAACATACATACGGAAAATCCTGAAGAAATTCTACGAAGGGAATTCCAGCCTGGAAGAGGAGAAGGAACTAATTGAATTCTTTTCGGAGAATGCTGTTCCTGATGACCTGCAGGCAGATAAAGAGATGTTCACCTCAATGATCCATCTCTCTGAACCAGTGGAGATACCGGATGGACTGGACGAAAGGATCACAAAAAGACTGGCGAAAGAAGAGCAAAATGAAACCAGGGGAAGGAGGATTACTTTATTTTCACTTTCAGGTCTGGCAGCAGGGATAATTATTATTCTGAGTGTTTACATGGGTTTTATCAGAAACGGCAATCAGCAGGGGCAATTGGCCCAATATACGATTGAGGACCCGGAGCTGGCCTATGAAGAAATAAGAAAGACCCTGTCATTTGTTTCTGAAAAGTGGAACGAAGGCACAGGTGAACTTCAGTCTCTTGAGAATATAAGTAGCGGCATGAAAAGTATAAGTCCCCTGCGAAAGATTTCAAGTGGGTCAAAGGAGTTAAACCTGCTTGGAAACCTCAGGAGGGCAGATGAAATAAAAGCGCAGTAATACAATAAATATAAAGTCATGAAACGAACATAAAATTTACCAATCATAATATCAATAAAGGAAATGATTGAAAAAAATTATGTGAGGGCAAAGTTCCATATGGCAATAAATAATAAAAAATAAGCAAATGAAAAAATTAAGTTTGGCATTCACTCTCCTGGTGTTTTTCGGGGCACTGAATGCACAGTCGGCAGCAGACAAGATCTTCAAAAAATATTCCGGAAAGGATGGATATACTACAGTTGTCATTAGTAGCTATATGTTCCAGTTTCTTTCGAATATTGAAAGTGATGATCCTGACTACCAAATATTTAAAGATGCAACTTCAGGCATTGAGACACTGCGAATCCTCACACAGGACGGACCACAATCTGAAAATTTCGGTAAGGAATTACTTGACATGCTGCCGAGAGTTGAGTACAAGGAGTTGATGGTGGTTAAGGAAGACAATGAGGAAGTTTTGTTCCTGGTGAAAGAAGCTGGCGGTGGCAAAATATCTGAATTTTTATTGATAGTAACCGGTGACGGAGAAGACAATGCTTTGATCGTCATTACAGGCAACATCAACCTTGAAAGCATCTCAAGCCTGTCCAGAGGATTGGACCTTCCTGCCATGGAAAACCTTGATAATCTGGAAGATCAGTAATAAATTATTTTTTCTACTCTGTTTTTGCGCAGCCAGTTACTGAGTATCTGACGTACATCACGGTTATCGATTGCCGGCTGAATGCAATCCAGAAGCTGGTCAACATTCAAATATCCTTCGTCAACAGAGATGTACCCGTAGCCTTTGTACATTCCTTCTTCAATGTTTATAATGCTTCTTTCCCTGTTTTCCCTTCCCCTGTCTATTATCATCATATTGCCCCGGTCAAACGAGAATTGCGAAATGAGCGCTTCAGCTCGCCTGTTATACTCTTTTACAGGTTCCTTTTGAATGCATGCTCCGTTGCATTGCCTTATGCCATAGTGGAAACATGCACCTTCAGTAGTATATAATCCACTTAATTTCTGACACAGCCAGTGTTTTTCAACAAGTTTTGAGAGTATTTGACGGGCTTCTGCCTTATTATTGAATGCAGTTACAGGATGATCGAGTTGGTCAGCAACCCTGGACAATTTGAAAGTAATGTAACCGAAACTGTCTTTTTCCTGGTACAGCCCCCAGTGTGAAAGCGAGCGGCGCTGGGCACGGTTGTACAGTGGTTTGTTTCGTTTTATCTCCTCTGACTCCTTCAGGAGTGCAATTAACTCACTACCGGTCAACTCATAGGAAATGGAGGTAATTCTTTCTTTCATTTCCATGTTCCTCTTTCCTTCATTGCTGGCAAGGTGGGACAATACCCTTTTCTTGATACTTACGCTTTTTCCGATGTAAAGCAATGTACCCTTCTCATCATGGAAATAATAGGTTCCTGTCTTGTCAGGAAGAGACTCAATATCCTGTACAGACAAATTTCCGTTCAGGTTCTTGTATTTTGCCCTGTTGAATGCAAGCAGGTCAGTTTCACCAATGCTTTCTTTCGCCTTTGACATTAATAATTCAAAAAGCTGTACGGTTGCAAAAGCATCCCCGGAGGCCCTGTGTCTGCCATTTATCTCAATACCCAGTTCGTTACATAATTTCCCGAGGCTGTATGATTTATGCCCGGGAATTAGCTTTTTGCTTAACTTGACAGTGCACAATGTTTCCCTTGAATAATCATAACCCAAACGGTGAAATTCATTCTTGATAAAGGAGTAGTCAAAACTCACATTGTGACCCACAATTGCAAAGCCCTCTGTTCGCTCCACCAATTCTTTGGCGATGTCATAAAATTTCGGAGCACTTTCCAACATTTCATTGCTGATGCCTGTTAAACCGGTAATGAATGGAGGTATGCTTCTTTCAGGATTGATCAAAGTAGTCCATTCGTCAACAATTCCTTGTCCGTCATGAAAATAGATGGCTATTTCAGTAATTTTTTCAACTTTCGGACTTCCGCCTGTAGTTTCAATATCAAGAATGGCATACATTATGGACAGACACTAAATAATTTGTGAAGGCACTTTCATTAACCGCCATTCGAATAAAGTGGAGCCTTTCTATTTTTTATCATTGGATTCCTTCTTCTCAGCGGTTTCTTTTTTTGTTGAAGTGCCTTTTTTATTTTCAGCAGTTGATTTGGCGGATTTTGCGGGAGCTGACTTTTTCGCATCCTCTTTTTGATCCTCCTGCTTTGCGGATCCGGATTTTTCTGATGTCCCGGTTTTAGATCCTTTAGCAGTTGATGCTTTCGATGCTGGCTTGCTTTCAGCTTTGTTGGCTTCTTCCTTTTTTACCTCTGTTTTTTTAGCCTCAGGGGCAGCTGCCGGTTTTTCTTTTTTTACCTCTGCTTTTTTTACCTCAGGAGCAGCTACCGGTTCTTCTTTTTTCGTTACCGGCGCCTCAGGAGCATTAGCTTTGGCAGCCTCCTCTTTTTTCTCTGCTTTGGGTTCGGTTTTTTTTGCCTGCCTGGCAGCAGGTTTTGCAAGTGGCATTGTTGCACTGTTTTTCCGAGGTCTTAGTCTGCCGTAAGATCCAATAAATAATTTACCTCTCCTGGTTTTTCTGTCTCCTTTACCCATTTTGTATGTAATTATTAGTTAATATTATGATGTTTGTCGTTCACTGTTCCGAAAACCAAAAATAGCGATTATTTGTCATATAGCAAATGTCATAATTACGGCAATGATTTGAACTTTAGAATTTTGAATTTGTTTACAAGTTAAATGATGAATATATGATTAATACAGGCATAAGCAGTTTTATATATCGGGGCAGACTGGTATGTTCAATGACATTAATTTTCATTTTTAGCATGCAGTTGCATGCTCAGGATGCGGATATTTCAGAAGAGAGAAATAGGGATTCAGTTAACATTGAACAAATTAATGATCCAATGAAATACAACAAACTCAATGATTTTGAAAAATATGTGATCCTTAATAAAGGGACCGAGCGTCCAGGGTCAGGTGATTACGTGAATCATAATGGCAAAGGCACCTATTTTTGCAAACAATGCAATGCTCCATTGTACCGTTCCAATGATAAGTTCAACAGCCATTGCGGTTGGCCCAGCTTTGATGATGAAATTGAAGGGGCCGTAAAGCGTCAGACCGATGCCGACGGGAGAAGAACAGAGATTATCTGTAATAATTGCGGTGGCCATCTCGGACATGTATTTCTTGGAGAAGGATTTACAGAAAAGAACACAAGGCACTGCGTGAATTCCGTTTCACTGAAGTTTGTCCCTGAAGATAATGAGAATAACAAATAGCGAAGAGAACCCCGTTAATCATTTTCAAGCATTAAAAGGTAATTCTCCAGCCTTTTCAATAATTGATCCTGTTTGTGTTGAAGAATGAATGATTTCATTGTATCGGGTGCTGGTTCTTTGTATACTTCGCTAACCCTGCAGGCATGTTCTTTGAGGGAAGTGAGTATTTGTTTGTTTGGGGCGCGGTTGATCTCGTGACTGAATTCTATTACCGGCTTGTCATCGCTGTTGAGTGCAACCCCGGATGTAAATTTATTCAATTGTTCATCCTTCATACAGAAATGTTTTAAAATATCAGTAACATTCATGTAATATGACTGTTCCAGGTAATCAACCAGGGAATCGCTGACCAGCTTTTCTTCTATGTCAGTGATAGAATAACCGGGGCATTTGGAAGATCCCAGTATTATGGTGTGAGCATCATTAATGATCCACAAGGATGCATGGTTAAAAACTTCAGTGAAGGATCTGATGAGGATCCTGTATTCTTCATATGTCATCCAGTTGGTTGGGATCCATTGACACATAACCCCGTTTTCTGAAAGTTTTCTAAGGCATAGTTCATAGAAATCTTTCGTGTAAATGTTGTTTCCAAGCCTTGGATGTATTGCATTGGTGGTGATGATGTCATACGTATGCTCAGTTCTGTAAAGGTGTGCACGTCCATCTTCCATGTATATCGTCGGATTTCCCGCCATTGTATGGTTAAAATACCCGAAAATATGCTTACTCGCGTTTACTACCCCGGGACTGATTTCAGCAATTGTAATATGAGGAATATCAGCCTTATTTAGTGTATTGGCAGTTATACCGATCCCAAGTCCTACGACCAGAGCTTTGTCTGGATTGTTGCTGTGGATATATGGCAAAACGGCCAGCATTTTATGGACCTGAACATCATTTGGTATTGTATAGGCGGTAATGGCACCGTTTATGGACAGGGCTGCATGCGTATTCCTGTATTTTGTAACAGCGACAGAGGCAGCAGGACCTTCCTTATAGTATATTACAGCGTTTTCCAGTATATGGTTCCACCGCTTGTTGATAAATTCGGTATCTCTGGGCAGCACAATTACCAGGGCCAGCAGAAAGAACAGGCAATAGGCAACCATTCTCTTCAGTGGGAATTTTTCTCTTACATATTGGAATATCCATGCAGATAACAAGATGTTAATTATCACAATGATCAGGAATGCATTTACACTGCCGGCCAACGGGATCAGGAGGAATCCGGTTAGTACAGAACCGGCAACCGAACCAATGGTATCAAGAGCTCCAAGGGTCCCGATATCACTTCCTATCTTATCAGATGAGTTGTTATAGATAATGCTTACAAGTGGGAAAGTGAATCCCATTAATACAACAGGGGGGAGGACAATGAGAAACACATAAACCTGTTCTGCACCGATGGTCCGGAGCCAGGTTGCCTGGTTTTCCCTGAGTTCATGAAACCATGGAGCAGTCGTTATGAATAATATGAAATTCAACAGGTAGATCATACCTATCCAGAACTGTACTTTCCCCAGCATTTTCAGGGGATCCTTTATCCTGTTAATGAACCTGGATATATAATAACTTCCCAGTGCAAGACCTCCGACAAATGCTGTAATGATGGTGGTATAGAAGAACGAAGTTTTGTCATATGAGAATTCGTGCATGATCCTTGTCCATATAATTTCATATGCCAGCGTTGTGAAGCCCTCAATTGCAAAAACCCAAAGTACGATCCTTACTGTGCGCCTGGAATAGATATGTTTGTTCCTAAACGGAACTTTATGCGGCATTTTCCCGGGCAGGCCGCTTCTTAATCCGGGTTTTAATGTCAGTACCATGATCGCATTCAATGCATTCAATGAAGCTCCAATCCATAGAGAACCAGAAATGCCTGCAGACTTCAGTAAAAAATATCCTGTCACGATTCCCCCGAAAAATGCTCCGAGATTGTTTGAACCATATAACAAGCTTATCCTTTGTCCCAGATCCGCTGTTTTTTCTGTAATGCCCTTTGTTAATACAGGTAACGTTCCGCCCATAATTGATGTGGCTATGAGCAGCAAAGGAAATGCAGAAGCAAAGCGTACGATCTGTTGCACAAACACCCCGCTTGAAGGGTCTGGGGCTACCAGGAGGTAAATGTCCGCAATCAGAGCCTTTATCCATGGGAAAGCCAGGGCATAGACTGCAAGTGAAATTTCCATTAAGATGAAAAGCAACAGGGGATCGCGGATCCTGTCGGAAAGCTTGCCGAAAATCCAGCTTCCAAGTGCAAGTCCCGACATGAAAGCTGCAAGAACAGTAGTGCTGCTGTATACCTGGATGCCAAAAAAAGTACCCAATTCCCGAATCCAGGTGATCTGGTATATCAATGCAGCGAACCCGGATAAGCCAAAAGCTGCATATATTGCAATTAATGGCAATTTTTTCTGAATTAAGGTATTGCCCGGGTATGGTGCATACCGCATATTGTTAGGCTTAGTTGTTAATCAACAAATGTTTCTCTTATTATACTTTTCCAGGATAGTCTTACTAAACCGAATTCCTTTTGAGTTCCCTATTCTAATAATTGATACTTCCATGTTATGCCATTTTTATGTAATTACAAAGTTTAATACATAATTTTATGCAAACAAATTGGTGGAAATACAATTTCGTGCTTGTCAATAAAGTTGGAGTGGCTGGATCATAAAGTTCGAGAGCAAAGCGCGCAAAAATCTTAACCCGCAGTATCCGCCGACGGACGGATTCGAGGATTTAAGATTTTTGCAGCAATGCAGCTATCGGACTTTATGGACAGACACTATTTAAATGATGGAAAGCAATTAATCCCGACTCTGTTGTATCAGCATATCCCGAAGTAAATTCCTCAATGACCATCAGGGTGATGGGTGAAATTGCAATGGTTCAAAGTTTTTTTGATAAACATACAATTAGCTGCATCTTTGTGTATTAATACAATTATATGGCAACAATGACAAAAGATTACCGGAATGCGCTGACTGCAATGCGCCGGCATTTGCATAAACATCCGGAAACAGCTCACCAGGAGAAAGCAACATCGGATTATGTTGCTGATTTTCTTTCTCAATTCGATCCGGATAAAATAATCCGGAAGATTGGGGGTAACGGACTTGCAGCTGTCTTTTCAGGTAATAAAAAAGGGCCGGTGGTGATGATACGTGCCGAATTGGACGCACTGCCACTGAAAGAGGAAAATCAGCTTGCTTACCGTTCGGCTTACAGTGACAGGGGACATCTGTGTGGCCATGATGGGCACATGACAATGGTTGCAGGCCTCGCACCACTTATCTCTGCATCAAAGCCAGGTAGAGGCAGGGTTGTCCTTTTCTTCCAGCCTGCAGAGGAGACTGGCGAAGGAGCCAGGAAGTCAATTGAAGATGAAAAGTTTAAGGAAATTGAACCCGATTATGTGTATGCACTTCATAATTTGCCCGGTTATGAAAAGTCATCGGTGGTATTGAAGAGAGACGTATTTGCCTCAGCTTCCAAAGGCCTTATCATTAAATTGGAAGGAGCATCTTCGCATGCAGGACATCCGGAAGGCGGCAACAATCCTTCCGTGGCAACCGGGTTGATATTGCAATCTGTGTTAAGTATCCCACAGAGAAAGGTTCCGCTTCACGAATCAGTTTTGATTACCCCGATACACCTGAGAGTTGGCAGACCGGCTTTTGGAACATCTCCAGGTGAAGGGGAGTTAATGTTCACCCTGAGGGCGCATTCAAATGAAATTATGGAAACCATGGAAAAGGCCATTCTGAAAGAGGTCAGGGAAATCGCAAAGTCACATGATCTGTCATTTAACTACAGCTGGACCGAGCCTTTCGAGGTGGTAAAAAACGATGGGAATTGTGTGGATATGATAAATAAATGTGCTGAAAATCTGGACCTTACAATTGTGAACAGGGAAATTCCTTTCCCGTGGTCAGAAGATTTCGGTGTTTTTACCTCCAGGTATCCCGGCGCCCTTTTCGGACTTGGAGCAGGGAAAAACACACCGCAGCTCCATCATCCCAATTATAATTTTCCTGATGACATATTGGAAAAGGGAACCCTGCTGTTCTATCAGATAATTGCCGGGCATTTAAATGATTGATTGAAAAATTTAAATCCAGTTAAGTTTTATGCTACACACTTCATTTATAGAACTCAACCCGGAGGCCCTGCAAAATAACATCAGGTACATGCGGGATCACATGGCAAAAGGTGCAAGGTATTCCATGGTGATCAAGGGAAATGCTTATGGACATGGGATTGAGAATATAATTCCAATGGCGGAAGCGTGCGATGTGGATCATTTTTCTGTTTTTTCCGTTTCGGAAGCCATAAGGGCCAGAAAAACTGCATCTGCTGAAACAGAAATTATGATAATGGGCTGGATTGACCGCGAAGAGATAGAGTGGGCCATTCAAAATGATGTCTCTTTTTATGTTTTTACCTTTGACAGGCTGACAGCAGCCTGTAACACTGCAAAAAGATTGAAGAAAAGTGCAAGTATCCATCTTGAGCTGGAAACCGGAATGCACAGGACCGGGTTCAATGGCAAGGAATTGGATAAAGTCCTGCATTACCTGGCCAGGAATAGAAAACACCTGTATGTGGAAGGGATCTGTACCCATTATGCAGGTGCAGAGTCAATAAACAATTATTCCAGGATAAGGGAACAGATCGATACATTCAATTCATTGGTTAATAAGTCCATCAATGAAGGTGTAGTCCCAAAATACAGGCATACCGCTTGCTCCGCAGCTGTTTTGAGGTATCCTGAAACGATCATGGACCTTGTCAGGGTTGGAATAGCCAATTACGGCTTTTGGCCGAGTGAAGAGTTGCGCATGAACCATTTCATTGACAGCGAGAAAAAAGGTGTTCCTCCCACGGATCCGCTTGATCGTGTACTTGCCTGGAAAAGCACTGTAATGAGCGTCAATGTTGTTCCTGCGGGAGAATATATTAGTTATGGCAAGTCATACCTGACAAACAGGGACACGACCATTGCCACGGTTCCTGTTGGATATGGATATGGCTATGCCAGAACACTGAGCAATATGGGACATGTATTGCTGCATGGCAAGCGGGTTAAGGTCATTGGCTCAGTAAATATGAACATGATGGTGATTGATGTTACCGATGTAAAAAAACCAAAAATTGGCGATGAGGTAGTGCTTATTGGTAAGCAGGGAGATCTTAATATCTCGGTAAGTTCATTCGGCGATATGACCAACAGTCTGAATTACGAATTGCTTACCCGGTTGCCGGGCCACATACCACGACATATCAGCGAATAGCATGTTATTTTTTGGTAGATTTTTTTTGAAAATTTGCATAATAATTAAAAAATAATCTACTTTTGGTCAATATATTCCATTGGTTTATATAAATTAGTGTATATCAGTACAATACATTTATATATCAATAGATGAAAAATACATATTTTGATCTCATTGAACAGAGTTTCTACTTTCCGCAGGAGGGTTTTGATCTGAGAGACGGATATTTGACATTTCATGGTGTTGCACTGAAGCACCTCATAAAAAAATACGGAACTCCATTCAGATTCATATACTTGCCAAAAATCGGTGACCAGATCAAAAAAGCCCGGAACCTTTTCAACAGGGCAATAAAATCGCACGGATACAATGGCAGGTATTACTTTTGTTACTGTACGAAGTGCAATCACTTCTTTCATGTGATAAAAGAAGCGCTGAAGCACAATGTGAACCTGGAGACCTCATCTTCATACGATATAGATCTCATACTTGAGCTGGCAGAAAAAGGATTGATCGATAAATCAAGGTACATCCTTCATAATGGATTTAAAACAGAAGATTACCTGAAACGTATCCTCAGGTTGTACGATGCAGGATTTAAGAACAGTGTGATCATCCTCGACAGCATGTCTGAATTGGACCGGCTCGAAAGGCTAATGGATGGACATAAACTGAAGCTGGGAATAAGAATGGCCATTAACGAGGAAGCGCAGTCTGCATATTATACTTCACGTCTGGGCATCCCGGAATCAAAAATAATGGATTTTTATCACAACAGGATAAAGACCAACCCTAACCTGGAACTGAAAATGCTTCATTTTTTCATAGATTCAGGCATCAGGGATTCACTTTATTTCTGGGGAGAATTCAAAAGGGCGCTGAAATTATACATCGAATTGAAAAAGGAATGTAATAACCTTGATTCTTTTAACCTTGGAGGAGGCTTTCCAATCAGGAATCACCTTGGTTTTGAATACAGTTACGAATATATGATCAATGAGATCACCGGTGCAATAAAAGATGATTGTGTAAAGGAAAATGTTGCAGAACCTGATATTTACACTGAATTTGGAAGGTATACCGTAGGCGAGTCGGGAGCTATTGTATTTGAGGTGTTGGAGCAGAAAAAACAGAACGACAACGAGATCTGGTACATCATTAACAACAGCCTTATGAACACGATCCCTGATGCATGGTCGATGCACGAAAAGTTTATCCTGCTTCCCATTAATAAATGGTACAACGAATACGGGCGAGTGAATATTGGCGGCATCAGCTGCGATCATTCAGACTATTATAATTCCGAGGACCTCAACCAGGAAATATTGTTGCCGAAATACAAGGATCAGGATAAGGAACCTCTGTATATAGGTTTCTTTCATACAGGTGCATACCAGGATTCGATAAGTGGATACGGTGGCATCAAGCATTGCCTGATACCGGCACCCAAACATGTGATCATCGATCGCGACGAAAAAGGAAATATTGTCGATCATGTATACAGGGAGGAACAATCAGCAGGTGATATGTTTATTATCCTTGGCTATAATGTGCAATAATGAGAACATTTGGTGGAATTGATCCGCGGTATGCATTATTTGACAAGGCTGCAGTTTTATTGCAGTCCATCCCTTATGATGGCACCAGTACCTGGGGTAAAGGCGCTGATCAGGGATTTGATGCGTTTCTTGAGGCTGCGGAAAACATGGAATTATATGATATTGAGACCGATTCGGAAGTCTATAAAGTGGGCATACACATACTGCCGGAAATCAGAGAGAAAAGCTCTCCGGAATCTGTTTACCATGCAGTGAAAAAAAATACCCGGAAATTGCTCAAGCATAACAAGTTATTGACATTTTTCGGAGGTGAACATTCGATCAGCATAGGGATCATAGAGGCATTTCTTGAAAAATATCCCGGTTTAACGGTTTTACAGCTTGATGCGCACGCAGACCTGCGCGATAGTTATGACGGAACACCATACAACCATGCCTGCGCCATGCATGCTGCAAGCAGATACGCCAACCTGATACAGGTAGGAATTAGAAGTATGGACCGGATCGAAATGCAATTCATGGACCCCGATAAATGTTTCACTGCTGAAATGATGAAGCAGAATGGGCGCTGGATTCAAAATTCTCTGGATCTCATGGGTGAAGAAGTTTATATTACACTTGACCTTGATGTACTGGATCCTTCAATTATGCCTTCCACCGGGACCCCTGAACCGGGAGGTATGCTCTATTATGAGATACTTGAATACCTCAGAGAGGTTTTTTATGAAAAGAAAGTGGTAGGATTTGACATCGTGGAATTTGCCCCGTTAGAAGGTCTGAATGCCCCGGGATTTACTGTTGCAAAGTTATATTACAAATTGTTGTCATATTATTTTAAAAATGCAGAATAAAGGAGCTGTAAGCAGTTTTATGCTTGAACATTTCAGGCATTTTAATGCAGCTGCGTTGCTGGATGCAGCCAAAGCTTATGAAGAACAGATCAACAAGGGGAACATGATGATGATCACCCTTGCAGGTGCCATGAGTACCGCTGAACTGGGAATTTCTCTGGCAGAGATGATACGCAATGACAAGGTACACATCATCTCTTGTACCGGAGCGAATCTTGAAGAGGACCTTATGAATCTCGTTGCCCATTCACACTACAGACGTGTTCCCGGTTACAGGGACCTGACACCTGAAGAGGAAAGGGGACTCCTTGATAAGGGACTGAACAGGGTGACAGATACATGCATTCCCGAGGAGGAGGCATTCCGGCGTCTTCAAAAACATATCTATAAACTATGGAAAAAAGCTGATGATGATGGACTGAGTTTCCTGCCCCATGAATTCATGTACCAGCTGATCCGTACCGATGAATTGAAAGAATACTATGAGGCAGATCCAAAAAACAGCTGGCTGCTTGCTGCTGCTGAGAAAGACCTGCCTTTGGTGGTTCCGGGATGGGAAGACTCAACCATGGGAAATATATTTGCCTCATATTGCCTTAAAGGGGAACTTTCTCCTAAAACTGTACGGTCGGGTATAGAGTATATGACCCTGCTGGCTCAGTGGTACACGGAAAATACGAAGGACAATGGGGTTGGTTTCTTTCAAATAGGGGGTGGAATTGCCGGTGATTTTCCGATCTGCGTGGTACCCATGTTGTACCAGGACCTGGAATTGACAGAGACCCCTTTTTGGAGCTATTTTTGCCAGATATCAGATTCGACCACCAGTTTTGGCTCCTATTCCGGAGCTGTTCCAAATGAGAAGATTACCTGGGGCAAATTGGATGTGGATACACCAAAATTCATTATTGAATCTGATGCAACCATAGTTGCACCCCTTATATTTGCATATATTTTGGGGAAATAATTTGCATACATTCAGTTAATTAGTGTCAGAAATAAAACTCATATTATTAAGCAGTGCTTGATAAGAAAACGTCAAGAGCATCCCGATAGTCATCGGGATCGATGACTGTTTTGAAGTTGACCATAACGCAGCAATTGGCGTTTTCTTGCAAGCACTAATTACCATAAGCCATGTTACTTATTATTGATAACCAAAGTGCGTTTATCAGGAAGTTTAAGCGCCAATACCTGTCTGAGCAAAACTTTGATTTTGTTTTTTTTGATCACAACCAGCCAATCACTCTTTCTCAAAAGAGTGAAATAAAAGGGATCATTTTGTCAGGCGGAAGGGGCAATCCTTTTGAACCACTGAACCTTACAAGCAATTTTGTGGCATTGATGAATTTTGATGTACCCGTTATCGGGTTTTGCCTCGGACATGAGATCATAGCAGCTGCCTACAGGGGAAGGATAAAGAAATTACCGGAATACCATGCAAAAAAGGAACTCATTACAATCACAAAGCCGGAAGACCCCATATTTAAAGGATTGGGTAAGACAGAGGTGATCCTGCAGAAGAAGCATGCCTTCCATGTTACTGAACTGCCCGAGTCATTTATATCGCTTGCCTCTTCCGATACCACAGCTACTGAAATAATAAGACATAAGGAAAAATATATATATGGATTTCAGGCACATCCTGAAGTGGGTAGTCCTGACGGTTTGATGTTAATTGAAAACTTCCTGAGAATCTGTAATATTCTTTAAATGGGATTTGCTGAAAAACACAAAATAACTTTATAATGAGCATGATACATAAATTTAGATCAGCATAGAAAAATATTTTAATGAAAATAGCAATCATTTACAATAAGGATATCGAAGGTGTCATCAACACTTTTGGTATGCAAAACAAAGAGTTTTACAATGAAAAAACTGTGAAAAAGGTGGCGGCCAGCCTGGAAAAGGCGGGTCATAATGTTGCGGTTATGGATGGAAACAAGCAGATCATTGAGCGGCTGGAAAACTTTTTACCGCGGGTGACGGAGGGGGAAAACATGGGAATGATTTTCAATATGGCCTATGGCATCCAGGGAGAAAGCAGGTACACACATATCCCTTCGATGCTTGAAATGCTGGGATTGCCTTACGTTGGGTCATCTCCATCCGGGCATGCCATCGCACTGGATAAGGTATTGACAAAGATTATATGGAAAAACAATAACCTTCCAACTCCCGATTTCTGGGTGTTCAATTCTGCCGGGGATGACCTTTCAACAGTAAACTATCCCGTTATAGTCAAACCCAAAATGGAAAGTGTTTCATTTGGATTGAGGGTGGTTAATAACCCGGCGGATTTGCGGGATGCTGTTGAGTTCATTGTAAATGAATTTGACCAGCAGGCGCTTGTGGAGCAATTCATCAGGGGCAGAGAATTTGCCATTGGATTACTTGGAAATTCTCCAATTGAGTCATTTCCCGTACTGGAGATAGACCTGGATGGAGATCCTGATGCCATACAGACAGTGGATCATAAAAAACTAAACCCGAGACAAAAAATTTGTCCTGCACAGATTTCTGAAAACCTTGCAGCAGAAATGCAAAGGCTAAGTATTGAAGCATTTAAGGCAATTAATTTGCGTGATTTTGCCCGGGTTGATATCAGGTTGGATGAAAACGACAATATCTACCTGCTTGAAATAAATTCAATGGCCAGTCTCGGAGAATCGGGCTCCTATCCACATGCTGCAAAGGTAGCCGGCTATTCTTACGAAGCGCTTGTAAATCGAATGCTTGATGTTGCCGCAGTACGTTATTTTTCTGGCAACATGGAGCCACCGGTATTACCAGGGGATTTGAAAGCCGCTGCCCTGCCTCAGACAGCAAGGATCAGATCATTTCTAAAAACACGTGAACCACAGGCAGAGCGACTGCTTCGAAAGCTTGTTGATGTAAATACCCATGTCAGGAATGTGGAAGGTGTCAACCGGTCAGGCGAGATCATTACCTCTGAATTAAGCCAACTGGGTTTTCGACATGAAGTATTTCCCCAGGTAGAGGTCGGGAACATCCTTTTCTATACAAATTCTTCTGATCAGGAATGTGATTACCTGATACTGTTGCCCGTGGATAACCGCGTAAAATTGCCCAATCATGAAAATTTTCACAGGGATGAGCAATACATAGAAGGAACCGGTATCTGGGAGAACAAAGGAGGAATTTCAGTTGTTATATCTGCACTTCAGGCACTCCGGTTTATAAGAAAATTAAGAAAATTGAGGATTGGTATATTGTTGACCACAGATTCCTCAATTGACGGGAAATTCTCTAAGTCAATTATTCAACAAAAATCAGAGCAGGCAAATGTTATTCTTGCTGTAAGTGGCTCAACCAAGGATGGGGGTATCGTTCTTTCCCGTTCAGGATCAGCCAGGTACTGGCTGGAGACAAAATTAATGAAAAAGGAGTTTGCGGAAAATATCTCCATTACGGCTGCGAACTTCAACAGGATGATCGCAGGTATCACAGATATTACCCGCGATGATAATGAGAACCTGATTGCTCCTTTTGAAATTAATTTCAGCAGCAATATCTTTAAGGAAATTGCCTACGGTTCTGCCGGCATAAGTGTTCGGTACAATTCAACAGAGGCGATGGAACAAATTGAAGGAAAAATAAAGAAAATAATCAATCAGTATAAACGCAACAAGGTTTATCATATTCATTTTGAAGGCGGATTGAAAAGACCGGCAATGTACAGATCTGAAGTTTCCGATAACCTGTACAACAAAATTCTTTCCATTGCCAAAAGTATCGATGTGAGGGTTGCAAAAATTCACAGATGGAGTTCAGCTGACATCTGTCATATAAACAGGGAAATGCCAAAAATAGATGGTTTGGGACCGATTGGTGAGTTCCTTCCATCAAATAACGAAAGGATTTTAAGGCATAGCCTGGTTGACAGGGCACTTATGTTTGCCCTTATCCTGCTTAGAAATAAATAACCCGGCTGCCCATTTTGCAATGGTTTCACAACGATCTGATCCTCATAGTGCGGACATGTATATTTTACATCCAATGCAGTCAAAGCAATTACCGCATGATTTTAATTTAGCCCAGCTCTATTTCTATTTCATGTGGCCCTGCTCCTTCAAATGACTGGACCAGGTAAGTGGAGCTTTCAATTTTTTCTGTGCCTGCTGATAACAGCGCTTCACCGTTCTTAATGACATTTACAATGTTTTTTCCTTTTGGGAGCAGCATTCTAACTTCGGTATGTTCGGCATTTCCCGTGAACAGGATCCTGTACCTGCCGTTCGAAAACTTTTGATACTTATAGGTAATATATCCGCCAGAGGCTTCGTATTTTGCAGTGGCAGTAACTTCATCCACACCGGCAGCTTCCCACCTGGGCGACAATGTTGCTTTGCTGAAGGCTGTCCCGGTATCGTTCATGCCGGCCAATCCTTCAAGCACAGCGTAAATAACAGCTGCTGCCCCCCAATTATCGGGAGCTCCGTAGGAAATTTGGGAAGGCATGAACCAAACCGGGTAATCAGAAGTGGTAAGCCCGAGTATGATCCATTTTCCGGGTGCTTCAGCCCCTTTGAATGCAATGCTTTTTATTGTTTTCTCCGGATACGGATTGTTAAAACCATACAGAAAAGCTCCTACAGCAAGACTTCTTGCATTTGTCACAATGGCAGCTACCCTTAGGTTGGTCTGGTTGGTTTCCTGCGGATACCACCAGCCACTGATATTCACCCCGCTGGTAATATAAGTCTTGTGATCGGAACCATCGGAGTAATTGAGAATTATTTCTCCCATATGTCTGCCTCCGCTGTGCGTATGAATTAAATATATTGATTTCGCGGTCTTGTTGTAAGGTAATTCTGCCCGCTGCACATAGTTTTTTTCCTGTGAGATGATCAGACAGGCTTTCCTGCCATTGTCCGAAGGATCTATCAGATCGAATGGTATGTCGTGAAATGATTTTTTTCCTGTTGGGAAGTTTTTCAGGTCATTATCTCCTTCGTTTACAAATCCGGGAACCCCGGGGGCACCGGTTCCGTAAGTGTCAGCGTTTGCCACTTCTTTCAGTGAGATCATGTCAAAATTTCTTTCCGGTTCTTCCGGCATGGCACCCCTGTAAATGCATTTCATAAAGTTGTCACTGATCTGCGCAGCCTCATTCAACCGCCTGAGGCAATCGACACCATATTCTTCAAAACCATGCTCAAAGGCACCATGAGCAAGTTCTCCTCCAACAATTGAAGAAACGCCTCCATTCATATATTCCCATTTTGGATTGTGCCAGCCCTTCTCATAGGGGGGATAACACATATACCATTCACCCGGAGAACTTTCAGGCATTTCATTGCGAATGCGCTGATACGTTTCTATGATCGCCTTTGCTTTTTCATGTCCAATGCGCCTGTTTATAGCATATGCGTTTGATATGGTCACCTGGCGGTCGAGAGGAGTGTTCCCGAAATCTCTTTTTAGATCAGGGTTTTCCTGCACGTGATGTGTATAAAATTCTCCATTCCATGACAACTGGTTCAATCTGCTCAAAAGCGTTTCCCCAAGTTGCCTGTGTTTCTCAGCTTCTTGCTCTCTTCCTGCGTATTCAAGCATTTCAGAAAGGTATTTGCATCCCACGGACATTCCAACGTTATCCCCAAACATTACGCTGTATTCGGTAATACCGGGCTTGGCCATCATTATGTCACCTCCGAATTTCCTGTTGTCCATTTCAGGCTGAAAATCCCAGATATCAATGGTATATCCGCGTTTTAGCAATTGGAACTTCTCCGACCATCGGTATTCATCTGAGGTGGCGTATTTTACTGCCTTTATGCAATGGTCCAGTTTGCCTTTCATCCATGCATCATCGCCAGTTGCTTTCCATGCATAATATACACCTTCAAGAAATGTGAACTCGCTCATATTTTCTACGGGGATCCGTATGTAAAAGGTGGAACTTGTTTTTTTGTCACCCTTTGTCCATACAAACCTTTCCCCGAAGCGTGTAAGCCAGCTTTTGTAGCCGCTCCAATCCATGTAAGAGTTGTCTGCCAGCATCCCGTCATTTCGCTGCCCCATGGCCCAGAGATCAAATCCGGAAGTGACATCCTTATCAAAGTACTTCATCGCTTTAAATACATGTACATGATCCTGGAACCACCCGGCATAGGTCATATATGTCTTTTCTTTCATCCGAAAATAGGAGGGATTGTATTTCCGGCATGAATAAACAAGCATATCTAGCATCTTCCTGAACTCTTCATTTTTATCTTCAATCGATGTTTTGGTATCTACTTTAAAAGCAGCAACATCAATGATTCTTTGCTTTTTATCCAGTAAAAGGACCATTTGGCTGCCCAGGGCACCGGCGATCCTGAATTTGCATGGATCATCTGCATCCATTGATTTGTAAAGAATTCCATTACCGTCATACACATTGACCGTCTCTCCCGTATTGCAAGAGATCTTTATTTCCTGCAATGGTTTGAAATGGTCGAACATCTCCGGTGCGTGGATGGTCAATATTTCCCCCTGGATCAGGTTGTCATTTTCTCCTGTCGAATTGTTTATAATTGCTTTTACCGGTAAGGTTGAAAGCGCAGCTCCGCCACCAATAGCGGAAATCTGTTTGATGAAGTTACGTCGGTTTTTCACTGGAAAATTTTATAAGTTAGTAATGTTGGTTTTCTAAACCGAAAGGTAATAAATAATTTTGACGCCGACCGAAATAGCTCCTATCACATCTTCTTCCATTGCTGTTTATCGAATTTTTTTTCTATGTTTGAAAAGAAGTTAAAACCAACCAACACATCCGTAAAAAAATATCTGTTGATTTTTGCGGACAATAGTGACTTGTACATTACATCAGCATAATTTCATTCAAGGAAAAGTTTGGTTACATTTGGGTGAGTTTGAAAAACCGGCCGATCACAATTAAAAAAAATTAAACGATGTATCAAAAATTAATGATCTTAAGTGTCTTCGCTTTACTGGTCAGCTTCGGTTGTAACCAGGGACCGGGGACCGAATGGGAACTGGCATGGAGTGATGAGTTCAATTATTCCGGGGCGCCCGTTGATTCGTTATGGAACTATGAATTGGGTTATGTAAGGAACAATGAACTTCAGAAATATACCAATTCTGCTGAAAACATTCGTGTCAAAGATGGCTTTTGCATTATAACATGCAGGATGGAAGAGGATAGCGCCATTACCTCTGCTTCGATTACCACGAAAAATAAGAATGATATTAAATACGGAAGGGTGGAGGTACGTGCACAAATTCCTTCGGCCCTGGGATCATGGCCCGCCATTTGGTTGCTCGGAAACAATGTTAAAGAGGTTGGCTGGCCCGCCTGCGGTGAAATCGATATAATGGAACATGTTGGATTTGATCCTTTGAAGGTTCATGCCAATATACACACGAAGGCCTACAACCATGTCAATGGGGATACCAGGGGGAATGCTATTGAAGTGGAAGATCCGTCAATGGACTTTCATGTTTACGCGATCAACTGGTACAGGGACCGGATAGATTTCTTTTTTGATGATTCACTGTATCATTCCTACGCGAATGACATGCAGGAGGATCCGGATACATGGCCCTTCGATGAACCGCATTACCTGATCATGAACCTGGCATTCGGCGGTGGCTGGGGTGGTGTGAAAGGAGTGGACCTGAACGCACTGCCTTTGGAATACAAGATCGATTATGTGCGGGTTTACCAGAAAAAATGATCATTTTTTACTGGAAATGAACAATAAAATTTTCAGGTTACCTGCTGTTGCTGTACTTGACGATCAATTCGTCATGTAAAGTATTATACATCTCCAGGACTTCGTTCATGTTTGCCTTTACATATTCAGTGAGAAAGTCACGGGCTTTGTCCGGATCCTTTTTGTAAAGTATGAGGGCTTTTTCGTCAACCCGTTTTTGTTCATCAAACAGTCTTTCTTCAAATGGATCCCTTACAGCGCGTACATCCTTAATCATTTCCTGCCATTTCAGATACAGAAGATTGTCTACAAAATCGATGGCCCAGGCAGCAGATTCCCTGCTGTATTTTGCCGGATCAAAATTCTTGTAGCATTCCGCAATTTCATTTGTGCCGGCGTAGATGGGTACATACGGACTTGTATAGGCATTGTCGAGAAAAACCCAATATATGCCCCCGATCGGATCAGGGTACCAGTCACGGAGTTGGGCGATCATCCCGTAATACCCCTGCGGGCGGGCAACATTCCTGCGGTTATTAATATCCAGCAATTCCCTCCAGTCCTTTGTCGGAAAGGGTGTGGCAAGCGGACTCTTCTTCAGGCCTCCCTTGCCATCGGGCACATACCAGTCGTAATCCTCGGTCTTGTCGTATATGGTTCCTTCAAATGTAGAACGCTGGAAAGCCATGATATCCCTGAGCCCGATCTTCTTTTCAACTTTTACAGAGGTGGGGTAGATTGAAATGGGTTCAACGTACTGGATATATTGATTGTATCCCATCATATGACCGTCATCGAGGCTTCTTTTGGGCCATTCGGCATTATTCGGGGCATAGGTGCTGTAGAAGAGCCAGAGTCTGCTTGTGGCCCATTCACGGGGCATGGGAGCATATACTTCCTGAAGAACAAAAGGTTTGGTCCCGTATGGATCGTACCATCCTTTTTCTATGGCAAATGATTTGTAATTGGATGAATAGATAAAATTTTCATGGTCCTGCTCGTCCACTTCCTTGATAATGCTCCAGTTGGCAACCACCAGGGCATGGTCATCCGGGATCCGCTGAGCAACCCAAATGGCGCCGGGTTCACCGCTTTCAGGATCCCAGTCAGTACCCACACTGAAAATCTCTATCACCCAGATCTCCCTGGTATCACCAATAACAAGAGTTTCAGATTCTCCCACACAGGAAGGTAGAAAACCATATTTACTCATGAGTTCACCAATGAGTCTGACTGCCTCGTGGGAAGTTTTGCACCGCTGCAATGCAAATGCCTGGGCCTGTTCCACGGTCATGATCTGCTTGCAAACAGACATGTCAACCTTTAATTCTTCCCTCTGGCTCGTTGTACTTTCTGCAATGGCCAGTTGGTGTTCATTCATGTGAGGATATGCCGAATGAAAGTACTTGTAGGTTTTCATGGTCTGGGGAATGGTGCCCAGTACCTCGCCAAAATCGTCGAGCGGCCTGTCAATATCCTGGATCCCCCAGTATACATTGGCCAGTGCACCCTTTTTATATATTTTTTCCGGTATAACCCTGATCCTGCAATCGGCCCCGCAATCGGTATGGGAAATGTATACAGAACCATCTGATGAGGCCTTTTTCCCGACAGCAATGATGGTACATGCGGATAATTTAACGGGAAGGAAACTGATGAAAGACAACAATGCCAGTGTAATGGCTGGGATCAATACTCTTTTCATTTGTTTAAACATTTGTATTTCTTAATTGAAAACTTAAAAATAGGATAATTAATTACGAATTACGAATTGGATTATCAAAGCAGCAATTCACAATTGAAACATTACTTCTACATTCGAAATTCGTAATTATTCTCCCGACTGATTGTCGGGATCATGGGCTCTTCGCCGCGGCGAATCGGTTCGTAATTCGTAAACGGTTACCACATTTATACGGAGAGAAAAAGATCGGAATTATTGCCCCGGGTCATTCGGCTCGAGGTTCGGCGGAGCTCACTATTACGTATGGGAAAAGGGTAGGACTATCCCGGGTCCTTCGGCTCGAGGTTCGGCGGAGCTCACCTCTTCGCTCAGGAACCGGTCTTTATTGTCAGGAACCGATCTCGACAAGCTCGATCTTCCCACCTCACACCCCAACCCGCCGGTTCCCGATCGAAGCGTTGCACTGAGCGTAGCGCTGTACTGAGCGAAGTCGAAGTGCCGAAGTGTCGAGGGATGCCTCGTTATTGAAATGTGTTAATAATAAAGTGAGTACAAATCGCAAACTATGATATATATATTTAAATAGTAAGATAAATATATATTTCATGAATTTCAGTTGCGGATATGTCCTGTAGTTTGCTATTTTTTAAGTTATTGCGAATTTATGTATATTGCATAGGCAAGTAGTATGTACCAGTTATAAAACAAAAAGAAATGAAAACTATATTAATCGCACTCGCATGTTGCATCATTGCAATTGATGGTTTTTCACAGGGTGGGGAGGCCAGTAAAAGCGGGGATGCTGAAAAAGATCAAGTATTCATGTATAGTGATTCGGGTTTTGAACCAGGAAAAAAATACGTGATCACCAGGCATGATGGCATAGAATACCGGGGAGAGATATTGAGTGATGATAACAGGGAGATACTGATGGATACAAAATCTCTGGGGAAAATTTACATTCCGAAATACCAGATCAGCACGATTTATGAAATTGCTGAGAAAACATCCATCGGATATAGTTCCTACCAGGCCGAAGGTCCGTTTACCACGCGCTACTCCTTTACCACGAATGCGCACCCGATCAAGAAAGGGGAGAATTACGGCATGCTCAATGTACACGGACCTGAATTTCACCTTGCCGTATCTGATCACCTGAATGTGGGATTAATGGCAACCTGGATGGCCAGTCCGTTGGTCCTGGCCGGAAAATATTCCTTTAATACAAAAGAAGCGAAAATCCATTTTTCAGTGGGAACCCTGCTTGGAACTTCGGGTTACATTAATAATTTCAGAGGGTACGGGGGACTTCACTGGGCGAATGTTACATTTGGCGACAGGAAGAGCAATATTACTTTCTCTGCGGGATATGCTTACCTTCAAACAGGCACCCTGCATGAATATTATGCCCCGGGCACCTATTATACAGAACAACAATTCTCGGATGTAGGATCAGAGAGGCTTCAAAGTATATTCCAGGGTCCTATCGTTTCCATTGCAGGAATAGGAAGAATAGGTGCGAAAGCGAGTTTCGTATTCGATTCCATGATCGGAAATTTCAGCTATGATAAGAACAACGTTGAATCAATTTACAACGATCTGAACGGTACCAATACCTATGTTGCAAGTGACAGGCGTACAAATGCCACTGCGCTGTTCCTCATGCCTGGTGTCCGGTTTCAGAGCACCCCCAGAAAGGCCCTGCAGATATGCGTGGCAGGCGTTTCTGTATTCGCGGATGAAAGCGCATCCTTCCCCATCCCCATGGTTAGCTGGTTTTATCAGTTTTAGATGCAATAATAAAAGCCAGGGGCCAAGGGCCGGTCAAAACCAGCATATAGTATGTGAGTTCACGACTGCACGACTGCACGAATACATGACTGCACGAAGGGGAGAGGGGGTGACCGGGTGACTGGGGCCAGGGGGCAAAAGCCTGGACTGGATGACCAGGAGACCAGGTGAGGGGGTAATCAGGCGACTGGGTGACTTGGGGACCAGGCGACTGGTAGTAGGGTTGCCGAGCGGAGTCGAGGCTAAAATAATAATCCCAATTCCCCGCTTCCCGAGCGAAGCCGAGGGACTGCAAATCCGCGAAGCTCCTTTTTACTTTTACCGCAAAGGACCAAAAGAAATGTTTTCTCTGTTTACCTCCCAGATCCCTTAAATTTCATTCAATTCTTTAATACTTCACTATCTTTTCCGTTCTCACCCAGGCACTGGATCTTACAGAAACAAAGTAAATACCCCTGGAATACTGACTTAAATCCACCTGTTCAGCTGTTTTGTTGTGTTCTTTCCGATAAATAACACGACCTGCAATAGAAAAGATTTCAATATCGGTTTGTACTGAATGGGCAAGTTCAATGGTGAAAGTTCCGTCATTGGGATTCGGATAGATTCTAACGCCAGCTTCGCTATAAATACCAACAATATTGGATGTGTCATTACAGTTCTCGAACACAATATTATCACTGCCTGTAGCACTATATTTTTCCTTTCTGCCTTCAGGAGGGAATGGCAGCTCCCATACAATCACTTCTGTAAGGGTTGGCATGTCCATTAATAGCAGGTTAAATCCATAAGTATAATCTGGGTTCTGATCAATCATTAAGTCAGTATTGTTGCAAATATCGAGGCTTGTCAATAAGTTAGCGGAGCAATCCAGGTGACCCAGCCAGGCATTGTTTGTAAGGTCTAGTTCTGTGATGGCATTATGCTGGCAGTCCAGAACAACCAGCAGGGGATTATTAGTTACATCCAGACCGGCCAGTTTATTAGACGAACAATCCAGAACAGCAAGGTCAGTGTTCTGTGTTACATCAAGGATGGTTAATGCGTTATCATAACATAATAATCGTACCAGTTCAGTGTTATTTGAAACTTCCAGGTTCGTTAGCTGGTTGATGTTACAGTTTAGGTAGTTTAGTTTAGAATTTTGGGATACATCCAAAGATGTTAACTGGTTGATTCCACACAATAGTATTTTTAAGGAATCATTCTGTGAAACGTTCAGGGAGGTTAGATGGTTATTGTAACAATATAACGTTTGGAGGGATGTAAAACCTGTAATGTTCAAGGTGTCTAATGAGTTTTTACTACAGTCCAGATAGGTAAGATAATTACCATTTGTGATATTTAATTCCGTGAGGTCATTTCCATGGCAATCTATATAGCTGAATGATTTATAGTTTAAGATATCTATATTTGAAAGGTTGTTATCGCAACAATTGATAGAATCCAACAAAGTAAATCTCTCAATTCCGGATAAATCAGAAATGTTACCGTTTGAGATATTTAGTTTTTTAACATTTTCTGCCTCTGAATAACTGATAAAACCATCTTCATTGGTGTCTACACCTTCCTTAATTAGTGCCGATAAAAAGTACTTGTCAGGGAATATAATATATCGTGCATAAGAAGATGGACAAGTTCCCCATTTAGGAAAAAACACGGATGCCAATGGACAATCGGTAGCAAAATCCTTTGGTTCCCGATCTATTTTTTCCACACACCAAACGGATATATTCTGATTAAATGACTCCGCTTTTGCAAACATCTCACTCATATCGGTCACGTTACTCACATCCCATGATTTAATGTCTTGATTGAATTGCCAATTTCCATAAAACATCTGTGACATATTTGTTACTGGCGAGGTGCAAAGAATGGTTAAATCAGCGCCTTCATCTCTTCTTTGTTCAAGTAATTTCCTGTTTACAGCTTCATAGAGAATACTATTTACGGTTCCTGTATCTCCGGGTTGGCATTTTTCGCATTTAATTGTCGTACCGTTTTCGTCTAAGTAGAAATAAGGAATACAGGGTTCACCCCATTCAGGGAAAAAGTCTGACTGCAACGGGCAGCCACCTGCAAAATCCTCCGGTTCAATATTTATATTTTCAACACACCAAATTGATATATCCTGGTTGAATGATTTGGCAGCCCTGAACATAGCCGACATATCAGTTACATTACCAACATCCCATAAGCCAATGTCCTTGTTAAATGTAGTTGCAAAAGAAAACATATAATCCATTTTTGTCACCCTGCCTACATCCCACGCTTCAATATCTTGGTTAAAAGCATCAGCATCATAAAACATATGACTCATATCAGTCACATTACTTACATTCCATGCACCAATATCCTGGTTGAATGAAGCAGCATAATTAAACATATGACACATATCAGTCACGCTACTTACATCCCATGAACCAATATCCTGGTTAAAATCATCCATGCGATAAAACAGACTATCCATTTCCGTGACCAGCGAGGTACATATTACGATCAAATTGGCTCCTTCATCTTTTCTTTTATCCAGTAATTCCCGATCCACAGCTTCATACCGAATCCCATTCACAAGTCCTGTATCCCCGGGTTGACAGTTTTTACATTTGATAGTGATACCGTTTTCATCTAAATAGAAAGTGGGGATCTCCTGTGCCGGGCATTGTTTTGCCGTGATGAATAGAAGTACAAGAATAAGGCCTGGCAATTTATTCATAGCCCTAATTTAAGTTTTAAGTTGAACAATTGAGGCAAATAGCTCTACTTTCCGATACAAAAATTCCTAAAAATATTTCCCAGGATCTCGTCGGTCGTTACCTCACCGGTGATCTCGCCGAGGTAATGAAGTGCTTCGCGGATGTCCTGGGCTAGGAGGTCCTGGGGCAGGGCAGAGGAAAGTCCGTCGAGGACGCGTTCCAGGCTTCCCGAGGCGGCATTGAGTGCATTGAAATGCCTGACGTTGGTGATCAGGACATCCTGGTGTTTGACATGACCAATGTTTACAGCATTCATCAATGTTTCCCTTAACTGGTCGATGTTTTGGTGGTTCCTGGCGGAGATGCGGCAGATGTATTCACCTTTTTCCAGAAAATTGTCATCAAATACCCTTGGATCGGCAATGTCCGATTTGTTGATCACCAGGATCAAAGGGCTTTTTCTGTCCTTCAACTGCTCCCTGATGGCCCGGAGTGATTCAAAAATAAGTTCCTGTCCGTCTGAAGCTTCAACAAGAAGCATCACCACGCTGGCCTGACCGATCTTCTGATAGGTTCTCCTGATGCCGAGGTTTTCTATTGTATCTGCTGTTTCACGTAACCCTGCAGTGTCAATGAAACGGTAGGTGATCCCATCTATTACCACCGTATCTTCAATTGAGTCCCTCGTGGTTCCTTCTATTTCGGAAACAATTGCCCTATCTTCTTCGAGCAATGCATTCAGCAGTGTTGACTTCCCTACGTTGGGACGGCCGACAATCGCTACCGGCACCCCTGATTTTATAACATTTCCCAGTTGGAAAGAATTTTTCAGGGTCTCTACAAGTTCCTTTACTTCATTTACCAGCAAAGAGAGTTCTGTCCTGTCGGCAAATTCGACATCCTCCTCACTGAAATCAAGTTCAAGCTCAATCAGTGATATGAAATGCAACAATTTGTCCCTTAGATCTTTTATTTTCTTTGAAAATCCGCCCTTTATCTGGTGCATGGCCACATCATGGGAAGCTTTTGATTCGGCCGCGATCAGGTCGGCAACAGCTTCGGCTTGTGAAAGGTCCATCTTGCCGTTCAGGAAGGCACGCTGGGTAAACTCCCCGGGGCGGGCAGCTTCAGCGCCCTTGCTTATGAGCAGCTCCATGATCCTTTGCTGAATATATGCAGAACCATGGCAGGAGATCTCGATCACATCTTCACCGGTGTATGAATGGGGAGACCTGAAAAGACTGATAAGTACTTCATCAACGACATCTTCTCCATCGTGGATCGTTCCAAAATGAATGGTATTGGCAGAAAGCTTCAGGAGATCCTTTTCGGTTTTCGCCGGTTTAAATACACTATTAACGATTTCATAGGTTGCTGGTCCGCTTACCCTGATTACAGCAATGGCTCCGGTTCCGGAGGTGGCAATGGCACATATAGTGGATTCGGAGATCATGGCGCAAAGGTAGGGAAAGTTGAAGAATTTCGAATGTTGAATTTCGAATGTAGAATATCGAATATCGAATGTCGAAGTGGGCTTTGGGTGGAGAAGGGAAGCAGGTATACTTTAACCTACAGCACGGTTCCTGAGCAAAGTGGTGAGCCTTTTGAAAAACGGGTTACTGCCGAAGGACAACCTGTGGAAACGGTAATACGCGGTATTGAAATGAAAATTTGTATTTTAGATGTGAATTATTTAAATATAACCTGAACCAATAATGAAAAGAAGAAACTTTATCAAAAACACAGGACTCGCAGCGCTTGCAGGAACCGGCATGGCCGCTTCCGGGTGCAATGTTAAAAGCAAAAGTTCACTGGCGCCCGGACAGATCCGGCATGGAGTGATCTTTACCCTGAAGTATAAAAAAGGCAGCGCTGAGGCTGATAAATTCCTGGAAGATGGAAGAAAAATCCTGTCGGCGATTCCGGTGGTTCAGCATTTTATGGTGTACCGTCAGGTGAGTACGAAAAATGAGTACGATTACGGGTTTACCATGGTATTTGATAACATGGAGGATTATGCAACTTACAATGACCATCCCGACCATGTTGATTTTGTTGAGAACAGGTGGAAAACTGAAGTGGAAAAATTTCTGGAGATTGATTTTGAATTATACTGATCGGTCGTCTCCAACCTTTATTTGATCTTCTTTTTCCTGTTCAGGTAATTCATTTTGATCCATATCCTCAGTGCCGGTCCGTTCAGTTCAAAAGTGACCTCTTCAAATCCGGGCTTTTTCAGTTTCAAAAAAGAGGGATTGGTTGACATTCCCCATCCTTCAGCCGGGAGGCTGAGAATGTAGTTCATTGACAGGCTCAGGTCTTCGTCATCAAGCACGGCGCAGGCATATTTACCGCGGGGCAGACTGTCAATTTCCACAGTCATGTTTCCGTTCTTTAAATGACCTTTATCCCATACAAAATTATATTTTGGAGCATCTGTCCACTGTTCTTCAGCATCGTACAGTCCCATCGCAATCTGTCCGGCATTGCTCCTGATGTCAGTGAATGTTATGATCAGCCTGCCGCAGGCATACGATTGTGCCTGGCAAAATATACTGACCTGGGTGGATAGTAAAATGCATAATACTAAAGGCTTAACGTTCAAGGTAATTGACGGTGAAGTAATTTTCATTGGTTGCAGTAATTTGTATCTCATCCATCTTCATCCTTGAACTCCTGCCATTTTGGTGGTTGACCGCGTACATCTCCGTAACCATGTATTTTCCTGCTGCTTTTTCAAGGAGCTCGTAGGATACCGTTTCAATTGTTTTAATTACCTGGTTATCGTAATCATAATATTCTGTCTTCTGCACAATATAATCATTTTTCCCAATCCATGCATTTCTTTCAGTGTATCCGTATTCATCCTCCAGGTTGATATTTTTTGGCCGGGCCTTGATCTTCCAGCAGTGGATGCCATTCACAGTTTCTTCACCTGTCAATTCATAATCGAAATCTTCAACTTTAGGGGCAGACATATCGCCATTGCTGAATTCTGATCCCATGAATGAATTGCTTTTCTCGCTGGATACTATGCGGCGTGTCTTCCTGAGCGCGGGCAGGTAGATCCACATATCATCGGCTTTGTCCTCGTAGTCAAATATCAGTATTCCCGTGCCCTTAACTTCAGCCGGGGAGGTAAATTTAATGATCCTTTTTTCGGTTCCGTCTGCATAGGCTTTGGATGCCATGGTATTTTCCCTTATCCTAACATTCCCTCGACTGTCGGTTATAGATAGCGTTGACAATGCCTCAAACGAACTGATTTTAACGGCATCATGACTTTTTCTTACAATTTCAGCCGGATCCTGACCCTGACATAAAACAGAATGTAAAAGGATAAAACTTATAATTATTATTTTATACATAATAATATTATTTTAATAATTAAAATATAAATAAATTAGATTATATAGTGCTTGTCAATATAGTTGGAGTGGCTGGATCATAAAGTTCGAGAGCAAAGCGCGTAAAAATCTTAAACCGCAGTATACTAACGTATTCGAGGATTTAAGATTTTTGCAGCAATGCAGCTATCGGACTTTATGGACAGACACTATATAGCTTCTAATAAATCATCATCTCTCTGACTTTTCAGTTTTGTTGTTACAGGTTCCAGGAATTTAAATTTATATTTCAGTACCAATGCAGGTAAAACTACGAGAGCTCCTGCAAGACAGCTGAATATACTCACAACCACAAGGATGCCAAAAAAGCGGATTGGGGTAAATGATGATATGATCAGTATAATGAATCCCACTATAACTGAGAAGGCGTTGAAGATTATTCCTCTTCCCGTGGTGGTTAATGTGGTTATTACAGCCTCTTTTTTGGGCCGGTGCTGCTGTCTTTCTTCCCTGTATCTCCACAAAAAATGTATGGTATAGTCAACACCAACACCGATCATGATTGAAGACAAAAGGGCGGTTGCCACATCCAGGTTGACGCCTGTGATCCCCATGAGCCCGAAAAGGATGATGATTGAGATCCCAAGCGGGATAATACTTATCATTCCGGCCTTCAGGGATTTGAATATTACAGAGAGGATGATAAAGACGATGAGCATGGCAATACTCAGGGAATAGAACTGGCCCTGCACAACTTTGCTTGCAAGCTGGCTCCTTACAAACCCGTACCCTCCCACAGCGGTAACATGCGGGTCATCTTTGGTAATCTCTTTGATCCTGACGATGATGTTGTTGACCACTTTGTTATGTACACTATTGATCCTGATGAGCATATGGGAATGTTCATAACCAAAATCCACCAGTTGGTCGAGGTCTTCGGTATTGCCATTCATACTGTACAGTTCCATGAATTGAGCTACGGCATTTCTCATGGGAGGTATCGCATTGAAAAGCGGATCACCCGGGTCATAGAGGGCTTTGCTTATTTCTTTGATCACATCCGGGAAAGACATTACCAGGTCGATTTCTTCCACTTTCAATAATTCCTTTTCATAGCTTTCAATAGAACCAAGCATTGCCGGATCCAGCATATCACCTTCAAACAGGATGGAAAGATTTTCCGATCCCCCGTATTTTGAATTGATCAGTTTGGAACCCTGTTTTACCGGGTGTTTATCGAGAAAGAAATTTTCTTCATTGGAGTCTACCTTGAGGAAGGCTATTCCCGTACCAATGGCAATGGTCAGGATGAGGGCAACCACCGGTATCCTTCTATATTTTGATGTAATAAAAAATGCGAGTCTGTTCAGGAAATTGTTTCTTTGTAAGACAGATCTTTTTTGAAGTGCCGGCAATGGTTTGGAAGGTTTCAGCAGTGACAGAATGGCCGGAAGCAGGACAATGCTGTAAACCAATGCAAAAACAATACCTATCCCTGCAATTAAGGCCATCTGGCGTGCAGGGATCATGGTATGTGCAAGAAGGGCCATGATCCCGGCTATGGTCGTTATGCCGGTCAGCACTATCGGTCTCCACAGTTTTTTTGCAATGATCAATGCAATCTCTTTCATGGTATGGTTGTTGTCCCCTGCATTGATCTCCTGGTATTTTGCCATGATATGTATTCCGTAGTCATTTGCAATGGCAATCAGCATAATCGGAACCAACAGGGTAATAAAGTAGAACTGCCAGCCGATAAGGGGGATAAGGGACAGAGCAATTGTGGTGGACATAATAACCACAAGGAAAGGCATGATCACTCCCCTGGGCTCCCTGAATACAAAAAAGAGAAAAATGGTCATCAACAGCAATGCAGCAGGTACAAGTATGAGCGCGTCCCTTTTGATGTCCTTGTTCATTTCCTGTCTGAGGTAGGGCAGTCCGCCATAAAAAACATCCTCCTTACCCGGGTACTCTTCCAGCAATGAGTGAACTGCCATGAATACACTGTCTTCATCAGCATTCTCTGCGAGAGAGGCAATAATGGCCGAAGACCGAAAATCATCTGCTACAACGATATTCATCACAAGTTCGTTCCCTGCAAGTGTTTCCTTTAACTCGTCGGTTTCTTCGAGGGTCCGCGGAATACGTTTGATCGCAGGTTCAACGTACATTATGCCATCCTTTCCATAGATGTGGTTTGAGCTGAAAAGCGAATTGGTTTTTCGAATGCCATTGATGCGTCCAATCCCCCGGTCGATATTTTTTATCCTCTTCAGACTGTTTGCATTGATGATGTTTTCTGTTTTGAAGATGATCATGACAATATCCTGGTTGCCAAATTTTTCCTCTATACGATTCGTGGCAACCATGCTTTCCATTGTTTCAGGAAAGTAATTTTTCAGGTCAGGATCAATTGAAATATTTTTCAATTGCAGTGCCAGAACGGTGGTCAGCAAAAAACTTGCAATTATTAATGGCCACCTGTATTTGATTATTCCTCGCATTTTATACAAATTATATTTGGGTGAAACTAAAATCTCAGATCAAGCATCATATATAATGCATTGAGTTCAGGACCTGCCAGTGCATACAGAGAATTGTCCTTGCCATACAGGTAATAGCCGCCGAAACGTGCAGACAAACCATCTGTAATGTTGAATTTAAGTGAGGGCATCATGGTCAGTTCACTCGCTGAAAAATTATACATTCCGGGAATATCTATTGTTAATAATTCATGAAACAGATGAATTGACATGGACGCGTATACAGCATGATAAAACTCTTTGGCCTGGTAATTATAGAGTCTGTTAAATCCATCCGTCTGTTCTGTTATATATTCATTCACGATGGTCAAATCGGGAGCAGTGCCGGGCGGAAAAATCCCGGAAGGGTCGGGAAATTCATCTGTAATTCCGGAAACATCCACCTCATTTTTTTCGAAATCAAGAATGTATTTACCATAATATCCGGCGATCACAGTAATGTTTGAACCCGATTGTTCTATTTCAGCCGTGTAGGAGATCTCCGGAAATGTATGAGAAACATTCAGATCTTCAACAGGTTGCAACCAACCGGCTTCGGCTCTGATCAGGTAATTTCCCAGGGGCACTGTCAAATTCAGACCGGCAGAATTTATTTTGTATGGTTTTTTCTTTAGAAGGATCATTTCCGGTTGCATCGTCAGGCTATCAAATACTGCGGTATCTGTATGGATCGATGGAGTGTTCCTGTATCCGTGAAAGAATGACAAAGACATATCAAAATAACCGGTTCGCACATCGTAATTAAACCTGTAGCCACTGTTTTCCAGGGTCAGAGGCACGGGATCATGGTCATGGAATTCCAGGTATTCCGGAAATTCAAATACATCCGTTAGAAGTTCAGAAGGGACATATGCGGGCATCCAGACTACCTGAAGAGAAGTTGAGTTACTGAGGATCAATTTGGTTTGTAGGGCCCAGGTTCCCAACCTGAGGTCATCTTCAATTGGCGAACGGAATGCGGGATCCTGCGGTGATGATTGATCAGAAGGATTAATAAAGGAGGTGGCTCCCCATGCCATGATCTGCTTTCCTGCCTTGAGTTGCAGAGGTCCGAGGTATAGATTAACATAGGCTTCCCGCAATTCGAGTTCCGTGAATGGAGCATTGAATTCATTTCCTGTTCTAATTCTCATTTCAGCATAAGCATCGCCATATTCCCCTGCCTTTGCGTCTGCTGAAAGCCCCATCTGGCTGTAGATGCTTTGAAGGTAAAGTTCATCATCATTGTTTTTCCCTCCATATACAACGCTTCTTGCGAAACCATTGATAGTTACGTTTTCGAGGGCAAGTGAATCACTTTTACCCAGTGAGGATTCAAACAGTCCCTGGGAAAACAGATCTCCGGTCAGAAGGGCATGGATACCAATGAGAACTACAATGTGTTTTACCATGAGATAAACTTTGATTCAAAAGTACAATAGAGATTGTTGCTCATCGTCCTGACTGAGTGGGATGTCCCAGTAAATTTTATATTGATGGTGCTGACTTAGCGGTTTGGCCCTCAATTCAGTAATAAAATATTTCTAATTTTGAATTCCCCGGATCGATTAAATAGTGTCAGAAAGAAAACTCATATTATCAAGCACTAAATAAGATGAAATACAGCCGGGATTCACACAAAGCTTAATAAATTAACTACGATGATGCTTGTAAGAGAATTGGTTGATCACATCAATGCAACAATAGAACGGCAGCGGCGCCATTTCCTGGAAGGAAAGACTTTTCCCCTCTTGTACAGGAAAGAAAATCTGGCCAGGTTGAAAAGGATTCTCAAAGAGAATGAGAAGGAAATTGCCGAGGCAGTTTACAAAGATTTTGGAAAATCCTATTTCGAGGTAATGGAAAATGAATTGGGACTTGTTTATGCAGAGATATCGGTGCATCTGCGCCGACTTGGAAAGTGGGCCAAACCGGCAAAGCCACCCACCTCGCTGATCAATTTACCTGGTCAAAGCAGGGTTTACCCCGTTCCATTTGGCAATTCCCTGGTCATTTCACCCTGGAATTACCCGGTTCAGCTGGCATTGAATCCTGTGGTATCTGCCATATCCGCGGGAAATACCATCATTTTAAAACCAAGCGAAGTTGCAGGACATACTTCAAACATGCTTGCAAAGATAATCAATGAGAACTTTCCGGCTGAACTTTTTCATGTAGTGGAAGGTGGGCCGGAAGTTGCCTCGGAATTATTGAAAAACCGATTTGACAAAATATTTTTTACAGGAAGTACAAGGGTTGGGAAGATCATTATGAAGGCTGCAGCAGAATTCCTCACCCCGGTAACGCTTGAGCTTGGGGGAAAAAATCCCACCATCGTGCTGCATGATTGCGATATAAAAATGACCGCAAAAAGAATTGTATGGGGAAAATTCCATAACAGCGGACAGGCTTGTGTGTCGCCGGATCACATTTATGTACATGAATCCATTGCCGGGCAGTTAGTTGAGGAGATGAAAATTAACATACGGAAGAACTATGGAGACAATCCTGAGGCCAGTGAGGCTTTGACCGGGATCATTGATGACAGGCACTACAACCGCTTAATGGGGTTCATTGATAATGAAAGGATCGAGATCGGGGGACGTGGACTTGCGGAGTCCAGGTTCATTGAGCCAACTATTATAAGCCGGGTCATGCATAATGACAGCATAATGAAAGAAGAGGTGTTCGGTCCGATTATGCCTGTACTCACATTTTCTGATCTGGACAATTTGATTGAAAGCCTTAAAAGCAAACCTTCACCACTTGCATTGTATATTTTTACAAGAAATATCAGTAAGGCAAAAAAAATTCAGCGTGAATTCAGAAGTGGGGGAGGTATGATCAATGATACCGTGGTTTATTTTGTGAACAATACCACTCCTTTCGGAGGTATAGGTGACAGTGGAATGGGCCATTACCACGGGAAAGCAGGTTTTGATTGTTTCAGTCATAAAAAGACAGTCATAAAAAAACCACTCTGGTTCGAATTGTGGATAAAATATCCACCTTATACCAGGTTCAAGCTCAGGCTTATTAAGGCATTCCTGAAATAGAAAAAGGATAAAGGGAATTCAAATTGTTAATCAGATGCTTCGTGTTGGATGCTTTTTAAATATTGACTGGGGGTAATTCCGGTTAATTTCTTGAATATGGTATTGAAGGCAGATTTGCTGTTGAAACCGCTGTCATAGGCAATGGCCAGAATGGTAAAATTATCGTACTGGTTGTTCTTCATCCTTCTTTTAACTTCTTCAACACGGTATTCATTGATCAGCATATAGAAATTCTTCCCCAGTTCTTCATTAATGATCTCGGTGATGAAATGTCGGGGTATATCCAAAGCTTTAGACAGGTCTCCGATCGTAAGATCACCTTCAAGATATGGTTTATCGCTTTCAAGGTATTGAAGGATCCCGTTCTTGTATTTTTCAATGTCCTTCTTTTTAAGACCAGACCTGCTGTATCTTTTTACCTTTTCTTCATGGGCAATTGGGCGATCAGGTAGTATCCGCATCTCTTCAAAAATATAGGGCTGGTTAAAACCATAGAAACCATACAGAAAGGCAAAAATTGTGAGTCCGATAAAGGAGAGTTCATATGGATCAAACGGCATGAAATTCAGCAGGATATCAAATAATCCAAAAATAAAAACAAGTACATAACTTATATAGAAAGTTATTGAAAGTCCAAGCAGCCATTGCAGTGTAACCTTGCCTGAGGAATAGCTGATAACGTTTTTAAGGTTTTGCTGGTGCTTGTATATTACCACGAATGTAGCTATGCTGTATGCTGTTACTGAAATAAAAAACGAGATACTGTAAATGATGCGCAGGGAGATGAACCTGTCTGTAAGTAAAAATCCCTTGGTGCCTTCCATTACAGGCTTGTTAAGGAATATCAGTGATACAATGAAAAATACAGCAAATGGAGCAAAGTGCCAGAGGTACCTGTAATTAAAGGTTGGTGTCTGGGAGGTTTCCATTTTTGCATAAAGGAACATCAGGGGGCCATAGGTAAAAGGCAACACTTTCAGTGAGTACAGTTCGATCCGTGTTGAATCAATGAGCACAATAACCATTTCTATGCAAATGAGGAAAAACCAGGCTGCAAGCACCTGGTTGGCCATGATCCTCGGCTTTTTGGTTGCAATAAGCAGACCTGCAAAAAAAGCCTGTGATATTCCAATGTATAGGATCTCCTTCATATTGTACCGAAGGTATAAAAAAATAGTCTGATCGGTACTATACGGATCTTAAATGCATACGTACAGGAAACCGGAAAAATGACCCGGCTACCGGATTTATATCCCTGAAACAGGTATTTGCTGTTAATAATTTTAATTTTGAAATCAATGTTAACTTATCTACTTTTAACCTGAATTATTCATGAGTTTTTCGTGATGAGAATTCAGAGCGCCAAGCGTTAAGGGAAGCGCAAACTTTCGGCTCGCAGGAATAGCCTGGTTATTTTGAGAACCGAAAGTTGAGCATTCTCTTTAATCGCAGGCGATATGGATTCGTAACAGATCAATTCGTGAATAATTCAGGTTAGAAGCTGATTTTTAAAGTTTAATTCAACCAGAGATGAGCGTACTTCTTAATAAGGATTCAAAAGTAATTGTGCAGGGATTTACAGGAAGCGAAGGGACATTTCACGCGCAGCAGATGATAGAATATGGAACCAATGTTGTTGGAGGAGTTACACCGGGTAAAGGAGGTCAGCGGCACCTCGACAGGCCTGTTTTCAATACAGTGGAAGACGCCGTGAATGGTACGGGAGCCGATACATCTGTAATTTTTGTCCCCCCTGCATTTGCAGCTGATGCGATCATGGAAGCGGCCGATGCCGGAATTAAGCTTGTGGTGTGCATTACTGAAGGTATTCCCACACTTGATATGGTCAGGGTAAAAGAGTACCTTGGCAAGCGGGATACGCGGCTGGTGGGCCCCAATTGCCCGGGTGTGATCACCCCGGGTGGATCAAAAGTGGGAATAATGCCTGGTTTCATACATGAGAAGGGGTGTATCGGAATCGTTTCCAGATCCGGAACATTGACATATGAAGCTGTTGATCAAATCACGAAACAGGGCCTGGGACAGTCCACATGTATCGGGATAGGAGGCGATCCTATTATCGGAACAACCACAAAAGAGGCGGTGCAATTATTAATGGAAGATGAACAAACAAAAGGAATCATCATGATCGGGGAGATCGGGGGAAGCATGGAAGCCGATGCAGCATACTGGATAAAAGATCACGGGGCCAAACCTGTTGTGGGATTCATTGCCGGGCAGACGGCTCCCAAGGGAAGGAGAATGGGCCATGCAGGAGCAATAGTTGGAGGAGCATCTGATACTGCGGAAGCAAAAATGAAGATCATGCGGGAATGCGGTATCCATGTGGTTGAATCTCCTGCAGATATTGGAAAAAGAATGTCAGAACTGATTCAGAAGCAATAAAAAGATAAAGCATAAAATGGAATTACTAAAAGAAAAAGTTGCATTGATAACAGGCGCTGCACGCGGAATAGGCAGAAAAATTGCGGAAGAGTACGCAAAAGAGGGTGCAGATATAGCTTTTACAGATCTTAAGCGAGATGAAAACATGGAGGCTCTTGAAAAGGAGCTGTCCGGTCTTGGCGTAAAATGCAAGGGTTATGCAAGCGATGCCAGTGATTTTGAAGCTGCCCATAAAACGGCAGAGGAAGTTTTCAATGATTTTGGCAGGATTGATATACTGGTGAATAATGCAGGTATTACAAGGGATACGCTCCTTATGAGAATGGAAGAGGAGATGTGGGACCTTGTTATAAAGGTTAATTTAAAATCTGTATTCAATTTCACCAAAGCTGTCCAGAAATATATGCTTAAGGCCCGCACCGGTTCGATCATCAACATGAGTTCCGTTGTTGGGGTGAATGGCAATGCCGGACAGTCTAATTACTCTGCTTCCAAGGCCGGTATTATTGGCTTTACAAAATCCGTTGCTAAGGAATTGGGGTCCCGCAACATACGCTGTAATGCCGTTGCTCCGGGTTTTATAATCACTGCTATGACCGATAAGTTGCCCGATGATGTAAAAGAGCAATGGATAAAGACCATTCCACTGAGAAGGGGAGGAGTTCCTGAAGATGTTGCCAGGGTATGCATTTTCCTCGGGTCAGGACTTTCATCATATGTAACCGGGCAAACTATTTCTGTGTGTGGAGGTATGAGCTAATTGCAGGCGGTACAAGGAATCTTTGTATTGCCTTTTTCGGTGTTCTGCTATTTTCCAGCTGTACAGGTCCGAAGAGTATTGTTAATGTCGAAATACTGGAACCTGCCGGAATCACTTACCCGGAAAATGTGCAAAGGATCGGGTACCTCAACCATGCTCCGCTGTCCAGGGATTCTTACAATGGGTTTTCTGAAGAATTTGACCCCGTATCTTTAAGGATCATCGATACAATGGTCTGCAAAAATCTACAGAAAGGTTTCTTAGATGGCATAAAAAATACTGAATTGAGTTACCTTGACAGTATATTGTTCCTTGAATTTAGGAGAAAGGATACAACCGCCAGAACACAGCCGCTGACAAACAGGATACTTGAAACGGTTTTTAATACAAAGAACCTGGATGCACTCATCATACTTGATTATTATGCGGTTGATATTTCCAGGTCATATTCGCATTACAGCCTGATGACAGCCTCATTTGTAGAGGAATACAAGCTTATTATGGAAGTTGCTTACAGAACCGTTGTAAAGAATAATGACGAACCGCTGGACAAATACGTATCAAAGGACACGCTGTATTTTATGAATGAGTCAAGTATGCCCAGTTCTACTTATTTACATGCTTCAGATGTAATCAGGAGCGGTGCCTACGAATTTGGATATGCCTATGGTATGCGGCATATTCCTGTATGGAACCAGGTTTCCAGGGTGGTCTTCAGGGGAAGAGAGGAAGAATTGAGACAGGCAGCCGCGCATACGGACATGGGAAACTGGGATGCAGCACTTCAAATATGGACTGCCCTGCTGTCAAGTGAAGACCAGCATCTTGCTGCCAAAGCAGCCCACAATATTGCGGTGTATTACGAACTTGAAGATGATGTTGAAACAGCATTGGGGTATGCTTCCAAAGCTGTTGAATTGTGGGTCAATCATTACACCGAACTGTACAAACAGGAATTGAAAATCCGCTATATGAACAGGGAGGATCTGTTAAAACAGGTAAGGTAGTGACTGTCCATAATGTCCGTTTGCTGCGTTACGCTTGTCGGAAAATTGCTCATCCCGATAATATATCGGGACTCCGCATTTCCCAACTTCGCAGGCCTTGCAAACGAACATTATGATCCAGCCACCCGACTTTATTGACAAGCACTTTGTAGTGCTATTCGACTTTATTGACAGACACCAGGTAAGGTGCATTTTTCAGAGGATGCATACAAAGACGATATCCCCAAAAAATCAGATTGGCTGTTATTTTTGTGATTATTCTGAATGAACTGTTAATTTTGCTGACCAATAATACCGGATCTTAATATGACACAATTGATACTTGGAGTTCTGCTGTTTATTGTATTGGGTGGATTTTTACTTGAACGCTGGCTCGATTATATAAATATGAAACACACTGTACCGGTTCTCCCCGGAGAACTCGATGATATTTATGATAAGGATGAATACAGGAAGAGTCAGCTTTACAAAAAGGTAAATACGAAGTTTTCTTTCATAACCAGTACTTTCAGTGTTTTACTGCTCTCGTTGGCCCTTACACTGGGTATATTCGGACTGTTGGATCAATATTTATCTTCCAGGGTGGATTCATATTATCTTTTGGTCTTGTTGTTCTTTGGTGTTCTTGCATTTGTATCGGATATTCTGTCGGTTCCGTTCGAAGTGTACGACACATTTAAAATTGAGGAAAAGTATGGTTTTAACAGGACTACACCTGTTACCTATGTTGCGGATAAGCTAAAAGGATGGCTATTAATGATCATATTAGGCGGTGGACTCCTCTTATTGATAACATGGCTGTACCATGTTACGGGTAAGTATTTCTGGATCCTGGCATGGGGGGCGTTAACGGTCTTTTCCATATTCATGAATATGTTCTATTCCAACCTTATTGTGCCGCTGTTTAATAAGCAAAGGCCCCTTGAGGAAGGCGAGCTGCGACAGTCCATTGAGAATTTTGCCCGGCAAACAGGTTACAACCTTGCCAATGTCTATGTAATAGATGGTTCCAAACGATCGAGCAAGGCAAATGCTTATTTTACAGGGCTGGGACCAAAAAAACGGATCGTGTTGTACGATACACTGATCAATGACCTGCAAGTAGATGAGATCATTGCTGTGCTTGCTCATGAAATAGGCCATTACAAGAAGAAGCACAGTTTACAGGGCTTGATAGCGGGTATAGTACAGACTGGGATTATGTTGTTCCTGTTTTCCCTTTTTGTCGCAATTCCTGAATTTTCCAGAGCGCTTGGAGGCAGTGAAGCCTCTTTTCACCTTGGATTGATTGCCTTTTCCATCATTTACTCTCCGGTATCCATGATCATTGGGTTGTTAACGAATTACATTTCAAGGAAAAATGAATATGAGGCAGACGCCTATGCTTCAGATCACTACAACGCAGATGCCCTTATCAGCGGGTTGAAAAAGCTAACAAGGAACAACCTGAGCAATCTGACCCCGCATCCACTATACGTGTTTTTTAACTATTCACATCCAACATTGCTGCAGAGGATCAGACATCTGAAGCAAGATCATTGAATCAATAATCTCTGAGTGAACCAATTATGAATGCAGCAATTGTTACCATAGGAGATGAAATTCTGATCGGACAGATTACAGATACTAATTCCGGCTGGATTGCCAGAAAGCTAACAGCTATTGGTTTGCATGTAAGTGAGATGGTGAGCATTTCTGATTCTACGGGACACATAACCTCCACACTTGACAGGCTTTCGGGCAGGGTACAGGTAATTATATTAACAGGAGGACTGGGGCCGACAAAGGACGACCTTACAAAGCAGGTGCTGGCAGATTATTTTGGAGCCAGGCTCGTGATGGACCAGGATATATTAATGAGGATAGAAGAATTCTTCAGTAAAAGGGGGCGCAAGATGATAGAATCAAACAGGCTTCAGGCCATGGTCCCGGACAAATGCACAGCCCTGAGAAATGATCATGGTACGGCACCGGGTATGTGGTTCAGAAATAACAATACACATGTAATTTCTATGCCTGGAGTTCCTTATGAAATGAAACCAATGGTTGAGAATGAAGTAATACCAGGGTTAAAAAGGGTTTTAAAGATACCGGAGCTTGTTCATAAAACGATCATGACCCAGGGCGTCCCGGAATCCTACCTGGCGGAAATGATCAGGGATTGGGAAAACAATCTGCCTGAATGCCTTAAACTGGCTTACCTGCCACGTCCGGGTATCGTTAGGTTAAGGCTGACAGCAACCGGGAAATGTGCGGAGGAAGCTCAAAAGATGATCCAGGATCAAATTGATAAACTATTGGGGATCATCCCCGAACATATCTATGGATATGACGACCTGCTTCTTGAAAAATCACTTGGAGATCTGCTGAAGGATAAAAAAGCAACTGTGTCAACAGCAGAAAGCTGTACGGGAGGCAACATTGCCAGACTGATCACTTCAATTCCCGGGAGTTCGTCATACTACAAGGGTTCCATTATTGCCTACAGTAATGAGGTCAAAGCATCCTTCCTGGAAGTTGGACCAAAACTCCTGGAAGAATTCGGGGCTGTCAGTCAGCAGGTAACAGAAGCAATGGCCATTGGAGCCCTTGGAAAAATGAAGAGTGACTATTCGATCGCTACATCAGGTATTGCCGGTCCGGATGGCGGAACGGAAGAAAAACCGGTAGGAACCGTATGGATTGCTGTTGCAGGGGGGAACAATACATACAGCCGGGTATTCAGATTCGGAGGACACAGGGAGTTGGTCATTGAACAATCAAGTATTATGGCCATGGGAATATTAAGAAAATTCATTCTCGAAATGATCCCTTAAATATTATAAGCTTAGTGTGCATTTTATTGTTTAAAACCAGGGTATTTTTTATTCCAAAAGTTTGAATAATTGAAATAAAATCACGTACTTTGCGCCTCGCTAGCAAAAACGAAAAGATTCAACAAAAATGTCAAGGATTTGTCAGATAACAGGAAAAAAGGTTGTGAGTGGCAACAATGTCTCACATTCGAAAAAAAGAACAAGGCGCAAATTCTATCCAAATTTATTTGATAAGAAATTTTATCTCCCTGAAGAAAAGCGATACATTAATTTAAGCGTTTCAGCACAAGGCATCAGGAAAATCAATAAGAAGGGGTTGAAAGCGTGCCTGGATGAAGCCAGGAAAAAAGGTTACATAACAAAGTATTAACAATATTTTAGTTTACAATAATGGCCAAAAAAGGTAAAGGCAACAGGGTTCAGGTGATCCTGGAATGTACGGAACACAAGGATAGCGGTATGCCGGGAACTTCTCGTTATATAACTACCAAGAGCAGGAAAAACTCACCTGACAGGATGGAGCTTAAAAAGTATAACCCGGTCCTCAAGAAAGTTACAGTACACAGAGAAATTAAGTAGTGTCAGAAAGAAAACTCATATTATTTTGCAGTGCTTGATAAGAAAGCTATTGGCGTTTTCTTGCAAGCACTAAGTAAAACATTTGAACTATGGCAAAAAAAGTAGTAGCATCATTGCAGAGGGGAGTAGGAAAAAATTTCACCAAGTGCATAAAAATGGTAAAATCTCCCAAAACAGATTCTTACATATTTGATGAGCAGATCGTTCATAATGATCATATTAAGGACTTTTTTGCAGACTGAAAATATTTGATTTATATTATTTGAACAAAAAGAAGCTTTCTTTAACGGGAAAGCTTTTTTTGTAATTTTATTACTGTTAATGTGCAGGTATGGGATTGTTTTCATCAGATAAGAAAAATAACCTTGACAAAGGACTTGAAAAGACGCGTGAGACTGTTTTCAAGAAACTCTCAAGGGCCGTGGTTGGTAAATCAAGGGTGGATGATGAGGTGCTTGATAACCTTGAAGAGGCTTTGATAAGTTCTGATGTGGGCGTAGACACCACGCTCAAGGTTATTGAAAGAATAGAAGCCAGGGTTTCGCGGGATAAGTATTTGAATACAAATGAATTGAATAATATCCTCAGGGAAGAGATCATTGAACTTCTCACTGAAAACAACCAGTCTGATATTTCCGGTTTAGGATCTGATCTTCCTTCAAAGCCATACGTGATCATGGTTGTTGGTGTAAATGGTGTCGGAAAGACCACAACAATTGGTAAACTTGCTTACCATTTCAAGAATTCCGGAAAAAAAGTACTGCTCGGAGCTGCAGACACTTTCAGGGCAGCAGCAGTTGACCAGATAAACATCTGGGCAGAGAGGGTGGGGGTTGAGATCATCAGTCAGCAGATGGGATCTGACCCAGCTTCCGTAGCTTACGATACGGTTTCTTCGGCATTGTCAAAAGATACTGATGTTGTGATCATTGATACTGCCGGACGTCTTCATAACAAGGCAAATTTAATGAACGAGCTTGCAAAGATCAAAAGGGTTATGAAAAAGGTGATCCCTGATGCCCCGCATGAAATCTTACTGATCCTGGATGGTTCAACCGGGCAAAATGCATTTGAACAGGCAAGGCAGTTTACCGCTGCGACCGAAGTGAATGCACTTGCGCTTACAAAACTCGATGGAACTGCCAAGGGAGGCGTAGTCATCGGGATTTCCGACCAGTTCAGGATCCCTGTCAAATACATAGGAATAGGAGAAAAAATGGAAGATCTTCAGGTATTTGACCGAAAAGTATTTGTTGAAACTTTATTCAGCTGACTATGGTTATTCAGCTCATTACGCTGGGGTGCTCCAAAAACCTGGTTGATTCGGAATACCTTCTTAAACAACTGGAGTCGAACGGACACCGGGTCTGCCACGATACTCCCGGTATTGAATCTGATGTTGCAATATTAAATACTTGTGGGTTTATACTGGACGCCAGGCAGGAATCGATCGATGCCATTCTTCATTTCGTTGACCTGAAACGCCGTGGGAAAATCGGCAGATTAATTGTAATGGGCTGTCTTAGTGAGCGGTATAAAGATGAACTGCGTAAAGAACTGCCTGAAGTTGATGGTTTTTACGGTGTATGGGACCAGCGGGATATTATTTCTGACCTGAATTCGGCGTATGATCCTGGACTGGGAAATCATCGATGGGTCACCACACCGGTGCACTATGCATTTCTGAAAATATCCGAAGGATGCAACAGGAAGTGTTCTTTTTGTGCCATTCCCGGCATCAGGGGCATGCAACGTTCTAAACCTCTGCCAGACCTTACAGAAGAGGCGGAAAATCTGGCTTCGGGAGGTGCAAAGGAGCTGATATTGATTGCCCAGGACCTCACAAATTATGGTATCGACCTTGACGGGAAGAATCAATTGCATTCATTATTAAAAAGTATATCCGGCATTGACGGAATAGAATGGATCCGTTTGCATTATGCCTATCCAACCGGGTTCCCGAAGGAGGTTATTGAATTCATGGCTGCAAACGAAAAAGTATGCAATTACCTTGACATTCCCATACAGCACATTAATAACAGGATCTTAAGATCCATGCAGCGTGGCCATGGTCGGGAAGCAATAGAAAAGTTATTGAATGATTTCCGCACCCTGATCCCGGATGTTGCCTTAAGGACGACAATAATGGCAGGATACCCGGGTGAAACTGACAAGGAGTTTGAGGAACTCGTTGAATTTGTCAGGTATTTTGAGTTCGACAGGCTGGGGGTTTTTCCTTATTCTGCTGAAGAAGGAACACCGGCATCGGCTCTGAAAGACGATGTCCCGGAAAAAATAAAAGCAGAAAGGGTGGATATGCTTATGGAACTTCAGCAGGATATTTCCCTTAAAAAGAACCTTTCAAAAACAGGCAGTCGATTTAAAGTCATAATTGACCGGGAAGAGGGTGGTCATTACACTGGAAGGACTGAATATGACAGTCCTGAGGTGGACAACGAAGTTATCATCGGCAAAGAGAAAGAGCTGCGTCCGGGAGAATTCTACAGCATAGAGATAACCGGTGCTTCAGAATTTGACCTGTTGGGCAAGCCTGTCGATTAAACGCTTATCCGAAAATTACTTCGCATCTTTTTTCTCTTTCCCTGTATCCTTTTGACTTTTAGATTCCGGAAGTACATTATTACCTTTGGGAAGCGTACTGTTTCTTTCAATTCCTGTTTTCTTTTGACTTTTAGATTCCGGAAGTTCTTTTTTACCCTCCGGAAGCGTACTGTTCTTTTCAATATTTACCACTATCTTTTCATCCTCTTTATTAAAGTCAACGATCAGTTTGTCACCTTCTGATATGGATGATTTAATAATGGCTTCAGCCATCGGGTCTTCAAGATATTTCTGGATTGCACGCTTCAAAGGCCTTGCTCCGAATTGAATATCATAGCCCTTATCGAGTACATAGTCTTTTGCATCATCAGACAGACTTATATGATAACCAAGGCTATTTATTCGATTATACAGGCCCTGCAATTCGATATCAATGATCTTATGGATGTCATCCCTTGTAAGGGAATTAAATAACACCACATCGTCGAGACGGTTCAGGAATTCAGGTGCAAAGGCCCTTTTCAGGGCTTTTTGAATAACACTTTTTGTGTGTTCATTAAAAGAATCCTGTTTTGCCTTTGTAGCAAATCCCACGCCCTGTCCAAAATCTTTTATTTCCCTGCTGCCGATATTGGAGGTCATGATTACAATGGTGTTGCGAAAATCAACACGGCGTCCCAATCCATCTGTAAGATGTCCTTCATCAAGAACCTGAAGGAGAATATTGAAAACATCCGGATGTGCTTTTTCAATTTCATCGAGTAGAACAACAGCGTAGGGCTTTCTTCTTACTTTTTCAGTGAGCTGGCCTCCTTCTTCATATCCGACATATCCCGGAGGGGCCCCCATAAGCCGTGAGACGGAAAACTTTTCCATGTACTCGCTCATATCTAACCGGATCAGGTTTTCAATCGTTTCAAAAAGGTATTGAGCGAGGATCTTTGCAAGTTGCGTTTTTCCTACACCGGTCGGACCCAGAAATATGAAAGTTCCTATAGGTTTGTTAGGATCCTTAAGTCCTGCACGATTTCGCTGTATGGATTTGACAACTTTCTCTATGGCTTCATCCTGACCAATGACACCTCCCCTTAATTCATCACCCATGTTCATGAGTCGCGTTCCTTCGGCCTGTGCAATGCGCTGAACAGGAACACCTGTCATCATCGCCACAACCTCGGCAACTTTTTCTTCATCCACAATTTCCCTGTTGAGGGCAAGTTCCTTTTCCCATTTGCGTTTTTCGGTATCCAGCAATTCCAGCAAATCTTTTTCACGGTCCCGGAAACTTGCAGCCTTTTCAAAATTCTGGTTTTTAACTGCCTGTATTTTTTCCTGTTTGGTGGCTTCCATCTTTTCTTCCAGCTGGACTATCCTTTCCGGGACTACAATATTGGAAATGTGCACACGTGACCCCGCCTCATCAAGAGCATCAATGGCCTTGTCGGGCAAATGCCGGTCGCTTATGTAGCGCTGTGTCAGTTTTACACAAGCCTGGATGGCATCTTCGGTATAAATAACATTGTGGTGCTCCTCGTACCTTTCTTTGATGTTGTTGAGTATATCAACGGTTTCCTCCGCCGTAGTGGGTTCAATCATCACCTTCTGGAAACGGCGCTCAAGGGCCCCGTCCTTTTCAATGTATTGCCTGTACTCGTCAAGTGTGGTAGCCCCGATGCATTGTATTTCCCCCCTTGCAAGCGCAGGCTTTAACATGTTGGCTGCATCAAGCGAACCGGTTGCACCGCCTGCTCCTACAATGGTATGGATCTCATCGATGAAGAGTATGATATTGGTATTTTTATTCAACTCATTGAGTATGGCCTTCATGCGTTCTTCAAACTGACCGCGGTACTTCGTCCCCGCAACGATAGAGGCAAGGTCAAGCGTAACGACACGTTTGTCGAACAGGACCCGGGATACTTTTCGTTGTGTGATGCGCAATGCAAGACCTTCAGCTATGGCAGATTTACCCACCCCGGGTTCACCGATCAAAATTGGATTGTTTTTCTTCCTCCTGGACAAGATCTGGGCAAGTCTTTCGATCTCCGTGTTCCTGCCAACAATCGGGTCGAGCCTGTCCTCTTCTGCAGCTTTTGTAAGGTCAATTCCAAAATTATCCAATACAGGAGTATCTGAAGATGATTTCTGTTGTCCTCCCTGGCTTCCACGACCACCTCCTGATGGACCGCCACTGAAAGGTCCCTTTGGTTCTTCATCTTCATCTCCCGGGAAATCAGCCTTGCTATCAGGCGATACACGCTCCAGTTCCTGTTTTACCACACTGTAGTCGATCCCGTTTTCCAGCAAATACCTGGAAGCATAATTGTCTTCGTCTTTGAGTATTGCAAGCAGGAGATGACTGGTTTGAATGATTTTCTCTTTCATGGCCCTTGCTTCAAGATGAACCAGTTTCAGTATGCGCTCTGCACTTTTTAAAAGCGGTATGCTGTCCGGATCGGCTACGGGTGCAGGCACTTTATTCTTGATCGCCTTTTCAATTGCCATCCTGAGGTCATACAATTCACCTCCAAGCATTACCAGTGTCTCAATGGCTTTTCCTTCTCCATCCCGAAGTATCCCCAGGAATAAGTGTTCTACCTGTATGTGGGAATTACCAAGCCTGATCGCTTCTTCCTTGCTATAACCCAGTACATCCTTTACGCGTTGTGAAAACCTTGCATCCATATATCTAATGGTAAATTGAGATTCAAATATAACTTTACAAAGTTAAAAATATAGTGGTAAAACTACCAACAATTATAAACAGTTCAATGTTGATAATTACGTAGTAAAAATGAGGAAAATAGCCCGGAATTCGTTATTTTCGTGAGTTCTGTTATACAGGGCTTTTTTTTATAGATAAAATACTGATAATTAATTAGTTATAAATACATGGCAGACGGAGAAAGGATTCTTAGGATCAATATTGAGGAAGAAATGAAATCGGCCTACATCGATTACTCGATGTCGGTTATCGTTTCAAGGGCATTGCCTGATGTCAGGGATGGTTTGAAGCCGGTTCACCGGAGGGTATTATTTGGAATGCGGGAACTGGGAGTATTGTCCAACCGTTCTTATAAAAAATCAGCAAGAATTGTCGGTGAGGTACTTGGTAAATACCATCCGCATGGTGACAGTTCCGTATACGACACGATGGTAAGAATGGCACAGACTTGGTCATTGAGGTATCCATTGGTAGACGGGCAGGGAAATTTTGGTTCAGTTGACGGTGACAGTCCGGCAGCCATGCGTTACACCGAGGCCAGGTTGCATAAGATTGCTGAGGAGACCATGCTCGATCTCGACAAGGATACGGTGAATTTCCAGCTTAATTTTGATGACACCATCGAGGAACCAACAGTGCTGCCCACGAGAATTCCCCTGTTACTGGTTAATGGCACTTCCGGGATCGCTGTGGGAATGGCTACCAATATGCCACCACACAATTTATCAGATACGATCGATGCCATAGTGGCTTACATCGATAACATGGAAATTGAAGTACCCGAACTGATTGATATTATCAGGGCCCCCGATTTTCCCACAGGGGGAATTATTTACGGATACCAGGGTGTCAAAGACGCGTATGAAACCGGAAGGGGAAGGATCGTCATGCGCGCAAAAAGTGAAATTGAAATTACCGATTCAGGGCGTGAAAAGATCGTGATCACCGAAATACCCTATTTGGTGAACAAAGCTGAGATGATCAAAAAGACGGCAGACCTGATCAATGAAAAGAAGATTGAGGGCATTTCCTATATCAATGATGAGTCTGACAGAAATGGAATGCGCATTGTCATCATACTTAAAAAAGAAGCAAGCGCCAACGTTGTTCTTAACAACCTGCTTAAATATACCGCATTGCAAACCTCGTTCAATGTCAACAGCATTGCCCTGGTTAATGGAAGGCCCCGTACACTCAACTTAAAGCAGATCATTGGTCATTTTGTGAATCACCGACATGAGGTCGTCATCAGACGAACCAGGTTTGAACTTGACCAGGCTGAAAAAAGAGCGCATATCCTCGAGGGTTTGATCAAAGCCCTTGACCACATAGATGAAGTAATAGCACTGATCAGGGCATCCAGGACACCGGAAGATGCCAAAAACGGCCTGATTGAAAAATTTGACTTTACAGAGATACAGGCCAAAGCCATTCTCGATATGCGCCTCCAGCGCCTTGTTGGTCTGGAAAGGGATAAACTCAAGGAGGAATATGCAGAACTGATGGAGCAGATCGCCTATTACAAAAAGGTTCTTGAGGATGAAGTATTAAGAATGCAGATCATTAAGGATGAATTGTTGGATATAAGAGAGCGGTATGGAGATGAAAGAAAAACCGAAATTGTTCCTGATGAAGGAGAATTCAATCCGGAAGACTTCTACGCCGATGAAGAGATGGTGATCACCATCTCAAAGCTGGGCTACATCAAGCGGACCCCCCTGTACGAATTCAGAACACAGAACAGGGGAGGAGTGGGCGCAAAAGGAAGCACCACACGGGATGAGGATGTGATCGTGAGTATGTTTTCAGCAACCATGCACAATACGATATTGTTTTTTACAGAACAGGGCCGGTGCTTCTGGCTCAAGGTTTATGAAATTCCTGAAGGAACAAAAAGTTCAAAGGGGAGAGCCATTCAGAACCTGATCAATATTGGTTCAGGGGATTCTGTAAAGACCTACCTGAGGGTCGGGGATCTTAAAGATGAAGCATATATCAACAATAATTATATTGTTCTCGCAACCAAAAAGGGCATTATCAAAAAAACCAGACTGGAAGCCTATTCAAGACCCAGGGTGAATGGCATCAATGCCATCAATGTCAGAGAAGGTGATACACTGATTGAGGCCAGGCTAACCGATGGTGAGATGGAAATGATGCTGGCTGGAAGATCCGGCAAGGCCATCCGTTTTCATGAAAATCATGTGAGGGCCATCGGCCGGACAGGTGCAGGTGTAAAAGCCATTACACTGGCAAATGAAAATGACGAAGTGGTAGGAATGATCGTCGCAAGGAGAGGTGAAGACGATATCCTGGTAATTTCAGAAAATGGATTCGGGAAACGATCTGCTATTGATGATTACAGGATCACAAATCGCGGAGGCAAAGGCGTAAAGACAATCAATATTACGGAAAAGACCGGCCAACTGATTGCTATTAAATCAGTTACGGATAATGACGATCTGATGATCATTACAACATCAGGCATTGCCATCAGGCTGTCGGTCAGTACAGTAAGGGTAATGGGGCGAAATACCCAGGGAGTCCGGCTTATCAATCTCAGGGAAACCGATGGTATTGCAGCCGCAACAAAAGTCCCTTCCGATAACGGGGATGAAGGCGAACATAGCAGCCCTGAAGTTGTCAGCGGAAACAAGCGGCCGGAAAATGATGCTGAGCCCGATGTTGATAAAGGTAATGATGAACCTGAAGCTCAGGAATAATAAGTATTATAAAACATCAATAAAGTCTGGCATCTTATTTGAAGATGTTTGTCAAAGTTCTTATTTTTGACCAAAATTAAAACACACAATAATGAAACGTATCTTATTATTTGCGGCAGCTGTAGCTTTTGTTATCAGCAGTGCCAATTGCCAGGAATTTAATTCCGGATATGCTCCTGTATTGCTTAACTATGAAACACTACAGAAAAAAGTTGAGAAAAGCGATGAAAGGATAGCACATGAGAGGAGGGGTGCCAAACCCAAGACATGGATAAGGAGGGGAGAGCTGTTCCAGGACCTGGACAACTTCGGACTTGAACAGATACAGTTGGGTATCAACTACACAACATTGAAACTTATCTACCAGGAGCCTGTTTCTTCTGAAGTTAGAGATGACAATGTTGAAGTGTATACCTATGAGCATATGAAGTATTTCTTCGAAAACGGTCTTCTTAGGGGTTGGAAAAAGCTCGACCCGATCCATGAACAACCTTTATTTGAAGCGCTCAGAAGCTATAATAAAGCCATTGAGTTGAATGACGAAGAGGACCGTATGAAGGAGATGATGGGTATCAAAGATGATCTGATAGTGTTGAAATCCCAGTTCAGAAGAGCAGGGCAGAACCATTATTTCCACCGCGAACTTGAAAATGCACTCGAGGATTTCGAAGCCATATTGAAAATCGGTGAAATGGCTGTCTTTGAAGGTGCAATTGATACTTTAATGATCACCTATTGCGGTGTAGTTGCAAGAGAAATTGGCAGAAGCAGCCTTGAAGCCGGGAACGATGCTAAGGCGGAAAAGATGTATCGGAAAGCGATCGACTATTATGATCAACTGACGGATCTTGGATACGGGGGATCTACTTCGTATGTTCAGATGACCAGGGATTATTATGCGATTGGAGATACACTCGGAGCCATCAACAATTTGATGGAGGGATTGAAGCAGTATCCTGACAGCTCGCTGCTGGTAACCGTTACTGCCCAGGCGTATTATCTTATGGACGAAAATGAGAAAGGACTTGAATTCGTTAACCAGCGGATCGAGGAGAAACCGGATTGTCCTGCAGCTTATTACTGGAAAGGGTTGTTTATAACGAATGTTGAGGATGTTGAAGAAGATGTTATAAAAGAGGCACTTGATCTCTATGACAAATCCCTTGAGCTGGATCCCGCAAATGGAAATGTATGGTACCAGACAGGCTATGTTAATTATGCAGTTGGGGCCAACTTTTTTGAGCAGGAAAGCTATGAAGAAGATGACAGTCTGAGAAAGGAGCTCAATAAAAAAGGTGTGCAGTATTACGAAACCGCTTCTAAAAAACTGGAGAAAACCACAGAAGTTGCGGAAGATGATCCGATTCTGTTAAAGGAATCACTCGATCTGCTAAAGCGAATTTACTACAAGTTATATGGTGGAGAGGATGAACGTTACCACGATGTGAACAGGAGACTTAACAATCTGTAGAATATATGAAAGGGAAGGATAAAAATATCCTTCCCTTTATTAATTTATTTTCAATTTAACATAATATTAATTATAGGACAATGATACAGGAATCTTTTATTTGACAGTTAATGCAGAAACCTTATCCGGCAGACCATATGCATGCTGAAAAATATTCCTTCGTATCAGATCACCAAAGTATAAACTTACATCTGCATTATTTTTTAATGTATTTTCGGTAAGTTTGGGCAGATATAATTTTTGTACAATTACCAACGTTAATTACTACAGTCAACTCGGAAATTTGCATCCTGTTGCTTATGAAAATGGCATCGTGGAAAATGTCAGCTCGTTTAAGATTACAAAGGGAACCATGGAACATTTCTTTTATTCGCTGATCCATCATGGAATTCTATATATAAGAAGAGGAAATGCAATGATGGGATTTGTACGTAAAGAATCTTATTATTTATGATAACATACAGTGCACTTATTATAAATGATGCCCCATTTCAACTTTTATCACGAATGAGAACGGCCCTGCTATCCATGTTCTTATTGTTGATCACCCTGAATGTTTTTTCTCAAAGCTATACCATCAGTGGATATATACAGGATGCCAGCACCGGCGAGAAATTGATTGGCGCCAACATATACTGCGCAAAGGAACTGACAGGTACCGCATCCAACAATTATGGTTTTTACAGCCTTACGCTGGAACAGGATACTTATGAAATTACATTTAGTTATGTTGGTTATCAGTCGGTTACAAGATCAATATCTCTGAATGAAGACCGTGAACTGAATATTTACCTTGAACCTGCCATTGGGATTGAGGAGGTTGAAATCACCGCGGCAACAAGTCAATCGGTAGAATCAAGTCAGATGAGTTCCATTGACATTTCCGTGGAAAGCATTAAAAAGATTCCCGCACTTTTTGGGGAAGTTGATGTCATAAAAGCCATACAATTGCTGCCGGGTGTTCAGTCCGGCACCGAAGGAGCCAGTGGCCTGTATGTCCGGGGCGGTGGTCCTGATCAGAATCTTATTCTTCTGGATGGAACACCAGTATACAATGCATCGCACCTGTTCGGATTTTTCTCTGTTTTCAATGCGGATGCCATAAATAATGTACAACTCATTAAGGGAGGATTCCCTGCACGCTACGGAGGCCGCTCTTCATCGGTTCTTGATATCAGTCTGAAAGAAGGAAATAAAAAGGAATTTCAGGGAAGCGGGTCCATTGGTTTGATCGCTTCTAAATTAACACTGGAAGGTCCCATCATCAAAGACCGTACATCATTTATCATTTCAGCAAGGAGAACTTATATTGACATTATCGCACAACCCATGATACGTGAAATAGCCGATGGCGATGAATTCAGCAAACAGGGGTATTACTTTTATGACCTGAACGCCAAAATAAACCATAAGATATCCAACAAGGACCATCTTTATCTAAGTGTTTATTCGGGTGATGACAAATTTTATCAGAACCAGGAGCCCTATACGTATCTGTACGGTGGAAATTTATTCACAAATGAGTCAAGGTCAAATCTCGGATGGGGAAACATAACCTCTGCCCTGAGGTGGAACCACCAATACAACAGTAAGCTCTTTAGCAATACCACCCTTACCTACAGCAATTACGATTACGAAGTAAGAAATTACTCAGAATCGATTGTTGAAACTGCAGATAGTGTTACCACAGAGATTAATTCCCTGAGTTTCCTTTCCGGAATTGAAGATTTTGCCGGGAAGATCGATTTTGATTACCATCCTGCATCGGATCATTATATCCGGTTCGGTGCAAATTTTACATACCATACATTTAAGCCTGGAGCCTCAGCATACAAAATAAAGAACCAGGATGTTGGAGAGATCGATACAACGCTGGGTGAGGCATATATCCGGGCAAGTGAGTTTTATCTGTATGGTGAAGACGACTACAAGATATCCAACAGGTTAAAGGCAAACATTGGGCTTCATTACTCAGGTTTCCTGGTCAATCAGAAATACTATCACTCTTTGCAGCCAAGGCTCTCCGTAAGGTACCTGATCAACAAAACATGGTCGATGAAAAGCTCTTATGCCATGATGCAGCAATACATACATTTGCTGACCAACAACAACATCGGACTTCCAACCGATCTGTGGGTGCCGGCAACCGACAAGATCCGGCCCCAACAGTCGCATCAGGTTGCAGCTGGTTTTTCAAAAAGTATTGGAAAAATGTATTTGTTTTCCGTTGAGGGCTATTACAAATACATGACCAACCTGATAGAATACCAGGATGGCGCTTCATTTATGGGTACCCGTACAGGATGGGAAGACAAAGTTGAATCCGGCAACGGATGGTCCTATGGTGCAGAGATCTTCATGGAAAAGAAAATCGGGAAACTGACAGGTTGGCTGGGTTATACCCTTTCGTGGACAAACCGGCAATTCGAGAATCTGAACCAGGGAATGGTGTTTCCCTACAAATACGACCGGCGGCATGATGTTGCTCTTGTAATGACCTTACCACTGGACGAAAAATGGGATTTTTCTGCAAGCTGGATCTATGGAACCGGCACTGCACATACCCTTCCAACTGAAAGGTACCTGGGCAGAACCAGTGGATGGGGGTATAATTTTCCTATGAACCCAAAGGATCCTACAGGAAGCAATCCCTATTCAACTTTCAACAGTGAATTGGAGCACATTGATGGTCGCAACTCCATCAGGGCAGCTGATTATCATCGCCTGGATGTCAGTTTTCAGAAAAAGAAAAAAAGAAGCTGGGGTGAATCGTCATGGACCCTGGGTGTTTACAATGTGTATAACAGGAAAAATCCTTTCTATTATTACATAGGTTATGATACAAGGGGCAATCGTGCACTCAGGAGGGTTAGCCTCTTCCCTTTCATTCCTTCTGCAACGTATAGTTTTAAATTTTAAACTGAATATGGTTCGAATGGCAAGAAAACATCATATAATCGTAACGATCTTGATCGCATCGCTGGTATTTTCCTGCGAAACTACCGAAAAGATCGATGATTTTCCGCTTAGACCATCCAGGATGGTTGCCAACTGCTTCTTTTCTTCTGGCAGCACATGGACCTTCCAGATAAGCAAAAGCCTTTCGGTACTTGACAATGCCGAACTGCAACTGGTAAAAGACGCAAAGATCGTAATTATGAATGGCGGGAAAGTCATTGATACAATAAAAGGGGCGGATCCTGTTAATCAATTGTACCACTCGGATCTGGAATTGCCTGTAGCAGGGGAAACTTATTCCATTGAGGTTATTTCTCCCGGTTTCAAGAACTCCCTGTTTGCTGAGGATGTGCTTCCCGACAGCGTACCTATAACAGATGTTTCTATAACAATAATTGACTCTACATTCTATTATGACCCTTACGCCGATTTTTCCTATGGAAACGTAAATGGGATATTCAACGTCTCTTTCAGGGATCCGCCTGATGAAGAGAATTATTACCAGATCTCAGTATATGGTTATTACCAATATTATGATTACATGGATTCAACTTATTTCGAAGAAAAAAGGCCCATCTCCTTCAACACGGGTGATCCTGTTGCCGACAATGATGATTCCTTCAGAACCAACCTGCTTTTTTCCGACGATATTTTCAATGGACAAAACTATCAGCTGAAACTCGATTTTGAAGACTGGGATGCCTCACGAAAAAGTACTTATGAGATTGAACTGATGAGCATCAGCCGGGCAGGTTATTTGTATCGACGCACTGTTAAGGAGTATCAGAATTCATCGGAAGATCCTTTTTCAGAACCTGTATTGATCTACAGCAATATTGAAAACGGCTATGGAATATTTGCCGGCCAATCTACAAACCGGTACATCGTGAAATTATTTGAATAAAACCTGTTATTCCGGTACCAAAAAGGCAGCATATCCCCCACCGGGCGCCATTTTTATTTGGATAATATCTCCGAATTCCACCTCTTCTTTAATTTTATCAATCTCCTGCCCTTCCATCCAGGATTTTTCCGAATCTGAATAGCCGACCAGTTCATATTTTTTGCCTGGTACCAGAAAATTCAGGTCTATTGCAATTTCCCTTGCATCGCTATTCGTCATGGAAGCTAAAAACCAGCGCTCCCCGGACCTCCGGGCCATCGTTATGTATTTTCCGATCTCACCATTCAAAACTTTGGTATCGTCCCATACAGAAGGAACTTCCATTAAAAACCCCCTTCCCGACTGGTTGTGGTAATTTTCCGGATGATCACAGGCAACGAGATAAGGGCTGTCGTATATAACAAATTGAGCCAGTGTATGTGACCTTGTTCCCTGGACCCTCGCAGGAGTCCCTGTTATGAATTGTTCTGCGGTACAATTCAGGAATCCACCGGGAGTGTAATCCATTGGTCCTGCCAACATACGAGTAAATGGAAGCGTGCAGTTATGGTCGGGTGTCACACGATAGGACCATTTGGTGTATTCATTGCCCAATACTCCTTCACGGGTCATAAGGTTGGGAAATGTCCTTCGCCAGCCCGTTGGTTTGTATGCACCGTGAAAATCAACCATTAACTGGTGCCTTGCAGCTGTTTTTACCACTTCATGGTACCAGTTTACCATTTCCTGGTCATCCCTCGCCATAAAATCAATTTTAACACCTGCAATGCCCCAATCGCGATACAACTTGCATGCCTCGTTGAAATCAGCTCTTTCTACGTCTGTCCAGTAAAGCCACAACCAGCATCTAATATCCTTCTGACCGGCATATTGAAGGATTTCGGACATGTTTAACTGGGGGGCCGGCTTCATAATATTTGCTTCGGAACGGTCGAATTGTCCATACCATTGCCAGTCAATAAGCATATATTCCCATCCCATTTCCGAGGCAAGATCAATGTATTCATAAATAACATCCTGTTCCATCCTGACTTCACCGCTCCACCAATGATCCCAAGCACTTATTCCGGGTTTTATCCAGGATGGATCCTGAATTTTGCAGGCTGCATTAAGGTTTTGTATGATCTCTGATTCAACGAGTTCACCCGCTGTCCTGCCTAGCATAATTACCCGCCAGGGTGTTTTATGTACACCTGAAAAAATCACCTTTTCCCCTTCCCTGTCCTTGTTGTGCCTGGGCGCGAGTTGTGATCTTAATACCTGACCTTTTGACGCTTCGTCAGCAACAAGATACATTCCGGAATAGTCAATGAGGGCAGCTTCTGTAATGGCACCATATATGTTTTCGCTGAACTGAATTGTTAATGGCAATCCTATCAGCATATTTTTTGTTACATCAGACAATGACATTTTTGTGAATTCACTTTCCTGGTGCGTATCAAATTCCTTGTAATCAACAGCCCAGCATTCGAGATCTTCTGAGAAACGAAACCTGGTTTCTTCTTCCATGATGGTCCATCTGAAACTTGTATCTGCAGGAAGGAAAACAGTCCTGAAGGCTATACCATCATTATATGCCCTGACTTCAATGTTGATCTTTCTGGCAGGATATTTCATCTCCTGTAATTCAATGACCATGCCTTTATATTGATTCCTGATAACAGCATATCTTTTGAGGACCGGCTCCCAGTTTTTATCTACCTGATACGTTTCAATATTCAGGATCTTGAGGAATTTCCCAATCGGAGGTGCATTTTGAAAGCTGAAACCTAAAGTTGACTGATCTATGATCATGTTCTGATCCATGGTCACAGAATAACTGAGCATTTCCTGATTTATGATATCCACACTGATGGTGCCATCCGGCGATGTCAGAGTGATCTGCCCTGTGTTGGTGCAGGAAAGCAGCGTCAGGAAAAGTGCAAAGAAAAGGATATATTTTTTAATCATCTCCGGTTTGTTAATGTTTTATAAAGTTAAAAAATCTGATCAACAAAGCGAATCATTTTGCCTTTTGCTGCATGTCTGAATACTTACCGATGAAGATCATTCATGCTAAATAATAGTCTGGTTTGAAGGAGTAATATTGACTGTTATTTGTAATTAATCACTTGAGATATTGCACTCATCCTCTATTTTGTGCCGTTTATGAAGAAAAAATCTTAAATTAGTTGTTCAAGAAGATGCATAAATGATTGAATTCAGAAAAATATTATTTCTATTGTCCCTTGTATCTCTTAATATGCAGGTTTCAATTGCACAGGACTCACCGGTTACCAGCACCGATTCACTTTTTAAGATAAGGTCTTCCACCAGTGGAAAACCCAGGGCAGAAATAAATCTTGAGATCGCACGTTACCATTTTTTAAAGGACCAGGATTCATTATTGTATTACATCGGTCTTGTAGATCAGTATTTAGAAAAGGAACCTGACACAAGAATGGAAGGATTTGTATACAAGTTCAAAGGATACAATGCTTTACTTTCACTTGATTTTGATTCTGCCATCATGTATGACCTGAAAGCACTCAACAAGTTTCAGGAATTGAATGATGCAAAGGAATCAGGCTGGGTATTGAATAACATGGGCAATATATATTACAGGCTTGATAATTTCGCTGTTGCAACGGATTATTTCCTTCGTAGTTTATCCTTTTTTGAGCAAATAGATAACAAGCATGGAATAGCGGAGATTTATAACAACCTGGGCAGGATCAGTTACAGATCCGGTCAACCTGAAAAAGCCAGGAATTATTTTGAATCATCCCTTGAATTATTTAAAGGAATCGGACGGAATAAAAATACTTATAAGATTTATAACAATTTAGGCCTGATATTATTTGACCAGGAGTTATTCAAGGAAGCTCTCGATTATTTTACCCATGCAGCCAATGGATATCAGATGCTGAAGGACAAAACAAGGCTTGCTACGGTATATGGCAACATGGCTCTGTGCTACGATGGCATGTCTGATCTTCCAACAGCTGAAATATTTACAAGAAAGGCCCTCAAGCAGTCGATGTTACTTGATTATGAGATAGGAATTATTGTGAACACCATAAATCTTGGATATTTACTTCGATCACAGGGGCAATATGATTCCGCACGAATTTACCTTAATATGGCACTGGATATGGCTACAGAAAAGAATCTTCTTAGTTACAAGGCGGGATCTTATGAAGAACTTGCTTATCTGGAAGTTGCCATGAATGATTACAAAAATGCTTACCTGTACAGGGTCAGGCAGGATTCGATCAAACATCTGATCATCAATCAGCAATCGACGGAAAAGATCAATGAACTGATGTTCAGTTACGAGCAAAAGCTTAAAGAGCGGGAGATCGATCAACTAAGGGCAGAACAAAGAATGCAATCCAGGCTTAACACCATATTTCTGATCGCCATCATCCTTTCAATGGCATTGTTAGTAATTCTTGTATACTGGCAGTTTAGTATTAGGAGAAGCAAGCAATTGCTGACTGGAAAGAACAACTTATTGTATGAATACAACAAAAGGCTTGTTGCCTCAGAGAGTGATTTAAAGACACTTATGAACGAGAAGAACAAACTTTTTTCTATCATCGCCCACGACCTGAAAAATCCTGTTTCAGCTGTAAATGGTTTTTCAGAATTATTGATGGTAAACTATGATGAATTGCATGAAAGGACCAGAAAAGAATATGTATTGCAGATCTATAAGGGATCAGAACGAACGCTGTCACTTCTGGAAAACCTGTTGCTTTGGGCACAGTCTCAGATGAACAATATCAAAGTAGAAAAAGAGAGTGTCCCGGTAATTGAGCTTATTAATGATTGCACCAGTCACCTGATGACATTAATTGAGAATAAGAACCTCGAATTGGTAACAGAAATCCCGGAAAATTTTTTAATTTTCGTTGACAAAGAAATGATCAAAGCAGTCATTCGAAACCTGTTATCAAATGCCATAAAATTCAGTTTTCCAGGCCAGAAGATTATTATCTCAGTGCAGTCAAGTGATAATGAAAACTGCATAAAGATTACAGATTATGGTACTGGGATGAAACCCGAATTTGTCAATGAATTATTTACAAAATTGAACATTCCTTCATCTTCAGGTACGTCAGAAGAGAAGGGATCAGGACTCGGTTTGCTGATTGCGAAGGACTATACAGAAAAAAACGATGGTGAACTAAAAATTGATAGTGCTCCCGGTAAAGGAAGTACATTCTCTATATGTTTTTCCAAATCGTGATCATTTTTTCAGTTTGTCCTTAAACAGTTTGTTGAATTTTTCGATCTTCGGTTGAATTACAATCCTGCAGTACCCCTGGTTTGGATTGTTCTCAAAATATTCCTGGTGGTACTCTTCAGCGGGATAAAAATTCTTGAATTCACTTACTTCAGTTACTATTGGATCATTCCAGATTCCCCCGTCGTTTAACATAGCAATAATCTCATTCACAGATTTTTTTTGTTCTTCTGAATGATAGAAAACTGCCGAACGGTATTGTGGTCCTACATCAGCTCCCTGCCGGTTCAAAGTTGTTGGATCATGGGTCCTGAAAAATATTTCAAGCAATTCTTCATAGCTGACGATATCAGGATCATATAAAATCCGGATCGTTTCAGCATGACCGGTGTTTCCCTTTGTAACTTCCCTGTAACCTGGATTTATAACATGTCCGCCTGAATAGCCGGACATAACGGATGACACACCTTCTACGCGTTCAAAAATAGCTTCTGTACACCAGAAACAGCCCCCCGCAAAAGTTGCGGTATCAGTCTTTACTTTATCGGGATCATGGTTTTTCATATCAGATGGATAGATGTTTTCATTGAACAGTAAAACTGTTAATAACAGTAAAATTAATTTTTTCATGTCACGAAGTATTTATCCTGAATTATTCACCAATTGATCTATCACGAAAAACTTATGAATAATTCTTGTTATCAGATAACAAACATTGAAATCGGAATGTTTAAAAATTTTTCAATTAAAAATCGTAACTTACAATTTCATGAATGAGGCACTGTATTATCGGGTTTCAGGCAATAATATAATTGAGTGCTACCTGTGTCCTCATAATTGCAGGATCAGAGAAGGAAAGCGTGGTATTTGCGGTGTAAGGCATCACATCAAAGGCAAATTGATAGCAGAGACTTTTGGCAGGGCATCCTCAGTTGCTATAGATCCGGTAGAAAAGAAACCGCTTTATCACTTTTACCCTTCAAAACAAATTCTTTCCATAGGTTCCTTTGGTTGTACGATGCATTGCTCCAATTGTCAGAACAGCAGTATTTCGCAATGTAAAGATATTAGCCAAAAAAAATCAACAAAAGCAGAACCTGAAGATTTGGAGCGTATGATTGTTGAAAATGACCTTGGACTGGCAGCTTTTACATACAATGAACCAACTGTGTTTTACGAATTCATGACAGGTCTTGCAAAGCTATTCAAATCATTAAATGTTAAATCTGTGATGGTTACAAATGGTTATATTAATAAAAAGCCCCTGCTTGATCTCTTACAGTATATCGATGCCTTTAATGTTGATTTGAAATCATTTACTGATGAGTTTTACAGGCGAATAACAGGAGCTGAACTTAAACCTGTTCTGGATGCCATGGAAATCATAAAAAAAGCATCAAAACACCTTGAAATAACTTTTCTGGTCATTCCAGGCCTAAATGACCAGAGGGATCAGTTCATTAATATGATAAAGTACCTGGCACATAATTTTGGAAGGACACAGGTTCTTCATATTTCCAGGTATTTTCCCAATTACAAAATGAACATCCCCCCTACTCCTCCTGAAAAGATCAGCGAGTTTGTTGCCATAGCAAGGGAAAATCTCGATTTTGTATATGCAGGTAATACCGGGGATTATATGGATTCAAACACTTATTGTCCCAAATGCGGTCACCTCTTGATCGTGCGAAATTATTATTCTGTCAGGGTTCGGGGATTGCGTGGTAACAATTGCGAATCTTGTGGAAATACAATAGAAGGTAAATTTTAATTGATTATGATACGAAAACCAATTGCAGAAGGAAGATTTTATTCAGACAACAAAGACACTGTCTTCCAAAAGATTCATGAATTTGACAAGAAAGCTGAATTACCGGCTCTGGATCTTCCCCCTGAAAATATAACTGGGGCAGTTCTTCCGCATGCCGGGCATGTTTACAGCGGTTTTCAAACGGTGCCTTTCTTCAAAATTCTTAATAAGTATAAAATAGTCCCTGAGACATTCATTATTTTGAATCCGAACCATACCGGCCAAGGCCCTGAAATTGCGCTTGACGAACATCAGGCATGGCAAAATTCAATAGGGACCGTGGATTTAGACATTGAATTAAGAAAAGAGCTGCCTTATAAGATCGACGCAAAAGCACAGAAGAATGAACATTCAGCTGAAGTTATCATTCCATTCATTCAATATTATTTTCAGAAAGAAAATGTCAGGATCCTTCCCATTTGTCTTAAACCTGTGTCTCCGGATCATGCCATGGAGATAGCAAAAAACATTCGTCGTGCAGTAAAAAAAACAGGCCGGAACACCATGCTCATTGCTTCCAGCGATTTTTCCCATTACCTTCCTCCTCAGGAAGGATATAAAATGGATCAAATGGTACTTGATAAGATTGATGAAAGAGATATAGAGGGGATAAACAATACAGTAATCGAGAATCAGATTACGGTTTGCGGTTATTGTCCAATAATGGTTTTGATGGCCTATTCAGGCATGCTTGACAATAATTACAAGACAACAATTCTTGCCAGGGGCCATTCAGGTATGGTACATCATTCTTTCGAAGTTGTGGATTATATATCCATACTTTTTCAAGGAAAGTCCGATTCATGAACATAAATAATAAAAACCAGCATACACTATTGAGCATTGCCGAATGGTCGGTCCAGGACTATCTTGACCATGACAGGATCAGGAGATTGCCGGAGAAATTCCATATTGACGAGGAATTGAGAAGCAGGTGTGGTGTTTTTGTGACAATTTACGTGGGAAAAAAGCTTCGCGGCTGCATAGGCACCTTTTCTGAAGACAATGAATTGTATCTTAATGTGAAGAATATATCGGTGCAGGCAGCATTTGAAGACAGGCGTTTCAAGCCAGTCTCTGCAAATGAAATTTCAGATATGAAAGTCGAGATTTCGATTCTCTCACAAAAAAGCAGGGTCAGCAGGCCTGAAGAAATAGATATTGGAAGGCATGGTATTTATCTCATTAATGGTATACGACGCGCTACCCTTCTGCCCCAGGTAGCGGTTCAGAATGATTTTTCCCCGGTTGAATTCCTGGAATGCTGCGCCGAGAATAAGCTTGGAATGCATCGAGACAGCTGGAAAGATTCTGAGATTTTTGTGTATGAAGTTACAGTTATCAAATGATCAACATTCCTGGTGTATATTTATAAATGTGAACCCTCCAGCCGGAAAGTATAACTGCATACAAGAAAAAAAGTTATAATTATTTGTTTTTTCATTGCATTTACTATATTTGCTAATGTTAGTGTGCTTTGTTTTTATAATATAAGATACATACTAACCCTAAAACTACCATTTATAAAGAAGAATCCTGTCTTTAGTTTAAGGCAGGATTTTTTTATACCACTTTTTTATCAAAATATTAACATTTGCATCGTAATTATGACATTACTTGGTATATTCGGACTTTAATTAACCAAAAACTATTAAAACTATGGCTACTAATTCCAGACAAAGAACCGGATTAATCATCGTAATTGCAGCTATTGCCGCTACCGGTGGGTTACTTTTTGGTTTTGATACTGGTGTTATTTCCGGTGCAAAGCAATTTTTTCGTGAATTATGGGATTTAACAGACAAACAGGTTGAATGGATCACCACAGCAGGATTGTTTGGCGCAATTGCAGGAGCAGCTTCTAGCGGCAGGATCACGGACCTTATAGGTAGACGACTGGTCATACTGGGATCAGCAGTAATTTTTGGTGTTGGTGCGGTTTGGACTGGTGCTGCAGGTTCACCAACGAGTCTTTTTATTGGCAGACTTTTCCTTGGAATTGCTATTGGTATTTCATCCTATACGGTTCCCCTGTATATTGCAGAGTTATCACCCAGTAAACACCGCGGAGCGCTTGTAAGTGCCTTTCAGCTGCTGATTACCATAGGTATACTCGTATCCTACCTGAGTGACAAAGGTTTTGTTGTTGAAGATGAAAAGGTAGGCGCCATGTCGCAGTTGCTGATCAATATGAACTTTGACATCCACTTCCTCAATTGCTGGAGACCTATGTTTTATATAGGTGTTATCCCGGCATTGATCCTGTTTACCGGAATGTTTTTCCTGCCTGAGACTCCGCGTTTTTTGATCAGTCAAGGAAGAGAAGACAAGGGGCGCGCCATACTCCAGCGGATCGAGGAACCGGAGCTCGTGGAACCAATGATCAAAAAAATGAAAGCAGATCTTGAAGTATCAAGAAAGAATAACATATCAGCAGTGAGGGACCTTTTAAAACCATGGATGCGCAATGCATTGATCATTGGAATCGGAATCATGTTCGTTCAACAGTTCGTAGGTATCAATACCGTTATATATTACAGTCCGGAAATCTTCGAAAAAGCAGGTTTTTTATCTGTTGACAGCCAACTTTCCGCAACGGTTATTGTTGGACTGGTAAATGTATTTTTCACGATTGTATCCATGTTCATTATAGATAAGGTTGGAAGAAGGAAACTCTATTTCTTTGGATTAACAGGAATAACAATCTCGCTGATAGCACTTTCGCTCGGATTTGCATTTATGGATACACTTGGTGAATCCATGAAGATACTTACAGTGATCTTCATTCTGGTATATATCCTGTTTTTTGCAATCAGTCTTGGCCCCCTGGGTTGGTTGATCATTTCAGAAGTATATCCCCTTCATTTAAGAGGGACCGGAAGCAGTATCGGAGCCCTTTCAAACTGGACATTCAATGCAATTGTAACGTTCACTTTCCTTTCATTACTCAGGATTTTGGGGCCATCAGGAGCATTTGCATTTTATGCAGCTATCGGTATTCTTGGACTGATCTGGGGAACAAGGTTTATTCCTGAAACGAAAGGAGTATCACTTGAAGCCATCGAGGATCATTGGAGAGCGGGTAATAAACCTAATGAATTAAAAGTATAATAAGATATTAATATATAACGAATTAGCCTCGGTGTAAGCCGGGGCTTTTTTATTTTCAACACTTTTTGGCACGCCATTTGATTTTGATATTGCAGATGGTTAAACTAAAAACCTCAAGTCATGAAAGCAACGATAAAAATAGTGGTAATGCTGATGGCGATGATAATCGGTACACTGGAAGCCAGTGCACAATCAGCAAGGCGAGGTGCGGAAAATAAGGATAAAGGCAGGAATGAATCTTCTGCTTCCAATCCAGCAATCAAAAAAAATAACACTTATACAAAACCATTGAATCAATCAAGGTCTGTTTCAAGGGTAAACAATAGAGATCATGTAAGGACGGATCGAAGCAACAACCGAACTTACATAAATGATGCCCGTCAAAAACAAGGAACGGAAAGAGAGAAAATTAGTACCACGAACAGACATAATCCACGTAGCAATTATCGCAAGACTGAAAATATTACACATTTGGGGAAAACTGTTCGTGATCCAAGGGAACAAACAAGCAACACCGTGCATTACAACCCGACTAAAAATAACAGAGTATTTTCCGGACGTAATACAGGACATCTTCACTATCCTGCTAAAAGAGTAAAAATGTATGTTCACCCCAGCACCTATCATAACCATTACCGGGTGTTGTACTATCCTGCTCACAGGGATATAATCTGGACAAAACGGACTCACCGGTATTATGTCAACCTCTACCCCGGGTATACTTGGAGGTATCCGGTTGGATACACGATCAGGACGATTTCGGTATTTGATGCAGAATACAACATTGGCCAGGTAAACAGAATATATGGAAGGGTTTACGGAACATGGTTGAACAGGGAAACTGATGAACTGCTGCTGTTCTTTGGCGGTGAATTCCCGTACCAGACTTTTACAATGATTGTGCCCGGAAAGATAGCACGCAGATATTCATGGAGACCTGAAAGGTATTTTCTCGGGCAGCATATTATTGCAACCGGATTGATTACCAGATTTGAGAACAAACCTGAAATGTTTATAAGAGACAGGCATCAATTTGATGTCTACTAGCTGCTGACTGACTACTACTATGTGCGCAAGGGCCGGCATCTTTAATGCCGGTCTTTGTTATTCAAAGGAAGGCGCTGGAACTATTTTACTTACCCTGTCGATGGCATAAGCCGTAAAGATACCCAGTGCGTCATTGTTTAAATTCGTATAGACATTTGCAGGCGGACCGCTGAAAAGCGGATTGTTCCCGAAAATTTCATTCTGAGCCTGGACAATGAATTTATTGTATGATTCGGTAATACTGTTAATCTCAAGTGTTACAATATCTCCGGGTAGTAACAGTTCATCTTCATTGTCATCATTCAGGAAACCAACAGGAATACCAGAAATATATCCATCGTTTGCAAAATCATCGGATTGCACTCTGAAATCAGAAAGTCTTTTGTTCACCGGCTCGCCGTTCCTGAATATTTTATAATTGTACCAATGCCGGCCGGTGGGTTCCGGTGACCAGAGAGCCAGGTTGTAACCACTAAAAAACGGCGTGATGAATTTTTGCAAAACAACTGAGTCTGCGCTTTCGATTTGAGGCATGGTAGTAGTTGCATCATATAATTCAAATGTGCCGTCGTTATCAATATCGACACCAGATATATTCAGGGTATAGGTTATACCTGTCACACCTCTAATTGGATCAGGGAACCTGTATGTGCCGGGGTTTTCCTCATCTTCCTCAAGAAAGACCGTGTTGTTGTCAAAAGACACTGAGACATTCGCTCCTTTTACTACCGGCGGATTTTCGGTGTAAAAGTAGTCGGTAGAAGCAGTAAGTTGTACTTCTTGTTGAACGGAATCTGTTGTAATTACACCATAGACCACCAACCGGGTATACGTTGAATCCAGCTTAATATCAATGATTTCCGTGCAGGAAAACAATCCTGTAAGCAAGATCAGCATTCCAATTGTATGAAGTTGTACTTTCTTCATCAGAATTTAAAATTATAGGTAATTGCCGGTATTATTGAAAACAGGTAGGTCATTTCAGCATACGTGATGTTGGGATTTTCATCATCCTGCAAAAAGTTCAGTGTCCATACATTCTTCCTGGCATATGCGTTGTATACTGAAAAGTTCCATTCACTTGACCAGGGTCGCTTTGGCCTCGTTTTATCCTTAATGGTAACAGAAATATCCAGTCTGTGATAATCAGGCAGCCTGTATTCATTCCTTCCGATATACACAGGTAAGATATTGCCTTCTATGCTGTACCTTCCGACAGGAAGTGTATACGGCAGACCACTTGAATATATCCAATTTGCAGATACATTGACCCGGTCATTGATGTCATAACTGCCCACCACGGCCAGATCATTGGGCTTATCGTAAGGAGCCGAATAGGGATTGCCATTGTTTACATCCTTTATCTCTCTTATTGTACGGGAATAAGTATAGCTGAGCCACCCGGAGAATTTTTTATCACTATACCTGAAAAATAATTCAGCACCTGCTGATGTTGCAGTTCCTGTTCTAACCTCGCCTTCCAGGTATCTGTTTAGTATCAACTGGGCATGTTCGGCAAAATCAATGGATTGGTCCATCTGTTTATAATATATCTCGATGGAGGATTCCAGCTTATTGTCAAGAAAATTCCTGAAATACCCTGCCGAATATTGATTTGAAAGCTGGGGTTTTATATTGGGTGAAGCTGGAAACCATATGTCCAGTGGAGTACCGGCACTGCTGTTCGATGCCAGCTGTAAGTATTGAATGGTTCGTGAATAGCTGAATTTTATACTATTTGCTTCATTGATCTTAAAATTGGCAGCCAATCTTGGTTCCAGTCCCCTGTATGTATTAAAAATCTCACGCTTATCATATTCGGTGGAATCGACGACCTGGTAATTATTATCATATTCATAGAAAACAGCTTCTCCAATGTTATCAAACTGTGAATACCTGAGTCCGTACCTGACAGAAAAAGCCTTTCCAAATCTGGATTCTCCTGAGAGATAACTACCGCTTTCAAGTGTATAATTAGGAGAATAGGTGGTTGTGTCATTATCACCTTCACCGTTCTGGGTTATTATCTCCCCGGGTGAAATGATGTGATATGTCGATGAAGCTCCGAACCTAAAGGTGTGTTCAGGCAAAGGATAATATATAAAATCAGCTTTTACGGAATAATCTGTTAATTTGGAAAGCCACGTAAAGCGGGGAACAGCATCATCCGGGGTGCCAAGGTTGTAATAATAACTTGAATTTATCAACGTAAAATTGCTGAACAATTTCTTGGAAAAAAGATGGTTCCAACGAAATGTAAAAGTGCTGTTGCCAAATGATATTCCGGCGAAATCATTTGAAAAGATATCCTTCCCGTTGTATGCAGAAAGGTAAAACCTGTTGTTTTCATTCAGGGTGTAATTGATCTTGCCGTTGAGATCATAGAAATACAATGCATTATCTCTGATTGCTGTATCCCTGGCCAATGGAAGAAAAACATCAGCGTAAGTCCGCCTGCCTGCAACAAGAAAAGATCCTTTTTGTGAAAACAGGGGACCTTCCAATGTAAGTCTGCTGGATATAGTGCCGATCCCTCCTGCTCCGCTGATCTCTTTGTTATTTCCATCTTTCATGCGTACATCCAGCAAAGATGCAAGCCTTCCACCAGATCTGGCGGGGATGTCACCTTTGTAAAGTTTGACGTCCTTGATCGCATCATTATTAAATACAGAAAAGAAACCAAGAAGATGTGATGCATTGTATACAGTAGCTTCATCAAGCAGTATAAGATTCTGGTCAGGACTTCCTCCCCTGACGCTGAACCCAGAAGATCCTTCACTGGTTACCTGTACACCCGGAAGTAATTGAATGGCTTTAATAACGTCCACTTCTCCCAGCAGTGCAGGAATTTTGCGAATGGTTTTCATCTGCAATTTTGTGGCTCCTGTTTCAAGACTGGTTATGTTGGAATTGGATGCTTCAGCTGTAATAACAACCTCTTCAATTTCCTGAGCAGATTCTTTTAATTCAATATCTATCTCAGAATCTTCAATGAAATTCAGCGGTTTTGAAACCGATTGGAAACCGATATAAGAATATATAAGTGTGTAAAATCCCGGGGAGAGAGAAATGGAGTAAAACCCATACTGGTTGGTGATTGTTCCTGAACCTGTTTCCAATATTGCGATGTTAGCGCCAATGAGGTCCTCCCCTGTTTGCGAATCTCTCAGGTATCCACTTACTGTTACCCTGTTTTGCGAAATAGCAGATATTGTGAAAAAAATAAAAAGTACTGAGGTGACAATTATTCTTGACATTTACATCCGTTACCTTAAGCCATCTAAACAAATATCTGAAAAATAAAGCTGATTTAAGCATGACATCATTAAAACCCGGAATCCATTTCCACAGCTCCGCCCCCTTGCTGTCGGTAATCAGGGGTACGCGACCTGTAGTTATTGATCCTGTAGCTGAGCGAAAGCATAACCACCCTGGGTTCACGTTGCATAAAGACATACTGCGAAAATCCTTCTCCGCTGGCAGTAAATTCCCTCTTCATGCTGCCGAAAAGATCCCTTACCTGAAGGGTTGCTGATAACTTACGTTCAAAAAAGTCCTGTCTTATTGCAAGGTTCACATAGTACATGCCTTCCGAAGTGCCCTGGGCAGTGACAGAAGGACCGTTGTATCCAACGTTTGTCTGGACCCTGCTGGTTGGAGTTATTGTAAATGTACTGTTTAGATTTGCACGCCAGCTGATGTTGGAATTATCAAATTTCTTTCCGTTCAGTTCTCCTGTAATCCTGTAATAGTACAGATTGGTACTGGTGTTCATTTTGAACCATTTCGCAAACTGCCAGTTTATCATAACCTCAGACCCGATAACATGGTCCTGGTTCAGGTTTGTAAACCTATGGTAAAAAATACCTTCATTTTCATTGAATTCTGTGATACGTGAAATCAGGTTTGTAGTATTTCTGTAATATGCTTCATAGGCCAGGAAATTCTTTCCCCAACCTTTCTGGTATCCAAATTCAAGGGAATTTACATATTCAGGTTCAAGACCAGGATTTCCAATCCTTACAGTTTGTTTGTCAATGAAACTTGGAATAGAGTCAAGGTAGTAACCTCTGGGACGGTTTACGCGTCGGCTGTAGCTGGTCATAACCTGGTGATCATTTTTAAATTGCCTTGCTAAATGCAGGGTCGGATACAGGTCAAACCTGTTGATCTCGTATGAGCTATTGAAATTTTCATATTCTATGAGCCTGTATGTATATTCCCCCCTTAAACCAGCCTGGATCTGAAGGTTGTTTATTTTTCCACCATACTGGGCGTAAACACCCTGGATATTCCTGATGTACTTGATCTCACTGCTGTTTTCTCCGATTGCTTCCCATGTATCAGTATCCGGGTCATATTGTTGAAATATGAAATCTTCATTATCAGTATCGATCCTGGACTGGTAACCGGCTTCCAATAGTCCCCCGGCAACAGGGCGGCTGTAATCCACCTGCAGCCTGTATTCATTGTCAGTTCCTGTTTCAAGATTCCTGCTGCTTGTTGGACCTTCGGACGGTAAAAGGTTGTAATTTTCATCTGCTTCCTGGTATTCTGATACTTCCGTGCCCTCCCCAGTTCTGCGAGAATAATTGGCCATTACAAGCAGTTTATGATCTGCTGAGTCAAACCTGTGCGTGAAGTTTAAATTACCACTGTAGTAAAGGCGATCCCTTGTTAAATAGTCGGTATTCACATAATACCTTTCTTCTGTTGCGGGAACAGTATATTCATAAGAATTATTTGATCGGTCAATGCCGAATTTATAGCTTCCACCATTCAGTTCAAGTGCAACATTGCTCTTGTCGGATATATCATAGTCGAAACCTGTTTTTAATTGGGCACCGCCCCTGACGAAATTAAAATTCCCTGTTGCAACATTGTATGAATCTTCTGTATTATCCCCGAAGGTGATCTGCTCACGTTCAAGAGTTCCTGCATACAGGTTGTCGTTCCATCCTCCCCCGATAAAATAGTTAAAATCACCCATTCTCCGGTTTATCAAACCATCCGCCCTGTATTTATTATTGAGCCCTGCAGAGAGATTCACTATACCTGTTGTGCCTTTTTGGATGTGCTTCTTCAGTACTACATTTACAATTCCCCCGTTTCCATCCGGATCATATTTCACGGAGGGATTTGTAATGATCTCAATATTCTGAATATTGGCTGCCGGTATTTGTCTCAGGGCATCAGCCGCGTCCAGTACAGTGGGTTTTCCATTGATCAATACAGTAAAGTTGCTGCTTCCACGCAGAGAAACATTTCCTTCAATATCAACATTGACAGACGGAGTGTTTTCAAGAACATCAACTGCCGTGCCACCTGCTGCGCTCAGGTCTTCGCTTACATTAACAACTTTTTTGTCAAGTTTGTATTCTACCCGGCGCTGATCGGCAACAACTTCAACTTCATCAATAGAATTAGAGCTTACTGATAATTGCACTTCACCGAGGTTAAGGCTCCTTACATCCCGCGTTAAAATAACAGGACTTACCACTGACTTCTCGTACCCAATAAATTTAATCTCCATGTAATACCGGCCGAATGGTATCTCTTCAAGCTGGAACCTTCCATCGGTATTTGTTACGGTGCCTGTTACCAGGCTGGAATCATTCAGTTTGTAGACTGCAATACTGGTGTATTCCAGTGGGCTTTCGGTGTTTTCCTCAATCACAGTTCCTGTTATAACACCTTTGATCTCCGGATTGTCACCTCCAGGATTCGGTCCGCTTTGCCCGACTGCTCCTATTGTAGCAATCAAGATGAGAAAAGAGGTATAATATAATCTTGTATTGAATAAAGTTTTCATTGTCTTTCACTAGTTGTTACAACTGTGTAAGACAATAAAAACCTTAAAGAGTTTAAAAAGGAAATGTTAATTTTTAATAAATCGATCAGACTACCTGGCTCAATGCATCAATAAATGCCTCAACAGATGCGGTAATAATGTCTGTTGATGCAGAGAATCCATAGTAGATCTGTCCCCTGGATTCAACCTGTACATGAACCTTGCCAAGATCGTTGCTGCCCCTGTGAATGGCCTGGATAAGAAATTCTTCAAGCCTGACCTTCTTTTTAACGATATTTTTAACCGCTGTGAATGATGCATCCACGGGGCCGTTTCCTTCTGCAGTTTCAGTATAGCAAGAACCTTCCCATTCCAATGTGACGGTTGCAACTGGTATAGAACCTTTTCCACAAAGCACCTGCAACCTGTGTAAATGCAGATTGCGCGTGATATCCCTTGAACTTGCACCGACAAGAGCTTTCAGATCATCATCACCAACTTCTTTTTTGGCATCGGCCACTTCAAGAAATTGTTCATAGAGTGCATCAAGTGCTTCTTTTTCAAAAGTGTATCCAAGTTGTTTCAGTCTGTGCTTCAATGCTGCCCGGCCACTCCGGGCTGTAAGGACAAATGATGATTCTTTGATCCCTACGGTTTTTGGATTGATGATCTCGTAGTTTTCCCTTCTTTTAAGTACACCGTCCTGATGTATTCCTGATGAATGTGCAAATGCATTCCTGCCGACGATTGCTTTGTTGGGCTGAACAGGCATTCGCATAAGGGTCGATACCATCCGGCTTGACTTGTATATTTTTCTTGGATTTATATTTGTAGTGAGATTCAGGTGTTTTCGGCTTTTCATGATCATTACCACCTCTTCAAGCGAAGTGTTACCGGCACGTTCCCCGATTCCGTTTATGGTTACCTCCACCTGGCGGGCACCGTTAAGAATTCCTGACATGGTATTTGCTGTGGCCATGCCCAAGTCGTTGTGGCAATGCGTTGAAAGAATAGCCTTGTGTATGTTCGGCACATTCTCTGCAAGGTATTTTATTTTTTTTCCATATTCTTCAGGCAATGTATATCCGGTGGTGTCTGGAATGTTGATCACGGTTGCACCTGCATCGATCATTTTTTCAACGACCTGAGCAAGAAAATTATTGTCTGTTCTCCCGGCATCCTCAGCATAGAATTCGACATCCTCAACAAAAGACTTTGCATATTTTACAGCCTCTGCTCCCCTTTCGATGATCTTTTCGGGCGTACTGTTAAGTTTATGATAGATATGGTAGTATGAGGTTCCTATACCGGTATGGATCCTTGGTCTTTTGGCAAACTTCAGTGCGTCTGCGGCAACTTCGATGTCTTTCTTTATAGCCCGTGTAAGTCCGCAGACAACCGGTTCAACAACTGCTTTTGATATTTCAATAACCGAATTGAAATCACCAGGACTGGAAATCGGGAAGCCGGCCTCAATTATGTCAACTCCCAAATCTTCAAGCATTTTCGCAACTTCAATCTTCTCAATGGTATTTAACTGGCAACCTGGCACCTGCTCACCATCCCTCAAAGTTGTATCAAAAATATAAACCCGTTCTTTACTCATAACTTATAATTTGGACCTGTGTCATTGAATGATCCTGCAAATTTATGTTTTAAAACAGAACCGCCTTATGAAAATCAAGTTTTTTAAGGTAAAATGTGATATTTTATTACGAAATCACATTATTCTGAAGAAATTATAACCGTTCAGACATACATCATAGAAAAGATGATTATCCTGTGCAGGGGATCCTGCTGTGCTTGATAAGAAAGCGACAAGAGCATCCCGATAGCCATCGGGATCGAACGCGTGCCGCCATAGCTTTAGCGGTGGCGCATGACTGAACCGAGCCATGATCCGCCGGTTGGCGGAACAAATAAGATTATGATTATAACACTTTATAGGCAAGGAACCTTTGAAAAGCTGTCATGGCGAGCTCCATCTGACAAAATAAAATAAGCAATGACAGATGAAAAACAGGAGTCCCGATATATTATCGGGATGACTGTTTTGAAGTCGAGCATAACGCAGCTATTGGCGTTTTCTTTCAAGCACTAAATAATTATTTGGAAGTGTGCAGTATATCGAAATTGGAAACCCGGTGTGGTCAGCTGAATGCTTTTTTCAGATCGGTAACCCATCCGGTAACCCTTTCTTTGTTTTTTGAACTTTGGTTTTCATAGTCTATGGCAAGTCCGACAAATTGATCACCCCTTTCGGCAAGGGACCTTTCATAGGCATATCCCTCCGTGCTTGTAAAACCAACTATTTCTGCACCAAGGGATTCCATGAATTCTGCCATAATCCCTACGCCATCCTGAAAATTCTCAGGATATCCCTTCTGATCACCCAGTCCAAAAATGGCAACCTTTTTTTCTTTCAGGTCCAGTTCCTCGAGATCCGGAATCAGTTCATCCCAGTAATTCGGCAATTCACCGTCAAACCAGGTTGGGACACCAAGGATTAACTGGTCATATGCATTGAATTTTTCTGCATTGATCTCCTCTGCATTGACCATTTCAACGGAATCATCATTGAATGCTTCCTTGATCATTTCTGCAATTTTTGAGGTTTTCTTTGTATTAAAACTGTAAACGATTGCGATTTTCTTCATGATTTAATATTGAATAATCTTGTCCAGTGCTTTCTGTATCCTGTCCACATCAGGCAGGATTGCTTTTTCAAGTATCCTGTTAAAACCAACAGGTGTAAAGGTAGATCCTACCCTGACAACAGGTCCGTCGAGGTATTCAAAGGCAGACTCGGTGATTTGGGCTGCAAGTTCTCCCCCGAATCCTCCAAATACTTTATCCTCGTGTACAATAAGTACCTTACCGGTTTTTTTGACACTATTCAGGATGGTTTCCGTGTCAAGCGGGTTCAGCGACCTCAGGTCGATAACTTCTGTTGAGACATCCTTTTCGGTCATATGATCTGCTATCTCCATACACATTGGCGTTGTATTTCCATAGGTGATTACGGTGACATCTGAACCCTCTTTCCTGACCCGTGCTTTACCGAAGGGTACTTCAAAATCATCCGGGATCGGAGCTGCTGCCTTAGGTGCATTATACAATGCTTTCGGTTCAAGGAAAAGCGTGACGCCCCTGGATCGTATGCTTGTTCTGAGCAGCCCTGCCGCATCATCAGCATAGGTTGGGTATACGACCCTGATACCTGGAAGGGTTGTAAGTGTGCCCTCAATGGTCTGACTATGATAGAGTCCGCCACCGATATAGCCACCGGAAGCCAACCTTATGGTAATATTGGGGCTGAATTTGCCATTGGTCCTCCAGAAATCATGTGAGGTGTCCAGCAGCTGTTCCATGGCAGGCCAGAAATAGTCTGCAAATTCAGCACCTTCAACTACAATTCTTATTTTATCGTTGAACCGACTCATACCGTTTGCGGTGCCAACAATGAAGTCTTCGGCAATGGGGGCATTGAAAACCCTTTCCTTACCGAATTCCTGCTGCATTCCTTTTGTAACGTTGAAAATCCCCCCCTTTTCCTTATAGGCAATATCCTGCCCCCAGATATAGGTATCCGGGTTGTGCCTGAATTCTGCCTTCAGTGTTTCATTCAATGCCTCGATCAGTTTTTTTGGTTCTCCTTCATGGTTGTGGAGTCCATCAGGGTATTTTTCTGATACATAGGGCTCGGCAATAACATGATCAAATATTGAAGAGGGATCGGGATCAGGAGCGCTCATTGCGGCTTTGTGTGCCTTTTTAACAATTTCTTTCGCTTCTTCTTCTATTGATTTCAGTTCTTCCTCTGTAAAACGTTCATACCTGAGCAACAATCTCCTGTATTTTGCAAGCGGATCATATTCATTGATGTAATTCAATTCATAATCATCACGATACAGTTCATGCCGGTCAGAATTTGAATGTGAATGTATTCTGACACAATTTGCCTGCACAATAACCGGATGTTCATGTTTTTCCACGTATTCTTTTGCTGCCGCCATGGTATTCATAGAATCGAATACATCCTTTCCGTTGCAATGGAAGATCTTCAGGTATTTAAATCCTGAAAAATTATCTGCGACCTTTCTGTTGGCAGTCTGGTCTTTCTTTGGAACAGATATTCCATACCCGTTGTCCTGGAAAACGAAAATGACCGGCAATTGCTCATTTGATGCACCATTAATGGCTTCATATACATAGCCTTCCGATACCGATGACTCTCCTTTGCTGCTGATAGCAACCCCTGGCACCTTGTACTTTTTGAGGGCCCGTCCCACACCGGTTGCATGCAAGGCATGGTTGCCTGTACAGGATGAAGTATTGTGTATGTTCCATTCCGGTTTTGCAAAGTGGTTGGACATATGTCTTCCTCCGCCGGCCACATCGGTATCTTTGGATATTCCGTTAAGAATAATTTCTTCAGCCGTCAATCCAGCCGAGATCGCTGTTAGCATGTCACGGTAGTATGGAAACAAATGATCGTGCTCCTTGTCAAAAACCTGGCCGATGGCCAGCTGTATTCCATCATGACCGGCAAACGGGGCATGATAGGACCATCCGATTGCCTGCTTAAGATAATTGGGAGCCCTGTCATCAAGGATCCTTCCAAGCACCATCAGGCGAAACCAATTTTCGAGGGTCTCTTTATCTGTTTTTTTTATATGATATTTTTTTTCAACTGACATTGTAATCAAATTGTTAGATTCTAAATAGTACGATTAACATCAAAAGATTCCAGGTAATCACCAAGTTTCCGGAGAAATGAACCGCCAAGAGAACCATCTATTATTCGGTGATCATAAGTCAACGACAACCACATCATATTCCTGATGGCAATAACATCACCATGCGGTGTTTCAAGTACAGCCGGTTTTTTCCTGATTGCACCTACTGCAAGGATAGCAACTTCCGGCTGGTTGATGATCGGTGTTCCAATGTCGTTCCTGAAAGTACCGAAGTTGGTGACAGTGAAGGTCCCCCCGGATATGTCATCCGGACTGAGTTTATTGCTTCTTGCTGCCGATGCCAGGTTGTTAAGATTGGTGGTCAGTCCGGTCAGGTTGAGCTGGTCTGCATTCTTGATATTCGGAACGATCAGGTTGTTATCTTCCAGCGCCACAGCTATTCCAAGGTTGATGTTTTTCTTTACAATGATGCGGTCACCATCAACACTCGAATTGATCCCCGGATAATCCTTTATTGTTTTTACTGTTTCCTCAAGGAAAACCGGAAGATAGGTCAGTTTTTGTCCGTACTTAGACTGGAATTCATCCTTGATCTTTGTTCTCCAGTTAACGATGTTTGTTACATCAACTTCCAGCATGTTGGTAACGTGAGCTGAAGTAGCTTTTGATTTGATCATATGCGCAGCTATCAGCTTCCTCATCCTTCCCATCTCGATCACTTCATCACCTTCCGATGCTGTAGCTTTGACTTTTGCCTGGTCAGCAGCGGGGCGATCTGGCTTTTCATCAGTACGGGGAGTTTCCTCTTTGGCAGGAGCTGTTGCCGTCCTCGATTCAATGTAAGCAAGGATATCCTTTTTTTGAACCCTCTTGTTTAAGCCGCTGCCTTCGATGCTGTCCAGTTCTTCCTGGGATACCCCTTCCTCTCCGGCTATTTTTTTTACCAGAGGGGAATAAAAGCGACCGGGTGTCGATGCCGGGGTGTCACCGGACTGTTCAGGTTCAGATTCCTTTTTTGTCTCCGGTTCATCTGCCACCTGTTTTTTTGCATTTTCAGCTGATGGTTCAGAAGATTTCTCTTCATCGGCCCCCTCCCCTTCGCCGTCCAAATCTATAACTGCGATTACAGTTCCTACAGCGACTGTTTCATCCTGCTGAAAGAAAACTTTTTTAACAACACCTTCAACGGGTGAGGGAATCTCAGAATCCACTTTGTCAGTGGCAATTTCAAGGAGAACATCGTCTTCAACAACCTTATCCCCTTCTTTAACAAACCATTTGGTGATGGTTGCCTCCTCAATACTTTCCCCCATTTTTGGCATTACGATCTCGAATAGCGCCATATCAAATTATGAGTTTGGTTCAGAAATAATTACAATCGCTTATATAACAACACTTTTCAAAAAATGTTTTCATAATAAAACTGTTATGCAGTCATAAATTCTTCTGCAGATAATTGAATATTAAACCCAATTCATTTTATATTAACCGGCACACCACTTGAAAAATTGAATAACAGCATAGAATTAATCACAAAGATAATATAAGATTTTTATCCTGAATCAGGAAATTTTTATTGATCTTTTCAGATTCAACGATTGAAAAAAACAGATGATTATTGACCTATGTTTTTTATCAAAGCAAAGGATTATTCTCAGGAATTTCTGAAATTGGATCCGGGTATTCCTCGTTGACCATGAATAGGTTTAGGTAGGGCCATAGTTCAACCTTATTGATGGCACTGAACATCATGGATGAAACGTATCTCTGTATCCTGGATTGTTTGTAAGTAGATGTGTTCATCAATATAACCCAGTTGACCTGGTTTTGCTGGCGAACGACCAGTGCAGTCGAGCCGCTCAGGTAACCGGTTCTCCACCATGTGCCATAGTTGTCCACGCCCCTCCATCCAAGAATGCCGGCTTCAGCATAATCAGGATTGGTCATCATCTCCAGGGTTTCATTTTTAAGTATGTCAGGTTGCCCATCAAAGCCATCAAGCACTGAAAGTAATTTACATAATTCAGGAGCCGAGGCAACCCAGCCACCGGCTGCGGCAAGCAATTCCATATTGTTACCACCGTAATAACGAGGAACACGTTCTCCGGAACCGGTAAATGATAATGTCTTTGGGACCGTTCCTGCAGCATAATATTTTACTTCATTGGGATATTTCTGGTATTGAAAACTTCTTGCAATGTGCATGTCGTGAATGCCTGCGGGTTTTAAAATATTCAGGATAACGTAATCTTCATATGGAATACCGCTGACTGCCTCAATGACCTTTCCCAGGATGGCATATCCAATGTTGGAATAACTGTAGCGTTCGCCAGGGTTGTAATAGAGTTTTCGGGAAAGGGTATATTCAATCACATTTTCAATTTGCACAGGCGGTTCAATACCCATTTGCCGGGCTATAAAAAGAGAATTGAACACTGGATCTCCCGATCTTCTGGACCATCCTGCTGTATGATTCATAAGGTGAACCACTTTGATATCCTCATATCGCCGATCCTTGTATCCGGAAAAGTAAGATGTATCCAAAATGCCTGCCGGGCCGAAAACGAAATCCTGGAGGTCAAGTTTTTTCTCCTCATAGAGTTTCATAATGGCAACAGCAGTTAAAAGTTTCGATACCGAAGCAATTCTGAAAAGGTGCCCGGGTTTAACTTTTTCACCGGATTCAATGTCGGCATAACCAAATCCCTTTGCATAAACAAGCTCCTCTTCTTTTGAGATGGCCACACTGGCCCCATTGATCCGCCACTTGTTCATGAAATCCTGCACTTCAATGTCGATATGTTCTGTGACTTGAAATTCAGAATATTCATTGTCGAGCTGAAGCGAAAAAGCCACTTCCTCGTCCTCAATAAGATACTGTACTCCTTTGTCTGAAAACGTAAGTGCAATTTCACCAAAAAAGAATACAACAATTAACCCTGAAAGAATGAATATTTTGTTCATTTTTTCAACCTGAAAACTACCATTCCTCATTTGCCGACAAAAGTATAGCTTATTCATATTTAATTTATATACAGCGCTTTTGGGTTATTAACAAACCGCGGTTAATAGCTGCAATGCGTTACTAAACAAATAAATATAGAAAATGTTTAAATATTGCGAATATATTCTTAAAGCGCACAATAAAAGCTCTTCGCACAGTATTTCTGTCGTTAATGGAAGTTTTACTGAATTATAAGTTACAGGAGGGATGGTTTATCAAAACCGGTGAAACGGTATAAAAACACAAATGGGAGCCAGCATTCACTAACTCCCATTTCACTTACCGGTAACCGTAGTCGCCGGTTCGCGTCAAGCTACGGTTTATTATGCCGGTACCCTGTCCGAAAACAAAGTACCCATAGCTGCCAAACAGCCGAAGCTGGTTGACAGGAGAACAGCTTTATCCGAAGACAAACCTGCTCTCATTTCTTTTTGCTGAAACCCAACCTGGTTTCCAGGTATCCTTCTGGAAGGGTTTTTACTGTCCCCAATACCTGTTACAGTATTTTTCACAGCATCAGCTAAAAGACCATGGCTTGCACCATGGAAGAGCAATTTCAATACCTGTTTACATTGCTCTGACTCCTGATCTGTGCAAAGAACGAATTCCCTGCACAAACACTAATTGCATGACAAAAAGAACGGAGTGGCTTTTATACGCTCACTTGATGAATCAAATATATAATGAAATGAATTCATGTCAATAGAAATCCCGATTATAAAATGCACAATAGATCAACACAAGTTATTAACAATTGGTTAATAAATGTTTATTTGGAGACAGCAGGCTGTTTTAAGGACCGAAAAAATGGTTGACGGGTTCAGAAAAGAGATTTGTTGCTGTAATAATCAACTTTTTGAACAGCCTTGCTGCTGCGGGGATCTGCATTTTTATCTGAAATGTATTTACCCACGGTGTATGTTTCGAGCCGATCCTGATCGAATGGCTCAAAAAGATTTTTGTCTGGCAATACTGTTTTTCCGGGCAACAACCATTTCTGTTCATTTTTTTGATCGAGAATAACCGGCATCCGTTTTTTTGTATTGTGAATTTTTTCCATTAAAGGATTAGCCCTGGTTGTTACAATGGAGAAAGTGTTGTACAATGAACCATTCCGCGGATCGACCCACTGGTCATATACTCCTGCAAGTGCAAACAACTGATTGTTTTTGATCTTGATGTACCATGGTATCTTACCAGTCTGACCTTGCTGCCATTCGAAAAAACCGGTAACAATTACCCAGCAACGCTTTTTTGTATAGGAATTCCTGAACGATGGTTTCTGATGCAACGACTCTGCGCGTGCATTGTACGTGCCACTTCTGACTTTGTCTGCCTGCACTTGGTCTTTTACCCAGTGTGGAATTAGCCCCCAGCTCATAAGTTGGACGCGACCGGGGTCATTTTGTGTTACTACCGGTATTTCGGGTTGATCAAATGCCCTGAAAAAATACCTGAATTCAAAATCAGCCAACGAAGATGTGTCTGCATTGAATCTTTTTTCAATTGCATCGCGGTTGGTATAAATATTTATTGTGAAGCACATTTTAGACAAAAATGGAAAAATGTTTTAAAATAGAAATTTATTTCTTTATTCTGCTAAACAAAAATCCATAAACCATTGTTTAGAAATTGTTAACGGATGAAGCCCTCATGAACCGCCGTCTACAATAGTAGATGCAAAAAACGTGAGGATTTCACCGGATCAATATCGAAATTGTCATATTTTTCGAGTTAATTTTTTAAGCGCCTTGATCCCGGACATTATGATCCGGCCACCGGACTGTATTGACAGACACTAACTAAATGAATTTTAAGTGCATAGATTTGGAACAATTACATAAAATACTGCCATTTTTTCCTCTCGGAGTTTTTCTGCTCCCTGGTGAGGACATTCCCTTGCGCATTTTTGAGCCAAAGTACCTTCAGCTTATAGAGGAGGCCAAAGATGAAGGTTTTACTTTTGCAATTCCATTTGTGCGTGATGACGAGATCCTGCATTACGGATGTGAGGTAAAATTGCAGCAACTGGTAGCAGAGACAGAAAATGGCAGGAAAGTAATCACCGTGGAGTCTGTCAATATATTGAAGGTTAATAGTTTTACATCTCAAATAGCGGGAAAGCTATATGCAGGCGGCAGCGTGCAGGTACTCTCTCCCCCGGGTAAAATACAGAACCGCGAAGTCATAGATCTCATTGTTGCATACAGGGACCATTTTGATAAGGATTTTCCGGGTTCTTCTGACCTTGACAACCTTTCCTATTTTGATGTAGTTCGTGCATTGCAATTGTCTTCTGAAGATAAATACAATTTTATCCTGCTTGACGGCAATGCCGGGCGAGACAGATATTTATCGAGGCAGCTGAATTACCTGATGTTGATAAGGAAGCAGGAAAAAATGCTCAACGATGATTTTCGTCTGAACTGACACCATTACTTCAACTGTTTCTTCAGCTTTTGCATTTCCTGTTGTAAACCGGCCACGGTTTTAACAAGTTGGTTACCCGGCAATACCGGCTCAGGCAGTTCCTGGCTGATAAAATTGACGAATTTCCACATTTCCCTTACATTCGTAACCTTTACATCAAAAGGTTCATAGAGGGGATTCAGCGAATACAATGTCAGCAATCCTTCATCCCTAATTTTATTTTCAACAATTTTGAATACGATGCCGTCGTTCAGGGTTAGGACCACATAAGCCTCTCCGGTAACAATACCATTCCAGTCTGTAACAAACTCCCCTGTCACATAAGCCTTGTCCGGTATCGGGAGCATTGAATCCCCCTTCAACTGGAAGGTTCTGTATTTCCTGGAACCTGAGAGGAAGGGAAGCTTAAATACCGGAAGATCACTGATGTATTCCGGATCAGAGAAGCCATTTGTGTATCCGGCGCTTGCTTTTTCGTTCACGAGCTCAATGTTTTCATTGTTTGAGTTGTCAACTGTGGAAGCCAGGATGCGCAAATTTCCTCCTTTCAGGAAAACATCGTCCCCATGTTCCAGTTGATGCAACTGCGACCCGGAAAGCTTTTGAAGGTCTACAGTAAGCAATGTGTCAACAGCCATATTGAAATAACGTGAAAAAGAGAGCAGTACCTCAATGCCCGGATCCGCCACCTGGTTTTCGTATCCGCTGAGTGTGGATCTTTTCATCTTAAGGATTTGAGCCAGTTCATCCTGGGTCTTGTTCCTGCGCTTCCTCAGAAGCCTGATGTTTGAATGAAAATACATGTTTTTTTATTAAAAAAGTGTTGCAGGCAATTCATTATATGATTATATTGTAATCGTAATTTTGATTAAAATATAATCAAAAATATATTAAAACTTTTAAAAAAGCAAATTGATTGGCCCGAAATTGCAATAACTGATTATGAAGCGAAACATTGTACATATGGATCTGGATACATTTTTTGTTTCCGTGGAGCGACTGCAAAACAGCAAACTGGAGGGAAAACCGGTGATCATCGGGGGGGCATCAGACCGGGGGGTGGTATCGAGTTGCAGTTATGAGGCCAGGCGTTACGGGGTACATTCGGCCATGCCCATGAAAATGGCACGCTCATTATGCAGTGAAGCTGTCGTGGTACGGGGGGATATGGATGCCTACAGCAAATATTCACGAATGGTAACGGAAATTATCGCTGACAGCGCCCCTGTATATGAAAAGTCTTCCATTGATGAACATTATCTTGACATTTCAGGAATGGATCGTTTTTTTGGATGCCTTAAATGGAGCGGAGAGTTAAGGAACCGGATCATCAGGGAAACAGGGTTGCCCATATCCTTCGGGTTGTCGATCAACAAAACCGTTTCCAAGATCGCTACCGGGGAAGCAAAGCCCAACGGGGGAATGGAAGTTGCCGTAAATACGGTACCCGGATTCCTCTCCCCGCTTTCCATCCGTAAAATACCCATGATCGGTGAAAAAACCTATCACCTGCTTCGTTCAATGGGAATTTCAAGCATCGGTACATTGCGAATGATTCCGCCTGAAATGATGAATGGATTGCTTGGCAAGAACGGGATTGTCATATGGAAAAAAGCCAATGGCATTGATCCTGCACCGGTCATACAGTATTCTGAAAGGAAATCCATCGGTACAGAAAGGACCTTTGAAAGGGACACCATGGATGTGGAAGGGTTAAAGGACTTGCTTGTTTCCATGGTTGAGAAGCTCGCGTTTCAGCTCAGGAAGGAGGAGAAGCTTACATCCTGTATCACTGTTAAGATTAGGTATTCCAATTTTGATACACACTCACTTCAGAAACGTTTGGGGTATACTTCATTTGATCACATTCTCATTCCTGCAGCAAAGGAACTTTTTGAACGCATTTACCAGCGACGCATGCTTATCAGGCTTATCGGAGTGAGGTTTTTGGGATTGATCAGAGGGGTGCAGCAACTGAACCTTTTCGAAGATACTTCAGAAATGGTAAAGCTTTACCTGGCAATGGATTCCCTTCGGAAGCGTTTTGGTGCGGCTTCCGTGCGGCGGGCCAGCGGTGTTCAGCTGCGGGAACTTGAAAAGCAGATCAGGGATAAAGATGCGGCCAAAAGTGATGACTCCGGGATGGATCGTCAGCAAACAGACAACCTGAAGAACAGGCGCTGGGGATATTGGAGATAGGAATAACGAAGAAGAATATCCCTGTTGTTATATGTATTTGAATTGTCATTCATATTATAGTTTGCGTTACGGAACAGCAGCCGTTGAAACCCTCGTGGAAAAAGCTGCCGAACTTGGAATCGGATCAATGGCTCTTACCGATATAAACAATTCCACGGGGATGGTGGATTTTGTGCGGTGCTGCAATGAAAAAGGCATAGATCCTGTTGCCGGAATTGAATTCAGGGATGGAGATCATTACCTGTATACAGGCATTGCCAGGAATGGAAACGGATTCAGGGAACTGAATGAATTTTTGTCCTATCACAATGAAGTAAAACTCCCCTTCCCTGCTACTGCACCCCATGCTTCAGACGCCTGGTTCATTTATGACTTCGACCGTGTACCTGACAGGCGCCTGAGGTCAAATGAACTTATCGGCATCGGTCCGTCTCAGCTCAACCGGCTCTATTCTTCACCCTGGAGAGACGATCATTCGCGGCTGGTAATATTTCAACCTGTTGTGATGCTCGGTAAAAACGAGCATGAACTGCACCGTTACCTTCGCGCTGTTGATCAGAATATTGTCCTGGGCAAATTAAAACCGCAAATGATGGCTGCGGAAAGCGATATCCTTCTTCCACCGGATCTTCTCCGGTGCGCGTATGAGGATTTTCCGGAGATCGTAAGGAATACAGACCGGTTAATGAGCGATTGCAGCATTTCATTTGATTTTTCCGCGGTAAAAAATAAGCGGACCTACACGGGGTCGCGGTCAGACGACCGGATATTGCTTGAAAAACTTGCCCTGGAAGGGATGGAATACCGGTATGGAAAGCATAACAGGCAAGCGTTGCAGCGGATCAGTCACGAACTGCAGGTGATCGACAAACTGGGATTCTCGTCGTATTTTCTTGTTACATGGGATGTTATAAGATATTCATTGTCGAGGGGGTTTTACCATGTCGGAAGGGGGAGCGGGGCCAATTCGATCGTTGCATACTGTCTTCGCATTACCGATGTTGACCCCATTGACCTTGATCTTTATTTTGAACGGTTCATCAATCCCAGGCGCTCCAGTCCGCCGGATTTTGATATAGACTTTTCCTGGAAAGAGCGGGATGATGTACTTGATTACATCTTCAAGAGGTATGGGCGGAGACACACCGCCCTGATCGGAACAATATCAACTTTCAGGGACCGTTCAATTTTCCGGGAGTTTGGGAAGGTAAGCGGACTGGCAAAAGAGGAGATCGACCTGTTGGTCAGGGACCCTGAGGACCCGATGAACGACAATCCTGTTGTTTCACAGATCTACAGGTTGGGAAACCAGGTAATGGATTTTCCAAATTTGCGCAGCATTCATGCAGGCGGCGTCATCGTGTCCGAAGAACCAATCACCCGTTATGTTGCGCTTGACATGCCTCCCAAGGGGCTTCCCACCACACAGTGGGATATGTATGTAGCCGAAAATATTGGCTATGAAAAGCTTGACATCTTAAGTCAGCGGGGGATCGGACATATCAAAGATGCTGCAGAAATTGTACGTAAGAACCGGGGGGTCAGCGTGGACGTGCACAGGGTTGAACAATTTAAAACGGATGAAAAGGTGTTGGAGCAGTTGCGCACGGGAGAAACAAACGGATGCTTCTACATTGAAAGTCCGGCCATGCGCGGGTTGCTGAAAAAACTTAGATGCAGCAGTTACAAAGGACTTGTTGCCGCGAGTTCAATTATCCGTCCGGGTGTGGCAAAATCAGGCATGATGCGCGAATACATCCATCGGTTCCACCACCCGGAACAGATCAGGTACCTGCATCCGGTCATGGAAGAGCTGCTTGCAGAAACATTCGGCGTTATGGTCTACCAGGAGGATGTGATCAGGGTATGTCATCATTTCGCCGGACTCGACCTTGCCGATGCGGATGTTTTGCGCAGGGCAATGAGCGGAAAGTACCGTTCAAGAAAAGAATTTGACAGGATCGCTGCAAGGTTTTTCAGTAACTGCCGTCAAAAGGGATACCCGGATAAGCTTACCAATGAAGTGTGGCGCCAGATAAGCTCTTTTGCAGGATATTCATTTTCAAAGGCACACTCCGCTTCTTTCGCGGTGGAAAGTTTCCAGTCGCTTTATCTTAAGGCCCATTTTCCGCTGGAATTCCAGGTGGCAGTGATCAATAACTTCGGAGGGTTTTACCGCACGTGGGTCTATGTGAATGAAGCAAGGAGAAAAGGAGCGAAAATTCATTTGCCCTGCATCAACAGAAGCGAATATCATACATCGATAAACGGTATTGATGTTTTTCTCGGCCTGGTTCACCTGCAGAATCTTGAGCGTGGTTTTTCCAGTATCTTTCTCAAGGAAAGAGAATTGAACGGAGAATATTCCTCTCTTGAAAATTTTGTCTCCCGGGTAGCGGTCAAACACGAACAACTGGTCATCCTTATACGTGCAGATGCATTCCGGTTTACCGGAAAGACAAAGAAAGAATTGTTGTGGGAAACCCAGCTGATCACGAAGGCGAAGAAGCAATATGAGACGAGCGGGCAGATGTTCCGGGTTGCGGAAAAAAAATACAACCTCCCGGAACTGATCCAATCTGAAATTGAGGACGCTTATGATGAAATAGAACTGCTGGGTTTTTCGGTTACCATGGATATGTTCGGGTTGCTGAAGACACGCTTCCGGGGCGAGATCATGGCCTGTGACATGCCTGAACACGTGGGAAAGAAAAAACGAATGGTTGGCAGACTGGTTACCACCAAATATGTGAGGACAGTGAAGAATGAAATTATGCAGTTCGGAACATTCCTGGATGCAAAAGGGGAATTCTTTGATGTTGTTAATTTTCCCGGATCATTGCGGAAATACCCGTACAAGGGTTCAGGCATCTATCTTCTGCTGGGAGAGATCACTGAGGAGCTGGGATTTCCCGGGATGACCGTTGAAAAGATGGAAAAACTGCCGCTGAAGCCGGATCCGAGATACTGAATTACCCCGTTCTCCTTACACCGGATACCCCTTTTACCTTTTTCAGCTTTCTTATCAACGCCTCGAGATGCTGTGTGTCTTTAACGTAAAGCGCTGCTGTGCCTTCAAACATGCCATCATTTGAATCGATCGAGATCGAGCGCATGTTGACCTGCAGGTCCTTGGAGATCACATCGGAGATGTTGCTGACAATGCCCAAGTCATCGATCCCGGTGATCCGTATCGAAACTTCAAACCGGGTATCGTCTGCCGCCTGGGTCCACTGTGCCTTAACCACCCTGTAACCATAACGTGTGAGCAACTGGTGTGCATTCGGACAATTGGTTCTGTGTATGGAGATCCCCGAAGTGCGCGTCACAAATCCAAAAACACTGTCGCCGTGGATCGGTTTGCAGCATTTTGCAAGCTTATAATCTATGTTTGCAATCTTTTCATCGATGACCAGGAAATCGTCAGACTGACTCATGGCACTGTTGATCATCTGCTCAACCTGCTTTTCTTTAATGGGGACAGGTTTGCTGTCGCCAGGATCCTCTTTTTCGGAAAAGATCTCTTTTATAGCCAGAAGATCAATTTTTTCTGTTGCCACATCATGGTGTAAGTCTATGGAGTCCTTGTATTTAAAATGTTGTATAACTTTCCTGACATTGCTGTCGTTGTATTCAATTTTCCAGTTTTTAAAGCGCCTCTTCAATAACTCCCTGCCATTTTCGGACTCTTTTAATTTTTCCTCTTTTAACGACTGTTTTATTTTTGTCTTTGCCTTCGATGTTACAATAAAATTGAGCCAGTCGACTTTTGCTTTCTGTTTTTTTGAAGTAATGATCTCTACCTTATCTCCGTTTTTTAAAACATGCCGTATGGGGACATTTTTGCCATTTACCCTGGCACCCACGCAACTGGCCCCGATATCCGTGTGGATATCGTATGCAAAATCAAGTACGGTGGCATTCTCCGGAAACTTTTTCAAGTCACCATTGGGGGTAAATACGAAGATTTCCTTATTGAACTGACTGATCTTGAGGTCATCGATAATATTTGCAGATTCTTCATTGTCAGCATTTTCAAGAGCATCCCTTACCTTTACCAGCCAATCATCAACACTGGCCTGTCCCTTCAGCCCTTTGTACCGCCAATGCGCTGCAAGCCCCTTTTCTGCTATGTCATTCATCCTGCGCGACCTGATCTGAATCTCAACCCACTCCCCTTTCAGACCGATTACCGTGGTATGTAATGATTCGTACCCATTTGATTTAGGTACAGAGATCCAATCACGCATCCGGTCGGGATTTGGCTGGTAAATATCAGTAATGATGGAATACACCCGCCAGCAATCACTTTTCTCTTTCCTGGGGGAGCTGTCGAGGATGATCCTGATGGCGAATTTATCATATACCTCTTCCAGTTCAACATTTTGTTTCTGCATCTTGCGCCAAATCGAAGAAATTGCTTTCGGACGGCCAAAAATCTCAAATTTAAATTTTTCTTTTTCCAGTCTTTCCTGTATCGGGGCAATGAATTCTTTGATGAATTTTTCTCTCCTGACTTTTGATGCCTTGAGCTTGTTTGTTATACTTTCATAAATTTCCCGCTCCAGGATCTGCATTGAAATATCATCCAGTTCAGACATTATTTTATACAATCCCAGCCTGTGTGCAAGCGGAGAATAAATGGCTTTTGATTCATTGGCTGCAACAATGGCCTCTTCGTCTGAAAGTTCATCAAGTCTTCTGAGCCTTGAAAGGCGCTCAGATATTTTTAATAATATTACCCTGAAATCTGTAGACAAGGATAATATGAGGTTCCGCATATTCTCTGCATGCCTTGAAGATGCCCCGGTATCGAGGTTTTTTATTTTTACAAGCTCTTTCAGTATCAGCAGCACCCTGTCATTGAATCTCTTTTTCAACAGGTAAAGCTGGCTTTCATCGTGTTCAACAAGGGGAAGTAACAATGCAGCCGATACACCAAGCGGGTCCAAGCCCAGTTCAATGATTGCAATTTCTGCCAGGTCCAGGGACTGAATTAGGCTTGCATACTGTTCTTTTGAATCGTATTCGTTCAGTTTCGATCTTACATATTCAATGGATTTACTGATCAAATCCATCCCCTGCCGGTCATATTCCTTCCGGCAATGATCGGAAAGCCTGTCCAGCGCGTTGATTATATCTGTTTCCCTGATGTTTATCAAATTGCCATGCGATTTATGTTCTGCAGGAAATAAAGATAATAATAATTGACAGGAATGCTGAAAAGCAAATTGCACCTTTATTGTATATAATTCAGGGCTTGCTGAAAAAGTCTGTAGTGCATCAGCTACAAGGCCGGCAAGGCGAAGCTGTATACTAATACAGCGTTGGCTGCGGTAGTTGATCCGGCATGAAATTATTCGAAATCCTGTTTTTCGTTAAAGTGAACAACATAATTTTTCTATTTTCGGGATGTATAAAACGAAAAAAATATGCAAAGAAAGATCAGGGTCCCTCACACCTATATTATTGTTTTTGGTTTTATCCTGGTTGCTGCCATCCTCACATGGATCATTCCGGGCGGAGAGTTCGACAGGGAAACGGTCGTTGTGAATGAGCAGGCAAGGGAAGTTATTATCCAGGATTCATTTCATTACGTGGAGAATCAACCACAGACCTGGCAGATATTTTCTGCACTTTTTGATGGATTTGTAGACAAGGCAGACATCATCGTCTTTATAATCATCATTGGCGGGGCATTCTGGATAATGAACGAGAGCAAAGCCATTGATGTGGGCATACAAACATTTCTTATAGAGGTAAGGAAACTTGAAAAGTACAAAGCATTTCGCTTCCTGGGTGTTGACAACCTTGTGATAACACTTATAATGCTGGTTTTTAGCATTTTTGGAGCGACCTTCGGCATGAGTGAGGAAACCATAGCATTTACGGTAATTTTTATTCCTCTGGCTATTTCAATGGGGTACGACTCGATCGTTGGTGTTAGTATGTGTTTTCTTGCTGCAGGACTGGGTTTTGCAGGTGCTTTGTTAAACCCTTTTACAATAGGGATTGCCCAGGGACTGTCCAGTTTGCCATTGTTTTCAGGTATTGAATACCGGTTTTTTTGCTGGATAGTAATCAATATTATCGGTATTGCATGGGTACTCCGGTACGTTTCCAAATTGAGGAAATCCCCGCAAAGCTCCATAGTTTATGAGGAGGACAATCACTGGAGGAATAAGAATACTGCTGAACCTGGCAGTGTTAAATTCTATTCCCCCGCATCTGCATGGATCACATACGGGATCCTCTCTGCAATCATGATCACCTATTCATTGATGCATCCGGTAATCGCCATGACCATAGGAAACAATTCCTATTCGGGATATTTCCTTCCTTTTGTGTCCCTGGCTTTCCTGGTAACAGGTTTCTTCTCCCTGCGGAAGTCGATACATTTTTATATCCTCAATTTGCTGCTATTCACAATCATTTACCTTATTGTCGGGGTTATGGGATTCAGCTGGTATGTTAAGGAAATAGCTACACTGTTCCTGGTGCTTGGGCTGGTTTCCGGAATTGCTATGAACTTCAGCGCCAATGAAATTGTGAAACAATTCTCTGCCGGTATGAAAGACATACTTACCGCGGCATTTGTAGTCGGATTGGCGGGCGGTATACTTGTGATACTGGAAGATGGAATGATCATCGACACGCTGCTTTATTATATGGCCAATTCCATGCAGGAATTCGGCAAAGTGGCATCTGTGAGTATGATGTATGTAATTCAGACAATGATCAACATTATAATACCCAGCGGCTCGGCCAAAGCTGCACTTACCATGCCGATGATGTCTCAGTTTTCAGATCTGATAGGAGTTTCAAGGCAGGCAACAGTCATGGCTTTCCAGTTTGGAGACGGATTTACAAACATGATCACCCCCACTTCTCCCGTACTCATCGGAGTCCTTGGAATTGCACGTATACCCTATGAAAAATGGGTCAGGTGGATCGCACCATTTATGGCCATACTGATTATCACTGGATGGTTATTGCTTCTGCCTACCGTCCTGATGGATCTGTCAGGTTTTTAGTCTTTCATCCTTAACGACCCGAAAAAACAAGCAAAAGAAACTTCCTGCCAGTAAAACGTTTTTATTCAGTTTTCTGTATGGAAGAATGACTTCCTGACTATCTGAAAGAAATGCCTATACCTGCAGTATGTGTTGCGTACAGGGTCTTTGTAAAATCATAATGTATTGTCAAAAGACCAAGTTTTAATCGGATGCCGGCATTGAGCCTCAAATTGTTGTTGTTTTCAAATTCAAGTTCCAGCGGATCCTCGATCACTTCATAGGTGGTTTTGCCATAATCCGCCCCCTGGTCATCGACTATCGATATGCGGGGATAATGCCCCAGCATGGCCAGGTCAACCATAGAATTGCTGTATCCTATACCTTCGTACACGGTAATGACCGGAATGGATTGGGAAGCAATAACATTAATGGTCCACCCGGAAATATTCATATCAAGAAACTGATCATCAAATGCCGGTGGATTTGAAACCGAAATCACCTCAACATCAGGTGGTTGCAAGTTCAGTCGGGATGTCGTGGATATCTTTGAATATCCACCCTGCAGGGAAATATTGATAAAATCGAGGCTTTTAAGGACAGGTATCCATTGCGAGATGGAGTGTTTTCCACCTACTCCCCAAATGCCAACTTCCCCGAAATCACCAACTCCTATTTGAGGTAAATAACGCACAGTAACATCGGTACCCTTAATCAGTCCAAGGGTTAACTGGGCCATGGGCATGGGAAGGAAATCAATACCTGTACCGTTTGGATGCGGCACACTGAATTCAAAGGTTTCTGTGACATCTGTAACCGGGTTCACCACACTTTTTGAAAATACAAGTTCCGGTGTTGTCTCCATGTTGCCTGCAACCGTGGGGGCAAAGGTATTGGTTCCGGGTACCTGAGCCGACAAGCCCTGTAGAGTACTGAGATCATAGGTAAGTATTGAATTGGGTGCAAAAGCAACGCTTGTTGTCAGCGTTATGTCAAATCCTCCCAATTTATGAGGCTTGGCAGTATTGTACCATCCTGCATTCAGGTTCGCACCCATAATGTTCGCGTAAGGACGCATATATTCCTGCATAAGGATGTGTGCATCATTTGTATTGCCAAATATGAAATCAAGTCCCGAAAGCTGTGCATTCACATTTCCGGAAATGGCAGCGATGAATAGAGCAATACTTATTTTCTTTAATTTTTTCATGGTTGTCATTATTAGGTTTATCTTACAAAAATAAGCTTTTTTAGACTGATTTGACCTAGCAGATAATTAATTTTAAGAAACCTAATAATTCACCTAAATTTGCTGGTATGACCGAGAAGATACAATTGCCCAACCGGCCGCTTGCAGACCGCATGAGACCAGTGAACCTGAAAGATTTTACTGGTCAGGAACACCTGGTTGGGAAAGGTGCTGTTATAAGGAATATGGTTGAAACGGGATCACTGAGTTCGTTTGTTTTGTGGGGACCTCCGGGAGTCGGGAAAACAACACTGGCGAAAATAATTTCCAATGAGTTGAAACGCCCGTTCTATAACCTCAGCGCTGTTCATTCGGGTGTAAAGGACGTCCGTGAAACCATCGAAAAGGCACGCAAGCAGCAGTTCTTCGACCAACCCAATCCCATTCTTTTCATCGATGAGATACACAGGTTCAGCAAATCTCAGCAGGACAGCCTGCTTGGCGCAGTTGAGGAGGGCATTGTCACCCTGATAGGCGCCACTACCGAGAATCCCTCTTTTGAGGTCATATCTCCTCTTTTGTCAAGGTGCCAGGTATATGTTCTGAACAGCCTTGGAAAAGACGATCTCCTGGCATTACTTAACAAAGCCCTGAATGAGGATGCCTATCTGAAGAAGATGGATATAAAAATAGAGGAGAACGAAGCCATTTTACAATATTCGGGCGGTGATGCACGTAAATTGTACAATACACTTGAACTTGTAATTCGTGCTGAACTGGCCAAAGACAAAGCTGCTGTAGTAATTACCAACGACATGGTAAAAAAGCATATTCAGGAGAATATAGCGGTTTATGACAAAAACGGGGAGTTGCACTATGATATCATCTCGGCATTCATAAAGTCGGTCCGCGGTGGCGACCCTGACGCTGCAGTCTATTGGCTTGCTCGTATGCTTGATGGTGGTGAAGATATTAAATTTATCGCGCGAAGGCTTGTGATTCTGGCATCTGAAGACATTGGCCTTGCTAATCCAAATGCTTTACTTATGGCAAACAGTTGTTTCCAGTCCATTCATGTGATCGGAATGCCGGAAGCCAGGATCATTCTGTCTGAAACTGCCATATATCTCGCCACATCACCGAAGAGCAATTCAGCCTATAAGGCTATAAACAGCGCGTTGGCTGAAGTCAGGGACTCGGGAAACAAACCTGTCCCGTTGCATTTAAGAAATGCTCCAACGCGGCTGATGAAGGAGATCGGTTATGGCGATGGCTACAAATACGCACATGATTATGAAGGCAATTTCGTTACGGCCCAATTTCTTCCTGATGAAATTGCCGGCAAACAGTTCTATATTCCGGGCAACAATGCCCGGGAAAAAGACATAAAGAACAACCTCAGGCAAAATTGGAAAGACAAAAAAAAATACGATGAATAATACCAGGGTTAATGAATTTATTCCTTCCGTGAAGGATTATGAAAACAATAATTTTTTCCTGCTCGCAGGTCCCTGTGTAGTGGAAAGCAGGGATTTAACCTTAGCGATTGCAGAAAAGATCACAAAAATCACATCCCGACTTGAGATCCCTTTTGTATTTAAGGCATCATACCGGAAAGCCAACCGTTCCAGGATCGATTCATTTACAGGTATTGGGGATGAAAAGGCGCTGAAGTTGCTTGCAGAAGTTAACGGGACATTCAGTGTGCCCGTGGTAACTGATATTCACAGTGCAACTGAAGCAGAAACAGTTGCAGGATACGTTGATGTCATACAGGTACCTGCATTTTTATCAAGGCAAACGGATATTCTCATTGCTGCAGCAGAAACAGGTAAGACGGTCATAATAAAGAAAGGACAATTTCTTTCTCCGGAGGCCATGAAGTTTGCGATTCAAAAAGTCATTGGGTCAGGGAATAAACAGGTCATTGTAACTGAAAGGGGAACCATGTTCGGATACCATGACCTTGTTGTCGATTTCAGGGGAATACCAGAAATGCAATCTTTCAATGTTCCGGTAGTGGTTGATATTACACACTCTCTTCAGCAACCAAACCAGCAATCCGGTCAGGCTGGAGGGAAACCGGAATTGATAGAGACCATCGCGCGTGCTGCGGTAGCTGTTGGTGCAGATGGCATTTTTTTAGAGACCCACCCCGACCCCTCCTCTGCCAGGTCAGACGGTGCCAATATGCTTCCGCTGGACCAACTGGAGGGTCTGCTTAAAAAACTGGTGCAATTAAGGGAGACTATAAACACTTTTTAAGCGTTATTATTGAAAGGTGCAGATAGTTATTAACGCAGGAAGAATTCTCAGCTGTTTCAATGTGCCAACATTTAATCATGAATTTTCAATAAATTATGAAGTTACGAATCATAGCCTTTCTCATAGCAATTCCTCTACAGTTTCAACTGTATGCGCAGGATCTGCAGACCGTGTTAATAAACAATAACGAAGCAATCGGTATTGAATCGAGGAACAAAATAGCAAATCTTCAGACCAACGGACATGTGATCATGTCCGGAACGGATGCAAAGATCCCTTTTAAACTGATACAGTCAAAACCTGACAGACTGAGAATTGAAACCATGATCTTTGGATTTAAGACCATTCAAACGTATGATGGGATCAGCGCCTGGTTGCTATCTCCCACACAGGGTATGGAGGCTGTAAGATCCGACGCGCGCGACATGGAATTCATTGCTGCAGCTACTGCCATTGACGGGCCTTTCAGTGTGAATAAGAACAACAAATACAAACTTTCATATGCCGGAAAGGATACTTACCAGGATAAAGCGGTACATGTTGTTCTCTGGTCAACTGATGAGGAACGACTGAGATACTATATCAACGGATCGACCTGGTTGATCGATGGATTGAGGTATGAATACAAAAAAAACGGGGGTTGGTACAGCATGGAATACAGGATCATGGAATACCTGGATTTTCAGGGATCAGCTTATCCACGGACCATCACGGGCTTCATCAATGGAGTTGAGATGCTTAATTTATTCATTACCGGGATAAAGGAAATAAAAGATTCTGATCCTGCGGTCTTTGGAAAACCTTCATTCAATATGTAAAAAAAACGGGGATCGCTCCCCGTTATGAGATCAAGTAACTCTGTAAGCCGGGTTCTGTTCCCGATTTTCACCGGTACCCTGTCATTTATCTAAGCGGTCTACCCCCCGGCGCAAACGGGTCGTTTTTATATACCGGTATACATGACCTTTCAACCTGTAAGACAGGCAGCTATGATGATCACTCACCATACTGGTAGGCTTTTACCCCACCTTCTCACCCGTTCCCCGGATCAGGGCGAACCTGAAACGAGGTGGTTTTTTTCTTCCCTGTTACCATACCCTCACGGATATCTGTCTTTCGACAGTACAGCACCCTTTGTTGCCCGGACTTTCCTCACCGACATGAAGTCGGTGCGACAGAGCGAATTACTTTCTGCAAAGTTACAAAGTTTCATTCAATACTTTTAACCTGTTCTTTCATTTTTTGCAGACCTGTTTTTGCCACAGTCAAAGCATCTTCTTTCCAGTATGTCCTGTTAAAAAGTTCAAGGGAAAGAACTTTGTCACCTCCCATATTTATCAGATCCTTAAGGATTTCTTTCAGCGGGGCAACACCATCACCCGGGAAAACCCTGTCGGCATCGGTTTGTTCGGATCTGGGAATGTCACCCGGATAATCATTCATATGAAAAAGATCGATCATGTTGCCATTGATAAATTTCAGTGAATTAAAACCAGAGTTGCCCCGGAAAAGGTGATATACGTCCGGAAGTATTTTTACATCAGGATGATCAGCTGCTCCCGCGATCATCAGTACTTGACCAATATGCCAGAGGGAATCGGAGGCTCCCCAGAATTCCAGTTGGGGCATGACACCGGTCTGCTTTCCAAGATCCAGCAGCCTGGCATACCTTTCACCCACACTGAAAAGATCAAGTGGCTCTGATCCGTCCACTCCGGCTGGAGGTGCTGCAATTCGCGGACATCCTGTATTTGCAAGCATTTCCATTTCCCTTTTCATCTGGTCGAATCCTGAAGTTCCTCCAGTCATCCAGGGTGCAAAACCAATGGCACTAACGAATTTAATCCCTTTATCTTCCGCATACGAGCGCAACGAAGCTGCTGAATTGCCTTTTTCCAGGTATGCTTCCAGGTCTCTGACCCAGATCTCAATGTAATCATAACCTGCTGCCGAGGCAATATCTATATATTCGGTAATACCTGGGGAATTGCCACTGATGGTACTGGTGTTCAGGGAGAAGTAAAAATGAGATTTTTCTCCCGGTTCAGTTTTCCTTTGATTTACACATGATGCGGGTATAATTGCTGCACCGGTGCCCATTGCCATTGATACAATGGCCTGTCGCCTGTTGATCATTGTTCAAAAAAATGATTGTATGAATAATCTGTACTTTACCTATCCAATTACAGGCAATTTCCAGGGAGCCCTGTAATCTGGCTTGATGTAGCTGTTTGCCTTCTCAGAATTGGAAAAACGGTTGTTGATGTCGTCCCAAACAAGGTATGGCTCTCCGATCCTTGCCGAGATATTTGCAGCATGGACATGAAGCGCTGCTGCCCTTCCCACTTCAGGCGGACAGCTGGGGGTCTGTCTTGTTTTTATGCAATCCAGGAAATCTCTTACATGCTGTCCGTGTGATTCTTTTGCTTTTTTGAATTCTTTTGCTTCGATCATAAATTCTTTCTTATCGCCATCCCATTCCGGGATGATCCTGTACCCTCCCCTGTCAACTTTTATGGTTCCTTTGTCACCAATCAGCGCCACACCATAGAGGTTGTCGTACGGACCTGACTGAACGCCTGCGATCATATCGTAGTTGATGACGTAATCCTTGGTTGGGAAAACAGCAGTCATGGTATCAAAAGTGTCTCTTTTCTTGCTGAATCCACTGTTATTGGCAGCAAATGTAAGGATTTCCGTTGGTGCCTTTACCTGGTCCTTGACCCACAGGCCAATGTCTATCAAATGTACCCCCCAGTCGGAGAACATGCCTCCACCATAGTTCCAGAAATGTCGCCATGAGCCGTGAAAATGGTTCCTGTTAAATGGCCTTGCGGGTGCCGGTCCGAGCCACATATCATAATCCACACCATCGGGCACGGGCTCATCCATGGCAGGAGTAGCACCCAGTCCGTAGTTAAAATTGGCCCACAGGCTAACTTTTCTCAATGATCCGATCAAACCGGATTTAACAAGTTCCATGGATTGAATAAATGCAGGATTGCTTCTCTGCTGCTGTCCAACCTGGACGATCCTGTCGTAATAGCTGGTGGCATCCACCATGATGTTGCACTCCTCAATCGTATTGGCCATTGGCTTTTCAACGTAAACATCCTTGCCGGCAGCAACAGAATCAACAAGATTTAGGCAATGCCAGTGATCGGGTGTTCCGATAATGACAGCATCAATGTCTTTTTGCTCAAGCATTTTCCTGTAATCCGAGTACAATTCCGGTGTCTGGCCGTAGTCCTTTTGAACCTCCCCCGCCCGGTCGTTTAGAATGTTTGAATCGACGTCGCACATGGCGACACAATGGGTGTCATCAAATGCCAGGTGGTCTTTGAGACTTCCGAATCCCCTGCCTCTGCAGCCAATCAGGGCAACGCCTATCTTGTCGCTGGGCGCTGGTTTTCCGAATATTGTCGATGCCGGTAATACAGTTACAGCCCCTACTCCTGCTGTTACAGCTGTGGTTCTCTTAATAAAACTTCTTCTGGATTGTTGGTTGGTTGTCATGATCTGTAAATTGGTTAGGTAATTGCCTTTGAAAATAAGCTTAATTAACATATTTTGCAAAATGATAGGGAATTTTATCATTCCTCCAGCCGGGATAATTTGATTATCTTTTTATGATTGCCATGGTTGCACCATACCCGTATTCCTTAAATGAGGCATCCTGGTAGTGCACTTTCTTGTATTCATGATCTATAATCCGGCGGATCTCATGTTTTAATTTCCCGTTTCCTATGCCATGGATAAAAACGATCCTGTTTGATTTATGAAGTATGGCACTTTCAAGAGCGGTCCTGAATCTGGCAAGCTGAATACCCAGTATCTCACTGTTGGAAAGATCAGCGTAATCATCAGTAAGTTCCTGGATGTGCAGATCTATTTCCTCCTGTACCTGCTTTTTCCTGTCTGGTTGTTTCTCTTTAATATCTCCCTTGGAGAGCATCGCCTGCTTCAATTTATCTGCATCTATTTCAATTTCAGGGGATTCCTTTGGTTTATTCCAGTCATAAAGTTTATAAAGGATGGCCTTTTCGTGAAAATAATCATTTTCCTTTCGCCTGGTTGCATCATAAAGGTCACGTGCCAAAATCTTTAACAGCAGGTCCAGGGGCGCCATGTGACGGTAAAACCCATTGTTAAAGAAAATTCCCTGCACACGAAAATAATCTTCGGTGTCAATGCCCTGTGGTTGATACGCGCCCAGGTTGATCTTCATGCCGGGATCGAGCACCCATTCCTTGAAGAGGATCAATTCTCCCTCCTGCTGGCGGGCGATGGTAAAGAAAAACCTGTACGATGAACTGTTGACCAAATAGGCTGAAAAGGCAGAGGTGTTATCATCAGGAACCAGGGCAAGTATGATCTCTTCATCCTCGACAAGTTCCTGCTCCGGCATGGTTTCAAGACTCGCCCCAAAGGTTGCTTGGGCCGCATCCCCTTCGCTTGTAACTTTCTCATCATCATTGCCATCCATGTAAGATCCGGATTCAATGACAAGGTCACTGATCAGCCAGGGCACCTCAAAACCACCCTCGATTTGAACAAGTGCAGTTTTTTGATCCATGATGCCTGTAACCGTACCGGATCCGGTATCATTAAGAAATTTAACAGTATCCCCCACTTTTATTTTCATTGTAAGATTTTGTGCAAATTTAGCTAATTTTGCCAGCACTCTGAATTTTCATGAAAAAACCTGACTACATCCATATCAATGAATACAATTACGATCTGCCTGATTGCAGGATCGCGAAGTATCCGCTCCGGCAAAGGGATCGATCAAAATTGCTGGTGTACAATGGAGGATCAATTGCATCGAAATATTTTTATGAGATACCGGATATCTTCAGTGACACGGACCTGCTGATTTTTAACAAGACACGTGTGGTGCAGGCCAGGCTGATTTTTACAAAGGATTCCGGCTCAAGGATCGAGGTGTTCTGTCTTGAGCCTGTTCGTCCTTCCGATTTCCAGCTTGCCTATTCCTCCGGCGGACCTGTGGATGTACTTTGCCTGATCGGAAATGCGCGAAAATGGAAGAGTGGACGGCTAAAGCATGAACACGCGTTGTTCAACCTGACAGCAGAGTTGATCGGGAGAACTGATGACAAATTCATCGTGAGGTTCAATTGGGATGATCCTTCAATGTCTTTCGCGGAAATCCTGCACCACTCAGGCCAAACGCCCATCCCCCCCTATCTGAAAAGAACCGCGATAAAAAGAGACGAAACAACTTACCAGACAGTTTACGCGGAAGACGACGGATCAGTGGCAGCGCCTACAGCCGGGCTTCATTTTACAAATAATGTCCTTCAGGAACTGAGATCCAAAGGCATCGGGATGAATTCGCTTGTTTTGCATGTTGGTGCCGGGACTTTTATACCTGTTAAGGAGGAAAATGCGACAGATCACTCCATGCATGCTGAGCTCGTCGGTGTTGACCGGTCGATGTTGGAATCATTAATTTCTGACCAACGAATCATTGCAGTGGGCACAACTTCCACCAGAAGCCTGGAATCTCTTTACTGGCTGGGGGTTAAGGCAGCCTCGGGAAATGATTTTTCATTTGAAAATCTCAATCTTGATCAATGGGAATCCTATGGCATGTATTCAGGTATGAAGAGAAAAGATGCGATTGCATCCTTGATTGGAGCGATGGACAGGGCAGGTATAAATTCATTTTCATTTCGAACCCGGATCATGATCGTTCCCGGCTATTCCTGTAAAATAATTAACGGTCTGATCACCAATTTTCACCAGCCAAAAAGTACGTTGCTTCTTTTGATCGCGGCCCTGACCGGAAACGATTGGAAAATGATTTACACGTACGCGATTGATAATGACTTCCGTTTCCTGAGCTATGGTGACAGCTCACTTATATTGTTATGATCCCGTATGATTTGGCCGGGGTGCACCCGATTCAGGATGTGAATTTTTTCAACAATGATGCGAATTGCTCAATATCCTCTTCTGTGGTGTCGAAAGAGCACATCCACCTTACCTCAGATGTATCTTCATCCCAGACATAGAAAAAATATTCATCCTGCAGGGCTGGAATGATCTCTTCGGGGACAATCGCGAAGACGGCATTCGCTTCCGGCTTGCGCGTAACCTTTACACCATCAATATCTTTTACCGCCTGGTATAACTTCCCGGCCATAGTGTTGGCATGTATGGCATTCTTTCTCCAAAGATCATTGTTGAGAAATGCATCAAATTGAGCAGCGATATAACGCATCTTCGATGCCAGCTGCATTCCCTGTTTGCGGCGGTATTTAAAATCACCGCACAGACTGTTGTTGAAAAATACCACAGCTTCACCGTACATCATTCCATTTTTTGTTCCGCCGAATGAAAGAACATCCACTCCTGAACCGCCGGTCATGCTATAGAAATCGGTATCAAGTGCAACAACGGCATTGCTGATCCTGGCTCCGTCCATATGCAGGTACATGTCATGTTCATGTGCATAATCAGCAATGGTTTTAATTTCATCAAGCGTATAGACAGTGCCCAGTTCCGTAGACTGTGTTATTGAAATCACCCTGGGTTGAACATGATGCTCAAAGCCGAATCCATGCATGTGTTCCTTTATCAGATCGATGGTCAGCTTTCCGTCAGGTGCTGTTACGGTCAATAATTTACAACCTGTGAATTTTTCAGGGGCTCCGCATTCATCCACGTGAATATGTGACGTATCAGGCGTTATAACAGCATTGTAAGGTTGTGTAACAGCAGACAATCCAAGCACATTGGCAGCTGTTCCTATAAAAACAAAGAATATTTCTGCCTCATCACCAAAGACCTTCTTCATTTTAAGAACCACCTTTTGTGTGTACCTGTCGTCACCATAGGCTATTTCATGTCCTGTATTGACTTTTTGAATTGCGGAAAGGATTTCCGGGTGAACACCTGAATTGTTGTCGCTGGCAAAGCCCCTGCCTGTTTTTTCGTCTTTCATGTTGATAGGATTTTAGAATAATTCGTCATATTTTGTCCAGAGCATATCGCCCATTCCCCATGCTTTATCAACAACCTTGTCGCCCCACCCAATCGTGTACCCGGTCAGATATTCATTAAGTTCTTTAATTTTACCGGCTTCGTATAATTCCAGCGCCTTTTTTTCAAAAACCTGTTGATTTTCAAACATCTCTTTCTGCCAGGGATCCCAGACCTTTCTGACATCCCATCGCATGTCTCCCCAGCGCTGGGCCGTCAGTGTCCCAAGCCTGTTGAAGGCCCACCAGGCTGACTCGGTGGTGTAGCCATTGGGTCTTCCCGGAGTTTTGTATGACTCCGAAAGGTCTGATACCGAGCAATAAATGGGAATATAAATTGATGTGGCCACATTGTCCTGGGCAAGCCAGGCGACACCTCCGATTTCATCGGGAAGCCAGTTGCGGCATTGAATGATCGTTGCATACATCGTGTACCACCTGGCGATGGTTCTTTCTCCTCTCCAGCCCCAGCCACCGTTGATCCTTAATAGTTTGTTCATATCATAAGGCATATGGGGATTGGCAAGCGGTGAGATCATTACCTTTCCACTGTCATCTGCAACCGTCAGATCTTTGGTCATGTCAAAAGGTGTCCCTTCATAATAGTCGGAGAATATCTCAACCAGTTTTTCAAGTGAAATTTTCTCATCCGGTTTCACCGAGAAGGGATAATTTTCAGCATTGGGATCCAGTTCAAGCGACGGGGCGGCAAGATCGAACACCCTCCATTCCCTTCTTCGTGCGGCCAATGAAGTTCTGCTTTCAGGCGCATAGGCATAACAGAAGCGAAAAACCTTATCCTCATTCCACCAGCCGTTTTCTTTTGCAACATTAAACACATTCCCGCTGGCCATGAAATGATCCCTGTCGGAAAGGTCAATTTCCTTTATTGTACTTGCATTTGCATTTACAGATATGTGATCATCAGGGACCCTTTGAGCTGCCCACACCGCACCAGTCATATTTTTTCCGGGTCCTACGATCTCCAAATGCCATACCTCGTTCTTATCTGCTATGGTCAGGCATTCGCCGTAGTCGTTCCATCCGTACCTTTTAAGAAGATCGCCCGCGATTTGAATGGCCTGCCTTGCAGAGGTAGATCTTTCAAGCATCAGTCTGCACAGTCTCTGACAATCGATCAGCCCGGAGTCTGATTTCAATGCTTCCCTTCCCCCGAACGTGGATTCACCTATGGCAACTTGTTTTTCATTGAGCGACGGGTATGCAGTGTTAAGATACTGGTAGGTTTTCCCTACCTGTGGTATGGTACCAATGGGAATGTGCTTATAGGCAGGCATACTGAATGAATCACACGGTACTCTTTCGTACATGGCAACCGTTTCGCCTTTTTTATGATTTGCAGCAGGCACAATATTCATCCATGACCTGGTCCTGTGACTGTCATCTGTATGTGATGTGATCACTGATCCGTCCGCTGTTGCATCTTTTCCCGCCGTAATTGAGGTGCACCCTTCAGGGAACCCGCCTTCCCAATCAGGTATTTGAGAAGCAACATTGCTGAATGAAGCGATCAGCAGCAGTTGAATTAACTTTTTAGCAAATTTTACGCGAATTTTCATGGTATCTGTTAAAAATTAATGTATGGTCTTCCTTTGGGAGAATTTTCAAAATTATTAAAATAATTATATTTATCCGCCATGTGCAGATCCATGATTGAAAGTCCTGCTGCCGGATGTGCGAAACTAACATTATCCGCCGGGAAACCATGCAGCTTTGAAAATATAAAAATTGTACAAATAAAAATGTAACTAAGGAATGATGTTTTGCGTATATTTAGTGGCTGTCCATAAGGTCCGTTTGCTGCGTTATGATCGTCGGGAAATAGCTCATCCAAATAATATATCGGGGCTCTGCATTTCCCAATTTCGCAGGCCTTGATATCGAACATTAAGATCCAGCCATATCTTACCCCGGCAGCCGGTATTGGTTAACCGACAGATGTTAATGAAATATTAAATACCAGCATTGCTTTTTTGAAAACACTTGTTTTAATTTATTTTGTTTTAATTGCATCAAATAACAAATGAAAAGATGAAGAGATTTTTACTGCTTATTCAAATTGCGGTCGTGGTAACCGGGGTATTGGCTCAGGCTCCTCAAAAATTTAATTACCAGGCTGTTGCCAGAAATTCTTCCGGCGAGTTACTGGCTGAACAGAACCTTACTATACGCATCGGAATTCTTCAGGATGGCCTGCTTATATGGCAGGAGGACCATGAAGTGGCAACAAATGCCTATGGCCTTTTCACTCTGCAGGTTGGAGGGGAAAGTGCCACGAATGTCTCAGGTACAGCAGGAGAATTCGGTGCCATTGACTGGAGCGCCGGAAACTACACCTTAAACATACTTGCTGATGATGGCAATGGATTTGAAGAAATCGGTATTACTGAACTGGTTTCGGTCCCTTATGCATTGTATGCTGCAAGTGGAAATCCCGGTCCACAGGGTCCGGAAGGTCCACAGGGCCCAAAAGGCGACCAGGGGACTCAGGGCCCGGAAGGGCCTGCCGGACCGACAGGACCAACCGGTCCTCAGGGTCCTGCCGGACCGAAAGGTGACCAGGGAATACAGGGTGCGGAAGGACCACAGGGTCCGAAAGGTGACCAGGGTGACCAGGGAATTCAGGGTCCGGAAGGTCCTTCCGGGCCGACAGGTCCAACCGGTCCGCAGGGACCAGCCGGGCCGAAAGGTGACCAGGGGATCCAGGGGCCGGAAGGGCCACAGGGTCCCATCGGACCTCTGGGTCCAAAAGGGGATCCCGGCACCGGTCTTGTCAACAAAGGCGTGTGGATATCAGGAACCACCTATGAACCGGGCGATTATGTATTTGACCGTTCAACGAGTGACGCGGCAGTCAATTCAATGTGGATCCTTGAAGGTTCTGTTGCTTATGTATCTTCTGTACAACCATATAATGATCCTGGCAACTGGGTTGAATTTCATGCACCGGAAGGTCCTGAGGGTCCTCAGGGACCACAGGGGCCGCAAGGACCTGAAGGCCCAGAAGGACCACAGGGACCACAGGGGCCGGAAGGTACACAGGGAATACAGGGAGCACAGGGACCAATCGGTCCTGAAGGTCCTATCGGTCCCCAGGGCGAGCAAGGCTTGCAGGGAGTACAGGGACCACAAGGGCTACAGGGCCCGGAAGGTCCGAAAGGAGATCCGCCAGCGCATCAGTGGGATACCACAGCATTGAGTTTTCAGAATCCTGATGGGACATGGGGTACAGCCGTGAACCTGAAAGGGGAAAAAGGGGATCCCGGAGAACCAGGAGCCGGTTCCCAGGAGCTGGCGCTGGTTGGTACACAATTATCAATTTCAAACGGGAACAGTGTCGACCTTGGCCCCATCCAGGACGGAACCATCGATGATGACGCAGATCCCTCAAATGAGATACAAAATCTCGCCTTAGCTGACCATACGCTTTCCATTACCGATGGGAATTCCGTCACACTGCCTGATAATGTCGATGATGCAGACCCTGACCCGGTCAATGAGATACAGACTTTGCAGCTTACGGGTCATACGCTTTCCCTGACCGATGGCGGTGCCGTGGTTTTGCCGGATGAGGTGGATGATGCAGACCCTGATCCCGCGAATGAGATACAATTTTTGGAAATTTCAGGAGACACCATTTTTCTTACGGATGGAGGCAGTGTTGTGATCGATGACAATGTAACTGATGATGATGCCAATCCGACAAATGAGTTGCAGAGCCTGGCTTTTGACGCTGGTATAATCTCATTGTCAAACGATCCTGCCAGCACACAGATAGATATCAACAGCCAGATCAACAGTATTGCGGGCTGGGAACTGCTGGCAGATACAATTACTACTTTCAGACCTGTCGCCATAGGAACGGCCAATACACAGGTGGAAGAGCCTTTGTTTGAAGTAAGGAATGACAAAGGTGTTCCGGTATTTGCCGTATACAATGATGGCGTAATGGTTTTTGTTGATGAAAGCAGCAAGGGAGTCAAGGGGGGATTTGCCGTGGGTGGATACAACCCTGCCAGCAAGGGAGTAACACAGGAATACATGCGCATTACCCCCGACAGCATCAGGTTCTGGGTACCTGAAGATTCACTTGCTGCAAAAGGAGTAAAAGGTGGTTTTGCTGTAGGAGGATACGGTTCGGGAAGCAAAGCTGCCGGTCAGGACCTCATGTACATACATCCTGACAGCATTCGATTCTGGGTTCCGGAAAGCACAACTGCCAAAGGAGTGAAAGGAGGTTTTGCAGTGGGAGGATACAACAACACATCAAAGGGCACATCTCCTTTTAATTTCCTCGAGGTTTCCAGTTCCGAAACAAACATATACTTTGATACTACAAACCTTTCAAAGGGAACAAAAGGCGGATTTGCCGTTGGCGGATACAATTCAGCCAGCAAGGCAGAAGCAAGTCAGCTGATGTCGCTGACCCGCAAGAATTACCTCATTGGAGAAAATGCAGGAAAAAGCCTCACCACAGGGGTGAACAACTCGTTCCTGGGTTTCGAGGCCGGGTTGAACAATACCGAGGGAAGCAACAATGTTTTCCTGGGGAGGAAATCGGGTTATTCATCTGTCAACCCGCTGGAAAACATCTTTATTGGAAACGAGAGCGGGTTCAGCACACTCACGGGTTACGGCAATGTATTCCTCGGAAACCAGTCGGGTTTTTTGAATACCGAAGGTTATTTCAATTCATTCGTTGGGTACCAGGCCGGTTTTGCAGCCACTTCATATTACAATACATTTTTTGGTTACCAGGCAGGATACAACAATACAACAGGTAAAAACAACATTGCCATCGGTTTCAGGGCCGGTTACGGATTCCCGGAATCCGGAGACGGAGTAACAGGACAATCCAATATTTTCATCGGGTTGTCAGCCGGATACCAAAATTCGACCGGTTCCAGCAATATATTCATGGGATCAGGTTCGGGTCAGGTAAACACAAGCGGTGGGAACAATATCTTCCTGGGGAATGGCAGCGGTGCCAATACGGCTGATGGAAGCTACAATACCTATATTGGATTTAAAAGTGGTTTCAATGCCGGAAAATCGGTTGCCAAAGATCCTTCATATAACACCTACCTTGGTTACCAGTCGGGTTTGAACAACGTTACCGGAGAACACAACATATTTATTGGTTACAATGCCGGTTATTCTGCCCCGGGTGCATCGGGGGGCAACAACATCTTTATCGGAGACAGCACCGGTTTTGCCAATAATTTAGGAAGCAACAACGTTTTCATGGGTACAAATTCCGGTCAGAACAATGATGCAGGAAGCAACAACGTTTTCATGGGAACCTATGCCGGATTGTTTAATGAGAATGGAAGCCGGAATGTATTTCTTGGTAATGAAAGTGGTGTTGCCAATACATCGGGATACGACAATGTCTTTATAGGTAACACTGCCGGACGCTCAAATACGATCGGTTTCAGGAACATTTTTATGGGAGAGGGAGCAGGAAACAAGAACATTGATGGTGATGAGAATGTATTTATCGGTCAGCATTCCGGGGGGAACAATCTAAAAGGAAATTCCAATGTATTCCTGGGTAACAAATCAGGGAACAACAACCGGATCGGTTCCAACAATGTCTTCCTGGGTACTGATGCCGGTTTTGCTAATGATACAGGTTCACTGAACGTATTTATCGGGAGTCAGGCCGGGGAAAGCAATACCAAAGGGTACAGCAACGTATTCATCGGAGAGGATGCCGGAACCAGCAATGTGCTGGGATTCCGCAATGTCTTCATCGGATACAAAAGCGGGTTCAGTAATATTGGTGACGGTTCAACATGGGCCGGTACGTTCAATACTTTCATCGGCCACCGGGCAGGCTATTACAATGTTTCAGGAGCTGCGTCAGTGATCATCGGATATGATGCGGGTATGCTGAACACAACGGCCAATTACCTGACCGCAATAGGTTACCGTGCAGGTTATGCCTCCACCGGGGAACACAATACCTTTATGGGTGGCGAGTCAGGTTATTACGTGGAAACCGGTTCGGGCAACACCTATTACGGGATGTCGTCAGGCCGTGAGGCAGACGGCGACAACAATACCTATATCGGATGGGGAGCAGGTTACAAAGGCAACGGGAATGACAATGTTGCCATAGGTAAGAATGCCGGAAATGGAGGAAGTTTTGTGGATGCATTTAACAGCAACACATTCATTGGCGTCCACAGTGGTACTGCCACTGTAACAGGCAGCAACAATGTTTACCTGGGATATTATTCCGGCACGAGTACAACATCCGGCAGCAACAATACAATTATCGGGAACCAGGCCGGTTATTCCCTGCAAACAGGAACCGGAAATGTATTTATCGGGAACCAGGCCGGATATGGAGAAACTGCAAGTAACAAGTTGTATATCAATAACTCCAGTAACATAACGACCCCCCTTATTGAAGGGACTTTTGATACTGGTGTAACAAATCCATTGCTTGAATTACACGGGGATGTATACGTGGATGGCGGAAACCTGAGGATAGAAGACAACCCGGGCACAGGCACATCTCCTCTCTATTATGTTTATCAAGGTGCCGCAGGCAGTACGAGTAAACAATACGCATTTACTATTAATGATTATTTATGGGTTACTGGCGATGCTGTATTCGAGGGTCCAGTTTATGCCCCGTCCTTTAATGAACCATCCGATATAAGGTATAAGAAAGATGTGGAATCCATTGAAAATGCGCTTGAAATGGTTGAAAATATGAATGGGGTATATTTTTCATGGAGGACCGATGAATATGATTACAAGGGATTCAATGAGGGACGCCAGGTTGGATTCATAGCCCAGGAACTTGAAGAAATAATGCCTGAACTTGTATCCACAGACGAACAGGGGTATAAAAGCGTTGACTATTCAAAGGTTACGGCAGTGCTTATACAGGCTGTTAAAGAGCAGCAGCAGGAGATCGAGGAGCTGAAAGCTGAAAAGGAGAACTATGCCGGACTTGAGAAAAAGATCCAATCCCTCGAAGAAAAGATAGCTATTCTGGATAATATGGCATTGAAATGATCATCATTTTTTTGTAATGGTCTATAGGGTGGAGCTGCAAGATTTTGCATCTCCACCCGGTCGATTACATTATCTTTGCTCATAAAACAACATGGACAAGAAGAAGAAAGAAGGCAGGTACCAGCGGATGTTCAAGCAACTGGAAGAGCTCTGTGCAAAACCGGGTACTCCCCTTTCACGGATGGCTACCATTGCAGCAGTACTACATCATAAGATGGATCATTTTTTCTGGACCGGGTTTTACCTGTATGAAAACGACAGGCTGATTGCCGGGCCCTACCAGGGACCTGTAGCGTGCCAGGAGCTTGAGAAGCACAAGGGCGTCTGCTGGGCAGCGCTGACAGGTGACAGAACCGTTATTGTCCCGGATGTAACCCAATTTCCCGGCCATATTGCGTGCGATGCAAGGTCAAGGTCCGAAATTTCAGCTCCTGTAAAGGATAAAAACCAACATGTCAAAGCCATTCTTGATATTGATTCCGCGCAAATTGAGCAGTTCGATGAGGTGGATGAAAAGTATCTTAAGGATATAATAAAATTAATTTATTGAAATATATTATAATGTTATAAATGCATAAATGTTAATATGCAATATTAATATTATATCATACATTTATAAATCATTTACTCTATTAATTTCCCATTGCATTAAATCCGTGAAGCAACGAAAGAATATGATATATATATTTATATAGTGAGATAAATATATATATCCGGACAACTGGCTTAACTTCTGTCCCCCGGCTGTTTTTTCAATTCACCCCAGCCATTTCCGGACCGGCATGATTTTAATCTTTTTCGCGTTTTTTGTAACCTCATCCTCTTCGTTCTGGGTTAAAATGAGGCCTTTTTTGAGGCCGTGTATTTGCATAGCTTCCAGGATGCCGTCAATTTCCCTGTCCTGGTTCTCATCATGCAGCTCATAACATACCTGGAAGGCCTCAGCAATTTTTGTCCCCTTTTTAATGACAAAGTCACATTCATGATCAAATGTATCTACAGAATTTCCCTTTTTCTTCAGTTTAAGAAATTCACGGTAAGAAAAGGGGTAGAGTTCTGTAGTAAGCTGTCTGCCTGTTAGCCTTGTTCCCAGTTCCCTGCTTAGCATCTACACTTTCAAATTGCTCATAACACACCCGGATCGAGCTATGCCGAGATCCCTCCCCTAACTAACTTATAGCCGGTTCCTGAGCGAAGAGGTGAGCGTGCCGAACCTCGAGGAAGGACCCGGATCATAATTCAAATTTTTCCTATGAGCAATAAAGCCCGCCGAACCTCGAAGGACAGCTGATCTCCGACGCTTTTGGTAACGCCAGGAACTCACTTCGTGATCATTAGGTGGTCCTTCGGCTCGTAACTCGGTAAACTCGTTACTTCGCTCAGGAACCGATCTTTTTTGTTAGGAGGAGATCTCGACATGCTCGATCTTACTGCCCCACACCCCAACCCACCGGTTCCTGACCGCCTTGGTTTAACTTCGGCGGTGAGGATCACCTAACGGCCACGAAGTGGCCCCCTGACGCTTCCGCAGGGAGTAATTCTGCTTTCTCTTGGACATTTTTTTGAAAGTAAACCGCGGAGTGCCTCCGGCGGAGGCGGTACAGAGTATATACGCAGAGTACAGGGAGTTTATAATTGTATGGCGTGCTAAAGAGTCATGCAGGAGTCCGCGATTGCGAAGCAAAATCACCCAAAGATTATAACAAGAAATTATATTTGTTATATGATAGTTTGGAATTGAAATTCCTGAGTTAAATCACAATC
>JAIPBT010000009.1 GCA_021738565.1 Bacteroidales bacterium
TTGCATCCATTTCAATACGTCAAAGAACATTTTGGCAAGATACACTGAAAATTGAATCCACAATATATAAGGTAACCCCGGTTTCGTTCAACACAAAGCACATATTTGGCTATCGCCAAAAACGATGCTTAATTGTTGTTGATGAAAAACTTCCGAAAAAGTTTCCTCATACTCATCCCAAACCAAGTTTGTTACTCGATTCCAAAAGAAAGAACTCACGATAACAGTTCCTATCGTGAGTTTCAAAAACTACAACACAAAAAAAAGTTGATCAAACCAAAAGGATCACAAGAATAATAATTAGAAGTAGTCCGGCTCCGCCAATATAAATAAATGGTTTATTGTTCCGCAATGCTTTTTTATACTCCTTGAGTTCTTTTCTCAACTCAACTTTCTCTTCAGATGTCAGGTTCGATTTATCCATATCACGTATCTCTTCAACACGCTTTGTTAATCGGATAACCTCTTCCTCAGAGAGTTTATTTTCCGTTTTGGCCGGAATGGCAGGGTTATCTGATGCTAATTTCGGATCAGAATTCATTGAAAACGCCGTTGATGCACTCAACCCAAAAATAATTGCGAGTAAAATAAAGTTTCTTTTCATCATTTTAATATTTAAAGAAGGTGTAACAGGTTAATGATTGATAGAAATGTTTTACGAAATAAAGGTAAGTTCTCTTATTCCATAATGTTTTACACAATTTCACGAGAAAGTTACATCATTCACCCATTAGGTTTTCAAGCTGATGATCTTACCTATTATTAACTTACTTATTGGTAACATTGGACAAATATTCAATCAGATTGCATAATTGTCCATTTATGCCTATTTTTGTTGCATGATACCCAGAGAAGCAGCCCAAATTATTATTAAATTAAGGAAGCAGTTCCCGGTGATTACCCTGACAGGTCCCCGGCAAAGTGGTAAAACTACGCTTCTTAAATCTGTTTATACAGACCTCCCATATTTTAGTCTCGAGGATATTGATGTAAGAAATACTGCAATAAATGACCCACGTGGATTTTTAAGTAACTTTCCTGAAGGTGCAGTTCTGGATGAAATTCAGCGTGTACCTGCGCTTTTTTCATATATACAAGGCATTATCGATAATAACAAAAAGCTACATTTTGTTTTATCCGGTTCACAAAATTTTCTATTACTTGAGAACATTTCACAAAGTCTTGCAGGCCGTGCTGCTATTTTAAAATTGTTACCTTTTAGCATTTCAGAACTGCAGAACGAAAAGCTGGTTCCTGACTCCTATGAGCAATTGATCTTTACAGGGATGTATCCAGGCATTTATGACCGGGATATTGATCCGGAATACTTTTACCCATCGTACATCAGCACATATATTGAAAGAGATGTCAGACAGATCAAAAACATAGAGAACCTGAACAACTTTTCGAATTTTCTTCAGCTTTGTGCAGGCAGAACTGGACAGGTCATCAACCTGAATTCATTGGCAACAGATGCCGGAATCTCACCAAATACAGCAAAGTCCTGGTTATCCATACTTGAAGCAAGCTATATCATCTACTTTTTACAACCCTATTACGAAAATTTCAATAAGAGAATTATCAAATCGCCAAAATTGTATTTCTATGATACAGGTCTGGTTTGTTCATTACTTGGCATTAGTTCTGTTGGTCAGGTGAAGACATTCCATTCAAAAGGAGCACTTTTCGAAAACCTGATCATCACTGACCTGATTAAAAACAAACTTCATAAAGGCTTAAATCCCAGGTTTTATTACTGGCAAAACAAAACCAGGCAGGAAATAGATTTAATCATTGATAATCCTGAAGGTCCGCTTCCATTTGAAATTAAATCCGGTATGACAATGAATGAGAACTACTTTACCAATTTAAAATACTGGCAAAAATTATCCGATGAAAAAGTTGAAAATCTAAATGTCATTTATGGAGGGGATACCAGTTTGAAGACTTCAAACGGTAATTATATTTCTTGGAAAAAGCTTCATGATCAGGTAATCTAACCTGGATGTTCAATGCTGTATTCTCTGTAAAACGTTGATTTTCTTACCAATTCTGAATTTCCAGGTTGAAGAGGAGGCGGAATAGACTGGACATATTTTCAACCCTATTGCATATTTGTACGTTTTTTCCTAAAGTGCGCTAAGTCTTTCCAATGCTGCTGTTTTAAATTTTCTACTTATTGGCAAGTCAAGATCATTGATGATAACCCATTCACGATTGAAAGCAGTAATATGATCAATGTTTATGACGATAGAACGGTGAATACGAAGAAATCTCTTTGGCAGTTTCTTTTCAATTATACTGGTTGCCTCTTTTGTCATAATCGACCGTCCATCAGCAAGGCTAATTCTAACATAGTTACCAACACTTTCAATATATAATACAGTTTCAAAATCCAGATTGATGTTTTTTCGATCTGCTTTTACTACCAGGTACCCCTTGTTAATCTTTTCCTGCTCTGCTTCAAGTTCTTTATTTCTATTCTGACTTTTAAAATACTCCTGCAGAAGCACAACTATCGTATTTGCAAATACCAGCAAATACATGATGGTAGTTAAGAAAATGATATCTGTTGTCTTTGGATTTAACTGATTGTACTGATAGTTAGCAAAGACAACTAGGGCGAGAGTAATTACCAGTATTTCAAAGTATACAGAAAAAATCAGGGTATATATACTGTATTGAGCAAATTTGAAGTAATGTCCTTGAAGCAGGTATTTGGGCACAAGCAGCGAGTTGAAAAATACCGTTGTACCAAGGATCACCGAAAAAAGAGATGTTACAAAATAGAATGACTGTGCATATCCTCCGTAAGATGGTCCGAAAATCAAAGTTAAACCAATGAAAGTAATGACCCAAAATGCTATTTGAAAATACCTGCCCATAATGAATATTGCTCCCGAATTTGGTGATTTTTTTTAAATCCGCAAGACTTTGGTGACGAACTACAGGTTTAGGTACATGTTTCACATTGACTGTGGATGATCACAAATGTACTTTTGATATGTGCTTAATATTCATTAAAATTAAAAGATAATGAGACAATTTTTTATTGAAGGCGGAATAGTATTTATGAGCATCCTGACTTTACTGTTTCTGCTCATTTTGGGTTTGTCAACAACTGCTGGCATTTCAGCATTCAGAAAAGCAAACAGTAACCCTGAAAAAGCAAAAAGTCTTCTAGGGTATGTTAAATCAATTTCACTCTTTGCGTTGGTATTTGCAGTATTTGGACAAATAATGGGACTCGTTGACATTTTCGGATATCTGGCTAACAAAGATGCAAATGTGGCATCCTCCATTCTTGCTCAGGGGATTAAACTAACATTCCATTCCACTTTGTATGGGCTGATTATTTACCTTGTCTCTATTCTGATCACCCTTGGAATTCAAATCCAAATAAAAAGAATAGAAACATAAATTCGATTTTTCATTTTGCCAAAATAAGCTTCTTTCCACAAGTTAATTGGATGCCTGACCCAATAATCATCAAGGTTCTGCGCAGTCAATTAAAGCATTACTTTTTTTCCACCACTCGGTATAGTAAATTATTGCATTTTATCATATAGAATCACGAAATATTTAACTGGTAATTCTGACCCTAGTTTTTTATCCCTACTTGATCTGTATATTTGTAAAATGCAAACCAATGATCATAAGATAAAACTGTTTAAATCCCTGTTCAGGGGAAGAGAAGACATTTACGCTGTACGTTGGGAAAAAGACGGAAAAAGCGGATACATGCCGGCTTATGATGTCGACTGGTCTAATTTCGAATCGCATAAAGCAAAGGGTGGGACTTTTAAAGACTATAAAGAGAAAAAACTCAAACCTATAAGCGATGAGGCAATAAGGTCTCATCTGGAAGGTAAATCCACTATCGGGATTTATCCCTTGCAAGAAGATAATACATCCTATTTTATAGCTGTCGATTTTGATAAATCAAATTGGCAGGAGAGCATAAAAAACCTATTTAAAACTTGCGATAATTTTAACCTACCTGCCTATATTGAGCAATCCAGATCTGGTAACGGTGGTCATCTCTGGATATTCTTTGAAGAATCAGTCCCGGCAAGCCAGGGGAGGAAGCTTATGTTCGAATTATTGCGGCAATCCGGAATCATCTCTAAGTTTGACAAAGAACCAAGCTTCGACAGAATATTTCCTAATCAGGATTACCACTCTGGAAAAGGAATGGGCAATCTGATAGCGCTTCCGCTTCAGGGAAATCCTCTTAAAACTGGCAACTCTTGTTTTATTGATCCTTTAACGTTTGATCCGATAACTGATCAATGGGAATTTCTGAAGAATATATCCAGGATAAGTCGGGAGAAATTCAAAAGTACGTACAATGAAATATTCAATGAAGATCCAAAAGAAGTTTTTAAATCCAGCTTCATTCCTGGATCCAGGCCTGAGCTGGAAATCATGATAAGTAACCAGATATATCTGAAAAAAATACAGTTAAGCAAAATACTCGTACTATTCCTTCGTAAACAATTAAATTTCTACAATTCTGATTACCTGGCCAAAAGGAATCTTGGGAAAAACACGTTTCAAACGGAGAAATTCTTCAAACTAATAGAGGAAAATGAACAAGAGATTATGATTCCCAGGGGATTTACACCATCACTTATTAATTTCTGCAGAGCCGTAAACATTCCCTTTAAAATAACTGACAAAAGACAAAAAAGACCATCTGTCAATATTACTTCGGACATTAATCTTCCGGACTACCAGGAGGATGCAATTAACAGAACAAGAGAAAAGGACTTTGGAGTAATAGTATCCCCACCTGGTTCGGGAAAGACAATAATCGGATTAGAATTGATCGCAGAGAAACAGCAACCTGCTTTAATTATAGTTCACAGGAAACAACTGCTTGATCAGTGGGTAGATCGGATTCAGAGTTTCCTGAAAATTCCTAAAAAAGAAATTGGCCAGATTGGGAATCAGAAAAATACCATAGGAAAAAACATCACTGTTGCTATGATCCAATCATTAGCCCGAATAGATGATTTTACACCCCTATCAAATGCATTTGGATTAATCATCATCGACGAATGCCATCATATTCCTGCAAAATCATTCAGAGAAGCAATCGTAAATTTCAATTCCTATTACCTCTATGGACTCACGGCAACACCAAAAAGGAAAAATAATGACGAGAAACTGATCTTCATATATATCGGAAATATTATTCATGAAGTTAAACAGAATGAATATCTGGCTAAGAAAAATATTATAACTGAGATCAATATCAGAGAAACAGAATTATATGCTCCTTTCGACTACAAAATTGACAAATACGAGACAATTTCCAGGATACTGGTTCATGATACTCAACGAAATTCAATGATCTTAAATGATATAGAAAATAATGCAGATCGTTTTAAAACCATTCTGATACTATCTGAAAGGAAATCCCACGTTGATATTCTGAACCTATACCTCAAAGACAAATATGAAACAATTACCATCCACGGGGACGATCCTGAAAGGGCAAGAAAGATCAAAATTGAACAAATCAGGCAAGGACATTTTAAAATTGTTATTTCAACAGGCCAATATTTTGGTGAAGGAATAGATATAAACAATTTAGATTGCTTGTTCATTGTGTACCCCTTTGCATTTGAAGGAAAACTCATTCAATACATTGGCAGGATTCAACGATCAGAGAAAAGACCAGTTATATTTGATTACAGGGACATTAAAATTGAATACTTTGAAAAAATGTTCAAGCAGAGAAGGAGGTATTATAATAAACTGTTGAAATAGAATGTGCTAAACAATACGATATGATATATGGCGATAGAATATATAATATATTGTGATGAATCAATATCAAAGGGAGAATATTATTCTGACTTCTATGGAGGATGCCTAATTGAAACTAAAAATATAGAATTAGTAAATCAAGCACTGTCAAAAATTAGGAAAGAAAAGCATTTGTACGCTGAAATGAAATGGACTAAAGTGACAGAAAACCACTTGGAAAAGTATAAGATTCTAATATCAGAATTCTTCAAATTCATTATTGATGGAACTATCAAATTTAGAATAATGTTCAGGCAAAATGCTTATGAATGAGTATTTCGGACAAAGTGTACACTGCTTTCGGAGTAAAGTGTACAACTCATTTGGCGATTGATTTGCGGATTAAATATAACATTAATTTTTATCTCTCAGCGAGTCACCTTTGAGATCAACACGATGAGCATTTCCTGCCAATCTGTCCATAATGGCATCTGAGATTGTGGATTCTCCAATATAATCGTACCATCCGGCAACTGGTAGTTGGGATACGATAATGGTTGACTTTCTACCGTAGCGGTCTTCCAGGATTTGAAGTACTGCACGTCTTGTTGTACCATCCAATGGGTGTAGACCAAAATCATCAATGATAATCAGATGAGCTTTTTCAATCCGATTTAACAATTTGATGTATGTCCCATCAAGCTTTGAAAGAGTAATATTCTCTAAAAAGCGATTAATTCCAAAATAAAGCGTCCTGTAGCCTAATGTGCATGCCTGGCGGCCAAGGGCGCAAGCAAGATATGATTTTCCGCAGCCTGTTTTTCCTGTGATCATGATATTTTCAGCACGATCAATAAATCCGCAGTCAGCCAGCATCATCAGCTTGTCTTGTGTCAGATTTCTTTCTGCATTACAGTACACCTGTTCAATGATTGCATCATACCTAAGCTTGCTTTGTCGAAGGTACAGTGCCGTTCTTTTGGCTGCTCTTTCCTGTAGTTCTGCTTCAGCAAGACGTGCCATAAATTGATGTAATGATGGCTGATTCTGTACAGGCATTTCAATCATTGCCCTGTAGACCCTGGACATTCCATCTAATTTGAGTTCTGCCAGGTGGTCCATTGTGATTTGATTGTTCATTCTCTTTGATTTAATTGATTAATGGATATTTTGTTAATTGTATGATTTCTTCCCTCGTATATTGTCGTGGTGAGGTATTTTGAAGAGTTCCTCCTGAATAGCTTCCTGTTTATCCAGATTCTTTTCCAGGATATTCTTTATCATCTTGTAATTTACCCTGGTACCTTTTAAAGCCCTGCCACAGGCCGCTTCAAAACGTTCCGGACTATACTGCTCAGAGAGTCTCTTTAATCCTTTACATGAGAGGTAAGTTTGTTCAACAAATTCTCTTGAGGCAAGTACCCTTTGAAAGACCTCGACTGTATTTTCCCCGATCTCTTCGGCCAGTGATAGAAAGTACTCTGCATCCCAACCAAGCGTCTGTTGATATTTAAGGTGTTTTTCGGGCATGTGTTCTTCCAGGGTGGTATAACCTCCGGATTTATAATTGCGCCTGTGAAGAGCGATGCGCTTAAATCCAATGAAGATCTCTACATATTCTGTATCATAAATAATCCTGGTTTTCTGGCCGATGTACTGGTATGGGACACTGTAACGGTGATTATCTTCTCCCAGGACCACGTGATAGTTCATCTGGACTTTCCCCGCTGTGGCATGCTTTACAATAAACGCTTCTCCCGGCAGTGGTTTCAAGGCTGATTGTTCATGTGCAACAAAAAGATCATAACGTGAGCCATGTTGCTTTTGAAAGGGCATGTGGATATGTGCCTCTACCAGTTCCCGGATCCTTAGATTGAGCTGGTGAAGACTGTAAAAGATTTCATTGCGTAACCGGGCATAGACCCTCAGATAAGATATATATACACTTCCTTCCACCGAAGGCTTGTCTTTGGGCGAACGTACACGAGTGGCCTCCAGGTTCGTGTTATAATGGATGCTCCATTGATTGACCAGCTCAGAAAAAGTGAACTCATATCTCTCATTTTTCCTGATATACTGCTTCATGTTATCACTTAGCACGTTGCGTGGAACTCCGCCAAGATATTCCATACATCGGTTTAATGCTGCAAAGAGATATTCCTGTCTGGTCGAGGGCAAGGCTTCAATATAAGGGTAGTTACTAAAAGGTAAAACACACACCAACACCGGGTATTCGATAACCTCACCTGTATCACGATCAACTATGTGCAATGATTTTCCTGCAAAATCCACTTGTAGATATTCGCCAGGCCGGTGGGTAAAGTGCATCGTGGCTTTATTTCGCCTATTATACCTGGCAAAATGCTCACAAAACTGGGTATACCCATATCCATCAGGATGTGCCGATTTATATTCTTCCCACAATATCCGGCGCGTTACTCCCGGCATTCGCAACTGCTCCGTGTAATAGGTAAACAGCTTTTGCAGATAATGCAAACGACTGTCGGGCTTGGGGGTGTTTTGTTCACTGTAAACAATCTGCGCCAGATCCTCCTCATTCATCTCCAGAAGATCATGATATTCTTTTCCAGTTAACTCCAGCTTAAACAGGTATTTATCAAGCACCGTACGGTGCATACCAACTGCCTGTGAGATCCTTAACTTGCTCGTTCCTTCGGAGCGTAATTGTAAAATGCGTTTAATCTTGTTCATACTGATTGGTGTATTTGCCATAGTGCTTCTTTTTTGTGAAGCACAAAAATCACAAATCAATCAGTAATTTTTCCTGAAGTGTACACTTTACTCCGGATCCGGTTGTACACTATATGACGGATTGTCACCAGTTAAAGGCGCTGGCGCTGCCGCCAAAATTCAATAAAAAAGAAAAATACATCCAAAAAAGTTGTACACTATTGACCGGATTCGGTTGTACACTATTGACCGGATTCGATTGTACACTATATTCCGAAATATTCATATGAACCAGTCGGATTAACTTCAGAGCAAAAAGCAAATGGATATTTTCTTTTATACTATCAATTTATTAAGCACGCATTTGGATGGCGATATTCAAATCCGGACAAGAATCCGATATATTTAAGAACTTATTTTGATGAATTGCCTGAAAATCCAGAAAAGAAAGGCTCGACCTGAACAACTCTCGCGTAGAACGCAAGCCTAAATCCAGATGGAGCCTATGCAAATATAGTACAACATCCTCAACAAATGCAAATATTGATATAGTATTTTATCAACTAAATATGAGAAATGCCCTTCATTCATAAAAATAGCCCTCTGAAACAATTGATTTCAGAGGGCTTGTAGTAGCGGGGATTGACGAAATATCTAACCTATATTTGTTGAAGGATCTGGCGGAAGCGGTAGGTTTTATTGATGTGCATGAGACGGAGTCTTGCGAAATAACATATAGGAATAAAAATGTGGTATAAAAACAAGTGTAAAAACGTATCCCACATAAATGACTGGCATATATGGTACAGGATTCACATCAAATAGAATTCCATATAAAGCACCTAGCAATCCACCCACAAAAAAAACTTTACCAGCTAAACTGTGAGTTTTCTTCCATATCAGTTCATTACTTTGAGTCCATGAATTTTTAATGCCAATAAGATGTTTATGTTTTAACGTGGGATAAAGATTCCCAATGACTATGATATATACCATAGATAGAATAATTGCAATCCTTGACCAATTAAATGGTATTCCAATCTTTTGAGAGATAAAAATCAATGATAGGAGTGATGTGAAACCAAGTATTATTGTTCTTATTCTGTGATAGTTTTTCAGATACTCTTGAAATGTTGTTTTGGGTACAATAGATGGTCTCACCAGCAATATGAAGTACCAAACAATAGAGATGCCCATGACGAACATTATTTGATAATATATGATTTGTTCACTATTCAGTTGAAATGGTGCAAATCGTGGTAGTTTTTCATAAGCCAGGAAAATGTAAATGAAAGGCATCAGAATTAAAAGCCAATTAATAGCTTCCCTTTTCAGGAATTGCTTGTATTTCATGATTCTATTTTTTTTGATTAAAACTCATGAGCCATTGAATAATATCTTCAACTACAGTTATATTTAATGAGTATGTTATAAACTGTCCGTTTTTTTCACTTAATACCAAATCAGCTTGTTTAAGCAGGTCCAAATGGTGGGATATACTGGGTTTTGTGATGTTAAAATGATCGGCAATCTCTCCAGCATTCATATCCTTTTCTCTCAACAACTCAAGGATTTCTCTTCTAATAGGATCATTTAATGCTTTAAATACACGATTCATAATGTATAATTATATATTTAGACAAATATCTAATTATATCTTCAATTATCCAAATTTTGATGATTAAAAATGATGACCTGGAGGGAGGGAGCAGAGTGAGTGCCAGTGTGAGAGGGGTTTTTCGCGGCGCTCAAAACGCAAAAAAGAGTGAGAGTTCATCGCTCTGCAGTAGAGTGAGTGGGAGAGCGAGAGTGAAGAAAAAAAGAGCGAGAGTTCATCGCTCTCGCTCTTCACTCTCACTCTGTTTTTAGTAGCGGGGACAGGACTTGAACCTGTGACCTTTGGGTTATGAGCCCAACGAGCTACCAACTGCTCCACCCCGCAATATGTTTAAAGAACTTTGTTATTGTTGTTGCGGATGCAAATATAACAGATGTTTAGGGATTCTCAAAATATAGCGAATTATATATATGGCAAACAACCTCTATTTTACTATCCCAACATTGTTTGCAACCATTCCCTTGGGCCCTTTCTCCATTTCGAAGCTGACCCTATTCCCAACACTTACATCATCCCTGGTATTGTTCACATGAAAGAATACAGATTCCTTCGAAATACTGTCCCTGATAAAACCGAAACCCTTCTGGGTGTCGTACATCTCAACAACACCTTCCCTGATAAGATCCTGAGGCTCCGATGTGTCCCTTGGAACACTGATTTCAATATCTTCAAGTTTTGATTCAACTTTTTTATCTTCCTCCGGCGGAGTGGAGGTAATGTTTCCATATGCGTCCACGTAGGCAAGCATGTCATCGAGCCCGCTTTTCTTTTCTGTCTCCTTCTTTTGCTGCTTCTTGGCAAGTTTATCCTTGCGCTTTTTCTCTTTTGTTGTCCTTACTTTTTTCTTGTTGAAAGTTTCCCTTGATCTACCCATATATAAATTTGATTGATTTTTCCTTCAAAATATGTACGCATTGATTGACCGAACATATTTTTCAATGGTTCCGGCACTTAATGTATCATTGTAAAAAATTAATACCCATGCCTTTGAGGGCGATGGGTATCAAATAAGACCTAATTGGAAATCATTTATTTTACAACAACTACATCAACTGCAAAAAGGCCCTTGTCGCCCTCCTTGATATCAAATTCTACTTCCGTTCCTTCCTGCAATTCGTCTGCTGAACAATTCAGACCTGTGCGATGTACGAACAGATCTTTTCCATTTTCAGGTTCGATAAAACCAAATCCCTTGATCTGATCATACCATTTTACTTTTCCTGTTTCCATAATTTTCTTAATACTGGTTTCTTACTTCTTTTTTTTCTTTGGCTATATTTACAATTATCTCACGATTCTTATAAACTGTACCTGATAATTCTTTAATGGCATTCCTGGCCTCATCGACCTGTTCCATCTCGACAAAACCAAACCCTTTGCTCTTCCCACTGTATTTGTCTGTGATTACTTTTGCGGTGGACACTCTCCCGTATTGTGAGAACAGTTCCTCCAATTCATTTTCTTCTACCCTGAAATCAAGGTTTCCTACATAAATATTCATTTTAAAATTTGTTACGCTCAGTTGATTCAAAAACTGCAGCATGTTTAATACTAGATTAAAAAAATAGGCAAGCAAAAACTAAAAACCAAATAAGGAGAATAGTAAATAGGTGCGCTAATTCCTGAATCAGATAATTGTTACAAAAGTAATTGAATTATTGATCTTTCCATCATATTTATGATAAAACAAAAAATATATTTATAAGGGAAGAATATAACATTTTTGCAATTTTACATACAATATACTGATCTTCAGTATTTAAGAGTTTGTGACAAAATAATCTGGAGCTTTTGCAACTTTCATTTTTAGCAGCCGGGAGCATTTTTTAGTTTATTCTTATATTTTTACATTCCAAAACTATACGACCAATATGAAAAGTAATTTCCTGAAATCCACACCCATCTTCCTGGCATTCCTGATCATGGGATTTGCAGATGCAGCCGGACCGCTGACCAGCCAGCTTCAAAATGATTTCAGTCTGAGCAATTTTGAGGCAGGACTGGTAACTTTTATGGCTTTCATCATGTTCGGTCTTCTTTCCATTCCCATGGGACTCTACCAGGACCGCAAGGGGAGAAAACACGTTCTGATGCTGGGACTTTTAGCAGCCCTGATCGGGATGATCCTTCCCATCGCCGGTAATTATGAATCCTTTCCCCTGATCCTGGGAGGACTCCTGTTCATGGGAATCGGCGCCACCCTGCTCCAGGTTGCCGGGAATCCGATCATGAGGGATGTATCACCGGAAGGAAAATATTCCAGGAACCTCTCTTTCGGACAGTTCGTAAAGGCGATCGGATCACTTTCTGGTTCACTGGTCCCCATTCTTGCCGCGAGGTACTTCGGACTCGACTGGAAAGTGTTGTTTCCCATTTACGGAACGATCATCGCCATGGTGATCATCTACCTGCTGATTGTAAAGATTGAGGAAAAAGCAATGGATAAGGAAAATCCCGCCACATTCTCCTCCTGTTTTGGCTTGTTGAAAAATCCTTTTGTCCTGATAATGGTCGTAGGTATATTCCTGTACGTCGGTGCAGAAGTTAGCATGAGTGCCAAACTCCCCAACTATTTGTCGGAAAAATTTGACTTTGATATCAAAGAGAAGGGCCTGCTTGGAACCATGTTCTTTTTCATATCCCTCACCACGGGACGGTTCCTGGGCGGAGTCATCCTCAACTGGCTCGCACCAAAAAAATTCCTGGTGATCACCGCCATTGTATCTCTTGTTGGAATTGCCGGAATATACATTTCACCAACGGATGTCATTGCCACAGTATTTATCTTCATCATCGGGCTGGGTTTTGCCAACATATTCCCGCTGATCTTCTCCATTACCGTGGATACAATGCCCGAGCGAAGCAATGAAATTTCAGGTTTGATGATCACTGCCATACTTGGAGCTGCTGTTGTGCCGATTCTTACCGGTGGTGTAGCTGACCTTCTCGGACTGATGTCCGGATTCCTTGTACCTGCCGCTTGTCTTGTGTATGTGCTTGTTATCGCCATTAAACCCGCAAACGCATAAATGATGGACATCCTGAAAGATCAGCGGATCGTACTTACCCTGGACGCCGGGGGTACCAACTTTGTTTTTTCAGCCACCCGGGGTGGCAACCCCGTCATGGGAGAGATCCGTAAAAACTCAAATGCGCACGACCTGGATCTCTGCATACAGACAATGAAAGACGGGTTCTCGGAACTGCTGAATAACCTTAAAATAACACCGGTCGCCATCAGCTTTGCTTTTCCGGGCCCTGCCGATTACCCAAACGGCATCATCGGTGACCTTAACAACCTTCCCGCCTTCCGAGGTGGAGTGCCGCTAAAATCTGTCCTGGAAGAAGCTTTCAATCTGCCTGTATTCATTAACAACGACGGCGACCTCTATGCTTACGGTGAAGCCCTGGGGGGGATCCTTCCCGAAATTAATGGCAATCTCGAAAAGGCAGGAAGCCCGAAAAGATACCACAACCTGGTCGGCCTGACACTGGGAACGGGATTTGGAGGCGGACTCGTAAGGAACGGGGAACTCTTTATCGGCGATAATTCAACCGCTGCCGAAGTCTGGCTTTTCAGCAACAGGTACAACACTGATGTTAATGCCGAGGATGTCGTAAGTACCAGGTCTGTACAGATGGAATATGCAAAACAAGCCGGCATTGAATACCCCAATGATCTTATGCCCAGGGACATATATAATATAGCCATTGGAAACAAAAAAGGTAACTCCAGGGCTGCAAAGGAAGCTTACCGCTTTATGGGACGCGCCCTTGGAGATACAGTCGCCAACCTGCTTACTTTCGTGGATGGCATACTGGTTATCGGTGGAGGCATCACAGGTGCGCGTGACCTCTATATGCCTTCGGTAATGGAAGAGCTGAATACAAATTACCACCCCTCAAATACGGAAGAACTTTCACGACTGGTTCAGCGAATATTCAACCTGGACGATGAACTTGAACAGCAGCAATTTTACCGCGATTATTCAAAGGAAATTCCTGTTCCGGGCACCGGCAAAACGGTTAATTACGATCCCATTCCCCGCCTCGGTATTGCAACTAGCCGCATTGGTGCAAGTAAAGCCATAGCCATGGGCGCCTATGCTTTTGCACTCAGAAAGCTCGATGAATAATGTTCATCTCCAATACTGCCCCGGAAAAGCCCGATCCGGTTTGGCATTGTAATGAATTCCACCGGAAGGAAAAAACCTTTATCCAAAATGAAATCCTATGGAATTGTATGCTTTACCGGAATTAATCCCATGTATTTATTATATTAAGCTCATTTGTATTATACTGGATTGAATTACACAACTTACACGAATGGACTTCGTTTTATTTGATGCCAATATTATTTTTACTTTGGAAGAAGAACTGAGCCTGTATCTGAAACAGGTATCATTTTTGTATTAGAAGTTCCAACAATGAAAAATCTTTTAAAGATGAGACATATCATTTTTCTTACCCTCGGATTCCTGATCACAGGCAGCTTGTCCGGACAGGGCAGCATCGACACGGTCCATGCTGCAACCGATACAACAGTTGAAAACACCTACACAGGCAAACCGATTGTCAGTCCCATAGATACAATGCTGACCGTGGTGGATACAATTAAAATTCGCCATGATTCCTCTATTATGAAAACCGATTCCATTCAACCACAGAAAGATGCACCCAACAATCAACCTGTTGTCCTTTCAGTTGATTCAGCTGCCATGTACATAACAAATATTTTAGGCCATGAACAATACTGGAGACCAGGTGGTACCGTTATGAAACAGTCGCTCCAACATCTGATCAGACAGTACTATGTACCTTACGACTCAACAGAACAAAGACTGTCTGTATTTCCCTACGATTCAATCCTGATCGGTGAAACTGAACTTGTCAAAAATGATACATTGCCATTGAAATGGCTCAACGATTCAACATTCATCATTGATACGACCCTCCTTAAAAAGGAGCCGTTGATTACCATCCAAACCGTATGGAAGAGATTGGCAGATACCACCCGCATCCTGATCAGGGAAACCCGTACTTTTCAAAATGTGCCCAACGATACTGCAGACATGAAACAGGATACCCTGCCTCACGCAATTGTAGATACATCGCTGGTCAGTGACACCGTCGTTGAAACCGGAAAATTGCACCTGTTAAGACAGGATACGCTCATGGAGGTATTCATCGACAGTGCCAGCCTGGATGCAAAGAATATTCAGCTATATGGTTTCCGGAACAACATGGTCATTCCACCATTAATTCAGGAGGAAGAAAAAGCATACAGTCTGACTCCCGACAGGAGTAAAGTTGTTTTTTATGACACGCTGAAAGTCCTGACCGCAGACAAGGGATCTCCCTTTTATATAGTCAACAACAGGCGAATGCCGGATTCCCTTAAATCAGCAGTGCTCACTTTGACCGGGCACATTTATAAGAGGGATTCTGTGATGCTGAATATTACAGATATGTATGGACATAAAACCCCCTTCTGGTTATCAGCAGATAATGATGAATTATACCGCTTCTGGATCAAGAACTATAAGAATGATTCCATTACCGTATGGCTTGGAAACCCTGAAAAATATGATCTTTCATTGTTTCTTGAAGAAGAAGTGCTGATCAACCGTCCGGAAAAACAACCTACACAGGAAATTCCGATTCCCAGGACCGAGCCTGAAAGTTTCCTTTTAAAGGTCGATCCACTGGAAGTGATCCCTGTATACTGGGACTTTGAATTCTCAAGCCTGCTTGCATTCAATCAAACCTATCTTTCCAACTGGTCGAAAGGAGGTGAAAGTTCTGTTGCTACGATGGTGGATTTAAAAGGCGGGGCCCAGTACAACAATACAAGGTCAGATACAAAATGGATCACCAACGGCCGGCTCAAATACGGATCCCTCATTACTGAAGAATACGGTATACGCACCAATACAGATCAGTTTGAGATCAATTCGCAATACAACAAGGTAATCAGTAAAAAGGTCGACTTCAGTACGGTATTCTATATGAAAAATCAGATCGCCAGGGGTTACAACTACCCCAATGATTCAGTTGTGGTATCAAAATTTTTGAATCCCGGCACATTCACTGTTGGTGTGGGTGCTGAATACAAGCCGTTTAAAAAGACTGTGTTTAATTTTTCTCCCCTTTCCTATAAGAACACTTTCGTACTGGACACAACCATCGATCAAACGGTACATGGTATAGAGGAAAATAAGATGGTGAGACAGGAATTGGGAGGTCAGCTTGTGGCAACAAACAGCATTACACTGCTTGAGGGGCTGGACATGTCAAATTCTGTCAGGCTTTTTGCCAATTATTTCGACCAGCTGCAGAATGTGGATGTCGACTGGGAACTGAACCTTGAAAAAAGGATCAACTGGTATTTTACCATCAGCTTCAACCTGCATATCATTTACGATAACGATATCCGGTTCCCTGTGCTGGATGATGCCGGTGAACAGGTGCTGCTGGATGATGGCAGTCCACTGAAGGAGCCAAAGATGCAACTGAAGGAATTTGTCGGATTGAATTTCTCTTTTAAGTTCTAGGGAACCTCTTTATTCATGTGCAGCATACTGTATAATTGCTGAAGGAGTTCTACAACATTTTCATCGCGGGAATTCTTTTTTACGGCCATTTCAAGCCATTCAACTGCTGATATGAAAGCCTCCTCAGAACGGGCTTTCTCACGCACATACTCGCTGTTGTTCGAGATGGTTCTTGCATGGTCCTGGATCTCAATCCCTGCATTGTAATAGCAAACTCCGGTGTTTGCATACAAAGCAGCGGTATCCGGAGCCAGCTGAATGGCTTCCTTGTATGCATCTATTGCTGGATAATAATCTTCTGTATGCTGGTGGACCAGTCCTTTTGCATAGGCATATATATAGTTCCCAGTATCAATGGCCGCAACACTGTCGAGCAGATGGACAGCCTTTTCTGACTTATTATCCCTTAGCAACAGGTCAACCAGCATAAGCACCAGGTTGTTGTCGCCCCTGTACTTCCTGATCCCTGCAATTAGCGTTCTTTCAGCGGCCAATGAATCTCCTTTTGCCATTTGTACAGAATACAGAAGATGGGTAACATTGGAAGAGAAATTACCTGCTTCCAGCAAATTGAGGTATTCAAGGGCGACATCCCAGGATCCGCTTCTGTAGGCAGCAAGAGCAGTATTGTAAATAAGGTTTGCATCAGTCTGTAAAGAAAGCACAGGATTTTCATTGATCATGATCACGTGTTCAAAGGCTTTCAGTGCGCTGGAATATTCTCCAGCAGCATATTTCTTTTCCCCGACCTTTAAAATATCATTGGCAAGAAGTACCATCCGCGCAGCGATCTGATCATCCAGCCGTCCGCCACGGTCATACTTCAATGCTTTGTCATAGGATTCATAGGCAACATACAACTGATTGGGATACAGTTCATACATGCTTTTGTCATTCTCTTTGATCCCTTTCTGGTATGCTTCCTGGCACAACAACCCCCTTGCATACCAAGTCCTGGGCCATTTCCAGGTTTTTTCGTCCTTCACGGCCTCTTCCACGGCCTCTTTTGCTTCCTTGAATTTTTCAGATTCTATCAATTGAAATACAGCCAGCACCTTGCTTCTCTGTGCATGTGAAAGCAGCGAAACAAATAATATTAATATGATTAATATGGTCCTTCTCATTTTGATCATCCGCATTTAACCCCGGTATTTATATTCCAGACAATTTGCATTCACTTCTGAATAGGAAACGATGCAACATGGAAAATCATATCCGAATCAATACTTCTTTAATCCTCCGTAATTGGGGAACAACTTATACACTGCCATTTTTTAATTCCTGAATAAGCTTCCCGGTCTGTTATGGAACGGTTACGCAACATGCATCTACATTATAATGTATTAATTATTTCTGTAGCTGCGAATCCAAAAATTCATTACCCCCGCTACGTGGAAACGCTGCTATTTTATTATTGGTTATAGAGATCTATAAACTTCTGATCGAGTTCTCCGGAATCTTTGTAATACTTCCTCACCTCCTTCAGCTGTTGGTGTAGCTCTTCGCGGATATCCGCATATGCCGGATCATCATATACATTGTTCAATTCAAGCGGATCATTTTTACGGTCATATAACTCCCATTCATCCACATCATAATAAAAATGCACCAGCTTGTATTCCTGTGTTACAATGCCGTAATGCCGCTTTACCATGTGAACAGCAGGATATTCGTAATAATGGTAATATACTGCTTCACGCTCCCAGGCTTCTAAGTCACCCTTAAGCAGCGGCACAAGGCTCTCTCCCTGCATATCGGAGGGTGCTTCAATACCTGCCATGTCAAGAAAAGTCTGCGCAAAATCGAGGTTTTGCACCATCTCCCCGCAGACGGATCCGGGTTCTACCTCACCGGGCCACCGGATCAGCAGCGGGGTTTTAAAGGATTCATCATAGATAAACCGCTTGTCAAACCATCCATGCTCACCCAGGTAGAATCCCTGGTCTGAAGTATAGACCACAATTGTATTTTCAGACAGGCCGCTTTCATCGAGATAATCGAGTACGCGTCCCACATTTTCGTCCACCGAGGCTATGGTGGCCAGGTAATCCTGCATGTAGCGCTGGTATTTCCATCGCATTTTCTCTTCGTTGGTCATGCTGGGCCAGTTGGCTTTAAACCAATCGTTTATACTGTCGAGTACCGGTTCATAATATGCACGCTGGGCATCGTTTACACGGTTTTCGTACGGACCGTTAAAACCCCATTCATAAGATGGTACATGAGGTTGTACATCTCCCATCTCTTCAAGGGTGGAGGGGCGTATCTTACTGTCGTGAGGATACCGCATATGATACAGCAGGTTCATTTCGGCCGTTTTGGCGGCAGTGCCCCGGTTTGAATAATCATCGAACAAAGTCTCAGGCTCGGGGAAAGTTTTCTTACTCCACGCATCAAATTTCTCCCAATGCGGCCACCAGGGGCGGTGGGGTGCCTTGTGAAGGTAAAAAGCGAGAAAAGGTTTATCCGAATCGCGCTGGTTTTTTAACCAATCAAGCGTGAAGTCAGTAATCACATCGGTGGCGTAGCCCTCTACCTTGATTTTGCCATCGTTGGTAATAAAATCCGGGTTGATATAATTGCCCTGTCCGGGCAATATTTTAAACACATCCACCCCTTTGGGATTGTTGCCAAAGTGTAGCTTCCCAAACATGGCTGTCTGATAGCCCGCTTCCTGGAACAGCTGGGGAAAGGTAATATTCGTTGTATCGAACGGGAACCTGTTGTCGATCTTTCCATTCAGGTGGCTGTGCTTACCTGTAAGAATAACCGCCCTTGAAGGTGCGCAAATGGAGTTTGTAACACATGCATTGCTGAACAGCATACCTTCTTCGGCGATCCTGTCAATATTCGGGGTCTCTATCAGATCATCGCTATAGGCACTGATGGCCTGGTAAGCGTGGTCGTCAGACATGATGAAAAGGATGTTCGGTGATTCAAGCCTGCTTCCCCCACAGGAAACAAGAATGAATGCTGTTAAAATGAATAATGCTGATTTTAGGAGCGCTTTCACTTGTATTGCATTTTAATGGTTAATGATGTCCCGAATTTATAAATAATTCCATGCAGCTCAAACAAATATACCTCTTACTTTGAAATGGTGCCGTTTCCCCATACGTGCAGGAATCCATAAACTGCAACCATATCAGTTCGTCGGTGGGTCGGCCCTCCTTCGCCGAGACCTTCGCGTAAGTACTACGGTGCCCAAAGGAGGCTACGGAGGGCACGGTAGGTCGGTAAATGATCTTCGGTTAACCAATCTCTCTGATCTAAAAAATATATATATAATACACTATTTATATATATATTTCTTTTTATTGAAAATGTTTTAATTGTACAGGAAACCAAAAATATTTCACATATGCCACGCGTTTTCAGCCCTATTGTAATATCAAAAGAGGAAAAAAAAAGCAAGAAAGGACTATTTCAATCGTCATACACCGGTAATTTACTGCAAAAGAGGGTGAAAATTACGGGTAAAAGTGAAAATAATAAAGGGATAGACCTGCACAGGATCAAAGCACCGTATTGAACCCGACCCCAAGTTCTTCAAGTTCTTCCTCTTCCTCATATCCTGAAGTTCCAATGAATGAAAGGAAAACGATCTTCCATTCGCCTTCCACTTTTTCAAGGAACCTCACCTGCCGGCTGCTGATCTCAATTGTATCATCAGGGATCTCATAGGTCCATGTTTCAGTGCATAGCACATAAGCAGATTCTTCATACAGTTTAATCCGGTAGTCGTCCTTGGATACCGTAATTCGCGTATCAAGGGGTCGTTCCGGACTTTCATTGACAAGGTCATTCCTGAAAAAATCTTCTATGTCATCCCAGCCCTCAAGGAACACATGGTCATCAGCGCCGGATGTAAGCCTGAAATTCAAGCTGTCGTGCACATAAAATGAACATACTTTTTCAAAGTCATAATCCGTATAGGCCTCTGTCTCAGCATTGATCAATTCAATGATTGCCTTCTTTTCAGCTTCAATGTCAGTTTTTTTCTCACAACATGCTGATAGGGAAAACAACAAAACAGGGATAATGAGAATGGGTCTGTATCTTTTCATAGTTTTATGGCTTTTTGGTTGGAAATTCATCCTGCACTTTACCTCCCCTGCTTATGCAAGGTATACAATAGAAAACAAAATGTCAATTCATTGTTCATGTATTCCGAACATTTATCTCCTTATTTAGTGTATGTCAATAAAGTGCAGTGGCTGGACCATAATGTTCAAGATCAAGGCGCGTAAAAATATTACATGCGGAAGGCCCGGGGAATTCGATCAGATCATTTGTAAACCGGGGCAAGCCATGGTTCTTTTTCCGCGTATTTGCTCTCAGCGGCCCACCTGATGCCACGTTTCATCATTTCAAGCGCTTCAGGTACATCAAAATCAGATGCCACATGTCCAAGTGAGTTATAGAACACCCTTCCATCTCCATATCTTTTTTTCCAAACCACCGGCATAACCGCTCCATCGATCCATGAAGCATGATCACCATTGTAAGTAGTTGTAGCCAGCACTTTCACATTCGGGTCCACGTGCATGTAATACTGCTCCGAGTGCATGTCAAATTTTTCCAGTCCCCTGGTCACATAATCCTCTTTGTCGATAACATCAACACTGTAATCTATCACACCGCCTGGATGCGCAACCCACTGGCCGCCAACCATGAACTGGTACTCCGTATTGTTTCGGAAGGCATCGCCCAGACCACCATGCCAGCCTGCAATTCCTATTCCCGATTTGACAGCCTTGAGTAATCCCTGTTCCTGTTCTTTTTCGATGGTTCCCATGGTCCAAATCTGCACGATCAGATCAAGCGACTGCATAAAATCTTCATCCTTGTAAATTTCCAGGTTGTCGGAAACAGTCACCTCCGCTCCCTCGGCCCGCATCCAGGGAACAAAAATATCCCTGCATTCTTCAGGTTCATGTCCGGGCCAGCCACCCCAGACAAACAATACTTTCTTTCCTTTGAGTGATGGAGCGGTATCCTTTGAATCCGGCTCTGCCCGAACAGACAGCAATGAAGAGACCAGGAACAAAGCTGTGAAAATAACAATGGTTCGATGCATTAATTTCATTGGTAAATAATTTAGTAATTATTTGGTTTATGTTTGATTCCGAAACTACTAATTAATCTCATATAATGGGCATGATGCTGTAAAAAAAACTCAATAAACCCGGAATTCCTTATCCCGGTAAGAAAAAATCATCAACAGCAGCGGACCTGCCCAATGAAAAAACAGAATGTTCGGGGAAGAATTAATATCAAAATAAACCGCTGGAAAGCAAATCGGGCAGAGGAACATCTGCATTGCTCACTCTGCCCGGGAAACCATGAAATTAAAACTGCATTTCAGTTGCTGAAAAATCCGAAATGTCTCACAAAAATCATCGAAACTGTCTTTGAATTTCTCCCTTAAAAAAATACCACTTAAGGAAAACAAATAACTACAGTTTCAAAGACCCTGAAAAGGAGCGCAAACTCCCAAAACTGCCATCAGACCAATTCAACCACCTTTGATTGTTTGATCAGACAACAATAAGTGGCAGCAAATTACCATTTACATTGTATTGAATCAATTAAAATATAGTGATATTAATCACATTATAGTGTGCGATTTATCACATTTTTGTATCTTGCATACAAATCACAATTGCGATGAATGAAACCATCAGTTGCAGTACCTGCCTGGTAGGATCATGTGCACTTGAAACACTTACCAGAAATGAACTGGTGAATATGGAAGCCCATACCTACCAGACAACCTTTCGCAGGGGAGAAGTATTGAGAAAGCAGGAAACACCTGTGGAATCGCTGATATATTTGAGATCGGGATACATCAAAGAATTCATCAGTCATGAAAACACCTCCGACCAGGTGGTCCAGATCGTCAAGCCCAGGTTCTATATCGGTCTGCTGGGATTATGCACCAATTCTGCCAGCCTCTACTCCTATCAATCGGTTACAGATGCTGACGTTTGCTTTATTGACAAGGGAACCTTTAGCAAACTGATCGCTGGAAACGGAAATTTTGCCAGGGAGATCCTGGTATCGCTCAGCCGGGAATCGATAAAAAACCACAAGCGCTTTTTAAGCCTGAACAAAACCCAGAGCTTTGGAAAAGTGGCCAGTCTCCTGATGTATCTTTCAGAGGAAGTCTATGAAAGCAATAGCTTTGAACTCTGGCTGAGCCGTGCCGAACTTGGCCAGATGATCGCTTCCACGCGGGAAAGTGTCACGCGGGCATTGCGCTATTTTCATAACGAGGGAATTATCCGGATGCTAAAAAATCATATTTCCATACAGAACCAGGAAAGGCTGACTGAATTCGCCAAACGCGGCTGACCAATTACCTGCTGAGATCATAACATGAAACCGCTTACTGATGATCATGTGACTTTGACCATCCATCACGCAATTATTATATCTTTGCACTAAAATTAATTAAGATGAAGATCCGTCTCTCCCAGACAGACGAGCTGATGCCTAACCGGGTAATACTGTGCAAAGACTTCTCCGGGTTGCTCCCTTACATAAAGAATGATCAGCAGTCTGATTTTATAAAAGAAAGAATTGCCGCGGAAAAGGATGTTACTTTGATCACAGGAAAACAGGGAATAACTGTCATTCAACTTTTCAGGAGCCAGAAAAAACCGGTATACAATGAACTGGAGGATGCGCGCAGAAAAGCATTTTCAATATATCCGCTGCTCAGCGAATATGACGCCGAAACCATCACCGTTATAAATGCCGGAGTGACTGCCAGTCAGGTGCTTGCATTTTCTGAAGGACTGTATCTTACGAATTACAGGTTCAATAAATACAGGTCAAAAAAAGAGGAAAAGGATTTTCAGCTAAAAGAAACGGTACTTTTCAGTGAAGGAATTACCGAAGAAGATATAATTGCTGCATCCGCAGTACTTGAGGGCAACGCCTTTTCCAGAGACCTTGTAAACGAACCACTGTCGTATCTGACTGCAACAAAATTAGCAGAAGAAATTGTGAGCCAGGGGAATGCAGCAGGCTTCCCGGTGGAGGTTTTTAATAAAAAGAAAATAGAATCCCTGCGCATGGGTGGTTTGCTCGCGGTGAACAAAGGGAGCATTGACCCTCCTACTTTCAGTATTCTTGAGTGGAAACCTGAAGATAAGGTTAACCCCCGCCCCATCGTTCTTGTCGGGAAAGGAGTAGTTTATGACACCGGCGGATTGAGCCTGAAACCAACGCATGATTCGATGGATTACATGAAGTGTGACATGAGTGGTGCAGCAGCTGTTGCAGGAACTTTCTATGCCATCTCCCGTGCCAATCTTCCAATTCATGTGATCGGTCTCATTCCTGCAACCGATAACCGGCCTGACGGCAATGCCTATGTTCCGGGTGATGTGATCGAAATGTACAATGGATCCACCGTGGAAGTAATGAATACGGATGCAGAGGGAAGGATGATACTTGCTGATGCCCTTAGTTATGCCGACCGGTATGATCCTGAATTGATCATAGAACTTTCAACCCTTACCGGGTCCGCTCATGTTGCCGTTGGCAATTATGCCATCGTTGGAATGGGCAATGCGAAACAGGAGGAGATGGATGCTTTGAAAAAGTCCGGTTCAATTACACATGAAAGAATTGCGGAGTTTCCCTTCTGGGATGATTATGCAGAGCTCCTTAAATCAGACATCGCTGATTTGAAAAACATCGGCGGAAGGTATGCAGGGGCAATTACTGCAGGAAAATTCCTTGAAAAATTCACCACACATCCATTCATTCACCTTGATATCGCAGGTCCGGCTTTCAATAAATCAAAGGACAATTACCGCGGTACAGGGGGAAGCGGAATCGGGGTCAGGCTTCTGTTCGATTATTTAACCAGCAAATCAAAAAAATACAACAATGAGTAAGAGTACAATCATTGGCATATCCCATGGCGATATCAACAGCATCAGCTACGAAGTGATCATAAAGGCGCTTTCAGATACCCGCATACTGGAGTTTTGCACACCGGTAATTTATGGTTCACCGAAAGTTGCAGCCTACCATAAAAAAGCATTGGACATGGAAGATGTCAACTTCAATACCATAAGGGAACCGCAGGAGGCAAGCAGCAAACGGGTAAATATCATCAATTGCATTGACGACGACATCCGGGTTGAACTTGGAAAATCAACCGGGCAGGCAGGAAATTCTTCGTTTACTGCCCTGAAAAATGCTGTCAATGATTTGAAAAATGAAAAAATTGAAGCACTGGTAACCGGCCCCATCAACAAGCAAAATATACAAAGCGATCAATTCAGGTACAGCGGTCATACCGAATATCTTAAAGATATTTTCAATGTAGATGATGTCTTGATGCTCATGGTAAGTGAATACATGAAAGTAGGCGTTGTTGCGGGTCACATTCCGATCTCGCAGCTTTCATCATTCATCACTACGGATCGCGTGTTGTCAAAAATCAGGATCCTTAACCAGTCACTTCAAAAGGATTTCAACATCAACAAACCGAAAATTGCCGTGATCGGACTCAATCCGCACGCCGGGGACGAAGGGTTGCTGGGCAATGAAGAACAGCAGGTGATCATCCCCGCTATTGAAGAAGCCAAGAAGCACAACACATTGGTATTCGGGCCATTTTCTGCAGACGGCTTCTTTGGATCGGGAAAATTCACAAAATTCGACGGGATCCTTGCCATGTATCATGACCAGGGATTGATACCTTTCAAAGCCATTTCGGGTGATACAGGTGTGAATTTTACAGCAGGTTTGCCCGTCGTCCGTACCAGTCCGGCCCACGGGACCGCCTATGAACTTGCAGGAAAGAATGAAGCAAATGCAGATTCTTTCAAAAATGCAGTCTATATAGCCCGTGACATCATCAGGAACCGCAAGATGTATGATGAATTGCACGCCAATCCTTTGCACACATCATTTTCCCCGGGTTCAGACAACGATGATGACATTTCTGCCCTGGATGAATAGCCTTCTGACAGCAACGGGATATCGATATATTTTCAGACGCTGGAGCAACAGAAAATATTAGAAGTGTGATCATGCCCGGAAGGTGGCTGATGTTCGGGGTGAAGTGGAACAAATGATCTTTTCAGATACAATTATCCGACAAGCGACTCGTAATCCTGGGGGGCAAGCAGTCCATTCGCCCCGGAAGCATCACTGATATTAATTTTCACCATCCATCCTTCACCATAGGGATCACTGTTCACCAGTTCCGGGGTCCCTTCAAGCTTATCATTTACTTCTGAGATTTCACCTCCCAAAGGCATGAAAAGGTCTGAGACGGTCTTCACAGCTTCGATGGTACCGAAGGTATCGCCCTGGCTCAGTGTTTCTCCCAGTGTCTCAATTTCAATGAAAACCACATCACCCAGTTCTCCCTGGGCAAAATCAGTGATGCCTACGGTAGCCGTATCACCCTCAATCAGAACCCATTCATGGTCCTTGGTGTACTTCAAATTAGATGGAACATTCATAACAAAAGAATTTTATATTGCTGTTCATAAAAGTAATGGTTTTTTCGGAAGAAAGGAATACCCGAACCGATGAAAATCTTTAAAGCGTAAAAGTAAGGCTGAACCCGACATTGTAATTGGAATTGGGAAAGCTGTTGGATATGTGCGGCTTGTTGATACGCTGATCATAAAATGCCCTGAAAATGAATTTATCACTCAGCTGATAATCCGCTGTTGCTTTGACACTCAGTATTTCCTGTCCGGCAGTGATGGAGCTTCCGGATATATCCTCAAGCTTCCGGATAACGGTCATATTGTTCCTGTATGAGAAATCGACCCTGACATTCAGATCGCTGTTGATCTCATTGTTGTTTATGATCAGCTGAACAGAATTGAACCTGTAGCCGGCACCAAAAACATATTCATTGGAACGTATCTCATTCACCTGGGTATTGGCCATATTCAATCCCACTGTGCGTGATTTTTTTACCTCGAACCGGGTTGTAAGGCTGTTTTTCCAGTCCATGTTCAGGTTAATGAGGGGACTGAACTGCTCGTTGATCGTCACCGTATTGATGGTCTGATCCACCCTGAAATTTCCCTGCAGGTCATAGGCAATGGGAACTCCGAGTGAGGAATCAATATAGAAGAAGGGATTTGAAATATAAGAGCCGATTGTGTATGTTGACCTGTATGAGTGGTTCAGGGAAATTGAATTTATATATTCCTTGAGTGCTTCGATGTCACTTAGCCCATCATAAGTAATTTTCCAGTTGGGCATGACATTCAGGATACTTTGCACGGCACGGAGTGGCACATTGTCGGCCGACCTGTATCCATAGGCTGCAAGAAAGGCAGGGACCAGCACCTGTTGTGACGTAGGGCCATACCCATCATAAAATCCGGATCCGGACGAATCAGCCAGATAAATTCCCGATTTGTTGTAATATTCATCTGCCAGGCGGTTCGATATGATTTTTCTGGCCTCGTTCTTCAGGTAATTAAAGGCTCCGGAGGAATCCACCATGGATGGAGCCAGGCTCTCAAAAGCCGTCCCCCATGAAAAATAGGACATGTTGAAGTTTCCTGATTGCACCCTGCCCCTGTCCTGTGGTGACGGCAAATTACCATTCTCATCAGCTGTAAAGAATTCGGTTTCATTTTCAGATACCGACATATTTCCTGTAACATCAATCCTTAGTCCTTTTATAGGCTCCACATTGGCCCTGAAATTAAACCTTTCCGAATAGTTAAGGTTGAACGGATCGTTCAGTGCCTGATCGTAGGTAAGCCAGCCGCTGTAATAGGCGTTTTCTGCAAAATTATCAGGATGCCAGCCTGCAATGTATTCCCATCCCGGGGTGATCTGTCCGTTATAGTTCTCCATACCCAGGATCCTTGTTTCGGGCATGAATCCCGGCAGCATGGTTCCCCCGCTCCGGGTATAGGTGAGATTCACGGTCCTGACCGCCATAAGCATCCTGATGCTGTTTTCAAGGACAAACACCAGGGGATCCTCTCCCCTGAGGATTGTACCCTCAACAATGAGCCGGCCGTTCCTAACCCTTGTTTCTGTTGTTACCCTGATCCTGCGGTCCGACTGTACTTCAAGGTCGAATTCCACCTCCTGGCCGCTTTCATTGTACAAGGTAACTTTTACATCTTCAGTTTTCAGGTTATGGATTATGTTGCGCCCGGAACCTTCCCTGAAATAAAGGCCGTCCTGTTCAAATGTCTTGATCTTTGTCCGCTGCTCCTTTTCTTCCTGTCTTGGCTGTTGCATCCGGCCCGTTCTCCCGCGGGTGCTGCTCTGATACTTGTTGTTGATGCTCTTCAGGTAATTCGATTTGTTATACAGGTTCACAAAATTCAGCTGTCCGTTGACCTGTATTTTATAGGAATTTTTAATGGTATTGCCCAGCTCAATGGGACCGAGGTCGGGATCATCGGGTATCTCAGGTCCTGCATCCCATCCATAGGTACCGTTGTAGCGTCCGTTAAGCGTGGTCCAGTCCAGCAGAGGAATCTTATTGATGGGCAATGAGTAACTCAGGTTGAACTGGTGGTAATAGCTCGTTGTTCTTCCCATCTGTTTGATATTCTGTATGACCGAATCCCGGTATGTCTCATATCGGTCCAGCTCACGGTTGAACCTTCCTTCCGGTTCATCTATCCTGGCGATGTTGGATGCGGAAAGGTCAAATTTGAGATTTTTTGAAAGGTCGAACTTGATGTTGTAATCCCTGTTCCAGTAAAAGTCCTTTTTAAAGGTAGGCTGAACGAGGAAATCGGGATTGCTGATGTTCCTGATTTGCTTCTCCATATACCTGCGATCCATGTCTGTCCTGAATGAAATCCGCGATGGCAGGTAATAAAAATTAAAATCCTTGATCAACTGGAACCACTTGCTGCTTAAGAACTTAACCTTGCTGAATGGCTGCACGTTCTTTGGCCTGTTATTGAAGTTATAATTCAGGTTGACTTTTGCTTTCTGGGTATTGTAGTACTGCAGGTTCGGATTTGTACTGCTCATTTCATTCACAGAAAAACTTGTGGACCAGTTTGACAGCGAATAGATCCTTGCCTGTCCGGAACCCATGGGTGCAATTCTCATATTCGTCAGCGCAAAGGATTTTCGCTCCACCACATCCTGGGAATAACGTTTGATCGAATCACGTTCGGCCTTGTCCCTGGCTTCATCAATTGCCTCCTTCAGGGGAATGTCAGGATCCAGCGGGTTGTATTCGGGATTGACCACCGATTTGGAATAACCGACATAGAGAGGGATTGATATACCTGTCTCTTCATTGAATATTTTTCCCATCTCAATATTGGATGAGAGGTCGTACTGAAGCACCTGCTCCTGCGCCCTTTCATTCACTTTCTGCTCAATGCTTCCAAAACCGGGGGTACTCGTTGAACCTGAAAATGTAACATTGCCCAGGTCGGCAAGCCGTGCCGAGGCCCTTCCGTTTGCAGCCCATCCCCCGCTCTCATCGAAATCTGTGAGCCGCAACTCGTTCAGCCAGATCTCACCCGATTTCGGCAACCCATCATCAATATTGATGTTGCTGCCGCTCTTGGGGTTCCTGACTCCGATCATGATGGTCCGGATACTGCTCAGGTTTGGATTGCCCGATACAGAAACTTTGTTGCCCTTTTCATCATATTCGGAATAGACCGAGTTAAGGGTCACATTGCTGTTCGGATCGGCCATTTGCCTGTTTCTTTCCTGTTTGGCCTTTGTAAAAAGTGAAAGATCAATTTCGAATTTGTTCTCCTCGGGCCATACGATCAGACGGTCCGCCTCACTGTCGTTATTATACCTGCCATGTGGTGTAAGAACCAGCGGGATCTCGTATTCATAATAATTTCCCTGGTAATCGGACCCCAGTCTGAGAAACGCTGTGAGTTCCTTATCCCGCAAATTGTCATCGATCAGGGCCTCGGCATGCGCCTCCATCTTGATCTTCCGGTACTGGCGCATGTCAAGTTCCGTATTCTTATAGGCTGCCCGGGCATCACCATCTCCGAGCTCAAGCACTTTCAGCACGATGGATTGCTCATTCAGCTGCCTCAACTGTGGTTCTGTAGGACTTATCTGTCTTGTGAAACCGGGAGGAAGCGTATAGTTTACCGGCTGTTTGCCTGAATTTTCTTCAATACTCACGGCGGATATTGCGAGGGTTCCCTCGGGAGGCTCAATTCCAGTCCAGTCCTCTCCGCCCTGGATAAAAGGCAGGTTGTACCTTCTCCATTCGCCCCTGACCAGCTCAAGTTTTGCAAAGCGAAGGATGACTGTATCCTCGAAGCCGGTAAGGAACATGCGCATAAAACGTATGGTCTTGAAATCGGAGATCCCACCTACTGCTCTATCATAATCCTGGATAGGGATCCTGAACTGGTACCATGCCACATCCTGGGTATTTTCATTTTCATATGTCACATTGTCGACCACCTTATCAACGATGTAATTCCTTCCTACTTCGAGTTCCCCGGGACTGAGATTCACGTGGTAAACAAAATAGCTCTCGCTTTCGCTCAACGTATTGTCCCGGTTGATGTCTTCGATATCAGGCAATGTAGTACCTGAAGTTGCATAGGACTCTGTATTGTCCAGGTCGCTCGGAGAGTTTCCTTCCGGGTTGTTGAAATCTTTATATCTTTCGAGGATGCCAAGCTGCGACACATCATAATCACTGCCCCTGAAATAATGGTAGTCATCTGAAGAGGGATCATCGAGGATCTTTTCATAAGCTGCCTGTGACAGTTGACCACCATTGTAGAGGGCTTCAATGCGAACAATGAAATCGTCATCCTGAAGTGCAAAAAAGGAGGCTTCTTCTTCGCTGTTGATTCCGTCCAGCCCCACATCCTGGTATTTTCTGGATTCCGGGTCATTATCGAATGCATTGACCAGAGACTGTACAACCGGAACCCTTCCCCAGACTGTGGTATCCACTTTTTCCACATTCTCTGAAGGAGGAAGTCCGTTCTCAAACATTTTGCGCGAATCTTTCAAAATATCCTCGGAAATATTTCCCAGGTTGAAATGCAATTCACCTCCTGCCTGTCCTTCCATTCCTGCATAGGGATCCATCAGCCAGAATTCAATGAACTCAACATTGGCTGTCTCAAAATCACTGGAATAGATCTCACGCATCATGCCTCCCCAGCGCTGCCGTGGATCAAGCAACCTGCCTGCAGCATCTATCCGCTCATAATCATAATTATAGGGTCCGCGTTCCCTGGGATAATAGGCTACGTTCAGCACCGGGATGTTGGTAGGAGTGCCATGCGGGTTCTCTTTTTCGGGAAAAATATCCTGCTCAAAAAGCTCATAAACATATGGATTTGATTGCAGGTCTGAATTCTCCTTGATATGCTGGGGAGTCATTGAATTGTTCCTGTGAAAAAGCGGATCGATCTGGTACCATGCAAATTTTGCCCTTCCGTAACCATATCGACGGTCATTGTTCAGTTCTGCCTCAGGGAAAAGGCGTGGAGTACTTGCGAGGTGCCAGGCAGAAAAATGCTTCATATCGATGGAGGTTTCGCTTCCCTCAAAATCATCAATGTAGGCATTCCCTTCCTTTTCAATGGCCCTGGAGTGACCCGGGATCAGGTGCGCGAATTCCCCGATCACCGTCAGTTGGGAAGGCGCCTTGGTTTCTATGAAAGGCAGCTTATCCACAATTGTGGTAATAATCGGGGCAGGTTTTGAATAGGATGTATTCAATCCCCAGATGGTATTTGAAATGGGTTCGTTACCGATATTTACTTTCTGTGTATGGGGCCGCTCTGTCAGGTGCAGTACAGTTGCTCCTACATTGAAATTGTCAGAGATCGTATAATCAAAATGCGATCCCACCATGGTTTTCGTCTGAAAATTGAACAACGACTGGTTTTCAAGGGCGATTTTCACCGGAGTTCCGGACTCCAGGATGCCCTGGTTGATGATGGTCACCCTTCCAAGCGTATAATCAACGGTATAATCCTGCCCCTCCACAAGTTCACGTCCGCCGGCTATCACTTTAACGGATCCTTCAGGTACATTCATCGCATTCAGCATGATCTCCGAGCTTGAGCTTGATGAATAGGTACCCATTAGCAGGAATTTATTCTTTTCCGCGATTTGCTGTGCCTTTGTTTTGGTGCTGTCATAAAGTTCCCGGAAAATGTACTTTTCAACTGCCTGGTCGGCGGTTTCAGCAGGCAGGCTGTCCCTCAATATCTTTTCCAGGTCGGAACCGAACGGTTCAAGAAGGGGAAATATGATCCTGCCGTTGCCGGGCAATATAGTGATCCCATTTATGAAGTCGAACACACCGTCGGGGTAGGGATCCTTCTGTGAGTTCATGTTGTCCAAGTTGAGCAAGCTCAGTAACGTGGACTTATTGAGATTTCCTTCGGGCAGGTAATTGATGCTGTTCCCCGTTTTATCATCCCGGTACATCACCTCCATGATGAATTCTTCCTGTTGGATCTGGTAAGCACCGATGGCATACACGTTCTTCATCATCAGGGACCACGTGTAACTGTTCGGTGTAAAGTTTGAGGGTTTGATCAATTTCAGGATCAATGTCTGCGGTGCACTTATACCTGATGAAGTGGAAAGTTCCCCAACCTGGAAAGTTTGTCCGCGGTATGTATATTCGTAGGCAATGGCAAGCACTTCATCATTATTGAGGGCAGTATTCAGCGATATATACCCCAGTTTGTCATTGTAATCATATTCGCGCGGTGACAACAAACGGGCATTCTCTATCTTCTCAAAATCCCTTCCCAGGTCCAGTCCTGCAGATTCCATCTCACTGGTGGCGTTCTTGATCTCCCTCAGTGCTTTATAAGTTGTTGTAAGTTCCTCGTATGCAGAATTCAACTGGTTGCGGGGATAATTATTATTTGCCCCGGCATAGCTGTTGAACTGGCCGCTGAAAGACACTGCTTCTCCAAGCTCAGAAAGAGCAAGGATATTCCTGGACTCTTCAAAATTGGTTGTCTTATTCGTGACCCACACTTCCAGTTTTGTAATGGTCACATCTGAAGTTATTACCGGAAGCCGTTTCATCGCATCATTGTAGGTGTCCCTGAAGTAGTCCGACAGGAAGAAATGCTTGTTGGCATCGTAGTCGTCAATGGTAACTACATACTCGCTGGTCTGCGCTCCTCCTGAAGCTTCAATAACCTGTGATTCACCGCGTTGTTGTGAAAAGACACTGGTTACGTTCAATTTCCCAAACTGCATTTCTGTCTTCAGTCCGAACAGGCTCATACTACCGTTGATCAGTGTTCCGGTGAGTGGCAGGCTCACGTTACCGGCCTCTATCTTCTTGATGATCTCATCTTCATCCCCGGCATATTCCAGCTTGGTCTTCTGGTCGAAATCAAAGGTTGCCTCGGTATTGTAACTGAAATCCAAATCCAGCTTCTCACCTATGGAGCCCGTCACGTTCATGATGATCTTCTCATCGAACTGGAACGAGGGTGACCTGCGCAGCCTTTCTGAAATGTGCGGATTCTTGATTATTGTGTAGTTGAAACCAAAAATCAGCTCAGCGCTGCCGGAAGGAGTAATGTTGATTGTATTCGATCCAAAAACCTTGTCAAACGCTTCACCTCCAAGATTGATGGATGGGATAAATGATGGCTGGTCGAGTATCTCCCCGCCTGATTTCAGGGTCCAGTATTCCCTCACAGCTTCATTGAACTGGTATTGGCGAAACTGCTCCGGGGACATCACATTGGGAGTTCGATAGTCCCAGTTACCTATCTTTTCCTGGAAGATATAAGTGTCGGTTTCAGGATCATAAACAATTTCCGCTTCGATATTTGAAGGATTGTCGAGGTAGAGTGGTGAAGAATTGGAATTTGAAAAAGGATAATTATCCTCCCCGATCGGGAAGGGAAGCGTGGTATCGGGCTGAAAGAACGCAGCAGCGGAAAATTCATTAAGTGGTGCGCCATTGAATGATGCATGTAAAGAAAAGTTCCCGGCTGCCAGCAGGCACAGGAAGATCAGAACTATATGATAATGCCAAAGCTTCAACAGTTCGCAGCAGTTCAGGTTTTACATCAATTTCAAGGCGCCCTTCACGATCTCTTCAACACTCATGTTCCCGTCTTTCATGACTTTTGCAAGGTTCTTTTCAACTGTTTTGCGCGGGAAACCAAGTGCCACTAAAGCAGATAACGCTTCATCCTTTAGAGTATTGTCCTGCTGCTGGAATAATTCATCTGATTCTGAGGCTTTCCCGACCTTATCCCTGATGTCGACAATGATCCTTTGGGCAGACTTGGCCCCGATTCCTTTGATGTTCTGAAGTGCTGCCACATTGCCGGAAAGAATGGAATCCTTTAATTCTGCCGGCGACATGGAGGAAAGAATGAGTCGTGCCGTATTGGCTCCCACACCGGAAACTGAAATTAACAACCTGAATATTTCCCGCTCTTCTTTATCGGCAAAGCCAAACAACAACTGGGCATCTTCACGCACCACATGGTGCAGGTAGAACCTGCCCTTTCCCGCATCGCCAATTTTAGAATAGGTATGTACCGATATATTCAGCTGATAGGCAATGGATCCGGCCATAATAACCAGCTGTGCCGGTGAGCGTTCAATAATTTCACCTTCTATGAATTCATACATAACAAAGCTTCCTGTTGCCGGCTAAGATACACAAAACAGGGAAAAAATTGCCAGATATAATATACAGATGATGTTAAAGTTTTTTCTTGACTTCAGTCTCTTCGTATGCCTCGATGACATCGCCCACCTTGATGTCATTGAAATTCTCAATGTTCAAACCGCATTCAAGACCGGAAACCACCTCTTTGGCATCATCCTTAAAACGCTTGAGAGAACCAAGTTCTCCCGTGTATACAACAATTCCGTCACGAATGAGGCGAACTTTCGACTTCCTTTTGATCTTTCCTTCCCTGACCATACAGCCGGCAATCGTACCGACTTTCGTAATCTTGAAAGTTTCAAGTACTTCCAGGGTAGCCACGATCTCTTCCCTGATTTCCGGGGAAAGCATACCTTCCATAGCAGCCCTCACCTCTTCAATGGCATCATAAATGATGGAATACAGGCGTATATCAATCTGCTCCTTTTCAGCAAGGCGCCTGGCATTTATGGATGGTCTTACCTGGAATCCTATTACAATGGCATTTGATGCAGCTGCCAGCAAGATGTCGGATTCGGAGATCTGCCCAACGGCCTTGTGCTTAATGTTCACCTGGATCTCATCGGTACTGAGCTTAATAAGCGAATCAGACAATGCTTCAACGGATCCATCCACATCGCCTTTTACAATTACGTTCAACTCCTGGAAATTACCAATGGCAATTCGCCTTCCGATTTCGTCCAGGGTAATGTGTTTCTTGGTCCGTAGATCCTGCTCACGCTGCAACTGCTCCCGCTTGTTGGCGATCTCCTTTGCATCACGATCGCTCTTCATCACATTGAAACGGTCTCCTGCCTGCGGAGAACCGTTCAGTCCAAGTATCATAACAGGTGTTGACGGTCCGACATCATCGATTTTTTTACCCCGTTCGTTGAACATTGCTTTCACATGGCCAAAATATTGCCCGGCCAGCACAATGTCACCTAACTTTAAATTACCTGCTTCCACAAGCATGGTAGCCACATTCCCACGTCCCCGGTCAAGTGTTGATTCAATAACCGTACCAACGGCCGGTTTTTCGGGATTTGCTTTCAATTCAAGCAACTCTGCCTCCAGTAATACCTTCTCAAGCAAATCCTCAATATTGAGTCCGCTTTTGGCAGAGATCTCCTGTGATTGATACTTGCCGCCCCAATCCTCAACGAGATAATTCATTCCGGCAAGTTCTTCCTTGATCTTTTCCGGATTTGAGGTTGGAAGATCAATCTTATTGATGGCAAAAACTATGGGAACGTTTGCCGCAGCAGCATGGTTAATGGCTTCAATGGTCTGCGGTTTCACACCATCGTCGGCAGCAACTACAATAATCGCAACATCTGTGATCTGTGCTCCCCTGGCACGCATGGCAGTAAATGCTTCGTGACCGGGGGTATCAAGGAAGGTGATCCTTCTTTTATCCTCCAGCTCCACACCGTACGCACCGATATGCTGCGTGATGCCACCGGCTTCTCCGGCCACCACGTTTGCACTCCTTACGTAGTCAAGTAATTTTGTCTTACCATGGTCGACATGCCCCATGACCGTGACAATGGGAGGCCTTGGCAGAAGGGTTTCTTCCTCATCCTTCTCCTCTGTAATGACATCCATCACATCCGCACTGATGAATTCAACCGTATAACCAAATTCATCTGCAAGCAGAGCCATGGTCTCTGCATCAAGCCGCTGGTTGATGGATACCATAAGTCCAAGGCTCATGCAGGTCTGAATGATCTCATTGGCAGGAACGTCCATCATTGAGGCAAGTTCATTCACGGAAACAAACTCGGTAACCTTGAGGACCTTCTTATCTTTCTGCTGCTGTTCCTCCTCCTCGATCATCCGCTGGTGAATAGTATCCCTCTTTTCACGCCTGTATTTGGACGCCTTCGACTTGCTCCCCTTGGTGGTCAGCTTGGCAAGTGTGTCCTTGATCTGCTTCTGAACATCTTCCTCACTAACTTCCGGACGGGCAGCCCTTCTCTTTCTTTTACCACCTTTACCCTCTTTCTTTCCTTTTCCCTTTCCATTCTCATCGAATTCGATCCTGGATGTGTCTTTTTTAATTCTTTTTCGTTTCTTCTTTGAATCAGTTTCCTGGTCGGAACTCGAAGCCACCGGTTTCTTCTTCTTCTTTTCCTCTTTTTTACTCGGAAGATCTATCTTACCAACGACCGTCGGACCGGTGAGTTTTTCATATTTGGTCTTATAGACATCATCAACTTCCTCTTCCTTCACCTCCCTTTCATCAGCCGCATCATCTACTTCAGCGGGCACAGAATCAGGTTTGTCGGTTTCGGCTTTCTTTCCGGGGGTTTTGGACTTCTTTTCGGTTTGCTCATCCTTTTGCTCTCCGGACTTTTCTTCTTCTTTCTCTTTTTTCCCGGCTTTTGAAGGCTTTGTCTTCTTGCTCATTGAATCAAGATCGATTTTTCCTACCACCTTCGGACCTTCTCCGGATTCAGACTTCTGCTCTTTTTCCTCTTCTTTTTCGGTTGATTCAGCATCCTTCCCCGGGATTTTTTCATCCGCTTTTTCCGGCACAGCATCCTGACCGGGTTCCTCCTCTCCCGTCTTCTCTTTCTCTTCTGCCTGGGATTCTTTTTTCACATCATCCCCCGGTGCATTCCTGTCAGTGATCAACAGTTCCTGTTCATCCGAAGCGGCTTCCTTTTCCTGTTCCACTTCCTGCTGATCAGCATCAGACCTCTCCCTGAAGGCCTTCAATGTTAATTTCTCGGCATCTTTCTTGACATTGAGATCCGTGCTGTATTCCTCAACCAGTAAGGCATAGACATCAGGCTCTATTTTGGAATTTGGGTTTGAATCAACATCATGGCCTTTCTTATGCAAAAATTCCACAATGGTTCCAATTCCAACATTGAATTCCTTTGCTGCTTTACTTAACCTTGTTGCCTTTTTTTCTGTCATACAACGATTTTTCTGTTGTTCAACTGAATAAATCTAAACCGCTCATTAATTTCTACTCAAATTCTGCATTCAGAACTTTCATGACCTCTTCAATGGTCTCCTCTTCCAGATCAGTTCTTTTTACCAGGTCTGAAACAGACAAATTAAGAACCGATTTTGCAGTGTCGCATCCTATTGCCTTCAGCTCATCCAGCACCCAGCTTTCAATTTCATCTGCAAATTCATCCAGGGTCACATCTTCATCATCATCCTCATTCATTTCACGGTACACATCAATTTCATAACCTGTGAGCTGACTTGCCAGTTTTATATTGAGCCCTCCCTTGCCGATGGCAAGCGAAACTTCATTCGGCTGCAAATAAACTTCGGCTTTGCTTTCCTCATCGTTGAGCTTAATGGAGGAAATTTTCGCCGGACTCAATGACCTGGTTATATACAGGTTCAGATTGTTCGTATAATTGATCACATCAATATTCTCATTGCGCAGTTCCCTGACGATCCCGTGGATCCTTGATCCTTTCATGCCTACACATGCCCCTACAGGATCGATCCTTTCGTCGTAGGATTCCACCGCTACTTTTGCTCTTTCACCCGGAACACGAACGATCTTCTTAATTGTGATCAGCCCGTCGAATATCTCCGGTACTTCAAGTTCAAAGAGCCTTTCCAGGAACAGCGGCGAGGTGCGTGACAGTATGATAAGCGGATTTGCATTCCTCATTTCAACCGCCGTAACCACGGCCCGCATTGTATCTCCCTTCCTGAAGAAATCAGAGGGGATCTGATCTGACTTGGGCAGGATGAGCTCGTTTCCTTCATCATCCAGCACCAGGATCTCGCGTTTCCATATCTGGTATACTTCACCGGTTACAATATCTCCGATCCTGTCCTTGTATTTCAGGTAGATCGAGTTCTTCTCAAGTTCCATGATCCTGGCAGAAAGGTTCTGCCTGAGTGCAAGGATCGACCTCCTTCCGAAATCCTTCATTTTTACTTCATCGGTAACATCTTCACCAACTTCATAATCATCATCGATTTTCTTGGCTTCTGATAAGGTGATCTGTAAATTGGGATCTTCAAGCTTATCATCTTCCACTACCTCGCGGTTCCTCCAGATTTCAAAATCCCCTTTGTCGATATTTATGATAATGTCAAAATTCTCATCGGCACCATAATTTTTCTGCAGCAAACTCCTGAAGACATCCTCCAGTACACTCATCATGGTGACACGGTCAATATTCTTCAGCTCCTTGAATTCTGAGAACGTATCAAATAAATTCAGATTTTCCATTTCTCTCAACTATTCTATTAAAACGATATAACTACTTTGGTTGATTTGATCTCATCAAATGCAAATGACCGGTTCACTTTTACAGGTTTCTTCTTTTTCTGACTGCCACCGCCAATCTTCTTTTCGACGGTTTCAAGAGAAATTCCTTCTTCACTAACCTCCAGTAATTTACCTTTCTTTTTCTTGCCGTCTTTCAGAACAACCTCTACTTCACGGCCAATGTTTTTCACATACTGCTGCCTGATGAGCAGCGGGGATCCGAGACCCGGAGATGAGACTTCAAGGCTGAAGTTCTCATCGATTTTATCCAACTCCCCGTTCATCCAGCGTGAAATATCCACACACTCCTCAATGCTCACACCTTCCTGTGAATCAATCAGTACGCGTATCTCATTGGAATTTCCAATGGTCACGTCCACCATGAAAAGTGCCGAACCCCCGATCCTTTTATTTACTAATTCTATAACCTGCTTTCTATCAATCATTTATTCAATAAAATAGGGGACAAAAGTCCCCTAAATAATCTACCTCTTCTCTTACTCGTCGCAAAAGTACAAATAATCATGCAATTACCAAAAATTCTATGGTTTTTTAAGACAACCGGGAATATTTGATATTATATCTTTATTTTTGCCTGTTCACAATGTATCTCAGGAGCATGGAAACATTCAACAGGCGAAAGATCATCAATGACCCCGTATTTGGTTTCATTAAGATCCCGTTCGACATTGTGTTTGACCTGATCGAACACCCGCTTTTCCAAAGGATGCGAAGGATTAAACAACTGGGGACCACCAGTTTTGTCTACCCGGGCGCCAACCATACACGTTTCCAGCATGCACTTGGAGCCATGCACCTGATGGGCAATGCCATTGATACCATCAGGGGAAAGGGCCATGAAATCAGTCATGAAGAAGCAGAAGCTGTAACCATAGCAATCCTTCTTCACGACATCGGTCATGGTCCGTTTTCACACACACTTGAGAAAACCATCATACAGGATGTGAACCACGAAAGAATTTCCCTGATGATGATGGAGCTGCTCAACCGCGAATTCAGCGGCAAACTTACACTTGCCATAAAGATCTTCAGGGATGAATATCCGAAGAGGTTCCTGCACCAGCTTGTATCGGGACAGCTTGACATGGACCGGTTGGATTACCTGAGGAGGGACAGCTTTTTCACCGGGGTAACAGAAGGTACGATCGGTTCGGACCGCATCATAAAAATGCTGGAAGTGGTGGACGACCGCCTTGTAATCGAAGAAAAAGGCATCTATTCCATAGAAAAGTTCCTGGTAGCACGCCGGCTGATGTACTGGCAGGTATACCTTCACAAGGGAGTTCTGGCAGGGGATCAGTTGCTTATCAAGATGCTGCAGAGGGCTCGCGATCTTATGGCTTCCGGGAAACAACTGAATGCTGCTCCTGCCCTGGAATACTTCCTGGGTGAAGAGGGCCGTGAAATGAACGGGAACGACACGGATAATTTCATCCTGAGGTTCGCGGAACTGGATGATACGGATATCATCAGTTCAGCAAAAATATGGAGCCGCAATGCCGATGTCATTTTGCGCTACCTGAGCAAAGGATTCCTTGACAGAAGGCTGTTCCGGATTGAGATAAGTGAGGAGCCATTCAGTAAAGAGCGCATTGAAGAGGAGAAAAAAAAGGTTTCTGTGAAGATGTCTGTCAGTGAACCCTTGACTGATTACCTGGTAGTTACCGATACCATCAGCAACCATGCCTATTCGACCATTGACGATAACATCAACATTCTCGGGAAAGATGGAGTGGTAAAAGACATTTACGAAGTTTCCGGTATATTAAACGTTTCCGTGTTATCAAAAAAGATCGACAAATACTATCTTTGTTTCCCAAAAAAAATTTAAGACCGCAATAGATATGGATGTTAGACCGTTATATTGAGAAGAGGCCCCTAAACCGTAAACCAGCCGTTCATGGATTTTACCGCAAAAGTGATCTCTGATTTCCTGCAAGGCACAGTGGAAGGAGATCCTGCAACAGCAGTATATGATGTTGCCAAAATCGAGGAAGGGAAACCAGGTACCCTGTCATTCCTTGCCAATCCCAAATACGAAAAATACGTATACGATTCAAATGCATCCATCATTATCGTCAACAAGGATTTCAAACCCGAAAAACCTGTAAAAGCCACATTAATAAGGGTTGAAAATGCCTATAAATCTTTTGCTGCCCTGATGAATCTTTATGAAAAAAGCAAACCGAAAAAAAGCGGGATCAGCGATCATTCTTCAATAAACAATGCAGCGAAACTCGGAAAGGACCTTTACATTGGAGAGTACTCTGTTATTTCAGAAGGAACAGTTATTGGCGACAATGTGGCAATACACGCGCAGGTTTACATCGGGGAGAACGTGAAGATAGGAAACAATGCCATCCTTTACCCCGGTGTGAAAATATACCACGATTGCGTCATTGGGGACAATTGTATCTTCCATTCCGGGGTGGTGATCGGTGGAGACGGCTTTGGTTTTGTCCCGAACGATAGCAATGTTTACAGCAAGATTCCCCAGCTTGGAAATGTGATCATTGAGGATGGTGTGGAGATCGGTGCAAACAGTACGGTCGATCGTGCCACCATGGGATCCACTATTATCAGAAAAGGTGTCAAGCTCGACAACCTCATCATGGTTGCACATAATGTTGAAATCGGAGAGAACACGGTGATCGCCGCGCAGACTGGTATTGCCGGTTCAACAAAACTTGGTGAGAATTGCCTGCTGGGCGGACAGGTAGGATTGGCCGGTCATATTAAAATTGCCCCCGGGGTGAAGATCGGCGCACAATCGGGCATCAACAACACTGTTAAAAAAGAAGGGGCGGTCATCATGGGGAGCCCGGCCTATGATCTTCAATCTTTTTATAAGAGCTATGCTGTTTTCAGACACCTGCCTGAACTCAGAAAGCAGCTCATTGACATCGATAACAGGCTCAGGGAGAACGAAAAACAGGAACAGTCTTGAACAAGAACATTCCTTTTGGTTCATGTTTGGGGCTTTTCAGTCAAAGGCGGTAAAATGTTACTTCCATGAGTAAACCGATATTGATTCACACACGAAAATGTCAATTGTAAGTGGTGAGTTCCGTCTGACAAATTCCTTTCCATCAGCCTTAGCAAAGGATAAGGAGGTATAAAAAATTAAAAAATAAACAGATGATTTTATTATCTTTCCGCAATTTTCAAAATTTACTGTATTAAAAGTATGATGTATGGCTGAAAAGCAAAGAACCATTCAATCCCCAATTACTTTCAAAGGGAAAGGGCTTCATACAGGAATTGAAGTAAAATTAACCATCAAACCGGCGCCGGAGAACCATGGCTATATATTCAAACGTACCGATCTTCCCGAACAACCTGTAATAACTGCGCTCGCAGAAAACGTAGTGGATACCTCACGTGGCACCACAATCGAGGAAAACGGGGCAAAAGTCGCTACCGTGGAACATGTGCTTTCAGCACTGGCAGGAATGCGACTGGACAATGCACTTATCGAGGTAGAGGGCCCGGAAACGCCCATCCTTGACGGTAGTTCCAGCAAATATGTTGATGCCATAGAAGAAGCAGGGATCGTTGAACAGAATGCGGAAAGAAGATACTTTAAGCTCTCCGAGAAGATCGAGTATTACGATGAGGAAAACGGTGTGCATATCATAGCTTACCCAGATAAAATGCAAAGCATCAATGTGCTGATCGATTACAATTCTGAAATACTCGGGAACCAGTACGCCACACTGGAGAACTGGAAAGATTATAAGGTACAGATCGCTCCCTGCCGCACTTTCGTTTTCCTTCATGAACTGGAGCAGCTTGCCAAGCTGAACCTCATAAAAGGAGGTGACCTTGACAACGCGATCGTTATTGTTGATCATGAAATGCCACAAGAGGACATCGACAGGCTCTCTGAACTTTTCAACCAGCCAAAAATCGAAGTGAAGGAGGGAATACTCAACAACCTTGAACTGCATTTCAGCAATGAACCCGCCAGACATAAGCTGCTTGATATGGTAGGAGACCTTGCACTGGTTGGAAGATGGTTCAGGGCAAAGATCATTGCCACAAGACCCGGTCATTACGCCAATGTTGAATTCGCAAAACTGCTTCGCCAGGTAATGAAGAAGCAGATGATGAAAAAAACCATCCCCGTTTATGATCCGAACAAGAAACCGGTGTATGACATCCAGCAGATCCAGGAGAAACTGCCGCACCGTCCCCCGTTTTTACTGATCGATAAAACGATCTACCTGGACGATAAAAAGGTGGTTTGCATTAAGAATGTGACCATAAACGAACCCTATTTTACAGGTCATTTCCCCGCCGAAGCGGTGATGCCCGGGGTACTGCAGATCGAAGCGCTGGCACAGGCAGGCGGCATGCTGATCCTCGGACTCGTCCCTGACCCGGAAAATTATTCTGCCTATTTCATCAAAATTGACAAGGTGAAATTCAAAGCCAAAGTGGTTCCGGGAGACACCATGATCCTTAAGATGGACCTTTTGTCTCCATTAAGAAGAGGCATTGCACATATGTTTGGCGAGATATTTGTAGGAGAAAAGCTGGTCTGTGAAGGTGAACTCATGGCACAGATCGTAAAAGACAAAAACCTTTAAACAATGACCAAACCCACAGCCAATATTCATCCCGATGCAAAATTAGGTAAAAATGTAACCGCGGATCCTTTTGCCACCATCTATCAGGATGTGGAAGTGGGCGATGGTTCCTGGATCGGCCCCAATGTGATCCTCATGTCAGGCACACGCATTGGCAAAAACTGTAAGATTTTTCCCGGGGCAGTCATCTCCGGAGATCCGCAGGACCTTAAATATGACGGGGAATATACCACAACAGTGATCGGCGATAATACCACCATCCGTGAATTCGTAACGGTAAACAAGGGGACAAAAGCCAAAGGAAAAACCCTGATCGGTAATAACTGCCTGCTGATGTCGTATGTGCATGTTGCTCACGATTGCGAGGTAAAGGACCATGCCATTCTGGGCAGTTATGCCGGACTCGCAGGAGAGGTGGAGGTAGACAACTGGGCCATCGTAAGCCCGGGAAGCCTTGTCCACCAGTTCGTCAGGATTGGCACCCATGTGATGATCCAGGGTGGCAGCAAAGTTACCAAGGATGTTCCTCCTTATGTCCTGGCAGGCCGCGAACCGCTTGCATTTACAGGTATTAATTCAATTGGCCTCAGAAGAAGGAATATTAACAACGACATCATCTATGCCATCCAGGAAGTTTACCGGATCATTTACCAGCGCGGACTGAATATTTCAGATGCACTGGATTTTATAGATGTAAACCTCCCTGCCTCCAATGAAAGGGATGAGATCGTACTGTTCATCCGCGAATCGAAGCGTGGGATCATCAAGGGCTATTTCGACGGGGAAGATAAAGACTGAAAAAGGCAAAGGAAATAAAACCTCAGGGGTACTTCTCCGGAAACCTGAAAAAGACCCGGATCATTGCTCACCATCATAAGCCTGCCAGCCCTGGGCCTGCAAAGCGATCGCATTCCCCTCATTAGTCATCATAATGGCCGTTCCCTTGTGCCCGGTAATGTTCCCGATGATGCTGACATTGGGAATGTTCACCACTTTATCGTGTTCTGAAAGCGGGACCGTAAATAACATTTCGTAATCTTCCCCTCCATTGAGAACAGGTATGAGCGGCTCAATCTGGAATTCGCCAGCTGCAGCAACAACCTCTTTAGCGATGGGAATCTTGTCCTGGTAGATCACCACACCGCAATCCGAGCTCCTGCATATGTGGAGAAGTTCAGAGGAGAGTCCGTCACTTATATCGATCATCGATGTGGCCCTGATGCCATATTCCCGTAATTTTGCCAGGGTTTCAAAAGGCATTTCAGGTTTAAGGAACCTTCCGACCACATATGCATAATCCTCCAGGTCCGGCTGAATGGTGCTGTCTTCTTCGAAAACCCTCTTTTCACGCTCAAGGACCTGCAGTCCCATATATGCAGCTCCCAGGTCACCTGTTACACATACCAGGTTGTTAAGTTCGGCACCATCCCTGTAAACGATATCATCTTTTTTCGCCGTTCCCAGGGCAGTGACAGATACCATGAATCCGGTAACCGATGATGAAGTGTCTCCACCTACAAGGTCCACACCATATTGTTTGCATGCCATGTTGACTCCTTCATAGAATTGTTCCATGGCCTCAACAGAGAATTTACCGGAAATAGCAACAGAGACCGTGACCTGGCGCGGCACAGCGTTCATGGAAAAGACATCTGAAATATTCACAACCACAGATTTGTACCCGAGGTGCGTGAGGGGTGTATACATCAGATCAAAATGGATCCCCTCAATGAGCAGGTCCGTTGTAACCACCTGGCAGGTCTCACCGAAGTCGATCACTGCCGCATCATCCCCCACTCCCTTAAGGGTTGAATCCTGGTATTTTTTTATGTCCCTGGTCAGGTGGTCGATCAGACCGAATTCTCCAAGTTCATCAATCGATTGTACAGGTCCCTTACTCATAATTTCAAGCTGTATATGAACAAAACCAATTGCGTGGTGTAGTACAAATGTAAGAACAACTTTTTGTATATTTGCGTCTATTTTAAATTAATCTATTTAGTGTATGTCCATAATGTCCGATATACTCATGTATATTATAATTTCAGCGGTATTCGTGAGCTCGTTTCACTCGGTTCTGCGTTACTGGACTTTATTGACAAGCACTATTTAAGATGGAGCGGCGAAATCTAAAGTGCAGAAAATTATGGCCAGCGAACAGGATAAGATTATAAGTGAAGTAACGGGAAATGAGTACAAATTCGGTTTTCATTCGAATGTAGAAACCGAAACCCTGCCCAGGGGACTCAATGAGGAAACTGTCAGGGCAATTTCTAAAAAAAAGAACGAACCTGAATGGCTCACTGAGTTCAGGGTAAAGGCATATCGCCACTGGCTTACAATGAAAATGCCCAAATGGGCACATTTGAAGATTCCGGAGATCGACTACAACGATATTATCTATTACGCCGCTCCAAAAAGAAAGGCCAGTTACGAAAGCCTGGATGAAGTAGATCCCGAATTGCTGGATACTTTTAACAAGCTCGGTATCCCCCTCGAGGAACAGAAGCAACTCACCGGTGTTGCGGTGGATGCAGTGATGGACAGTATTTCCGTGAAGACCACATTTTCAGAAACACTGGCAGACCTTGGCATCATCTTTTGTTCTTTCAGCGATGCAGTTAAGAATTATCCTGATCTGATTAAAAAATACATGGGCAGCGTGGTACCATACACCGATAATTATTTTGCAGCACTCAATTCAGCAGTTTTCAGTGACGGTTCTTTCTGCTACATCCCGAAAGGAGTGCACTGCCCCATGGAGCTCTCCACATATTTCAGGATCAATGCAGCAAATACAGGACAATTCGAGCGCACGTTGATCGTGGCGGAAGATGATTCTTATGTAAGTTACCTTGAAGGATGTACGGCGCCGCAACGTGATGAAAACCAGTTGCATGCTGCAATTGTTGAGATCGTGGCAATGGAAAATACCGAAGTAAAATATTCCACCGTGCAGAACTGGTATCCCGGCGACAAGAACGGAAAGGGAGGAATCTATAATTTTGTAACAAAGCGCGGGATCTGTAAAGGTGATAATTCAAAGATCTCATGGACACAGGTTGAAACAGGGTCGGCCATTACCTGGAAATACCCCAGTTGCATCCTGAAGGGTGATAATTCTGTGGGTGAATTCTATTCCGTTGCCGTTACAAACAACCACCAGCAGGCCGATACCGGTACAAAAATGACCCACATCGGGAAAAACACAAAAAGTATTGTTGTTTCAAAAGGGATCAGTGCGGGAAGAAGCGATAACTCATACAGGGGACTTGTAAAAATACTGAAGGGAGCCGGGAACGCACGGAATTTCTCCCAGTGCGACAGCCTGTTGCTGGGAGACAGATGCGGTGCGCATACTTTTCCCTACCTTGAAGTAGATAACGATACTGCCATCGTCGAACACGAGGCAACAACATCCAAGATCGGGGAAGACCAGATATTTTACTGCAACCAGAGAGGCATTGATACTGAAAATGCTATTGGATTGATCGTCAACGGGTATGCAAAGGAAGTCCTTAATAAATTACCCATGGAATTTGCTGTTGAAGCACAAAAACTGCTCCAGATCACACTGGAAGGGAGCGTGGGGTAATTCCATTGATCTCACTCCCGGTCCCGCTTCTATTTGGTAAGGGATCTGGTTGGTTGAAAAATACAAATGACAAGCAATTTTAAATAGGAAATATGTTAACAATAAAGAACTTAAAAGTAAGTGTAGAGGGAAAGGAAATTCTGAAAGGTATTGACCTTGAAGTAAAAGCGGGTGAGGTGCATGCCATTATGGGTCCCAATGGATCCGGGAAAAGCACGCTTGCTGCCGCACTTGCGGGAAATGAGAATTTCGAGATCACCGAAGGCGAGGTTGAATACATGGGGCAGGACCTCCTGGAATTGTCCCCCGAGGACCGCGCCCGCGAAGGAATGTTCCTTGGCTTTCAATACCCGGTGGAAATTCCCGGTGTGAGCATGGTTAACTTTCTCAGGACAGCTATCAATGAAAAAAGAAAATATAGAAATGAAGAACCGCTTTCAGCAGGTGATTTTCTTAAATTGATGCGTGAGAAGAAGAACCTTGTTGATGTTGACTCAGACCTGACCAGCCGGTCCGTGAACGAAGGTTTTTCAGGAGGTGAAAAGAAAAAAAATGAAATATTTCAGATGGCACTGCTCGAACCTCGCCTCTCAATTCTGGATGAAACGGATTCGGGGCTCGATATTGATGCGCTGAGGATCGTCGCAAATGGCGTTAATAAGATGAAAAAACCAGGTAACGCAACCATTGTGATCACACATTACCAGCGCTTGCTTGAATACATTGTACCCGATTACGTGCACGTACTTTACAAAGGGAGAATTGTAAAATCAGGGAACAGCCAACTTGCTGTGGAACTGGAAGAAAAGGGATATGACTGGATCAAGGAAAAGTCAGGTTCAGAAGCATAAAGGAGACATTCATGAAGACTTTAACAGCAGCAACCGATACGGTAAATAAATACACAAGCTTGTTCGAGGAAAACCGGGACGAGATCTTCTTCGATTCCCCGGATTTCCTGACAAAAATGAGGAATGAGTCAATCCGGGAATTTCAACGGATGGGATTCCCGCACAAGAAAGCGGAAGACTACAAATACATACACCTGCAACCGTTTTTTAACGGAGGTCTGACCAACAGGTTCTCACCGAGAAAACTTGAATTTGACGTGAGTGAAATGTTCCGCTGTGATATTCCCGCACTGGATACCCATATTCTGCTTGTTTTAAATGGATTTTATTACACCGAAAATGGCCAGCGCCTGCATGAAACGGAAAACGGAATAATTTACGGCAGCCTGGATGAAGCAATTGTTAAACACCCGGCACTGGTGGAGAAGTACCTCGGCAAATACGCCGATTACAGGATAGATCCCTTTGTTGCATTGAATACTGCATATGCCAGGGATGGCGTTTTCGTGTATGTACCTGAAGGTCAAAAGCCTGACAAACCACTGCAGATCATACACCTGCTGTTGTCAGACGACAATGAGATGGTTCAGCACAGGAACCTTTTTGTAACCGGGAAGAACAGTGAGCTGGATGTGATCATTTGCGACCACACCCTTTCCAGTCACCTGTTCCTGACCAATTCCATATCGGAAGCAGTTGTTGGGGAAAATGCCAGGTTTGACCTGGTCAGGATCCAGAACGAACACAACCAGTCGGTACAGATTACCAATTCATGGATGGAACAGGCTGCCGGATCAAATGCAAAGCACAGGAACATCACCCTGCACGGCGGACAGGTCAGGAATAACCTGAATGTGAAACTAAAGGGTGAAAATGCCAGTTGTGATGCTTACGGATTGTTCCTTTCCGACAAGCACCAGCATGTTGACAATTTCACCATTATAGAACACCAGGTACCCAATTGTGTTTCAAACCAACATTTTAAGGGTGTACTTGATGATTTTGCCTCAGGCGCCTTCACAGGAAAGATCCACGTCCACCCGGATGCACAGAAGACCGTAGCATACCAGTCAAACAACAACATATTGCTCACAAGGGATGCCCGGATACGTTCCAAACCGCAGCTTGAGATCTATGCCGATGATGTTAAATGCAGTCATGGTGCCACCGTGGGCCAGATCGATGAAAGTGCGATGTTCTATCTGCAAACCAGGGGAATCCCCAGGCAGGAAGCACGCCTGATGCTTATGTATGCCTTTGCCGATGATGTTATTTCGACCATCAATGAGGTTGCATTGCGGGAGAGGATCGAACAACTGGTCAGCAAAAGACTCAGGGGTGAACTCTCCAGGTGCGATAACTGTGTAATAAGTTGCTATGATTAAAACCGGAGTTTTGAATTTTGATGTAAAAAAAATACGCGATGATTTTCCCATTCTCAGGGAAAAAGTCTACGGCAAACCTTTGGTATACCTTGACAACGGGGCCACAACCCAAAAGCCAAAAATTGTCATTGAAAAGCTTGAGGAAATTTACGGTAAAAAGAACAGTTCCATCCACAGGGGCATTCATTTTCTCAGCGAGCAGATGACCGAAGCATATGAAGAGGCAAGGGATACTGTAAGAAAATTCATCAATGCAGAATCTACCACGGAGATCGTATTTACCCACGGCACAACCAGTGCGATAAATGCCGTCACCTTCTCTTTCGGGGAAAAATACATCCGGGAAAACGACGAGATCCTGATCTCGGAAATGGAGCACCACTCCAACATCGTGCCCTGGCAAATGCTCTGCGAAAGGAAAAATGCAACACTGAAGGTCATTCCTTTTAATGATAACGGGGAGCTGGACATGGATGCGTACAGAAAATTGCTTTCGGAAAAGACAAAGATCGTCTCTGTTACCTATGCTTCTAATTCACTTGGTACTCTTAATCCCGTGAAAGAGATCATCCGGATCGCCCACGAAAGGAGTGTTCCGGTCCTTATAGACGGGGCCCAGATCGTCCAGCACGGTGAAGTAGATGTGAAGGATATCAATTGCGATTTCTTCGTTTTTTCCGGACACAAGATTTTCGGGCCCACAGGCATCGGAGTTCTTTACGGGAAAGAGGAAGTACTTGAAGAACTTCCCCCTTACCAGGGAGGTGGTGACATGGTCGACTGTGTTACCTTTGACAAGACAACCTATAATGAACTGCCCTATAAATTTGAGGCAGGAACCACACATTATACCGGTGCCATAGGACTTGCAACCGCATTGGATTATGTTGGGTCAGTTGGAATTGAAAACATCATCGCATACGAAAAAGAGTTGCTTGATTACACTGCATCCAAACTAAGGGCCATTGACGGACTAACCTTATACGGCAATGCTGAGAACAAGATCTGCGTGTTCTCATTCCTCATGGATAACATACATCCTTATGATGCCGGGATGATTCTCGATAAACTGGGGATAGCCGTGCGCACAGGCACACACTGTACACAACCTGTTATGGATCATTACGATATTTCAGGAACGATCCGCGCTTCCATGGTCTTTTACAATACCTTTGAAGAAGCGGACATGCTGGTTCACGGACTGGAGCGCATCAAGAAAATGTTTGAAAAATAAACCGATCAATAAACTGCATATGTCAGTAAAAAAAGTACAGGAAACAATCATAGAGGAATTTTCAATGTTCGAGGACTGGCTCGACAAATATGATTACCTGATCGAGCTGGGTAACAATCTTCCGGAAATCGAGGCAGCATACAAAACAGATGAATACCTGATCAACGGCTGCCAGTCGAAGGTATGGCTGAATGCCGAATACAGGGATGGCAGGATATATTACCAGGCCGACAGTGATGCGATCATTGTCAGGGGCATCGTTGCTTTGCTCATCAAAGTGCTGGACGGACAGCCCGCACAGGACATTATCGATTCAGATCTTTTTTTTATTGATGAAATAGGACTCAAACAAAACCTCTCCCCAACGCGTTCTAACGGATTGGTGGCCATGGTTAAAAAAATGAAACTCTTTGCCCTGGCGTATCAGGCCAGCAGGGGTCAATAGCCAGGAGCCGGGACTTGGGGACTGGGGAGACTGGGGGACTGGGGGACGGGGAGACAGAGCGAATGTCGAACCGATTCGCCGCGGCGAAGAGCTCATGATCCCGACAATCAGTCGGGAGAATAATGTCGAAGTGATTACGAATCAGGCCATTGGCCATTGGCCAAAAACAATTAACTATGAACAAAGAAACCGATAAGACCAATATTGAAGCGAATATTGTAAAAGCACTTAAGAACGTATATGACCCGGAGATACCGGTAAATGTATATGACCTGGGGCTGATCTATGAAATTGATCTTAAGGACAAACACGAGGTTGACATCACCATGACCCTCACGGCTCCCAATTGTCCCATGGCCGATATTGTGCTCAACGATGTTGAAACCTATGTGAAAGATGTTAAGGGCATTGAAAAAGTTAACGTCATCCTCACCTTTGATCCACCCTGGGACAAAGACATGCTGAGTGATGAAGCCAGGCTGGAACTTGGGATGATGTAGAGCCAGGAGCCGGGACTGGGGGACTGGGGCCATTTTTCTAACTTAGATGCAAACAAAAACACCCTATGCCGACAACTTCCGAAAAATCAATTGCCATCCGGAACGAAGCCCTGCGACTTGGTTTTTCAGCCTGCGGATTTGCGAAAGCAGAATTTCTTCCGGAAGATACAGAACGGCTGAAGCAGTGGCTGGAAAAGGGCTACAACGGCTCCATGCAGTATATGGAAAATCATTTTGAAAAGAGAACAGATCCCTTAAAACTTGTCGAAGGTGCCCGGTCGGTGATCTCATTGCTGCTCAATTATTACACCGTAGAAAAACAGGAAGATCCGGATGCTCCCGTCATTTCTAAATATGCCTATGGTACAGACTATCACTTTGTAATGAAAGACAAAATGAAAAGCCTTTTCGGTTTCATCGGGGAACATTTCGGACCTCTGCAGGGAAGGGTTTTTGTGGATTCAGCACCGGTGCTTGACAGGGCATGGGCATACAGGGCCGGACTGGGATGGATCGGTAAGAACTCAAACCTGATCAACCGGGAACTGGGTTCATTTGTATTCATTGGTGAGATCATCAGCAACCTTGAACTTGATTACAATAAGATCCCGGAGAGTGATTTCTGCGGAGCCTGCTCCATTTGTATCGACTCCTGTCCCACAGATGCGATTGTCGGAAACCGCACCATTGACTCCAACCGCTGTATATCATACCAGACCATAGAAAACAGGAAAGAAATACCGGAACATTTCCGGGATCAATTTCAAAACAGGGTATTCGGATGCGATATCTGCCAGGATGTTTGTCCATGGAACAAAAAAGCACAATTGCATAATGTAAGGGAATTACTGCCAAATCCGGATCTTCTTAAAATGAACCGGCAGGAATGGAAAGACCTTGACAATGAAAGGTTCATAAGCCTTTTTAAAAATTCCGCTGTAAAAAGAGCTGGCTATAAGGGGTTAAAGAGAAATATTGATTTCCTCGAAAGCTGACCTGTAACAAAACCAACCTTTCTTCGTCTTTACATAAACAAAACTACAAGATCATGAAACGTTTGGTTATTATATTGGTTGTTTTAAGTTTCTCACTGCCGGATATTTCCGCCCAGTTTTCAGGAACGCAGCAATTGTACGACAAATACAAAGGGGAAGAAGGCGTAATGTCTTTATGGATACCAGGACTCGCGATACGCCTGGCATCATCCATTGCCGATCTCGAAGATGAGGAAGCAGACTTTCTTCGAACCATCAGGTCTTTAAGAATTCTTACCATAGAAGAAAAATCATTGTTCCCGGATGCAAATTTCACAAGGGAAGCTTCAATCGAAGCAGGATGGAACGGTTATAAAATGATGATGGAGGTGCATGACAGCGGGGAGGATGTTTGCTTACTTGGTCGCACCAGGAATGGAAAACTGAAAGATCTGCTCATACTTGTAGGAGGAGAAGACAATGTCCTTGTTCATATAAAAGGCAGGATGAATGCAGACATGATCGGATCACTGGCGAACATCGCGGGGGTTGAAGAACACCTGGCGTTTAACCAGGAATAATATCCCGGGGCAGATAACCCAGGATCTGCAATGCACGTTTTTTCGACAGAGAATTCATTTTTTACAGGAATAACTCTATTTTCATCCCGAAATTGACCATCTTTCGGAAATGCGATTCATTGCTTTCATCACAGGCCTGGTATTAATCACAAGCGGTGTACATTCACAATCACCTTACAGCATATCCACGGGAAGGGAAAGCATCATTGCAGCCGGTTCCGTTGCCCTCTATGCCACACATATTCTGCTGCAGGATAACCTCGAACCATTTACCATCAACACACTTAATTCATTGGACCCAAAGGATGTCAATGCCCTGGACCGACGTGTAATTGGGCTTTATTCATTAAGTGCAGACAAAAGAAGTGACCTGGGCAAATTAGCTCCTGTCATCCTTTCCGGCGCTGCTGTAATCGCGCTGCCCGGGGTACATTCTGAAAATGGATCATTCATTGAAGAATTAAGTGTACTTGCCATTATCTGGACCGAAGCAAACCTGCTGAATGCTTCAGCCACCAGTTTCCTGAAAACGGTAACTGCCAGGACAAGACCCATTGCATATAATACAGCCCTTTCAACAGAAACCAGGCTAAATCCGGACCTGGATATCCGGGAATCATTTGTTTCCGGGCATACCTCACTTTCAGCTGTTAACAGTTTCTTCACGGCCAAAGTGTTTGCCGATTATTTTCCGGGAAGCCGATGGAAACCACTGGTCTGGGGACTGGCAGCAATCATCCCGGCATGGACGGGTTTCGAAAGAATCCGTGCCGGTCTGCATTTCCCGACCGATGTTATCGGTGGATATGCCCTGGGAGCGATGTGTGGCTATTTCATTCCCAGTATTCATAAGAAACCGGAAGATGAAAAACTACTGAACTACAGGATCAGTCCTGTGAGCAGTTTCCACCACACGGGATTGAAATTTTCAATGCGTTTCTGATCCGGGATACCGGCTTCCTTTTCTGGAAATCATCGATCAGCAATAACGGTAATCATTATCTTTCTTACACTGCGGGGTCCGTCGAACTCGCACAAGAATATATTCTGCCAGGTGGACAATCCCATTTTTCCACCGACGACCGGAATGGTTTCCTGCGGACCGACAATACCCGCTTTCAGGTGGGAATCGCCGTTGTTGTCCTGCCTGTCGTGCTCCCATATACCTGCCGGAATGAGTTTTCTCAACAGATTGACCACATCATTCTGGACCGACTGGTCCCAGTTTTCCTGGATCATGATCCCGGCAGTCGCTCCCTGTACATATACATTCACCAGTCCGTTTGACACACCACTTTCCTCCACGATCTTTTCAACCTCAAGTGTAATATCGTAAAGTCCCTCATGCTCCTGTGTCGGTTTTTGAATAATCTTTTGCATTTTCCTATCTTAGTGAAGTATCATTCAAAGATATGGTTTTTAATAGTTATGTATAACCTGCTTCATTCTCAAAACCTGACTAGAGGGTCAGCATAATGAATATACCAGCATAAATGAAATTCCGTACTGAAATTGATATACCGGAACAAGGTTTCCGGATCGGGTACCATCAGCACATCATGATGATGGGATCCTGCTTCACTGACAATATCGGAGAACTGCTCAGGAAATATCTTTTTCATATCAACGTGAATCCTTTTGGTGTCACTTACAATCCAGCAAGCATAGCCAGGGGACTTGAAATCCTGTTAAAAAAGGACCGTTATGAAGCGGAGGAATTGCGAATTTTCAATGAACTGTATTTCTCCTTTGATCACTATACCAAGTTCTCCGGAACAGACAGGGACCGGGTACTGAATACGATCAACGATTCATTGCTTGCTGCCGGGGCGGATCTTAAGAAGACCGGCCCCCTGATCCTGACCCTGGGATCTGCATATGTATATATATTCAAAGAGACGCGTGAAGTGGTGAACAATTGCCACAAGCTGCCCGCCGACCGGTTTGATCGTGAACTTCTTTCGGTTGAAGGGATTGCAAACAGGCTTGGCAACGTGATTGATCAGTTGAAACTAATGAATGACCAAATGAAGGTCATTCTTACCGTGAGTCCCGTCAGACACATCAGGGACAGTCTTATTGAGAACCAGCGCAGCAAGTCAATATTGCTGCTGGCAGCAAAGGAACTGGTCAACAGCTACCCCGGTACATGCAGCTATTTTCCCGCCTATGAGATCATGATGGACGATCTTCGGGATTACCGCTATTACGCATCCGACCTGCTGCATCCAAATGATCAGGCCATTCAATACATATGGGAACACTTTAAAAACACGTACCTTGATCCTGAATCACTGAAGATCATGGATCAGCTAAATCCCCTGCTCAGGTCCGTCTCTCACCGTCCCCTTCATCCCGGTACCCCTTCCCATCGCAAGTTCATTTCCGCCATGGAAGAAAAGAAAGAGAAACTAAGAAACTATTTTTCGTTTCTTAACTGGTCCGAATTAAACGATTAACTATTTTTTAGTACCTTTCATAAGTTTTTTGTCTAACTTTTTATTCAAATAAATAAACATTTTTTGAACAAAAAAAACTGTTGTTTGTTAAAATTCCATTCGAATCACAGACATACCAAGAAGACCTTTATAATGAGAAGACAATTTTTTCTGAGCCTATTTTTCCTGGCAATTTCAGGAGCTGTATTAAAAGGGCAAAACGGGATCATAGAAGGCAGGATTTACAATGCAAAAAACAATGAACCCGTCGAATTTGCCACGATCGCAATATTCGGGACTACCATAGGATCCATAAGCGACCTGGACGGGAATTTTCTATTTACAGGAATGGAACCCGGTTTTGTAGAATTGAGGGTCTCTTCCGTAGGATTTGAAGAATACATTTCCGAGGCAATACAGGTAACAAATGCAGACAGGGTATACATTGAAATTCCGCTTGAAGAGGCAAATTACGAACTGGACGAGATCGTAGTCAAGGCCTCTCCGTTTCGTCGTGATAAAGAAAGTCCACTGTCGCTTCGCCGCATAAACATTGAAGAAATTGAAAAAGCCCCGGGCGGGAACAGGGATATTTCAAAGGTGATCCAGTCCTATCCCGGCGTGGCATCAACGCCTGCCCAGAGAAACGATGTGATCGTGCGCGGTGGAGGACCCAATGAAAATTCGTTTTATCTTGACGGTATTGAAATTCCCAACATCAATCATTTTGCCACACAGGGGGCATCGGGGGGACCCGTGGGGATCATTAACGCGGATTTCATCAGGGAAGTAAACCTCTATTCCGCAGCTTTCCCGTCAAACAGGGGAAATGCATTGAGTTCTATAATCGACCTCTACCAGGTTGACGGAAACAAGGAAAAGTTCAACTTCAAAGGATCGATCGGCGCCTCTGACCTGGCGCTTACAGCCGATGGACCGATCGGGGAGAAAACAACCTATGTTGTTTCAGCAAGACGCTCCTATCTGCAGCTACTCTTTTCTGTTATTGGACTTCCGTTTCTTCCCAAGTACAATGACTACCAGTTGAAAGTAAAATCAAGGATCAACGACAAGAACGAACTCACACTGGTCAGCATTGGATCCTACGACATCAATTCCCTCAATCTGACAGCGGACTCCACCGACCAGCAAAAATATATACTGGGAAACCTTCCGGAAAACTACCAGTGGAGCTATGCCATTGGCTTGGTTTACAAGCATTTCAGGGAAAAGGGTTACGATACATTCGTTTTGAGCAGGAACTACCTCGACAATAAGTCAATTAAATACCTGAGCAATGATCCTGAAACCGACACCCTGCTCCTTGACTATGCATCCGATGAGATTGAAAATAAATTCAGGTATGAAAACACCACACGTTTTGATAACGGACTGAAGCTTAACCTGGGTGTGAATTATGAATATGCAAAATACAAGACCAGCAATTACAACCTCACTTACATCAACGGCTCACCACTTGAATTTGATTATTACTCAGACCTTTACCTGCACAAATGGGGCGTTTTCGGACAGACAAGCCGTGAATTCCTGGGAAAAAGGCTGCTGCTTTCCCTTGGTTTCCGTATGGATGCCAACAATTACAACAAACACATGAGCAACCTGCTCAACCAGTTTTCACCAAGGATTTCTGCATCGTACATGCTTTCCACGGGCCTCTACCTGAACTTCAATACAGGCAGGTATTTTCAGCTGCCTGCTTATACCACACTGGGATACAAGGATGAAAACGGTGTTGCCGTGAACAAGGAAAACAACCTTACCTACATTCAGGCAGATCATTTTGTGACCGGTATTGAATACCTGCCCGATAACCAGTCTAAAATAAGTGTTGAAGGGTTCTATAAAATATACAACAACTACCCTTTCTCGCTGCGTGATTCCATATCGCTCGCAAGCAAAGGGGCAGATTTCGGATTGTATGGAAATGAGCCCGTAACATCCACGGGAGAAGGAAGGTCATACGGGGCAGAGTTCCTGTACAGGAATAAGGACCTGTTCGGATTCAACCTGATCCTTTCCTATACACTGGTCCGCAGCGAAACCAAACCCCTGAAAGCATCGCTCCTGAACCGGAAATGGTTGCCGACTGCATGGGACAACAGGCACTTGCTGAACCTTACAGGGACCAGGAAATTCAAAGGCAACTGGCAGGTGGGCTTCAAATGGAGATTTGTCGGTGGAACTCCTTACACCCCGATTGACCTGGAAGCAAGTGCAAACAGGTTCAACTGGGATTACACGGGACGAGAAATACTCGATTTTGATCGGTACAACAGTCTGTATTTTAAGCCTTTCCACCAACTGGACCTAAGGGTGGATAAGGAATGGTTCTTAAACAACCTTACACTAAACCTCTATTTTGATATACAAAATTTGTATAATTATGCCACGGAGGGTAATGAGTTCCTTGTTCAACAATTTGAAAATGAAAGGGCGATCATTGAAAATCCTGAGGATCCACTTCCTATGCAAAGATACAGGATGGACAAAAAAACCACCCAAGTTGGAACCTTACTGCCCTCTTTGGGTATAATAATTAAATTCTGATAAACGAATGAAATCAAACATCATACGACCAGTACTCGGCATTATCCTTCTGTTCATTGTTTCAGGTTGTAAAAGCACTGAAGTGGCTGAAGCAGAAACTCCCGAAGAGATATTTTCCAACAGTCAGGGACAAGGACCTGCACTTGAAATTGAATTCACCAGGGGGGAAGCACACAACCACCCCTTAATGGCCATATGGATAGAAGACATGGATAATAACTATGTACAGACATTGTATGTGGCTGAATCGCTCGGCAAAGGGATCTTTCAACATGGTGATGCCACAACAGGGAAATGGCTTCCTGCGGAAATCCGGCGCCCTGCTGCTCTGCCCGTATGGTCACACAGCAGGGGTGTGAAGGAACCTGACGGACTTTTTGTACCCATACCGGAACATGCCATACCGGATGCATATACCGGAGCCACTCCTTCCCGTTCATTTCTTCTCAGGACCAAACTCGATAAACCCGGATTGGATCGTTTCTATCTCCTTTTTGAAATCAATCAGACATGGGATTGGAATGAATACTGGACAAACAACAAGTACCCGAATGACAACATTTACAAGACCTCCTGCCAGCCATCACTTGTGTACAGGGCAATGGTGGATCTGAACGACAATACCCGGGAAACCAAACTTGAACCCATCGGAAGGGGACACCATTCCGGAAAAGACGGGGAAATATATACAGACCACAACGAAACCATGACAACAGCTTTTAACATCACCAGGAGTATTTTGGTAAAAGAACCTGAATAACCAATAAAAAATGGTTCTCATCTCCTGAAATGCTTCAGGAAATGTTCGATATCGTACATGCCCGTCGCAAATTTGAACAATTATATACATGCTGAAAATATTTCATGCTTATGTTAATCAGGTAGTTGTTATCTTTGGCATATGGATTGTAAAAATTATAACATAAAACTGATAATACCTGTATCATGATTAAAACCATAGATCTTGTTAAAGTCTTCCGTACCGATGAAGTGGAAACAACTGCACTAAACAAAGTAAATATTGAAGTCCGGGATGGTGAATTCGTAGCCGTAATGGGGCCTTCCGGATGCGGAAAATCAACCTTACTGAACATCCTCGGACTGCTCGACAACCCATCCGGTGGTTCCTACATATTTGGAGAAACAGAAGTAGCAGGGCTAAAAGAAAAACAGCGGACAAATCTTCGCAAAGGCAACATCGGATTCGTGTTCCAGAGTTTTAACCTGATCGATGAACTTACGGTTTATGAAAACATAGAACTTCCGTTGCTTTACCTGAAAATGAACAACTCCGAGAGAAAGAAAAAGGTCGAAGAGGTAATGGAACGCATGAAGATCACGCACCGCAGAAATCATTTTCCACAGCAGTTATCGGGCGGACAGCAACAGCGCGTTGCAATTGCCAGGGCAGTGGTCTCAAATCCGAAATTGATCCTTGCAGACGAGCCAACAGGTAACCTTGATTCGGCAAACGGCGCAGAAGTGATGGCGCTGCTTACAGAATTGAATGAGGATGGCACAACCATTATCATGGTGACACACTCTCCCAATGATGCAGAAAAAGCGCACCGCATCATCCAGTTGTTCGATGGCCATATAGTCACAGAAAATATTCATAAAAAACTATAGTAGTTTCTCATAATCCACTCATATAATAAAGGAATTACATAGTGTCAGAAAGAAAACTCATATAAAATATAGCTTCTTTTTTTCTATGTCAGCAGATGACAAGAATATTCATGCACACTACCTCCTATTTTTACTATCTTAGTGTCTCTCAATACAGCATGAACAGATGAAACTATGAGAACCAAAAAACAGATCTTCGATGATCTTGCAGCCAACGGCACAACCGGTAACGGATTCCTGTTCCGCCCCATTTTGATGCATTTTGCAGCAAGGTATCATGGCATTACCTATGGAGAGCTTGCTTCGGATCACAGAAAACTGGTCGGGGCCAACATTCATTGCATGGAAGATTTTGAAACAGACATGGTGGGATTGATCTCAGATCCATACCGCGAAACTGCTGCTTTCGGAGCCCCCATCAGGTTCGTTCCTGAAGGCGTACCGGTTTGCGAAAAGAAGATCATTAATAACATCGAAGATGCGAAGGATCTGAAAATTCCTGATATTAAGAAAGCGGAACGTACGCTGGACCGTTTAAAAGGGGCTGCATTTTACCAGGAAAAATTGAAAGGCACATTACCGGTAATAGGATGGGTTGAAGGTCCGCTTGCTGAAGCATGCGATCTTGCCGGTGTAACTGAAGTATTGATGAAACTGGTTATCGATCCTGATTTTGTTCGGCTTTTAATGGATAAATGCCTGCAGACCGGCATTGAATTTGCTTGTGCACAGGTGGATGCAGGATGTGACATCATCGGGATAGGCGATGCAATATGTTCCCAGATTGATCGCAGCATGTACGAGGGATTTGTCAAAGAGCGGCACCGTGAACTGATCCGCGCGATCCATGATAAAGGAGCAAAAGTGAAAATGCATATTTGTGGAGATATTACTCACCTTTTGCCTGCCATGAAAGGGCTGGGAATCGACATACTTGATATTGACTGGCAGGTAGATCCCGATACAGCTTACATTGAAATGGGACCGGGAACCATAAGGTGCGGAAACATCAACCCGGTGACAATACAGGATGTCAGCTCAGACATCCTGGCTGAAAAAACAATACAGCTGCTCAGGAATGAAAAAGACCGCCGTTTTATTTTATCAGGTGGCTGCGAAATATCTGTTCTCACTCCACCTGAAAATCTAAAGGTATTAAGCGAAACATCTAAACAGACATTACAATGACTTCCAGGGAAAAATTATTAAATGCACTCGATCACAATGAGGGTCCCATCCCTCTGGATATAGGTTCCACTGGGGTTACAGGAATCCATGTCCGGGCCGTAAGAAATCTCAGGCTGCACTATGGTCTTGAGGATCATCCTGTAAAGGTGATCGAACCTTACCAAATGCTGGGAGAAGTGGAAGATGACCTGGCAGAAATGCTTGGAATTGATGTAATTGGCTTCGGTGGCAAAAAAAACATGTTTGGGATCTTGAACGAAAACTGGCGTCCAATGAAAACGTTTTGGGGACAGGAGGTTCTTGTTCCCGGTGAATTCAATACAAGTCATGATAAATCAGGGAACCTTCTCATACATCCCGAAGGTGATCTCAGTGTTCCGCCAACAGCCAAGATGCCTAAAGGATCCTTCTTTTTTGATGCATTGAACCGTCAGCAACCATTTGACGAAACCGACCTGGATGTTCACAACAATCTTGAGGAATTCACACTGGTAAGCCAGGAGGATCTTGAACACTTAAAAAGCGAGGCGGAGAAAGCTTCAAAAAGCAACAAGGGTGTAATTGCAACATTCGGTGGAACTGCTTTTGGAGATATTGCACTTGTTCCGGCCATGCAGCTGAAGGACCCAAAAGGTATACGTGATGTTTCAGAATGGTACATGAGCACCATCATGAGGCAGGACTATATCCATCAAATTTTTGAAGGACAATCAGAGATCGCACTTCAAAACCTGCAGAGGATCTATGAAGTTGTTGGAGAGCAAATCCAGGCAGTCTTTATCTGCGGAACTGATTTCGGAACACAGGATTCACAATTCTGTGACGTTGATACATTTAACAGCCTGTATGCCCCGTATTATAAAAAGGTCAACAACTGGATCCATGAAAATACGGGCTGGAAAACATTCAAGCACTCCTGCGGTAGTGTGGAACCTTTTATGGATGCATTTATAGATGCAGGGTTTGATATCATCAACCCCGTACAGATAAATGCAAAGGATATGGTGCCTGAAGCATTGAAAAAGAATTACGGGAAACACCTGGTATTCTGGGGAGGCGGTGTCGATACACAAATTGTGCTGCCTTTCGGGAAACCCGGGGAAGTAAAAGAACAGGTAAAGCATGCATGTGATGTCTTTGGAACCGGTGGGGGATTTGTTTTCAATACCGTTCACAACATCCAGGCAAATGTGCCTGCTGAGAATATGGTTGCCATGTTTGATACATTCAGGCAATATTCTCAATAAGGATAACAAACAACCAACTAACTATACTATAATGGATAAAATAAAACAAATTGCCAAAATGATCGATCACTCGATCCTGCATCCCACATTTGATGATGAAAAGCTTGTTAAAGAATGTAAGGTGGCTGCTGATTATGATGTTGCATCTGTATGCGTCAAACCATATGCGGTCAAAAAAGCAAAAACATTGCTTGAAGGAACCGATGTGAAAATTGGTTGCGTGATCGGCTTTCCGCACGGCAACAGCTCCATCGATGTAAAAGTATTTGAAACAGAAGTGGCAATCCGGGACGGAGCAGAAGAAATTGACATGGTGATCAATATAGGTAAGGCACTGCAAAAAGACTGGGATTATATTGAAGAAGAACTGTCGGCAGTTGTTGCTGTTACAAAACGCAGCGGCGCCATACTGAAGGTCATATTTGAAAATGATTACATGCCCGATGAAAGTTACATTATCAGGCTTTGCGAATTGTGCACCAATACCGGCTGTGATTATGTAAAAACATCATCAGGATTTGGTTTCGTTAAGCAGGAAAGTGGAGTTTACAATTACAAAGGAGCAACGATTGAACACCTCAGGCTGATGCGAAAACATGCAGGACCTGAAGTGAAAGTCAAAGCTGCCGGCGGTGTTCGTGACCTGGATTATTTTCTTAAGGTCATGGAGACCGGTACATCCAGGGTCGGAGCCACAGCTACCATCGCCATCCTTGAAGCAGCAAAGAAAAGGTTCGGATAGGCCAGTCTGATTACTGATTGCTGGTTGCTGGTTGCTGATTACTGATTGCTGGTTGCTGGTTGCTGGTTGCTGGTTTGACCTGGTTAGCCTGGCTTTTGGCCCCTGGCTATTGGCTTTAATTGTGTTGCGGTGTTGCGGTGTAGCCTTCGCCAAGGCTACGGCTACTAAAAGATGCGGTACATCAGGTTCTATTTGACCAGGTTCGTTGATCATATACTGGCACACTGTCGAACCGACGAACTGAAATTGTTGCTTGTTACTGGTTACTGGTTTGCTGGTTCACCTGGCTTTTGGCCTTTGGCTCCTGGCTTCTGGCTATCGGTCACCCCCAACCCTAGCCCTTCCCCCAGTGGGTGAAGGGGAGACAAAGAGAAGGGGTGAAGGGAAAAATGTTCGTGCCACATGCTTAAATTGGTCAGGCTTTGCCGAGGAGATTTTGATTTTCTCTGGCGGTGTCATCTTCTTCCGCAACTCAGACGCTCTCTTTTTAATAGATTTGTCTGCCTCGTAGTACATGGTGAATTCATACATAAGTCCGCTTTACGCCATCGCATACAATTTTCCTGTTAATGTGCCCGGCAAAGGAAAAATCATACGAAGCATAATTTCTCTTAAGAACCCCTCCCTTCCCCCACCGGGGGAAGGGCCGGGGTTGGGGGTGGAAAAGTCAGAACCGGGGGAAGGACCACCTCACTGATTTTCACTATTACACAAAGTTCCACTATATACTACCCCATTATCCAATAGGGGTACTAACATCTTTTTTATTTCTTTTTTATTTTCCACTATATTTTTTTAGGGGTTTAAATATTTTTTTATTCTTTTTTTGTTTTATACCCCCATTTTTTTATACCTTAGCCGCATATTTTTTAATTATTAATTTCTGAAACAAAAAAAGATGAACGCTTACACCAGAAGGGTATTTTTCACCCTGATCATTTTGTTATCGGTATTTGCCATCGTTGACGCATCGGATGGAAACGGAATTGACAGTGGGGCAACGGCATGGATGCTGACTTCCACTGCGCTGGTCCTGCTAATGATCCCGGGACTTGCCATGTTTTACGGTGGACTGGTAAGATCAAAGAACGTATTGGGTACCATAATGCATAGTTTTGCAGCCATGGGGATCATGAGTGTCCTTTGGGTCATGGTGAGTTACAGCATGGCTTTTGGTCCGAACGTCCTTGGAGGATGGTTTGGCTGGAACCCTGATTTTGTATTTTTGAAAGGAATTGATGAATCCATCATGGATGGTGGAGTGCCGGAATATGTTTTCTCCATGTTCCAGGGCAAATTTGCGATCATAACGCCGGCGCTTATTGCAGGGGCATTTGCCGAGAGGGTCTCCTTCAGGGCTTATGTGGTATTCATAGCATTGTGGGGTATCTTTGTATACAACCCGCTTTGTCATTGGGTTTGGGCGGAAGACGGATTCCTTTTCAACATGGGAGCTGCGGGTGCCATCGATTTTGCAGGAGGAACGGTCGTTCACATATCCGCCGGGATCAGCGGACTTGTTGTGGCCCTGTACATTGGTGCCAGGCGGGGGTTCCCCTACACAGCTGTAAGGCCCAATAATTTGGTAATCACTATGCTCGGAGCCGGGTTGCTTTGGGTTGGCTGGTTCGGATTCAATGCAGGAAGCAGCATATCATCGGGCTTATCCACAGCACAGGCACTAACCGCGACCCAGGCTGCTGCAGCTTCCGGTGCACTGGCATGGATGATCATTGAAGGACTGCACCGTGGAAAAGCAACCGCACTGGGATTTGCATCGGGAATACTGGCTGGCCTCGTTGCCATCACCCCTGCCGCAGGGGTAGTCCAACCGGCTGGCGCACTGGCAATAGGTGTAATCGCATCGCTGATCTGTTACATTGCCATCTTTTCCAAGAACAAGCTTGGGTACGACGACAGCCTTGATGCTTTTGGCATCCATGGCGTTGGCGGAATAGTAGGCGCACTGTCACTTACTTTCTTTATCAGGCCTTCATGGATGGCAGATGCTGCAGAAGCTGCAGGCGGAAGCTGGACCATCTGGCAGCAATTCGGTGTTCAGGCAACCGCTGTCGGCATTGCCATAGCATATGCAGGATTGCTTTCACTTGTACTTATCTTTATAGTAGACAAGGTCTTTAAATTCCGTTCAACGGATAAAGAGGAGATGGCCGGACTTGACAGATCGTATCATGGTGAACGCGGCTACGGGCTGATCAATCCGAATTAATTTATAAACAGCAGAAAATCAACATCTATGAAAAGTCATTCAATATATTCTATATCAAGGCTTTAATCTAAAGGAAAATGGCACAAAAAATACAACTACTGAAAAATATAAATAGAGAGATATGAAACTGATAATCGCCATCATTCGCGAATCACAGCTTGATGAAGTTCGTGAGGCACTTATAGCCGCAGAAATATCCCGGATCACCGTATCCAAGGTCTCCGGTCACGGTCAGCAGCAGCAGGAGGAATATTACAGGGGACAAAAGGTGATCCCCAACCTTATTCCCAAGATCAAGATTGAAATTGCACTTAATGATGAATTCGTTGACATCACAGTGAACACCATCATAAAAGCCGCAAGAACCAAAAATGGTGTACAGGGTGAGATCGGGGATGGAAAGATCATTATTCTGCCACTGGAAGAGTGCATCAGGATTAGAACCGGGGAAAAAGGGGGAAGTGCTATATAGTGGCTGTAAGAAAACTCCATTTTCTGCGGTTTGAACATGTACCGCAGAGGTTATATTCGTAAAACTCATTCGAGTCGCTGCGCTTATGCGCGTCTCTGTTATCTCTGCGGTTTCAAACGTCAATTTTCTGAAACTTCAACCAAGCCTACAAAACAGAAATATCAAAGGAGAATATTGGGGGAAGTCCAAAAAATTCCGTTCTTGCTATTCTGGGGTCAATCAACTATTTTTATTCCCATGCTTTCAACCAACTAAATCTTTATCATGGTAATAATTCAATCTTATCCTGTTGCCGTGGTCCTCTGTATCATAACCATGTTGTGCTGGGGATCGTGGGCAAACACCCAGAAACTTGCCTCGAAAAAATGGGCTTTCCAGCTCTTTTACTGGGACTATGCACTGGGCGTACTTCTGCTTGCGCTCCTTCTTGCTTTCACAATGGGAAGCACAGGTGACGGAGGCCGCAGCTTTATCAACGACCTTGTACAGGCAGATGGCAGATCCCTTGGCTCTGCATTTCTCGGAGGAGTGGTATTTAATATTGCCAACCTGCTGATCGTTGTGGCAATTGATATTGCCGGTATGGCAGTGGCATTTCCAGTAGGGATCGGACTGGCCCTTGTGATCGGGGTCCTGGTCAATTACATTGCCAGACCCCAGGGAGACCCGGTTATCCTTTTTATTGGCGTAGGCCTTGTTGTACTTGCCATAATCGTCAATGCCTTTGCCTACAGAAGAAAAAGCGACGGAAAAAGTGCAGGGGTCACCAAAGGTCTTCTGATCGCCATCATGGGGGGTATCCTGATGAGCTTTTTCTATTTCCTTGTGGCCAACTCCATGACGGGCGATTTTTTTCATCCCGAAGCAGGCAAGATGACACCCTATACAGCCTCTGTAATTTTTGCACTCGGTCTGCTGATCTCTAATTTCCTCTGGAACACATTTTTCATGTACAGACCCGTGTCAGGAGAAAAGGCCACCTACAAGGATTATTTCAAAAAAGGGGACACAAAGCTTCACCTCATAGGAATACTTGGAGGGGTGGTCTGGAGCCTGGGCTTCACGCTCAACATCATTGCATCGGGTCAGGCTGGTCCGGCAATATCATACGGACTGGGCCAGGGTGCTACCATGGTGGCCGCGCTCTGGGGAGTATTCATATGGAAAGAATTTAAAGGAGCGCCCAAAAATACAAACCTCATGCTTGCAGGAATGTTCCTGTTCTTTATTGCAGGACTGGGTTTGATAATCATCGCGCGAATGGCGTGAGACGGTGGGACAGAAATTAATCAATAAAGCAACAATTTTATGTCACAAATAACCGTAATAGGTTCCTCGAACATCGACCTGATCATGAAAATAAAGACGCTTCCGGTAAAAGGGGAAACCGTTAGCGGGGGTGAATTTATGCAGACATTTGGAGGCAAGGGGGCCAACCAGGCAGTGGGAGCTGCCCGAGCCGGCGGGAAGGTTACATTTATCAGTTGTGTGGGCGATGACCATTATGGGAAGCAGTGCATAGAAAACTTCAGAAAAGACGGCATAGACACCTCCCATATCTTTGTTGAAAAGAATATCGCCACAGGCACTGCGCTGATCATGATCGGAGAAGGCGGAGACAATATGATCACAGTTGCCTCAGGGGCCAACTTTAAAATGACGCCCCGGCATATCGACAGTGTCAGTGATGTTATCAGGAAAAGTGAATATGTCCTGCTGCAATACGAAATACCGCAACCTACACTCTATTACATCATAGAAAAATGTAATGAATACGGTGTAAAGGTGCTGTTCAACCTGGCTCCTGCAGGGGAATTCGACAAAAAGCACATTTCTATGATCCATACCCTGATCGTAAATGAAGTGGAAGCCGAATTCCTTGCAGAACATCCTGTAAAAAACGAAGACGGCATCAAGACCGCTGCCGGTATCCTGCTGGAAATGGGACCTCAGAACGTGGTCATTACACTGGGAGCCGGGGGATCCTATGTCGCTGCTGGGAATTACCGTGAAAAAATCCCTTCCTATACTGTTGATGCACTTGATACAACAGCTGCAGGGGATGTATATTGCGGCAGCCTTGCAGTTGCAATGAACGAGGGGCAACTCCTTCACAAGGCAGTCGGATTTGCATCAGCAGCTTCGGCCATCTCTGTCACACGGATGGGGGCACAACCATCAGCCCCGCATAGAAAGGAGATTGAAGAACTGATAAGGAAGGAGGACTAAAATAAAATCCGTTGAGAATCTTAAAACATGCGGTCCTGCTCCCACCATTCATTCCTGCAGGTTGCAACACCACTGAAAAGACACAACCCAATATCAATCTTTGCTTTACAGACGACAATGGATTTGAATACTGGGGATGCAACAACGGACCGGACCTTTCTCACAGTATCGATGATATAGCAGCAAGAGGGGGCAACCGCTGCCAATACATATATTTCAGCTTCTGTTTGTACACCCGGCAGGTATTCATTGCATCCAGGAAACTCGCCGTAAAAGCAGTTGAATTGAACGATATGGGAAAATTCCACTGGTACAGCCAGGGGTGTTACTGGATTCCTATCCGTCTCCCCTGACTTTCAGACGGAAAACACGCGGGGTCATCCCTATCTTTTCCCTGAAAAGCCGTATGAAATAATAACTGCTGCTGAATCCAGTTCTTGAAGCAATCTCTTTTACGGTTAGATCCGTATTGTACAAAAGCTCTTTTGCACTGCGCAAACGCAGGTGAATAATATACTGAACAGGAGAAAATCCCGTAAGCAGCCTGAAATGTTTCCTGAAATTAGAATATCCCATACCTGCCTCATCAGCGATATCCTTCGGCTCAAGCTGTTCCCTGTGTTTTTCCTCAATGTATTTTTTCGACTGGGAAATCTTTGACTGGACCTCCCGGTTATTGAACATCCTGGTCTGCCTGTACATTTTTATCAATCCCAGCAATTCCATAACCAGGCCGGCAGCTACCTGCTGAAATCCGGGTTCTGCCTGGTTACATTCAATCAATAACTGATCATAGATTGTGTTGATCCTTGAATGGATGCCTATTTTTACAACCGGATTATCACAGCAGAATTCATCGGTTTCCATGATATGTTTGGCAATCCGCCCATTGAACCCAACCCATGACTCCCTCCACCCTGTTTTCTGAGAAGGCCGGTAACGGTGCCAGACACCAGGATGCAATATTATCACTGCACCCGGCTCAATGCTGATCCGTCCGGATATTTCAGACTCAAATTCACCCCACCCCTCGTTTATATAAAGCACCTGATATTCCTGGAGAACACGCCCCTTGCTATAACTAAATATGTAATCAGGAGGATGGGGACCAACGGGATACTCAGAATTTTCGGGTGTCTTCATCTTACCCACATCAAGAATGAATAGTCCCCAATCCTCATCACTCTTGCTGTATGGAACATACTTATTTGCAATTTCAGAATGCATAAGTTTAAAATTTCATAGTTGCTTGATAAAGAATGCCCAATGGTTCACAAACAAAGATGGCTGCCGGGCTTTCTCCCCGATCTGAAATCAGTGGTCGGTTCATATTACAAATATATCATTTTGTACTATTTATTGATCATTTTATATATTGAATCATAATATATGTTTCATGTATATTTGTTCAACTAATAAATAGTAGTCTTTAGGTTAAGTTTGAATCTGCAGGTCAAAAAGTACAACAACTGCTAACTAACCAAAACTTTCCAAAGCTCCTGTACCATCAAGTGCAGGAGTTTTTTTTTACCAGCTTCACCGTTTTTATGTATTTTTATTCGAAATAACCCATCTATATGGATTCACCGGCTACATTTAGATTTTCTTTTGAGGAACTTGACATCACCTTTGAAATAATACGGGATATGATGGGAAGCACAGGCACCGAAGCTGAGCCTGATCCAATGACTGAATCCATCCATGAAGCAATGAAAATGGCACCTGAGCAATGTAATATTCGCGGAGGATACATCATCGAAAACGACATAAGACTTGATGCCGGGAGCAACCGGCTGTATTGTCATGACATGTGGTTTGATACCGGACAGGTAGTTACACGCCAGCTAAACGGATCCGAAAAAACAGCAGTGTTCCTTTGTACGGCCGGGGAGAAAATATCTGCATATGCCAACCGGTTAATGAGCCAGGGAGAATTTATGAAAGGATACGCAATTGATGTACTCGCCAACAAAGTTGTAGATAAGTCAATTGACAAGATACAGGGGCAGCTCCAAAATGTCATGGCTGAAAGAGGACTAAAAATTACCAACCGGTACAGTCCTGGATATTGCGACTGGGATATTACAGAACAGAAAAAGCTATTCTCAATCTTTCCTGACCGGTTTTTGGAGATGTCCCTGACAGATTCATACCTCATGGTACCGGTAAAATCAGTGAGCGGGATGATCGGCATTGGCAAAGATGTAAGGTGTTATAACAATACGTGTAATTTCTGCAACCTGACCAGCTGCCTTTATCGCAACAGGGGAAAAAACTAAACAACCATGAACATTATCGGAAATATCATATGGCTGATCTTTGGTGGTTTTGCCACATCAATTGGTTATTTTACCGGGGGATTTTTGATGTTGTTTACCATAATCGGCATTCCTTTTGGAATTCAGCTCATGAAAATCGGACTTCTTTGCCTGTGGCCCTTCGGGAGCACCTTCGAAATAAACAATGAACTGCCGGGATGTCTTTCAACCATCCTGAATATCATATGGTTTTTTGTGGGAGGACTCTGGATCGCGTTGATCCATATTATTTTTGGTGCATTGCTCAGCCTTACCATCATCGGGCTTCCGTGGGGAATGCAACACTTCAAACTGGCAGGATTCGCGATCACCCCTTTTGGCAGGCGTGTCAGGATTGAAGATTAATAGTACAATCCTGCATCGGGACCAAGTGGCAATCCTATCCATACCCACAACACAATGAGTATGGTCCAGGCGATCATAAATGCTATGGAATAAGGCAGCATGGTTGCGATCACCGTTCCAATGCCTGCTTTCTTATCGTATTTCTGGATAAAAGCAATGATCAGCGCGAAGAAACTCATCATGGGTGAAATGATGTTGGTCACACTGTCACCGATCCGGAACACCACCTGTGCCAGTTCCGGGGAATAGCCGAGGAACATGAATATCGGTATAAAAATCGGCGCAAGCAGCGCCCATTTTGCCGAGGCGCTTCCCATGAACATGTTCAGGGTTGCTGCAAATATGATAAAAACGATCACAAGCGGTATCAAGCCTGTATTCATTGCTGCAAGAAAACCTGCCCCCTTGATGGCCATGATCAGTCCAAGGTTGCTCCACTTAAAGTAGGCGACGAACTGGGCAGCGAAAAAGACAAGCACCATGTATGTAGCCAGCGTCTTCAAACTGTCCGCCATGCTGTTCATGATGTCGCCGTCGTTCCTGTATTTTTTTGTAACGATCCCGTATGTAATACCCGCACCTGCAGAGAAGATCACCAGCCATGCAACAACACCCCTGATCACCGGTGAATTCAGGACCGTACCGTCGCTCCCGCGCAGAAAACCGTTCTCAGGTATCAATCCAACCAACACAAAAGCAGTGATCAGTATGGTTACGAGTCCGCTCCATTTGATCCCCTTCTTCTCAATAGGTGTCAGGGGCCCGAATCCTTCGTTCCCGTCATCCCCATTGTCGGAATAATCACCAAGCCGCGGTGCAACCACCTTCTCAGTCACCAGTGTTCCCACTGCTGCGATCACAAAGGTTGAAACCACCATGAAATAATAATTTGCTGTAGGATTTACCTCATATAACGGATCTACGATCTGCGCAGCCTCTGTGCTCAGTCCAGCCAGCAAAGGATCAACTGTTCCCAGTAAGAGGTTGGCAGAAAAACCACCTGAAACACCGGCAAAGGCAGCTGCCATTCCCGTTATCGGGTGCCTTCCCACTGCCTTGAAGATGATCCCTGCAAGTGGAATCAACAATACGTACCCTACATCTGAGGCAACATTGGACAAAATCCCTGCAAAGACCAGGACAAATGTAAGCAGTCGTTTTGGAGCAGAAAGAACAAGCATCCGGATCAATGCCCCGATCAATCCGCTTCCCTCAGCTATGCCAATCCCCAGCATCGCAACAAGAACGATCCCGAGCGGGGCAAAACCGGTAAAGTTCTCCACCAGCTCGAGCAGGATCCTGTGAAATCCCTCCTTCGACAGCAGGTTGACCACCCTGACCTCTTCCCCGGTGCCGGGATGTATGCCCGACCAGCTGAAAAGATGTGCAACAAATGAGAAGATCAGAACCGAAACTGCAAATAACAAAAAAAGCGTTGCCGGGTGGGGCAGCGCATTTCCAACTTTTTCAGTCGCATTCAATAACCGGTCAACAAAGGATCGTTTTTTCGCCATACAAATAAAATGCTAAAATAGGGAAACGACCAAAATTAATTATTGTTCGGTAATGGCAAAAACTTAATTAAAAGAAGATAAATCTGACTTATCTTTGCCCGGTGATCAAAACTTTACAATCACAGGCTCTTCCTTTTTCGCTGAATTATATACCGCCTCCTGCACCGCCAGGCTCCTGAGGTAATCCTTCCCATTGGGTTCAAACTCTGAACCACTTAGCATGCAATCCATAAAATGCCGTTGAGTTGCATAAACACAATCTCCTGCAAACTCTTCAGATTTGAAGTCATAGGGTTGCGCTATTTCTTTATCTCCCAATTGCTGAAGCGTAATGGATCCGTCAGGGTAAAGGCGAATGGAACCCTCTGTACCTTCCACCAGGCTTTCCCCGAAAGTCGTTCTCGGGTTTTCATAATTGGGCTCATTGTACCTGTTGGCGTCCCAGAATGCCCGTACACTGTTTTTCATTAAAAACCAGATCTGTGCAACATCCTCTCCCCTGATTACCGGATTTATCTTTCTTAGATCTGCAAATACCTTTTCCACCTCTCCAAAAAGGTACCTGAAAGTATCAATAAAATGGATGCCGTTCTCATATACAAGAAACCTGGGATACTCCCTGAAGTATGGCTGCCTTGGTATATATGCATCTGCGCTCCATCCGTCGCCCATCCTTGAACGGAAATAGATTGAATGCGGTTTGCCAATTGCATCTGCATCAAGCAATTGTCTTATCTTCCTGTACCATGGCTGGAACCTCCAGTTCTCATGGACCATGAAACGAACCCCCTTTCCGGAAACATATTCCACGATCTGCTTTGCTTCTTCATAGGTGGGTGCAAGCGGCTTCTGGCAGATAATGTGTATACCTCGGTCGGCAGCCTCCCTGCACATTTCCAGATGGGTTTCTGGTGGCGTTATGATATCCACAATACCGGGCTTTTCCTGATCGAGCATGTCCCTGTAGTCCGTGTAGTGATTTTTTATACCACACTCCTTCATGATCGGGATGGCCTTCTCTTTGTGCCTGTTGCACATTGCAGCAACCTCAACTTCAGGTATCCGCGTCCAGGCACGGTACTGAAATCCTGCAAAATATCCTGAACCTATACCGGCAAGCTTGTATTTGTTCATATGACTTAACTATTTTGAATATCAAAATAATGAACAGAAAAAGAAAAATGTTCAATCAGCAGATGCAGTCTATCCTGTTCATACTGTTCATGTTAAAGATTTTTTCGGATCCATCCTGAGCCAGGCAAAGATCGAAAAAACACCAAGTAAAGCCGCTACATAAAAGAAGGCATCCACATTCCCGGTCCATGACAATAGGTAAGGAAATGCAAGCGCAGTTACAAATGAACCGATGTTCCCCGCCATATTCATGGTACCCGAAACAGAACCTGAATTTTCCTTTCCGATATCAATACAAAAGGACCAGGAAGGACTCAGTGTCATATCGGCTCCAAAAATAGCGATGGACAGAAATGCCACGGAACTGAATGCAGTATCCATATACAAGCTGCCTATCAATCCTGTTATCATCAGCACAAAACCCATCACCGCTGGCACCTTTCTGCTGAGTTTCCACCTGCCCTGCCTGTAAATGGCATCTACAATGATCCCTGAGATCCAGTTTCCCAGTGCTCCTGCAACAAACGGGGCAGAAGCGTAAATTCCTGCCTGCATAAGTTCCAGGTCATAGGTTTCCCTGAGATGGGGAAGCAACCAGGTCAGTGCAAAGAAAAAAGTAAAGTTACTGCCAAAGTACTGCAACATTGCAAGCCACATGTTTACCGATCCAAATAACTTTCCAGCCGTCAAAGGTGGTGGTTTTATCTTCTCATCCTGCTGCCGTCCTGATAATATGATTTCCCGTTCCCTCTTTGAAATGATTTTTATCTCCTCAGGTTTATTTCGAAAAAGCGCATACCATAAAAATGCAAATACAATCCCGGCGATGCCCAGTATTATGAAACTGGTTCGCCAACCCAGTGCTGTGATCATTCCTGCAACCAAAGGCATTGCAACTGCAGCTCCTATCCTGGAACCTGAAAAATTAATCCCCTGTACGATGCCCCTCTCCTTCATAGGGATCCAGGAATACACAGCCCGTGAAATTCCCGGGAATGCTCCCGCTTCGCCCCCGCCAAAAAGAAACCTGACAATCAACATTCCGGAATAAGACTTTACCATACCCGTAAGCGCGGTAAATAAAGACCAGAGGGTGATGATCCCTGCGAGCACCTTTCTCGGTCCGAACCTGTCTGACATCAATCCACCAGGCACCTGGAAAAGTGCATAACCCAGTGCAAATGCAGAAAGTACCCATCCCATCTGGTTATCGGTAAGTCCAAGGTCACCGGTGATCGGTTCCTTGGCTGCAGATATACAGGCCCTGTCGATATACATGAACAGGGATATAAAAAAAGTTCCGAAAACAAAAATGAAACGCCTGGGTATGTAGAATCTATCCATGGATTGCCTATTTAGTGCTGTAATTTCCTGTAGAGCTCAAGCAATGATCCTTCATGGCCCACATTTCCGGGAAAAATGATGTACTTCAATTCGTCCCCGGGGCCATAGGACAGAACAGGAACACCTGGCAGGGCCTGGCCGGTCACTGTTGCCTTTTGTATCCTTAATGCATGGCACGCAATATCATGCGAAGTTATACCTCCCTTAGCAACGATGAAGGATGGCTCTGACGTTAATTCTGAAACCAACCGGACCATTGATCTGGAAACCCTTTTCCCGATTTCAATATTCCCCGGACTATCTCCTGCAGATACCAGTTCACGTGAAGTATATACCACGGCATCCTGGCCCCTGTCAATTTTTGCTTGCAGCGCCTGAGCCAACTCACTGATTAATTTATCATCAGATCCCTTAAGTATTGAACTTACATTCAACTCATATGATTGAATACAGGTATTTGCCAACAGAAATTCCAATTGCAGTGTGGATTTTTCCACATAGGACCCTATAACGATAAGTCCTCCCTTTCCTGACTTTGACCGCAGGTCGGAAATCGCAAGTGGTTCCTTAACCGGGATATACCCAAATGAATTAATGAAGGAAGCTGCAGTCCTGAACAGGATCTTTTTTCCTGCAAGAAGAGCCTCCCATGCTCCCGCCGCAAAAACATCAAGATCTGATTGTGCCAGCGCATTGACTATACAAGCCGGGGCTTCACTTGATAGAAGCTGCTTTTTGACGTATTCCGGACCGTACGTGCGCAATTCACTGATTGAAAATGAGAGCACCTGATGTGGTTTGATTTTCTCCTTGTTTTTTTCTGCTATGTATTCTTTCAGATCGGAATGCTGAAAACCGAACACACGGTCTTTTGCAAAAGGAGTCTTATGGGCAGGAAGAAGGAAATACCCCTCCTTCAGGTAATGAACATCGCCGATCGTAAAACGTCCTCCCTGGAAAAATGCAGGAACCAAACAATGCATGTGCTTCCCCTGCGAAAGCCCGTCTTCAATAGCTTGAATTTCTGCGGGATAGTGCCCCCTCAGGGTACTGTCGCTTCTGCTGATGACCAAATATCTCCTGTTTGCTGCACTGCCCGCAGCCTGCAGGTTTTTCAGAATATGACCGACTATTTCTACAGCTTTTGCCTCACCCATGCTTCGTGTATTGGCAAGAATAAAAAAGATGCGTACTTTTTCTGAGAACATTTCTTCAAGCAATTCCGTTTCCCAGGAAAAAAGTACAGGAACATCTTGCACAGTCTGACAACCTGTGGGATCATCATCAACGATGACAATGGTGGTGTCAAGACAGGCACCGTTCAGTGCAACATTTGTTTGGTATTCTTCCGGCTGGTTCCTTATTACTTCATCAAATAGAAGCTTCATCGCTTACTTTTTCCTGATTAAACATACCCAATCGGTATTCAGATCCGAATCCGGCGGCAGTCCGGGAGATACAAGCCCCCCTGCGTTTATCCGGGTAACCGTTCCATCCATGAGCTGTCCCCCTTTCCCGGGATCATACCACTTTACATCAAATTGTCCGGAAGCTCCCCGCAGATCGACAGTGGAAACTCCTTCCCCGGTAAAGTATATCGCGTAAACTTCCCCAGGTTTTGCCAGGCAATACCCGTAGCTAATCAACACATCCATATTTTCCATTTCACTAAAAGGCAGGTAATTCTGGAAGAATTCAATGGCATACCTGGTCTGGTCCCACAGGATATCCCTGGAACGCCAGTCCTCACAGCTTAGGTCTCCATGGGGATAACGGTATCCAAAATACCATTCCACACCTGCTCCCCCGGCCATAAGATTTCCCCAGAGCACCTGTTGCCTGATGGTATCATGGGCCGGGTCCGCTTCATCAGGCATGGCTCCTTTCCAGTGCTGACCAATCTCATCAATGCAAACGACCCACAGTTTGCCTGCTTCCCTGGAGTCTTCTATCCATTTTAATGTGGATTGATGGGAATCATAGGGATTCCCTGCCTGTATGGAGGGTCCGTCAAAACTTTCATGTGAAAAATAGTTCGGCAGGTATGCTGCCCTGTTTTTTGGATTCGGGTGGGTATGCATCACTATAAAATGGTCATACGGATCTGTTTTCCGCAGGTAATCTGCCATTCTTTTTGTATCATCAACAGATTGGAAATATTCCATCCATCCAACCGGACCGTGTTCTTCTCCCAGGTTCCAGGTAATGGCGTTATGGTGAGAGAATCTTGCAACAAGTTCCCTCAGGTAGAGTTTGCGCTGAACATCCAGGTAACCCCCGTCAAGAACGTTCTCATTTTCTGTCTCCTGCAACACCACGTGCATCATGATCCCCAGTTGCTCCATGTGCGAAAATACCACCTCCCACTGGTCGAGCCTGGAACAGTCGAACCTGTACCTTTCATTCCGGTCGGTATAGGGCCATACATCCTCCCCGTCACCCAACACGTTCATTGTCAGGAAATAAACAGAGTTCATCCCCTTTGATGCCAGGTAATTAATTGCACCTATGATCCCTTTTCCTTTGCCGTCCTGCCATTCAGGATCTCCATCTTCCCAATCGGCAACATGAGGCTCATACGCATGAAGCCCGGCATTTGGTGCGTCCTCCCCGGAACGCTGTTGATTGTTACCGCCATAATAGGTACCGTCAAAGTCACTGTATGCAAGAAAATTTTCAGGACTATCGGCTCCTCCTTTTATAAAATATTCTCCCGTACCGGCATGCCGGAGGTACCTTTCTCCTGTATTGATCAAACGACCTTTTGCACGAAAATCCCTGCCATTTTTGTTGGTTGATTCCACTTCAAATGAACCTGACCGGCCATCCAGCGGCAATGGATTCCCCGCATCCGGATCATCTGAAACGGCAATGTTCTTACCGCATCTGAAAGAGATTCGGTAATCCCATATACCGGGCTGATCCGGTGAAAAATGCACCTTCCAAACCTGTCCGCTGGTTGCCCCTGTTTCCGATGCCAATCCATCAGCAGCAAAGTATCCCGGTACTGTATACGTCCTGTCATCCATTGTAAAAGTTGCCTCAAGCCGGCAATCCAGGAATGGATTGGGAATGGACTTTTCGTCGGCATAATGCGCCGGTAATTCAAGCGTAACCTTGTGCCATGTTTTTAATTCACCCGTTACTTTTACTTTTACGGTTTGATCGCATCCGTAAATAAGGATCAGGAAGAAAACAAGTAATAATTGACTGATAGTTTTCATTAGAAAATAATTAAGTTATACTATTAATATTCAATCTATTATATCTTCAAAAAACAGATGTCATAATCCTAATGCCATGGAACCCTCATGTTATATTCATTCCCTGTTGCGAACGATAGTGCATGAGGGTTTCATAAATTATAATTTTATATTTATTTGAAATAAAATCATGCTCGTTTCATTTGTTGGATGGTTATGGTTGTTCTTCCAAAAATATTGCACGCACGGGAGCGCCGTCACCCCCTGATATTTTTAAGGGCAGGGCAACCAGTTTCCCGTAGTCCAATTGTATGCTATCAAGGTTGCAAAGCCCTTCAAGTATCAATATCCCGGCATCCAGCAATATCCTATGTATTTCCTGTAGTTCCTCAAGGTTGTTAACATCCCCTATTGACGGAGGTTCCACTCCCAAAAGATTGATCTGCTTCTTTACCATCCACCTGGCAAGATCATTGCTGATGCGTGGCAATTGATCCCTGTATATACTGGGGTCATCTTTATAATGACTCCATCCTGTTTCAAAAATAACACCTTCCCCGGGACGAATATGATCCCCGATACTTTCAACATCCATTTTTGTGATCACATAGCCTGGTTCTGTAACTTTCAATCTTATGATATGACAATTACAGATGAAGCGTTCCACCGGAATTTTATCAATGGTTGTATCATTTGCTTCAAAATGCAGGGGTGCATCCATATGGGTACCGGCATGCGAATAGATCTCGAGTGTTGAAGCATTCCAGCCATCAACCTTCATTTTCATGGAAACAGTTTTTCTGAACCCCCGCATGGGCTCTTCAAAAGACATTGATATGTCTGTAATACGTTTGTTGTTCATGACAACAGATTTGTTATTACATTTTCAGTAAATTTTGCTGTTCCGGTTTTACCACCGATATCGACAGGCAAAAATCCCTGTTCCAGGGTTCTGTCAACGGCATCCATAATTGCATTTGAGGCATCAAACTCACCCAGGTGTTCCAGCATCAGTGCTACGGACCAGAACATTCCCACGGGGTTGGAGATGCCCTTTCCCGCAATATCAGGGGCAGATCCATGGATGGGTTCAAACATCGAAGGGAATTCTTTTTCGGGATTGATATTTCCGCTTCCGCCCAGGCCAAGGCTTCCCATCAATGCACCTCCGAGGTCGCTTAATATATCGCCGAAAAGGTTGGTTGTGAGCACCACATCAAATATCCAGGGGGTTAAGACAAAATTTGCAGATGTGGCATCAATGTACATGTACCTCCATTCTACGTCAGGGTATTTTTCTGCCACTTCGGCAATTACACGGTCCCAATATGTGAGACTGTTAATCAAAGTGTTCGACTTCGTTACAGCAGTGACATGGTTGCGCCTTTTTCTCGCCAACTGAAACGCATAATGTGCAATGCGTTCAATGCCGTGCCTGGTAAATATACTTGTATCCACTCCCATTCCATTGGGAGTACCAGGCATTACCTGACTTCCTACCTGTACAAATTCCCCCTCGGTATTTTCACGCACCACGACGAAATCAAAAGGAGTATCATTTCGAAGCGGCCGCGTAACTCCCTTCCAGTTCCTTACAGGCCGGTAATTTACGTATTGCTCAAAATGAGTCCTGACTTTAAAGGTGTAGTCTTTGGCAGGCAACGTATCATCCACATCGGGTAACCCGACGGCACCAAATAGAATCGCATCGTAATCACGAAGTTTTTCCAGTCCATCTCCGGGCATAAAAACACCGTGCTTTTTATAGTAACCGGCTCCAAAACCAAAATGATCGGTCTTGATTCCGAAGCCATATTTCTCTGCCACAGCTTCAAGCATTTGTATACCCGCAGGTACTATTTCATGCCCGATCCCGTCTCCGGGAACCTCTGCTATTCTATAAGTCTTGCCCACGTTTTTCCCTTTTTTTCATTTGCATTTCTTTATCAAGTATTTTTTGTGCCTTCCTGGAATGCATCCTCACAAGTTTTTCTGCTTTTGATGAATTCCTGTTCCTAAATGCATCAATGATCTTCCGGTGATCTTCAAGCGACTCTTCAAAAGGAAGAACAACCCCTTTTGGATAGGTCCTTATCAAAATGCTTCCAATAGTGTTCAGTTTTTGCATGACCGCATTTCCACTCGCATTGAATATCGCTTCGTGAAATTTCTGATCTGCTGCCTGGTATTCAGAAGGATCTATATTACTGATCTTTTTGAAAGGTACAAACAATTGCTCAAGTTCGTCAATTTCCTGTTCTGAAAAATTCTTTGCTGCCTTCCGTGCCGCAATACTTTCCAGCCCTTCCCTGCACTCGAAAGCCTCGATAATCGCTTTTATGTCAGGTTTCCTTATAAATATTCCCCTCCGTGGAATGCTTTCGACCAGGTATTCATCTTCCAGCATGGCAAATGCCTTGTGCAAAGGCATCCTGCTGACTCCCAGCAGGGAAGCAATTTTTTCCTGCGGAATCTTCTCCCCGGCGCTCAATTCACCGGACAGGATCATGTCCCGGATACGCTGATAAACCTGGTATGAAAGGTCGTGCTGTTGTATGGGCTCAAAGGTCATTTGCGATATTGTATAAACAAATATATTAAATTGTATACAATATACAAAGTTAGATGAATGTAATTATTTGAAACATTAGCGCAGGCTCGTTTTATTTGGTTCTCGCAAAACCTGCTAAATCCTGTGTGGACAAAGCCGGCAACATTCCCATTTTCTCTCTATATTTACCTTCAGTTAACTGAATGAACTTTTTCTGAATGAACTTACTTGCCATTACCGGTACCGGGGCGCTGATATTTATGGCTGTGTTTATCATCCTGGTTGCATTTCCTTTCATATTCTACCTGCTGACACTGCAGAGAACATTGCGGGAGGTCAGTTTTGAGAACCGGAAAATGCAGCCCGAGCAGGTATGGCTCAGCCTGATCCCCCTTTTCGGGATCGTCTGGCAGTATTTTATCGTTGCACGGTTGTCAGATTCTCTCAGCCTTGAACTTCAGAAACGAAACATCTACCCTGAGGAAAGAAGACCCGCCTACAATATCGGTATTGCGTTCTGTATCCTGATCAGCTGTATAATAATTCCCTATATCAATGTGCTGGCACTGGTGGGCGGACTGGTTTGCTGGGTGTTGTACTGGTTGAAGGTCAATGATTACCTGAACACCCTTCGGGAGAATCCACTGAATTACCTTTCGAACTGAGATGGAGGACTGTCTCACTGTCTCACTGTCTCACCGACTTAGCTTCGGTTTCTGCAAACGAGCCGAAACGTTTGTATTTCTCATACAACCGGACATAGATCCTTGCTCTGTCAGGATCGGGATGATACTCCTTTTCGAAGCCGCTCCCCATTGCCTTTTGTGCTGCAGAAACATCTTGGTGCACGCCTGCAACTACGGAGGCAGCCATTGCTGAACCCAGTGCGCATGTCTGTTCCGACCTTGCGACTTTAATGGGCATGTTCAGTACATCAGCAACAATCTGCATCACAAAAGGAGATTTTTTGGCAACCCCGCCCAGGGCAATGATCCCGTCGATGCGTACCCCCTCAGAAATAAACCGGTCGTTTATAACTTTCGATCCAAATGCTGTTGCTTCCACCAGCGCCCTGAATATCCTGGGCGCATCCGATCCCAGCGTGAGGCCCATGATGGCTCCCTTTAACTCCTGGTTGGCATCGGGGGTCCTCCTCCCATTCATCCAGTCCAGCGCCACAATGGTGGATTCTTCAACAGGAACCTTTGATGCTTCCTCACTTAATTTTTCTATCATGCGATCCGAAGTCTCTTTCACAATTCTCTCCTTCTGCTCATCACTCAGCCAGTTGAATGTTGAGATGATCTCCTGCACCGGGAACATCAGCACATCGGCAAACCAGGCATAGATATCCCCGAATGCAGACTGCCCTGCTTCAAGACCCACCATACCGGGTAGTATCGAACCATCCACCTGTCCGCATATCCCACTCACAAGGTTATCGCCCACCTCCTCCTGCGGAGCGATGAGCATATCACAGGTTGAAGTTCCCATGACCTTGCTCAGGTAATAGGGCTCTATCTCTCCGCCAACCGCTCCCAGGTGGGCATCAAATGCTCCGGCTCCAACCGCTACTTCAGTGGAAAGACCCAGCTTCTCCGCCCATTCAGGAGAAAGGTCACCTACCTTGATATCACAGGTATGCGTGTCCCTGAACAACCTCTCTTTCAGACCAGAAAGCAACGGATCAAGTTTTACCAGGAAATCATCTGAAGGAAGCCCTGCAAAATCATCGTGCCACATGGCCTTGTGACCTGCAGCGCAACGACTTCTCTTCATGCTTTCGGGATTTGTATCACCGGTAAGCAATGCAGGTATCCAGTCGCAATGTTCAACCCAGGAAAATGCAGCATTCCTCACTTCTTCGTCTGTTCTTAATACATGAAGTATCTTTGCCCAGAACCACTCTGAAGAATAGACTCCCCCTTCATATTTGGTATAATCCTCCCCACCCCAGCTCCTGGAGATCCGGTTGATCTCTTCTGCCTCCATAATGGCGGTATGGTCCTTCCACAAGATGAACATGGCATTTGGGTTTTCTTCAAAACCAGTTTTCAGAGCCAGAGGAACACCCTCCTTATCCACTGCCACCGGTGTGGAACCTGTAGTATCCACCGATATTGCCACCACATTGCGGCGAACCTCCCCAGAAACATCCTTCAATGCATTTTTGATCGTTTTTTCCAATCCCTCCAGGTAATCCAGTGGGTGCTGCCGGAACTGGTTCCTGGCAGGGTCACAATATTTTCCATCCTTCCAGCGGGGATAATAAAATACCGAAGTGCCTGCCTCTTCACCCGTCTGTGTGTTTACGATCAGCGCCCTGACCGAATCAGTTCCGTAATCAATTCCAATGGTGTATTTTGTTTCCATATGTCAGGTTATTTTTGTTTTAAATCAATTCAATAATTCTGGTGCATTGCAACAAGGATTTATATTCGGTTCGACGGTTCGACGGTTCGACAGTATATGATCAACGAACCTGGCTAAATAGTATCTGATATATCGCATCACTGCATCACAATAAAAGCCAATGGCCAGGGGCCAGAAGCCAGGTGAACCAGCATCATTCTGGCTCCAGCACCTGCTTTTCAAATGTTCATTTTTCCCCAACCCTGGTCCTGACTTTTCCCCCTTCACCCACCGGGGGAAGATCCCGGGATGGGGGTTTGCCCCCCCTTCACCCACCGGGGGAAGGGCCGGGGTTGGGGGTGATCGATAGCCAGAAGCCAGGAGCCAGGGGCCAGGTGAACCAGCAATCCCGACATTCGCTAACGCTCGTCGGGACTAACCAGTAACCAGCAACCAGTAACCAGTAACCAAACCATCACCCCTGCCCATAATATGCATCCTTGCCGTGTTTTCTGAAATAATGTTTATCCAGTAAATATTGTTCCAGGGGCTTTTCATTTTCCAGCACGACATTCCTGAAAGCCATTTTTGCCACATATTCCAGCACAACTGCATTGTGCACGGCATTGTCCGGGGAAGTTCCCCACGAAAAGGGAGCATGTCCCTTCACGAGTACAGAAGGCACTGCATCCGGATCAAGGTCATTGAAAGTTTCAACAATTACCTTTCCCGTATTCAATTCATAGGACGTTTCCACTTCTTCCTTTGTCAGTTCCCTGGTAATTGGCACCTCCCCGTAAAAATAGTCCGCGTGGGTGGTCCCGAACGGGGGGATGGCTCTTCCCGCCTGTGCCCAGCTTGTTGCCCATTCTGAATGTGTATGGACGATGCCGCGTATATTTTTAAAATTCCTGTACAGCTCGAGATGGGTCGGGGTATCGCTTGATGGTTTGAGATCGCCTTCAATGACATTTCCTTCAAGGTCAAGAATGACCATGTCACCGGGTTTCATATGCTCATATTCAACCCCGGAAGGTTTTATCGCGATTACACCCTGGTCAGGATCATAACCGCTGACATTCCCCCATGTAAATATTACCAATCCCCTGTCCGTGAGTTCCATATTGGACTCGTAAACCGACTGTTTTAGTTGTTCATACATACCCATTGGCTTCAGGATTATTTTTTGAGACCGTTTGAAAAATGATAGTACAGGTCGTTCCACCTGATCTCCTTTTTGAATTCCCGGATGTTTGTGTCCTCATCTATAAACAGCACTTCAATACCGGCAACATCCGCGAAATCCTCCATCATTTCAGCAGAAACAGCCATGCTGAAACCTGTATGATGCGCACCACCGGCATGGATCCATGCGGCAGCCGCGGTTGGCAGGTCGGGTTCGGGCTCCCACACGACCCTTGCAACCGGCAAGTTGGGCAATGGCTTATCGGCTGGAACAACCCTGCACGGATTCACGAGCATCCTGAACCGGTCGCCCATATCCATCACCGAAACATTGATCCCCGGACCGGATTCCACATCGAAAACAAGCCTGACGGGATCGTCCTTTCCGCCGATGCCCAGTTCATGAACTTCCATGGAAATATCACCGCTGGCGATGGAAGGACAAATTTCGAGCATGTGGGCGCCCAGCACCTTCATCTTTTCCGGTTCAAGGTGATACGTGTAGTCTTCCATGAATGAAGTTCCTCCATTGAGCCCTGTCCCCATCACTTTCATGGCACGCACCAGGGCTGCTGTTTTCCAGTCTCCTTCAGCCCCAAAACCATATCCTGCCTCCATCAATCGCTGGACAGCATGACCCGGGAGTTGCTTCAACCCGTGCAGGTCCTCGAAAGTTGTGGTGAATGCCCTGAAGTCGCCGGAATCCAGGAAATCACTCATTCCCAATTCGATCCGGGCTGCCTCCTTAAGGTTTGAACGTCTTTCACCTCCTTCATGAATATCGGGCATCAGTGTATACAATGACTCAAGCAATTGAAGGTGCTCTTTGATACGATGGTCAGGCACCGCATTTACGTAATCAACCAGATCACCAATACCATAGCCATTTACGGAGTAACCAAATTCCAGTTCTGCTTCCACCTTGTCTCCCTCGGTCACAGCAACCTGCCTCATGTTGTCACCGATCCTTGCAATTTTCATCCCCTGCCAGTCGTGCCAGGCCAAAGCTGCCCTCAGCCACTCGTCAAGTTGTTTCTGAACACCAGCATCCTTCCAGTGGCCGACCACCACCTTCCTGTTTCTCCGCATCCTGCTGAGCATGAAACCATATTCCCTGCCCCCATGGGCGCTCTGGTTCAGGTTCATAAAATCCATATCGATCGAATCCCAGGGAATGTCCCTGTTGAATTGCGTATGCAGGTGAAGGATCGGCTTTTTTAAAACCTTCAGTCCGTTGATCCACATTTTCGCGGGAGAGAAAGTATGCATCCAAGTGACCAGTCCGATACAATTTTCCGAGTTGTTCGCCTCCTGCATGATCCTGCTGATGGATTCCGGCCCGGTCTGAACAGGCTTATAGACCATCTTCACCGGCACACTTCCTACATCATTCAGACCTTTTACAATTGCCTGTGAATCAGCCGCTACCTTCTTCAGGACCTCATCCCCGTACAAATGCTGGCTCCCTGTTATGAACCAGGCCTCATAATTCTTTAATTCAATATTGATCATCTTTGATTCTTTTGTAGTTTATCCGACATACTTTAAAATGCATTAAATTAACAAATTTAGGATCAATCTCCAGAATATCTTTTTTAAAACACCTTTTATCTCCTCAATTTTTTTTTAGCTTTAAAAAAACTTCCATACACAAAAATACCAACAATGAGCGGATTCTACGGAGCTGTATCCAAAACCGACTGTGTAAGTGATGTATTTTTCGGAACCGATTACCATTCCCACCTGGGCACAAAAAGGGCAGGGATGGTATTTTACAATTCAGAAGAGGGCTTCAGACGCACCATTCACAGTCTTGAAAACGATTATTTCAGGTCCAAATTTGAACCCGACTTGTACAAATTCAAAGGCCAAACAGGCATGGGCATTATCAGCGATACCGATCCGCAGCCGATATTGTTCACCTCCCACCTGGGACGGTTTGCCATTGTATCGGTGAGCAGACTGGTGAACATCCAGGAACTTGAAAACTATTTCCTCGGAAAGAAAAAACACTTTACGGAAAATTTTGAAGGGAATGTCAATCCAACGGAAGTGATCGCCAATCTGGTTTGTGAGGAGGACGACCTTGTATCGGGAATAAAAAACGTCCACGAACAGGTCATGGGATCCTGCTCCCTGCTCATCATGATGCCGGAAAAGATCATTGCAGCGAGGGACAAATCGGGCAGGACGCCAGTGACCATCGGGAAAAAGGACGGGGCATTTGCCGTTGCTTCTGAAACTGCCTCTTTTCCAAACACAGGCTTTGAAATTGAATACCATCTCGGTCCGGGTGAAGTTGTAGAGATCACTGCTGAGGGATATACCACCATCAAGCCTGCCAATAAGAAAATGCAGATCTGTGCCTTTTTATGGGTGTATTATGGTTATCCTCCTTCCTACTACGAAGGGATCAACGTGGATGAGGTCAGGTACCGGTGCGGCGCTGCCCTGGCAAAACGGGATGATGTAGAGGCGGATTTTGTATGCGGGATACCTGACTCCGGGGTTGGTCATGCCATCGGGTACGGGAATGAAAAGAAAATCCCTTACAAAAGGGCATATTCCAAATATACACCCACCTGGCCGAGGAGCTTCATGCCACAGAACCAGAATACCAGGGAGCTGGTTGCCAAAATGAAACTGATCCCCATTAAGTCGATCATCAAGGGAAAAAAGATCGTATTTTTGGATGATTCCATTGTTCGTGGCACACAACTGAAAAACAACACCATCGACCTGAGAAAGGAGGAAATCGGGGAGGTACACATGCGCATTGCCTGTCCGCCGCTTTTGTTTCCCTGTGATTTTCTTAATTTCTCCCAATCTCGATCCACTGCTGAACTGGCTACCCGCAAAGCGATCATACAGCTGGAGGGGAAAGAGACCCACCTGGAGGAATATGCAGATACCAACGGGGAGAAACACCGGATCATGATCGACAAGATAGCAGAGAACCTTGGGATCGATTCACTGCTGTACCAGAACATGGATGACCTGGTGGATGCAATCGGCCTGCCAAAGGAGAAATTATGCACGCACTGCTGGGATGGGAGCAGTGGGTTTTGATGCGGGGTGCTGGTTGCTGGTTAGACTTGCTTTATTTGTGTTGCGGTGATGCAGTGATGCAGTGATGCGGTATATCAGGTAATATTAGGCCAGGTTCGTTGATCATATACCGTCACACTGTCGAACCGACGAACTGAAATTGTTACTGGTTACTGGTTACTGGTTACTGGTTACCGGTTACTGGCCTTGTCCACCGGAGCTTACTTTGGGCACCGTAGCATTTATGCGAAGGTGACAGCGTAGGTGGGTTGCTGGTTGCTGGGTTGACCTCTGGCTTTTGGCCCCTGGCCATTGGCTTCTGGCTATCGATCACCCCCAACCCCGGCCCTTCCCCCAGTGGGTGAAGGGGGGGCAAACCCCCATCCCGGGATCTTCCCCCGGTGGGTGAAGGGGAAAATGCCCGTGCCAAATGCTTAAAATTGGTCAGACATTTGCCGGAAACCATCAAATCCTTAAATTTGGAAAGCACTTATTTAAAGCAATATGTCCGGCGGGTCCAAAATATACGACATATACCGCAGCATGACTCCGGGGGAACGCATTAAGAAATGCTGGGAACTGACGGAGTGGAGTATGAAAACAAACAAGCACTGGAAAAAAGAGTTTGAAAGACGAATGAATGATTCCTTTTCACTGAAATAGCCATGAATTTGTCCTCCTTTTACATAAAATTCCTGAATGCCCTGAACAAATATGATGTTGAATACCTTGTTGTCGGTGGTCAGGCTGTAAACGCACACGGATACGTAAGAGCTACGATGGATATGGATATCTGGATCAATAAAACAACTGCAAATCTGGAACGATTGAAAAAGGTTTTCATTTTTATGTCTTACGATGATGACAGATCATCAGAAGCAATAGCATATTTTTTGGAAAACCACAAAATCAATATTCCAAAAAATCAGAACCTGATTGAAATACTTGATGACAGCATTGTAAGAGCAGATTTCAATTCATCATTTGCGAAAAAATCTGTTGCAACAATGGATAAACTTTCTTTTTTTGTAATTGATATTGATACACTGATTGAGATAAAGTCCGGATCCGGCAGATTGCAGGATCTTGCTGATGCAGAAAAGCTTAAGGAAATCAGAGGGGGGAATGCATTGTCAGATTCTGAGGAGGGGTATACACTTGAATGATGCGACCCCTTGAAGGGGTCTGTCTCTTTCATCTGGATATCCCGGAATCCCGGGGTCTGCGACCGCCGGGTTATCATCCGGGATCCCTCCGGGATCAGGCGGATGTATTCCTCTGTGAACCTCAGCATTCTCCGCGAAACTCTGTGTAACAAAAATCTTCGGGAACTTTGTGACTTCTTGGTGACCTTCGTGTAACATAGCCCTTCATACGAACTGTCGCCCCAACTACTCCCCTCTTCCCCATCTCTGATACCATTCCGTCCCTTTCGCCGGTCTCTCTTTTAATTTCACATCGATGTAAATGATCGTATCCGCATCCACGCCGTAGGGTCCCTGCACAACTTTTTCCCCATCGGCATTGATCGCCAGTGAACTGCCAATACAGTTCCATCCATTCCATTCGCCATCGGTTATTTTTCCTACATTGCTGACCCCGACATACCATACATCAAAGATCTTGCTGATGGGCCTGTATGCATTCACCCACAATGTTCCGTAAGGATCTTTTTCATTGTCATGATCGGGAGGGACGGCCCACGCGCATGGAGAAATAATAATATCGGCTCCCATCATGCCAAGTGATTTTGCCAGGACCAGATCAGCAGAAGTGGCATCCGCACAGATCAGCAGTCCGAGTGTTCCAATCTCTGTTTCAGATACATTCAGCATATTGCCGATTTCATAGAGCGTGTGTGCAAAGTCAAGTTCATTCAGCTTCCTGTGTTTGATCAGCAGTTTCCCCTCACGATCTATGACCACCGCGGCATTGTAAAGTTCTTCACCATCCCGCTCAATAATACCTGCACATACATAGATGTTGTTCTCCCGTGCGGCTTCGCTCAAACGCTCAAAAGAAGCTCCCCCCGGGATTGGTCCGGCACCTTCCCTTGCCGAAGTATGTGTCCATCCAAAATCCAGCGCTTCCGGCAACAGCGCAAGCCTGGCCCCGTTATCAGCAGCCTCCTTTATCTTCATCTCTGCCCTGTTGAGATTGATCCCCGGAGCACCGCCCACCACCTCCATCTGGACCATGGCCAATTTATAACTACGAAGGTCTTTTCTATGATCAGTCTGATTTTGGTTACATGAAACCAGGACTAATATGCAGACAAACAAACCGAATTTCAACATCATCTATAGGAATTAAAGTATCTGTTTCATAAATAGTGCTTGCAAGAAAACGCCAATAGCTGCGTTATGCTTGACTTCAAAACAGTCATTTACGATTAGTAAACTCCTGCCTTTCAGTCATCGCAAGCCTTGCTCCTGACGTTTTCTTATCAAGCACTGCTAAATAATATGAGTTTTCTTTCTGACACTAAATAATAGGTGTCACAAGATAACCAAAAGAAATAAAACGGTAATTTTGCATTAATTTTGCCGCCCCAACATATGTAATGAATAATTTGTTATACCATTTAGTGTCTGAAAGAAAACTCATATTATTGAATTCACTACCATGCCCATCAACGTACCCAATAACCTTCCGGCAATAGAGGAGCTCAGGAAAGAGAACATCTTCGTGATGGAACACGACAGGGCCGTTCACCAGGACATCAGGCCATTGAAAATTGCCCTCCTGAACCTGATGCCGGTCAAGAAAGTTGCTGAAACCGACCTGATCAGAAGTCTGTCCAACACCCCCATGCAGGTGGAACTGGACCTCCTATATATGGATGTGCATGAATCGAAAAACACCCCCCGGGAACATATGGAGGTATTCTACAAGACCTATGAACAGGTGAAACATAAGAAATATGATGGACTGATCATTACCGGTGCGCCCGTGGAACTTCTCGAATTTGAGAAGGTGGACTACTGGCCGCACCTCTGCGAATTGATGGAGTGGAGCAAGACCAACGTAACGAATACCTTGCATATCTGCTGGGGGGCACAGGCCGGACTGTATTACCATTATGGCATTCAAAAATATGAACTCCCCAAAAAAATATTCGGTGTATTCGAGCATTCCATCACCGACCGCAAGCATCATCTCGTACGGGGCTTTGATGATGTATTTCCCGCTCCGCATTCCAGGTATACCGAAACCAGGAAGGAAGATATTGAAAATCATCCTGAACTTACATTGCTGGCCTGGTCAGAAGATGCCGGTGTGAATATTGCTTTATCCAACGACAACCGGCAGATCTTCATCTCTGGTCACCTTGAATATAACCCGCAGACCCTCAAGAACGAGTATGACAGGGATGTGGCAAAAGGACTGGAAATTGATGTTCCCAGGAACTATTTCCCCGGCAACGACCCCTCAAAGGAACCCGTCATACGCTGGAGAGCCCATGCCAGCCTGCTGTTCACCAACTGGTTGAATTATTATGTGTACCAGGTGACGCCGTTTGAGTGGTAGGGGGATTCGGTTCGACGGTTTGTCGGTTCGGCGGTTTGTCGGTTCGACAGTTCGGAGGTTCGACAGTTCGGCGGTTCGGCGGTTCGGCGGTTCGGCGGTTCGACATAAATTTTTCTTATCTTTCAAAAAAAACAATATCAATGAAACCAATTGTTACTATTTTAACTCTGATTTTCATCCTCGCTTCCTGCAACAACTTCGAACCGGAGAAGCTTGAACGCCAACCCGGGCAGGAGGGATCGCGCCAGATTCACCTGGATTTTCACACTTCAGAACAGCTGGAGAACATCGGGGAACACTTTAACAAAAAGCAGTTCCAGGAGGCCCTGATCGCCGGCAATGTAAATTCCATCAACATTTTTGCCAAGGGCCACCACAGCTGGAGCTACTACCCTACCAAAATAGGAAAAATGCATCCCCACCTGGATTTTGACCTGATGGGCGCCCAGATCGAAGCCTGTAAGGAGATCGGGGTGAGTGTGCAGCTCTATTTCACCGTTGGCTGGTCGGCTACGGATGCAATAAACCACCCTGAGTGGGCCGTATTGCGGCAGGATGGATCGAACGACTACAGGGACATGGTAAAGCGACTGGGTGACAATGAAGATTTCTGGGGATGGGAATACCTCGCTCCTGAAGGCCCCTACGCCGAACTGATCCTGGCACAGACCGAAGAAATCCTTGAGAATTATGATGTGGACGGGATCTGGTATGACATTCACCAGCCCGAAAGATTGAATTACAATGCCTTCAGCATGAAGGACCTGAAAAAACACGGTATCGACCCCAACAACCGGGAAGCGGTTCGCAAACGGACCAATGAAAGGTACCATGAATTCTTTCAAAAAACCCATGATCTGATAAAAAGCTATGACGAAGATGCTTCCGTCTACTACAACGGTACCACACGTACCTATAACGACGAAAACATCTCCTATTTCAAATACAAATTCTATCAGTACAATACAAAACAAGACCTTGAGGACCTGCCTACATCATGGGCGGGATATGATGTCTTTCCCTGGCGATCCAAATATTTTGCGGGAACAGGAAAAGAGGTCGTTGCCATGAGCGGTAAGTTCCACAAATCGTGGGGTGAATTCGGCGGTTTCAAAGACAAGGAAGCGATCCTTTACGAAGCAGCTTCCATGATCGCCTTCGGGGCCAATTGCAATTTCGGCGACCAGCTGCATCCGTCCGGAATCATGGATATGGCCACCTACGAAAACATTGGCCATGCATACGACTACGTGGAAAAGATCGAAGCCTACGGGATTGGAGGAACAAGCGCTGCCCGCACCGGGCTCTATGTTAGTGAAAGCAAGGCTGCCATAGAGGGGACTGTCAATATGCTGCTCGAAAGCCAGGTCAACTTCAATGTTGTTAACCTGTTGGACGACTGGTCTGAGTTCGAGGTCCTGATCGTTACCAGCGGAGGCATCATGTCCCGGGATCTTCAAAAAATTCGAGATTATGTACAGTCCGGCGGCAAGCTGATCGTCATGGGCAAAGGGGCTTTCCTTGATGGTAAACCCATTGCAGATATAGGTGCATATTTTATTGGAGAAGCAAACTATGACATAGATTACACCATTGCAGGTGAGGAAATTATCGACGGACTGGTTCCGTCTCCTTTCCTTAACTACAATGCAGCAATAAGGGTAAAGTCTGAAGAAGGGACAGAGGTGCTGGCTAAGATCAGGGAACCCTATTTCTCAAGGACCATACACCATTACACTTCCCACAGGAACACCCCGTACAGACTGGAGGATGCTTTTCATCCGGCAATCACCAGGAATGGAAATGTCATTTTTTTGGCACACGACCTGGACAAACAATACTACAGTGAAGGGGCACGTCTGCAAAGGGATATTTTCATCAATTCCCTCAACTTGCTGCGTCAAACCCCTTATGTTGAAGTGGATATGCCCAGCATGGGCAGGATCAACCTGCTGAAACAGGCAGAAAAGAACCGGTATGTGCTTCACCTTTTGTATGCCTCTCCCATCCAGCGGGGATCCGTAAGGGTGATCGAGGACCTGGTAACGCTTTACGACATACCTGTTTCCATTCATCTTGAAGAGAACATCAAACAGGCCTACCTGGTACCCTCGGGTGAAAAGATCCGTTTGAAAAAACAGGATGGAAAATGGATCGGAAACATACCCGAACTTACCTGTCATACCGGATTGGTACTTGAATATGAATAGAATCAAATAAAACCATTGTGATGAAGTATTTTGCACCGGTTCTGATTTTCGCTTTCATTATTATTGAAAGTTGCAACCAACCTGCCGGGGAAAAAGAATATGTTCCCTTCCGGTATAAGTATTCAATAGAAGAACTGAAAGAACAGTTCTCGGAAAAAATGATTGAAGAGGCGCGGAAGGATGCTTCAGAACTGGAAGAAGTAAACCTGAAAGGAACCTATAACGGAAGCCTGGAATCCATTGACAGGCATCCTGTTCCGGAGTGGTACAGTGATGCCAAACTGGGCATTTTCTACGACTGGGGACCCTACTCGATCGCGGGCTATGGTGAAAAGGGATGGAGCCGGGCCAGGTATCCCGACTGGTACCTGAACCATATGTACCATAACTATGCCGACTATCATAAGAAAACGTGGGGTGAGGATTTTCACCGGGATGATTTCATCGGCATGTTCACTGCTGAAAATTTTAATGGAGAAAGGATCGTTGAAATGGTTAAAATGAGCGGTGCGAAATACATAGTTCCGTTCAATAAGCACCATGATGGATTTTGCCTGTGGGACTCCAAATACACCCACCGCGACGTTGTTGATATGGAGCCGGGCCGCGATCTTACTGCCGAACTGATCAGCGCCTGTGAAAAAGCTGGAATATACCATGGTTTTTATTTCTCTGTTGAAGAATATGAATATCCCCTGATCAATGAAAATGATTCACTGGTGATCCGGTACTGGTCTGACAACATGGCGCCGGACAATTCAGGCGTGGCAAAAAGTGAGGGGGAGATCACCGGTGCGTTTTCAGGTGCAAGGGACAACAGGAAATTGTCGGGCAAGATCCCGGTCACGGATTTTATCGATGAGCTGATCGTGCCACAGGCAAAGGACTTTATCGATCGTTATGATCCTGATATTTTGTGGTTCGACGGGGAGTGGCAAAGGCCAGCTTCCTATTACAGGACCCCGGAGATCGTAGCTTATTTTTACAACTGGGCAGAAGGAAGAAAAGAGGTAGTTTCCAATGACCGGCTTGGAATGGGAACCCGCGGGGAACATGGTGATTTCTACACCAGCGAAACGGATGAGGTGGTTGAGAGGATGAACGAACCCTGGGAGGAGAACAGGTCGATGTCGGAATCCTATGGATACAACCACCTGGATTCACTGGAAAATTACCTTACCCCCGATGAGTTGATCGAGATGCTGGTCAGGATCGTGGCCAAAGGAGGAAACCTCAACCTGATGGTCAATCCCGACGGAACCGCTAAAATTCCCCGGTTGCAGCTGAACCTTCTGAAGGAATTGGGAAGCTGGCTGGAGGTGAATGGAGAGGCGATATACAATACAAGGCCCTATGAGAAATTATGTGACAATACGCAGCTGGGTCAGCCTGTCTGGTACACCATGAGTAAAGACAGCACCTGGGCCTATGCCATTGTATTCGACTGGCCCAAAAGTGAGACTTTTATATGTCCCGGTGCAAACATGGTCTGGGAAAGTGATGTAACCATGCTGGGGTATGATCAGCCCCTGGAGTGGGTGGATGTGGGAAGAGACCTTTGGGGTTTGTCGGCAAAGGTCCCTCCGGAAATGCTTGGCAACCCTGATGCACGTCCCTGCGATCATGCATGGGTGCTGAAATTCAGGTACGATAAGGACAATGAGTGGGGGAGGTAGGGGGACGGTGGGACAGTGAGACGGTGGGACAGTGGGACAGTGAGACAGTAAATGATCAACGGATATGGCTAAATAGTATCTAATATACCGCAACACCGCAACACCGCAACACAATACTATATTATCTCTTCATCATGGCATCCAGCTTTTCCCGGCAGGCCGGACAAAATTCAATTTCCTTTTGATCCAGGTCCTCGACATAGGTACTTGACCGCATGATGCAAACCGGGTTGATACAGTGCTTGAGCCCGAAGGTATGCCCCAGCTCATGCACAACAACCTTGCTGAACCTTTCGCGCATCAGCTGATCATCCCTTTTTAGTCCGTAAAGCTCATTTCTCAGCCTGTAATTCGACGCAATGGCATAGTCTCCTTCGAGAACAGCCTGTCCGAAAATGTAGGTCAGAATGGGTATAAAAAGATCTCCCTGGAAAACGCTCAGGTGCTTGATATAGCCGGGTGTGTATCGTGAGATGAGCAATTCAAGAAGCATATCCGCATTGTACTGCCGCCGTGCCGGGTTGTAGTATTTCGAGACATCTATGGTACATTCAAACACATCAACATCCACCTGAAAGATCCTTGACACATCCCTGCATATATGCATTTTGGTCTTGTTTTCAAACCTTCCGCAGGTTACTATTTTTATCTTCGGCCTCTTCAAATGTTACTTTCTTAATTAAAGGCTTCCTGACTATATGTTTTGTTGTTACACAAAGTGCACGAAGAAGACACAAAGGTCACAAAGGTATTTACCTAATAGCCACCTGGCCCCTGGCTTCACACAATATATATATTTTACTCTATATATAAATATATTTCTTTTCGTTCCCAAACAAATAGAAGAAGAACGCTGTATAACCTAATTATTCACCCGACTTATCCTCGGGTTCATGAGCTCTTCGCCGCGGCGAATCGGTTCGTAATTATTCGCCTATTGCCTCTTCAATTTATACTTTCTTATCTTATTGTACAGCGTTGCCCTGTCAACATGCAACGCCTTCGCACTCCGGCTGATGTTCCAGTTGTATTTGTTCAGGATCTTCATTATATGTTTCTTTTCTAGATCACCAAGGCTCTCCACCGAGCTGTTGATCACCTCCCTGCCCAAGGGCAGATCCTTTAGTCTGATCACTTTACCGTTCCCCACAACAATGGCCCTCTCGATCATGTTCTCCAGTTCCCTGACATTGCCCGGGAACTCAAACTCCATCAAGTGCTTCAGGGCGGCATCCTCAACGGTGAGGAGGTCCCGGCTCATTGACCTGCAATATTTTGATATAAAATGATCCACCAGCAGCGGTATGTCCTCTTTCCTTTCCCTGAGGGGCGGGATCCTGATGTTCAGCACGTTCAGCCTGTAGTAAAGGTCCTCCCTGAAAGTGCCGTTCTTTACCATATTCTCAAGGTCCCTGTTGGTGGCGCATATCACCCTGAAATCGGACTTGATCTCCTTGTTGCCGCCTACCCGGACGAAGGTTTTCGACTCGAGGACCCGCAGCAGTTCAACCTGCATTTTGGCTGAAATGGTTGCTATCTCATCCAGGAAGATCGTTCCCCCGTCTGCCATTTCAAACCTTCCTTTCCTGGTAAAGCTTGCCCCTGTGAATGCACCCCGCTCATGTCCGAACAATTCGCTCTCCAGGAGACTCTCCGTCAGCGCCCCGCAATGCACACTGATCAATGGAAAGTATTTCCGGGAAGAGTTGGTATGGATCGCCCTGGCAAAAAGCTCCTTCCCTGTTCCGCTCTCACCTGTAATGATGACCGATGAATTGGATTGCGCGATATTCTCAATTTCCCGGAGCACCTTTTTTATTGCATCACTTTTACCAACAATGTCCTCTACATCCACAAGGGAGGTGAGCTTTTCTTTCAGTTGTTCATTCTCAGACTGCAGAGCGACCTGCTTCGCCGCGTTCCTGATCAGGTGGGTAAGATCATCCGGGTCAAATGGTTTTGTAACATAGTCGAATGCTCCGCGCTTCAAGGCAAGCACTGCTGTTTCAACCGATGCGAAAGCAGTCATGATGATAAATACCGGCTCCCTGGCAAGTGCCTTCATCCGTTTCTGGAGTTCCATTCCATCCATGCCCGGCATTTTTATATCGGCCAGGACTATGTCAAAATTTTTGGATTCCAGCTTGGTAAGCGCCTGCTTGCCGTCTTCGGCACATTCCACATCATACCCATCATCAATGAACCAGTTACAGAGAGAATCCCTTACCGATTCTTCATCATCCACGATCAATATTGATACATTTTCAGCCATAAGATGTTGTTTTAATCGCCTGAAAGCGGCAGTATTATTTTTATCACTGTTCCCTTACCCGGTTGTGAACGGACCCTGATCATTCCCTTGTGGTTTTCCACGATGCCATGAACAATGGATAATCCCAGTCCGATTCCGCTGCTTTCCCTTTTTGTTGAATAAAAAGGTTCAAATATGTGCGACAGTTCTTCCTCAGATATACCGATCCCGTTGTCCCTGATCTCTATACAAATATGATTGTCCTCATCGTTGTATGTCCTGATGTTGATCTCACCGTTTTCCCTGATGGCTTCGGTAGAATTCACAAGCAGGGCAACGCAGGCCTGCTTGACCTGGTTAGGACTGCAAAAGACCAGGTCCTTTTCAGCCTTCAGCTCCTTCCTGAAGGAAATATTTGCCATTTTTATGGAATGCGCCATCAGTGCATAGGTTTCATGAAGCAGCTTGTGAATCCCCTCATTTTCAAAATCTTCCTGATCCTTCCGCGAAAAATCAAGCAGCCCTTTTACAATATCCCCGCACCTCCTGGTTTCTGATTCAATCAGTTTCAGGTTTTTCAGGATCGATTCCTTTTTTGGATGATCAAAAACGGAATTGCTCAATTGCTTGTGCACAAGTTTGGAGTATACGAGAATACCTGACAGGGGATTGTTGATCTCATGTGCCACCGATGAAGATAGTTTACCCAGGGAGGCGATCCTCTCCACGTGGATCAGTTCATTCTGGGCCCGGGAAAGGGCTTCGGATTTTTTCTGTACCTTGTATTCCAGCTGGTACGACCAGTTTTGAAGTTCTTCGGTGGCTTCGTCAATATTGTTGAGCATATTGTTGAATGCCTCGGAAACCAGCCGCATGTCATCCAGCAGGTGTGGCTCCAGTTTGATCCTGATGCTCGTATCACCGCTGGATACAGCCTCACTGGCCCGGATGATCGAATGCAGCGGATCCTTGATCCTCCTGCGTGTGAAAAGTACCAGGAAGGTGACCATGAAACCGGTGATCAGCAATGCAAGAAGGAGAAAATCCATGGATGAGCGGTCAAGAAAAGTATCCAGGTCCTTCAAGGGCATGTTGATAAGCAGCGAGCCAAGGACCTCTTCATCTTCACTGTGTGCATGGCAAGCCGCCGTGTAACAGGATGGTTCATTCATAATCGGCTTTCTGATGAGCAAATGTCTCTCTGAACCTTCAGACTGGTATACCCCGCACCCCGGAATGTTATCCATGATCCGGTACTCATTTTCCAAGTATGAAAAAATCGAGGAAAAATCTGCATGGCAGGCCGTGCAGTTGGGATCTCCGCGGTTATCGAGTTCTGCAGACAGTGAACTGTACGCCAGCTGGTTGTATTCGTTGTACATGTTCACCTCGTTGATCCCCGTCATGTTGCTGATGATATCAAGCTCACGCTGCAGCATGGTCTTGTCGTTTTCCAGCATGGAATAGTACAACGACCCTTCTACAATTGAACTCACACGGTCACCGGTCTGCTTGATGGTTGTTTCAAACAGATCCGTATAGATTGTGCGGAATACAATGTTGAAGAGGATGAACAGTACAAACAGGGAACCCACGATGATAAATACCACCCTGCCGTATATGGAGGACCGGAAACGGATGTAGCTCTTATAGACCTTCTTCTCCGCGGAACGTCTGAAAAACAGATTCAATCGACGCTTAAATAGTTTCATGCAGCATTTAATACATTTTTGTGATCAACCAGTAACAACACAACCCCGTATATCACCTTTGAAATTACAAAATTAAACGGATCAATCCAGTATCTCCGACTGAAATTTTCTCCATATATCTTCCGGCATCTCTGCAAGCAGGGCATTCTTCAGTTCACCACCCTCCTGGAGTACCACGGGCGGAAGATCTGCTGACCTGACCTTGCCGAATGAACCGGAAAAGAAATCCTTTACCCTTTCAAGCTCATTCTTCGCCCACTCCTCGGCATCTTCCGACATCAGGCAGGCAGCTGTTTCTGTTTTCCATTTTTCAGGCTCGATCCGGTACAACCACCCTTTTCCATAGGGATCCTGGTTGATCTTTCCCCGGTCTTCCTTCAGCGACATATTTGCCCCTTTGATGACCCCGGAGATCGGAGAAGCGATGTCCAGTTTTTTTCCTTCCTGTTCAAGTGAGGCGATCACCTCACCTTTCTCTATTTTTTCCCCGTTCTTTTTCAGGTAGTCAACGCTAACGCCACCGGTGATATGCAGCAACAGGTCGTCTATCCCAACTTTTGCCTGTCCGGATCTTTCCAGGAAGGCCCAGGTATGGTTCCTGTCGAACATCAATCCATGGGGTATTCTTAAAACCTCCAGTGAAATGGCCTGAATTTTATCTGCAAATTTGTTGACGGCATTCACAGGTTTGTTAAGCCACATCCATACCGGTATGGTCAGCAACAGAAAGCCGATCACGATGATATACTCGATGCCCTTGGTATCGAAAATATCTGTATAGCTAAATGCATCCATAAGTTTTTATTTTTCTCTATTCTTTTATTCATGTTTTATTTTTGTTCCCTGGCCCAATCGGGAGAATCACTCAGTACAGGCATCCTACGGATAACCCACCTGAAGATCCATATCTCAGCGAAAAGGACCGTAAGTGTCACAACGATCTCCATCCATGAAGGCACATAGGGCACTGCTGCATCCCACCTATAGCCAATAACCGTAACATTCAACCGGTTGATGATGATCCCTATCATGGTGATCAGCGCTGCAACCTTGATCAGTGTTACCTGGTATCGCCTGTAGCTAATGAAGTACAGCACCATTGGAAAGGTTACAAATACCAGCATCTCGGTTAGATACCACAAGCCCATGCGGGTCCCAATGTATTCCCAGTTCTTGCCATGAACAAATACGATGACCTGCAGGAAGAGATAGATGAACAAGGCAAAGGCACAGATCTTCGACAGGCCATGAACGATGCTGTCGTGTGATTCTCTGTTCTCCTTGCTCAATTTATTGTGAAAGACCCTGTGGCTTATGGATCCTTCAAAAATTACCATTGACAGTCCGGCAAATACGCTGGAAACCAAAAAGAGCAAGGGAATGAATTCGTTGTACCACAAAGGATGAATTTTTTCTTTCGCCATCAGGAACAGGGCGCCAAGGCCCGACTGGTGAAGCATGGAAAGGGTGATCCCGAAGATTACCGCCGCCAGTGTCATTCCTGAAAGGATCTTTCTTGCCCTCCTGGCCCCGATCCACTCTGCGATGGCAGGTGAAAACTCGATCAGCTGCGCGATCATATACAGCAGGAAATGCCATGCCACCAGGAACAGGACGGAACTTACGCCAAAGCTGTTCCCGATGATCGGGTTGATCACGTTCCATGGTTTCCCCAGATCCAGCAGCAATGCCCCGGCATAGAATACGTAGGCAAGAAACCCGTTCAGCACGGTGACCCTGACAATGGGTTTGTACTTTTTTACATTTAAAATATAGACTATGAACGTTAGTACATAGGCGCCACCGGCAAAAGCCACTCCTGTCACCACATCAAACCCGATCCACAATCCCCATGGCACCTCCTGGGTCAGGTTGGTTATGGAACCGATCCCCTTTGCAAACCTGATCACGATCAGCACGACCCCCAGTGTCATTACCGGCACCGAGATCATATTGAACCATGTAAATATGCTGCCTTTCGGCCTAAATTCGGCAGCCAGGAATTTTCTCACTGACATGCCTTCGCGAACTTGTGCGATATCTTTTGAATTACTCATTTTCCTCGTCTTGATTTGAATTGTTTTTAGTTGCATTATGTATTCCCAGCAATACAGCAGGCGCCACCACGAAAACAGAGGGCACGCTGTACAAAAATCCCTTTGTCAGTTCCGGGTACGGTTTCTTCTGAATTTTCGTATTGAATCCCAATTCTTCAAATGGAACCGCCGAAAGATAGAGCCATCCTGTACCTCCTGCTTCATGCTCACCATAGATCACGTCGTGGTACATTCCCGGAAAATCGGCTATTCTTTGCCTTGCTTCTGCGATCAGTTCCCTTCGCGTCCCGAATTTCAATGCTTCAGCGGGACAGGCTTCAACACATGCCGGCAATTTCCCCTCTTTCACCCTTTCAAAACACATGTCGCATTTCTGTATCTTCGGGTTGGGACTGTGGTATTCAAATTTCGGGGCATCGAACGGACAGGAGACCATGCAGTACCTGCACCCCATGCATTTTTCCTCACGCCAGATCACCGATCCGTCTTCTGTCTTATACATCGCCTTTGTCAGGCAGGCAGCCGCACATGCCGGTTGTGCACATTGCATGCACTGTGTCTTTACAAAGAATTCTCCCTCTGAGGTTTCATATGCGTTCACCACGGTACGCCGGTTCTCATTGGCCTTCCTGATCTTACCCACTTCGGGGACATCATCAATGGCAACCTCCGGCAGTCCGTTTGCCTCTGCACAGGCTATTTCACATCCCTGGCAACCTGCACACCAGGTAGAATCATACAGGATACCGTAAAATTCTTTGTCATCCGCTTCCGGCGCAGTCTCAGCACCAAGCTTTGTCCCTGTTCCCAGGGCTGCCCCGGTAAGGCCCAACGCCTTTAAAAAAATTCTTCTGTTAACTCCCATTGTTTTATTTTTTTCGTTAATTAGTGTCTGTCCATAAAGTCCGATAGCTGCATTGCTGCAAAAATCTTAAATCCTCGAATACGTTAGTATACTGCGGTTTAATATTTTTGCGCGCTTTGCTCTCGAACTTTATGATCCAGCCACTCCAACTTTATTGACAAGCACTAATTATGCTTGCAAGCACAGTTATTATATTATATGATTTTCTTTCTGACATTAGAGTCTGTCAATATAGTCCGGGGGCTGGATCATAATGTTCGAGATCAAGGCATGCGAAGTCGGGAAATGCGGAGTTTACTATGGTAAATGAGCAATTTACCGACGAGCATAACGATGATATCGGACATTATGGACAGACCCCAATTATTTATTTTTTAAAAAACCTGTTTGAAACTCCTCCCACGCTTCGGGTCCGAACTGTTCCAGCAATCCCTTATTTACTTCACCGCCATCCTGCAGCACCACCTCTTTTCTTGCAAATGGTTTCAATCCCGTCATAACAAAATCCCTCAACCGCTCGAACTCCTTCTTTATCCAGTCGGCATAATTCTCACTCATGAAAACCAATTCCATTTCCAGTTTCCAGTTGTCGGGCTCGATCAGGTAGATCCATCCCCTGTCATAGGGTGAGGAATTGATCAGTCCGGGATTTTCTTCCAGCTCCCTGTTGTATGTTCTGATCACCCCAGAAACAGGAGATTTAATGTCCAGGGTCTTGCCGTTCTGGATCAGTGAGAACACCTTCTCCCCGCGTTTGACTTTCTCTCCCGGTTCCTTTAACCTGATCCTCGTAACAGAACCGGTTACATGTTGCAAAAAATCATCAACACCGATGCTTATGTTTCCATTCCTCTCCATATAGGCCCAGGTATGTGACCGGTCGAAAAAATATCCCCCGGGAACCGAACCGGGATCGTCCCTGAAAGCTCCTGAGGAAATACGGATGATGCCCTCACCTGACCGGTCTCTCTTGCGGCTGAATAGACGAATGACCAGGTAGCTGATAAGTACGATCCCGACTGCCAGGAGTAAAATGACAAGCACCCCGGATGACCTTGAATAGTTGGGGGCCTTTGTAACAACTTCTCCAACCGGTGCACTGAGTCCCGCGAGAACCGCACTTCTCTCGTTCTCAAGCAGGGAGGAATAGCCGTTGTTGTCAAAATATTGCTGTCCATCTGTAACCAGCCAGCTTAAAAAGACCAACTCTTCATCTGCAAGCAGACGCTGGTTGTAAACACCATAGATACGGCTGTAAAGTGAAGCAGGGTATTTCCCAATCCACACTCCCCTTGAGAGCTCTTCAACGCTCCCGTAAAACTGCTCAAAATGGTCCACCTGGTTGTTGTCGTTCATGTCGACCGGTATGGCTGTTACCAGTCCGGTATGCTCCGATTGCATATTTTGCAACTGTGCCAAAGTGCAAAAGCCAATGCCGTACCTGTCCGTCGAAACAGCATGCATGACCGCATCACAGTTGTCCATCACAATCCCGTTCAGTTGTCCTGATGGCTCATTCAAAAACTCCCTCAGGTAGAGATCAAAAGAAGGGTCGGTGATCCGGTAAGCATTGAGCCCTGCCCCGCTGTTGTTGCCAAGGACATCACCCCATGCTATGCTTCCTTCAGCAATGAAAGGCAACGTAAACTCACCCGGGGAGATCCCCTTTTTCAATATCTCATCCAGAAAAGGATTGTCCGGGTTCATCACAGGCACAAAAACCTCACGGCCCACAACTGAAACCCGCAGATCCCTGGAACTGAGATGATCAAGATCCTCTTTCTTCAATATCGCCAGGTTTCCCGGGATCTTCAGGTACTTGTTCATATCCTGGTCCCCGGGTTGCAATAGGTCAACGGATATGTCCGGATGTTCCTCAGAAAAGGCATTCACACATTCATTTGCCAGGTCCTGGAGGTCCTGATTACAAATGAGCTGTATCTTTTGCTGCTGATCCTGGTCAACCACAGGCGACCTTGCATTCGACGGAGCATTGAATGCTGCCATCGCCATTGCACAAATAACTACAATTAAATTTTTCATCATTCCGGTGTTTGTGTTGTTTCAAATAAAATATTCCCGGAACATCTATTACAAACAGGATGCCATACAGGTATATCATGCTGTTTTACTGATACTTATCTTATTCGGGAGAAGAGAAAGAATGGAGGGTGAGTGTTGTTTTTTTCAACACTGATAATTATTGAGTGTGTGATCTAATTGATTTACTGATCTTTGGGAAGTCTGTGGTTTTTTTCAACGCATGTTGATTTTTTCAGCACCTGGGCATGTATATTATTGGTTTTATGAATATTATGTCTTATGTATTATTACACAAAGTTTCACAAAGAAAACACGAAGATCACTAAGGTATGAGATTCTTATGAAATTGCTTCGCGACCATTATTACACAAAGTTTCACAAAGAAAACACGAAGATTCCGAAGATTTATTCTCAGTTACAAAGAGAACTACGAAGATAATAGCGAACTACAGTGAAATTCCTTTGTGGTCCTTTGTGATTTCTTTGTGCGACTTCGTGTAATAGTCTGAACCCGGATTACACAGATTATTGGATTACAGGATTTCATCTATTGAACAACTTTATGTAACAGTAAAAATCAGTTCGACGGTTCGACAGTTCGACTGTAAATGATCAACGGACCTGGCTAAATAGTATCTGATATACCGCATCACCGCATCACCGCAACACATTAACAAGCAACCAGCAACCCCTACCTCAGCAACTCCTCCACCGCTTTCACTGCAAAGATATAGCTGGCTCCCATGGAGATCACGTATTCGTTCTCTCCCCACAGGAAGGGCCAGTCTTCCTTGTTCTCGGGGAAGTCCGGCGGAAGGATCAGCGAGCCGGGAACAATGCCTCCGGCAATGTAGGAGTAGTCAGCCCTGTTCATTCCGTAGGCCACCATCTTTGACCGTACGCCGACCCCTGAAACAAAGGATATGTTATGACCCGGATGGCATCCATACAGGTAATTCAGACCTTTGAAAACATCCTCTTTTTCAATGATCTCCGGGAATGCCTTGTAGAGGTAATAATTGGTGACGGAATGTCCCATCACCGATCCGTTTCCTGCCCAGCCTCCCCGGGTGATGGGAACACCAAACGGATTTTTAAATTGTATGGAATCGATCTCTGCCTTGTGTTTTTTAACCAGTCCCTCAATGGTGTTTAGATATTCACCATCCATGTAAGGGATCGCCCTGACGGCCAGCGGGGCAACACCACGGAAAAAGCGCTCCATCAGCGGTATTTTCTCCGCTACAGCATTGCTGTATTTTTCATCACCCGTTGCCTCCAGCAGTTCAACCGCGGCCCTCAGCTGCTCCACCTGCAGAAACCCGCCGGTTGTGTTCCCCACCCTGAAAACATCCGGTTCTTTCGAATTCTCTTCATCCCAAACCTTCTTCGCTGTTTTGAGGCATTCCACCGCAAAAGCGGGATTGTACTCCTTCAGCGCCCTGAACGTGGCTGCAAGCGCGGCGGCAGATCCGTAATTCAATGACGATGACCTGTTCGTAAATGCCCAGCGGTCGTCTGGAACACCGCTGTAGCGGCCGTCCGACTGTGTTTCGGAGAACCGTGGATCATAGATCATATTGTCGGTCATTGTAAGCGCGTCCCCCAGGTGGGTGTACTGTGAGATATCGGGAACGATGATCCCGGGGATGGCATGTCCAACGGCTTTGTGCTGTGCCAGCAGCCCGATGGCCCCGTGCTCGATCTGCTGAAGCAGGTCGGACCTTCCATCCGGCACGTGGATGTCCACGTATTTCCTGTCATAGTCCACCAGCGTCTGGTCCCTCTCGATTCCGAAATTCTCCCAAACCTGTACCAGTCCCATTACCGCCCCGTACTGTGTCTGTGTGCGGATATCATAATCGCCTGCATCGAACCACCCGCCAACATTCAACCCGGGTATATGTTCGCCCGGCTTGTAGCGGGTATCCGTAGTAGGACCCTGTCCGTACAGGTCGAAATGCTCATGGTTCACCGGCGCCTGTCTTGCATCATCCAGGTGGGAGGCGCCGTGCCACACCCGGTAGGCCTCGTTAACCAACACGTGGTCCATCTGCACGGGGAAGTAAATGTCGAGCGTGGGCTGCCAGGCATTTTTATACACGTTCTCTGAGACCAGGATCGGGTCACTGCGCACCCCGGCATATTCGATGACATAGGTTCCCTCCTTAGTTATTTCAGAAAAGTCGAAGGTCACGTAGTTGTACCTCAGGTATGGTCCCCATTCCTCAACCTTTCCGCGGGTGACCCCCTGCAATGTGCCGTCGGGACGAACTTCAAACAGCTCTGCATTTTTGACGATCCGGCTGTTCCTGTCCAGTTCTATCACCGCCACCTTCTGCTGGCCGGGATGGTATCCCACCTGCGAGTGTGCGATCATCGGCTTTCTTTGCCAGTTATCAATGGCATTGGCGCGCAGCTTCCACTCAACAACGGCGCCTGTCTTCCCTGCCGGGATCATTGTCCGCGCCACGAACCAGCCATTCTGTGCCTTGTTCCTTCCGTCGTAAAAGCTGATATCGCCGGAGTGTGTTGTCAGCCTGATGTTCATTTCCGGGTCATCCGGCGCCAGCACAAGCTCCCTGCCGGTTGCCAGCGGCAGCGGCCGCGTGGTCCCGTTGCTCAATTTTTCCATGGATCCGGCGGCATAGATGGGAAAAGCATGCACCTTTTCGTCCATCATGAAGGTCTTGTTGAAATATGCCGATGGCAGGAACTCCAGGTTGAATCCCGCCCTGCCCTCCAGTGAAGCCGGCAGGGGCTCATCCAGCAGAACCCTGATGGCAAGCGCCCCCTCTTCAATTTCCGCGCTGATCCTGTAGGTGAATCCGTGACCGGGGTATTCCAGTATGGCCTCGATCACCTGTCCGGCCGAATCCACGTTTCGTTCAACAAAAACAGGGATCGGGTCCCATTGCTCGGGGGTCGGACTGAGCCGTACATCCCCGTTTGTGACGGTGCGGACCTCGTGGTGGATCACCTCGATCCCGCTCATCTTGGAATCGCCGAACAACCCGTTGTACCAATTGCTGAATACCAGGTAGTTGACCCCGGGGGCTTCAAAGTAACCGGATTCGTTCAACACGGGGGCTTGGGTGGTTCCGGCATGGTTGCATCCTGAAAAGGAGAGTAATAGAATGGAAATCGAAAAGAGAGCGATCATGGATTTTAAAGGTTTCATGGCGGTAGGTTTGGGTTCATATTGAAATGGTGTTGGGATTTGCAGCAGATGTAGGTTCAAATATAGAAAAAATATGCCACGCATAATCATGCGTGGGTACTTCAAATATAGGAAAAATATGCCAATGATAGCCACGCATAATGATGTGGGGGTACTATTGGGGCGTTGCCCCAAACCCCAGTTCCTTTTTTTTACTCGCAAATTATAAATATTTTATATGGTGCTCGTGAGCTCGCTACGCTCGGTTCTTGATAAAAAAAAGAACCAAAAAAAATCAAGAATGATTTAAACGAGTCCAACCAGGCTAAGAAAACACAACGCAGTATGCCCGCTGGGCATCGCAGGTTTAAGATCGAAACAGGGGGCCATCGAAATCATTCGCCCAACGCTCGGAAGCAATCCATTTAAATAACAGCTGAACAGATACTTATAGCTTATATTCTTTGTGGTCCTTTGTGACTTCTTTGTGGATCTTTGTGTAATAGTAAAAATCAGTTGGTCGGTGAGACAGTGAGACAGTATAATCAACGGATATGGCTGTAAAGTATTTGACGTACCGCAACACCGCATCACTGCATCACCGCAACACATTAACAAGCAACCCACCTACGCCAAAGCTACGGTGGACGAAGCCCACCTTCGCTAAAGCCTCTGGCGGAGGCCTCGCCCAGCGCGCGGGGGCTATTTATTTAATTGATTGCCACGCATAATGATGTGGGGGTACGATGATGATTGCCACGGATATTGATGTACGATGAGTGCCACATAATGATGCGTGGCTACGTAATTTATTGTATCTTTATTATTCGATTAACCAATCTTTCATGAAAAAAATTTTGCATATTTCGATCGCATTATTCATTATCGGTGTATTCCCCGGCTGTAACAATCCCACCGGGTCGCTTTCAGACCTTCCTGAGGTTATGTTTCGGGATTCGCTGATCACTTTCCAGCACGACTGGGAGAAGGTTGCCGGAGGGGCTCTCAACCTCTCCTTCCAGCTCGACAAACCCGCGGGGAAAGATGGGTTCCCGGAGCTGAAAGGGGGCCATTTTTACACCCCTTCCGGAGAACGTCTCCGCATCTGGGGTGTCAACCTCACCGGCGGCGCCTGCTACCCGGAAAAAGAGGACGCACCGAAAGTGGCAGAACTCCTGGCTGCCCTCGGAATAAATGCGGTCAGGTTCCATTTTTTGGATTCCGACTGGGGAGATCAAAGCACCATTTTCAGTCCGGATGCCAGCACCACCCAAAAATTCAATCCGGAACAGCTCGACAAGCTCGATTATTTTGTCAGCGAACTGAAGAAACAGGGCATCTACTCCAATTTCAACCTGAATGTGGGCCGTAATTTCCGCGAGGGAGACAATGTGCCTTTCCACCGGTTCCTGGGGCTCGCCAAGGCGGTAACGTTGTTTGACGACCGCATCATAGAGCTCCAGAAAAAATATGCATACAAACTGCTGACCCATGAAAATAGATATACCGGCAACCAGTACAGGAACGAACCGGCGCTGGCTTTCGTGGAGATCGTCAATGAAAATTCATTGGTGGAGGCCTGGTTCCGGGGACACCTCGAAGGCACGCACAACAGCACGCGGACCAGCACATGGATCGATATTCCCGAATATTACGCGAATGAGCTTACTGAAAAGTACAACAGGTGGCTTGAAGAAAACCTTGCTGAAAACGACCTTGAAAATTTGCGGAGCTTACCTGGACTGAAACCGGGGGATCCGGTACCGCGCCTGAAGAACGATGAATTCAGCAATGCCTCTGACCTGCGGTTTTACAGTGAAGCGAGGTTCATCATGGAGACAGAAAATGCATTCTACTCAGGAATGTACCGTTTCCTGAAAGATTCTGTGAAGGCAAAGCAATGGGTGGCGGCCAACTCCGATCACAACCATTGGAAAAGCGGGTACGCGTTGCTGTCGTCCGCCTCGAAGCTGGATTTCGTGGACGGACATGTGTACTGGCAGCACCCGAGATATTTCAGGGACAAGGAGACAGGCAGGCAGACCTTTTCCATCGACAACACCCCGATGGTCAATGATCCATGGTTTTCCACCGTGGCACAGTTATCACGTTCAGCTGTAGCTGGGAAGCCCTATACAGTTTCAGAAACCAACCATCCCTTCCCCAACGAATATGCCTGCGAGGGCATCCCGATCCTTGCTGTTTATGCGCTATTGCAGGACTGGGACGGGATCTATTTCTACACCTTTGAACACGCGGATCCGTCTGAATGGAAGACAAAAACACCGGGATATTTCGATATCATGCACGACCCGGTAAAACTGGGGAACCTTGCCTCGGCCTCCCTGATGTTCCACAGGGGTGATATTGGTGCAGCGCAGACCACCGTATTGAGGAATTACACGGAAAAACAGGTGATCGAAGGGATCCGTGAAGGCGGGGATAACCGTCCGTTTTTTACACCGGGACTCGATCCGTTCACTCCATTGGTGTACAAAACACGGATCAACAGCTTTTCAGAAGGAGAAAATGACTTTCCGGAGATTATCGCTGAAGACCAGGTAAGATCAGAAACCGGGGAATTGCAGTGGCATTACGGAAATGACCGGGGACTGGTGGTGATCAACACTCCGAAGACACAGGGGCTGGTTGGATATTCGGAAAAGATGAACGAAGTATCCACAGAGAATATTGAAGTGAATATCCTGAATCCGTTTGCATCGGTATTCCTCACATCGATCGACGGGAATGATTTAGAACGTTCGGGGAAGATGCTGCTTACGTTTACTGCGGGTTCGACACTGACAGGTTCTGAATGGAACGCCGAACGGACCACCCTGGAGGAGTGGGGAACATTGCCGTTTATGATCGAACCGGTAGCCGGAACGATCACATTGAAGGGTGTGAAGAGAGCGGGGAGTTTGAAGGTCACACCCCTGGATCCAAACGGGTACCTCAGGGAGTCGTTGCCGGTTGTGAGGTTGGGGAGGGATAAGGCAGTGTTCAGTGCGGGTGGTGTCCCGGCAATATGGTATCTGATAGAGAAATAAAAGCTATTACACCAAGTCACACGAAGAAATCACAAAGGATCACAAAGAAATTTCTATGTGGTCCTCTGTGTAATAGTCTGAACCCGGATTACACAGATTTATGGATTACAGGATTTCATCTATTGAACAACTTCGTGTAACAGTTAAAATCAGTTGGTCGGTGAGACAGTATAATCAACGGACCTGGTTAAATAGTATCTGATGTACCGCAACACCGCATCACTGCATCACCGCAACACAATTGAAGCCAGGGGCCAAGAGCCAACGCGCGGGGGCAATCCGTTTAAATAACAGCTGAACAGATACTTATAGCTTTTCTTCTTTGTGGTTCTTTGTGACTTCTTTGTGGAACTTCGTGTAATAGTCTGAACCGGCCTGCCTACAATATCACCTTCGCATTACTGCTACGGTGATCAAAGAAAGTTTCGGCAGACAAAGATTTATGGATTACAGGATTTCATCTATTGATTGAACAACTGTCCTGGTATTTTTCCCTTTGGATACAAAATAGATATAACAGGAATAATATATATTAATAAGAAACATCTATCATTCTATAACTCACGAAGCAAGTCGTTCTTTTCCGCGGTAACCAAACAATCCACCATCTCTTTAAATAGAAACCATGATATTTTAAAGTAGAGGTTTAATTTATCATGATATTTTAAAGTAAAGATAATGTTTTTTTGAAACATTAGGAAATGGCTTCGCGGATTTACAGTCCCCCGGCTTCCCTCGGGAACCATCCTTCGACTTGTTCTTCGGCAAGCTCAGAACTGCGCTCAGGAACCGGGCAAGCTGGGCATAGCATGCCTCGACTCCGCTCGGCAATCCTGCTCCCTGTCACCTGGTCACCCTCTGGCTCCTGGCCTTTGGCTTCTGGCTATCGGTCACCCCCAACCCCGGCCCTTCCCCCGGTGGGGGAAGGGAGGGATTCTTAAGAAAAATTATGCTTCGTACGATTTCCCTTTTGCCGGGCACATTA
>JAIPBT010000010.1 GCA_021738565.1 Bacteroidales bacterium
GACAATTTCGATATTGATACCGTGGAACCCTCATGTTATATGCATTCCCTGTTGCGAACGATAGTGCATGAGGGTTTCATTAGAAAATAATTAAGTTATACTATTAATATTCAGTCTATTATATCTTCAAAAAACAGATGTCTTAATTCTAATGCCATGGAACCCTCATGTTATATTCATTCCCTGTTGCGAACGATAGTGCATGAGGGTTTCATAATAATTATATTTTATGTTACCATCCGGGATTCTGTTCCAGGTTGCCACCGCTCAGATCAATTTCCTTAATAGGAATCGGTAAAAATTCATGCTTGCCCACAACGAATGGATTGACAGTATTCTGGGCATTGATTCCCCAGTCAATTTCATTCCAGTCTGTAGCCCATTGAGGATCAAAACTCCAGCGCACCAGGTCAAACCACCTGTGATACTCGTAACCTAGTTCCACATCCCGCTCGTGGATGATCACATCAGGTGTCAGCACATCGACAGGTGGCATATCTACACGCCCCCTGACCTGGTTCAAAGCATTCAGACCTGTGCCATCATCACCAAGGATGTACATCACTTCTGCATACAACAGAAGGACATCGGCATAACGGATCAACCTTTTGTTGGTTGGATCATTGAAGGGCGCATTCTCCCCTTCCCAGTATACTGGAAAATAATGTTTCTTAACAGGAAGACCTTCTGTTGAGGGGGGAGTGGTTAATTTTCGACCTCGGGCGATGGTCTTGTAATTCAGCCCGGGATTGATACCAGCATAATAAGGTGATTCGGGGTCAAAATCCATGGATTCCCCATCAAAATAGAATGTGGCATAGCAGCGGGGATCCCTGTCAAATGGTTCCGGAGCTCCTTCAGTTTCAAATTCCCAGTAAAATGATGGATTGGCTTCAATATTCCGGTAACTGGTTTCATGTGGTGAAAAAAACTGCATATTCAGAGAACCGGAGCCGAAATAACCCGGCAGCCAAGGATTGTTCTGCAGCATGGGTGCATCTGAAAACTGGATCTCCCAGACTGATTCCATGTTATTTTCAGACTTGTAAACATTGTTCTCAGAAGGGAGGTCTTTGAATGAGGTGTTACATAGCAGTGCATACAGGTAATCCTTCCTCGTAAATGGAGTCAAAGGCTTGACCAGCTCATATTCATTTGAGCCAATCACCTCCGACAAAGCATCCCTGGCTTTTTCAAGGTCTGCAATATCAGCCTCAGATCCACCCTTTCCGAACCTCTCGTGATAATAATAATGTTTAAAAAGCAAAGCTTTCCCCAGCAAAGAGCCGGCAGCACCTTTGGTTATTCGTCCCACATCCTCATCCGGCAGGTCCGATTTGTACTTAAGGTTGGGGATGGCCTCCTCCAGGTCCTTTTCAATCTGATCCCAGAACATTACCTGATCAGCGTTGGTGAATTCCTTCAGGAGATCTTGCGGGATATTATCCTCATTATAGAAGAAAGGTCTGTCGAAAATGATCACAAGGTGAAAATAGTAGAGGGCTCGCAATGCTTTAGCCTGTGCTTCAATATATTTATAGTTTTCTTCTGTCATTTCCCTGATTCCATCCACACCCTTTTCGTGCAATTGTTCAAGGACTTTTGAGGTCCGGTAAACCCCCTGGTAAAGCTCATCAAATATATCCTCAACCTCACCTTCAGATGAATTCGTGGTCAGCCTGTCCCGGCCTGTAGTTTCAAACAATGTCCTGTCATCCCATACACCAAAAAACAGTGGATAAAGCCTTCCGTGCATCCCTTTCCCCATCATGGTTACATAGCAGGAATTGATGGCCATCTGGAAATCATCCGCTGTATTATACCAGTTCTCAACAGTCAGGGAATTGCTTGTTGCATCAAGCACACTTTCGGTGCATGATGCAAAACCAAGTGAGCTTAAAATTATGATTAATAAATATAATGTTCGTTTCATCTCAATAATTTTTCATTAGAAATCAAGCTGAATTCCTGCCATGATTGTACGTGGCAGCGGATAATTATTTGCATCCACCCCGGGCAAGGTAGGTTCGTCACTGTTAAGAGGCGATTCAGGATCGTATCCGGAATAATTTGTAAACGTATAAAAATTCACTGCACTTAGATATATCCTGGCTTTTTTCATATTGAGCTTAAGGGCCATGTTTGCCGGCAATTGATAACCAAGTTGTATGTCTTTCACTCTCAAGAATGAGGCATCCTCGACCCACCATGATGATATCCTGGTATTCAGGTTTGAATCATTGGGATCAAGGCGCAGATACTCTGTGGTCTGATTGTTTTCAGAATAGTAATTATTGGCCCAGTCGGCCGACTTGTTATGATCAAGGTCTTGTTGTTCAAAAGATTCCAGATCCCTCTTCTGGGTATTGTAGATCTGGGCATTGTGTATTCCGTAGAAAAACACGGATAAATCAAAATTCCCGTAATAAAGATCCACCCCAAAAGAATAGGAAAAATCCGGGATCGCTTTTCCGATAATGGTCCTGTCGGCATCTGTAATCATTCCGTCGCCATTGAGATCTTTGAACCTAAGATCCCCGGGAGAAGGGATGCCTTCTGACGGCTCGGCAAACAGATAATTCCCTTCTTCATCAAAATCGGATTCCTGTACGATGCCTTCCGCAACCCAGCCGAAAAGGCAGCCAATTGAGTTTCCGATCCTGGTGATGTTGTTATCGCTGATGATCGAGGAAGGCATGTAGACCACTTCATTCTTTACAGTGGAGAGGGAGGCATAGGTCCTGTAATTAAACATCCCTTCCATGTTGCTATAGCTCACATCAAATTCAAACCCCCGGTTCTGAATTTCCGCAATATTATAGAAAGCTCCATGATCACTCCATTTTCCAAAGGCTGTGCTGATTGGCACCTCCATAAGGAGACCATCCTGGTTCTTTACATAATATTCAGCGCTTAACTGCAACCGGTTGCGGAATGCATTGAGGTCAATGCCGATGTTAGTCATATTTGCAGACTCCCACCTGATCAGAGGATTTCCAACAGTCCATAATTCATTCAATGCAACAGCTTCAACCTGATCAATACCGAAAACAGGGCTGAAATGAACCGGTTCTGCAAGGCTTGTCTGGTACCTGAAGCCCCCGATATTGGAATTACCTGTCATGCCCCATCCTGCCCTTATCTTCAGCATATTTATCTGGTCCACATTTCTGAGGAAGTCCTCGTTTATTTTCCATGCAGCAGAAAACGATGGGAAATTCCCCCATCTCGACCCTTCCTGGAAATTGGATGAACCATCCCTCCTGATACTTGCAGTAAAAAGGTACTTCGATTTGTAGTTGTATATCAGCCTGCCCAGGTATGAAACCTGTCCGAAGGAGAGCTCGCTGCTTCCACCGGTGGCAATTCTTCCATCGGGATTGGATTGTGAGATCACGTTGAGCTGCTCATACGGGAAACCTGTAGCATCGATGGTGACATTCGCATAGTCACCATAACGGACATGATGAACCGCTACAAAATTGATAAAATGATCACCGAAACTGTTCTCAAAATTTAGTTTGTTTTCAAGTGAATATGTATTCCCCTTACTGAACTCATTATGAAGGTTGGCGCTTTTCACACTCCTTACGCCCATGTCATATGCAGGAATCCACCTTCTGTTCTCATTATAGTAAGCGCTGATGGAAGGTGTTGAAGTAAATGAAAGATAATGTGCAGGGCGTATTTCCACGTATACATTCGCCAGCAAGTTGTCGGAATAATGCTGATCATCTCTCACGGCAATATATCCTTTCGGGTTGAACTTGTCATTACCACCTGTATTGCTGATGATCTCTCCATCACCATCCCCGTCGGGATCATATAAATACCCGATCTGGGAACCTTCGAACCCCTCCTTGTTATTTTCATTATTTACACGCATCAGTGGAGATGATTCAAGGGACATCCCCCATGCCGAGCCACTGGAAGTTTGCCACCTGCTTCTGGTAAAGATTACGGATTCCCCTACAGTTACATAATCCCCGAGTTTAAAATCGCTGTTCGCCCTGAAATTATAACGCCTCGCGTTGGAATTCAATAATATGCCTGTTTCATCGTAAAGCCTTGCTGATATGCTGTAATTGGCACGTTCACCTCCGTTTGATATATTGATATGGGCATTGCTCGTCCTGCTTTTTTGAATGATCTCATCCTGCCAGTCTGTTCCGGTTTCCCATCCTTCACCATAATACCACTGCCGGAATTCATCGGTATAGGCAAACTGCCTTGAATCCTGGTTTGCATCATACACTGCATTGTAGAATTCTGCATACTGTGTGGCATCCATCAGGTTGAATTTCCTGGGCCTGAAATTCATTCCGGTATATGCCGATGCAGAAACACTGAGTCGGTCTCCCTTTCCTCGTTTTGTAGTAATCATTATCACTCCATTGGCACCGTTTGCTCCATATATGGCAGTGGCTGAAGCGTCTTTCAGAACAGAAATCGATTCAATATCTTCCGGTGATACGGAATTCAGGTTACCACCTACCACTCCGTCAATTACAATCAATGGATCAGGATCCGAGGTGATGGACCCGATACCTCGCACCCTGATGTTCAGGTTCCCCCCCGGATCTCCACTCTGCATCACCACAACACCTGAAGCGCGCCCCTGAATCGCTTTACCAAGGTTTGGGATCGGGCTGCGGTTCAGATCTTCATTTGTTACCACCGAAACTGCTCCCGTCAGGTCTTCCTTTTTTACTGTACCATAACCGATCACCACTACATCTTCCAGTATTTCGGAAGAGAGGTCCATTTGAACGTCAATGATGGTCCTTCCCTCAACGGGAACCATCTTCGTTTCATAACCAACAAATGAAAAACTGAGGGCATCATTGACAAGGTCGGGAACCTCGATGCTGTAATTGCCATCCATGTTGGTAATTGACCCGGTGGATGTGCCGGCCACCACCACATTCACTCCTATTAAGGGATCGTTGTTTTCATCTACAACCGTCCCTGTGACCTGCTGTGAATACATGGATACAGAGCTGCCCATTAAAAGGGCAGCCATAAAAATCAGATATCCCCTGCATAAGAATTGTTTGATCTTAATCATGTTAGTTTGGTTGTTTTACAGAACCTGTTCCTTAATGAATATGAAAGTAAACTTAATAAAATTCAACTGTTTTGGCAGCAGAATTGATTGAATAAAATGAAGCCGGTATGATATTTTATCTGAAAACCATAATGCTGGCCTGGATAATAATTAGTGCTTGTCAATAAAGTCGGGTGGCTGGATCATAATGTTCGAGATCAAGGCATTTAAACTGCCGCATTTTAGTTTGGCAAAATAAAAAAAAAAGAACAAATTTGCTCTTGACTAACTGACTTACCAAACATGCATTTCAACAAATTCGGAGGATTTATTATTGTGCTGGTATTTTGTCAGTCCATGGTGTTTTCCCAGGGACCGGTCACCGGCTATTCCGGACAAGTCGTAAAAGCAAGGAAAGCATACCTTTTAAATCTTCACGATTCGCTGGCCGGTACCGACAGGATCCTGGTGAGCGGAGAAGAGTACTTCCCCCACCAGCGCGGAGCCGCTAATCATCCTTTTTTTATGACCGAATCCTGGCTGGAAGGTGATGTGTTCATTGAAAACAATGTGTATGAGAACTGCCTGCTCAGGTATGACCTCTTCCTGGATCAGTTATTGTTCCTGCATATATCTGGCGGAGCCACGGTAATTGCACTAAATCGAGGATATGTAAATAAGTTCAAACTGGAAAATAAGGTTTTTGAATATAAATACGAATCCTCCGGTGAATCAAAAAACATCCTGAAAGAAGGTTATTACCAGCTCATTTACAGGGGAAAGCATGAATTGCTTGTAAAATATCTAAAGAACAGGGTAATAAATGGTGGTTTCAGACAGGATGAATTTCAGCTAAGAAAAGAGTTTTACCTCTTAATTAACGGAACATATCATAAGGTAAGAAATGACCGCCAGCTAAGAAAAGCAATGAACTCTTTTGAAAAAGAATTGCGCCAATACATGAAGCAGAACAATATTCATGTGCGCACATCTGCCCCGGAACAAATCGCAACAGTGCTCATTTTTCACGAAGGATTAACCGCAGGTGAAAGATGAGAAAGTATTTGCTGAATATCTTCATACTGCTGTCAATGTCATTCTCCATGAAGGCTCAAGAGGAAGATCTCTGCCTTGAGTACAATTATGATGGACTTGAATTTGCTGCCTTCGCTGATTCCATTGCAAAATATGAAGGTGCCAGGATTTTCTTTAAAGAAGAATGGTTTGAAAGGGTTATCGTCATTCAGGATGAAAATGATTGCAGTCTGAAAAACCTGCTTGAAAATACCCTTTCCCCGAATGGCATATTTTATATAACTGATGCTGCCGGCAATATTATTCTTACCGGGAAGGAAGAGATATTAACTGAGCTTACACCGTCATTCTTCGGAGCAACCCAACAGACCAGTGAGGTTATTTTTGAAGATGAAATCAAGGAAGAAGATACAGGAGAAATACTGCAGACAAATCTTGCATCCAAAAGCATCGTCATTGGGAATCCGGGAAACAGGGTCTATGACAGAAAAGTAAATTTCTCCGGATCAATCAGGAATGCAAACTCAGGAGAACCCCTGGCTGGAGTCGTAGTCTACTCTGAAAACGAAGAAGTTGGAGCCATTACAGACAACAACGGGTATTTTATCATGTCACTTCCATCGGGACAACACAACATATCCCTGCGCTGCATCGGCATGGAAAATCAGTCTGTTAACCTGACCCTGTACGAATCCGGAACTGCCAACATTGAAATGAAAGAGGAGATCACTGCATTGAGGGGTGTAATCGTAATAGCCGATAAAGGGAAAAATGTTTCCGGAATGCAAATCGGCTTGAATAAGGTCAGCATGGAACTGATGAAGCAGATCCCCGCCATGATGGGCGAAACTGACGTTCTTAAAACTGCCATTCTTCTCCCCGGTGTACAAACAGTTGGTGAGGGAGCGGCAGGATTCAATGTCAGGGGCGGCTCAACGGACCAGAATCTCATTCTGCTCAATTCGGCACCCGTGTTCAACTCCTCACATTTCTTTGGTTTCTTTTCTGCTTTCAATCCTGATATCATAAAGGAGTTCGAACTTTATAAAAGCGGAATACCTGCAGAATTTGGTGGCAGGGTCTCTTCAGTTTTTGAAATTACCACAAAATCAGGAAACACAAAAAATATATCAGGTTCAGGCGGAGTAAGCCCGGTCACAGCAAGGGTAATGCTGGAAGGTCCTACTGTAAGGGATAAAGGCTCCTTCCTCCTGGGGGCAAGAAGCACATTCTCAGATTTGCTGTTAAAACAATTCAAGGTCGCTTCGCTTCAGAGAAGCAGTGCCTCTTTTTACGATGCCAATCTTATCATCAATCATAAGATAAATGACAAAAATGACCTTTCTCTTTCCCTTTACAGAAGCGCCGATGAATTCAGCCTGAGCTCGGATACACTTTATAGCTATAACAATATGAGCGGTTCAGCGGGATGGAAGTATAAAATCTCTGATAAACTGATCGGTGAGACAAAGTTGATTTACAGTCACTATGACTACAATGTAACTTCAACTGAGAATGAAATCAATGCCTTTACCATTGATTATGCCCTTGATTACATTGAAGGCAGGACCGACTTCAGCTATTTTCTTTCAAATGAGCACAGGCTGAAATTCGGATTGAACTCGATCTGGTATTTACTTAATCCGGGAAGCAGGACACCAAAAGGTGAGCCCAGTCTGGTTGCTCCTTTTTACCTTGAAAAGGAGCAGGCCAATGAAATAGCAGCTTACATAAGTGATGAATACACCATCAGTAACAACCTCTCAATTTCAGCAGGTATCAGGGTCTCATTTTACCGGTTTCTTGGTCCGAAAACGGTGAATTATTATGATGAGGGCCCAAGAGAGCCTTACAATCTAATTGACAGTGTTTTGGAGAATGGAACAATTCAATCTTACGGCGGACCGGAAGCCAGACTTTCCATAAGATACAGGGTAGACAGGGTAAGTTCACTGAAGCTAAGTTACAACAGGATGCGACAGAACCTGCATATGCTGTCAAATACGACGGCAATCTCGCCTACCGATATATGGAAACTGAGCGATTCCTATGTCAGACCCCAGGTAGGAGACCAGCTTGCTATTGGCTACTACAGGGACTTCAGTTCAAATACAATCGAAACCTCCCTGGAACTCTATTACAAAAACATCAGGGATATCATAGAATACAAAGGGGGCGCATCACTCATTCTAAATCCACTTATCGAAACGGACCTGATCAATGGAAACGGACAGGCATATGGTGTTGAACTACTGGTTAAAAAGAAATACGGAAGACTCAATGGACTGATGAGTTACACCTTTTCCAGAACGCTTATAAAAGTATCCGGGGAATACCCGGAAGAAACCATTAACCGTGGATCTTATTATCCTGCCAATTATGACAAACCTCATGACCTGACATGTGTTGCCTCATACCGGTTCAACAGGAGGTTCAGCATATCAACCAACTTGACCTACTCCACAGGACGACCCATAACCTTTCCTGTTGCAAAATACAGTTATCTTAACAATGAATATGTACATTATTCATTCAGAAATGAGTACCATGTTCCGGACTATTTCAGGTGGGACCTGTCACTCAATTTAGAAGGAAATCTGAAAATTAAAAAATTGGCCCATAGTTCATGGTCCCTTTCGGTTTACAATGTAACAGGAAGAAACAATGTATATTCCATATTCTTTGTTAACCGTTCGGGAAAGATACAGGGATACAAACTATCCATATTCTCAGAACCTATACCAACAATCACCTATTCATTCCGCTTTTAATGAAGATCTCCAATACATATAGAAAATGGTGTTTTATGGTGGCATTATTGATCCTGATCCCAGGATGCATTGAACCTTACAATCCTGACATATCAAGGTATGAGGATATCCTGGTGGTTGATGGTACATTTACCAACATTGAAGAGGACCAATATCTTATACTTTCAAGAACTTATGGGTATTATGAGTCGGAAAACAAAATGGAGACCGGGGCGGTGGTTGTTATAAGAAATAATGAGGGGATTACCGGAACCTATACTGAGATCGATGATGGTGTTTATTTGCTTCAAAAAGGGACATTTTCAGGCGAAACGGGCAAAAGTTACCAGATCATCATTGAAACATCTGATGGGAAGCATTACGAGTCGGGGTATGAATTGCTGAAGAAGCCTGTTGAAATTGATTCGGTATTTTATGACATTGAACTGGACAAAGAAACCCTTTCAGGTGAAAAATATGACGGACTGCAGATCTATCTCACTTCAGGGGATGAAAATAATGAAACCCATTATTATCGCTGGGATTGGGAAGAAACATGGGAATTTATGGTGCCCTTTGTAAAACCGGGATTCCAGAACAGGATAAAATGCTGGAGAACAATTCATTCTACAAATATCACCATTGCCAGTACCTTGAACCTGAAAGAAGACCTCATTTACAAGCAAAAACTAAACTTCGTTACATCAAGAAATTCCAAATTATCACGCGTCTATTCCATTCTTGTGAGACAATATTCGCTTACGCCGGAGGCTTTTGATTTCTGGAGGAAACTGGAATTGTCGAATGAACATACAGGATCACTATTCGATCCTCCCCCAACACCGGTTACAGGAAACATTGAGAACACTGAGGACCCTTATGAACCTGTACTGGGTTATTTCCAGGTATCCGGAGTCAGCGAAAAAAGGATATTCATAAAACGTTCAGTTCTGCCGGCTGTATTTGATCTTACCACCGGCAATGAACACTGCAGCAGTCTTGAAGTTATGGGAGAAGGCATTGAAGAGGTACAGGACGGATGGTACCTGCTGCAGCGTTATACGTGGATGGATACCATATGGACCTCTCTTTCCAGTCATATTGACTGTTATGACTGTACACAAAGGGGAGAAAATGTACAACCTGAATATTGGATAGATTCAGATGAATAGGAAGAATTATATCATCACATTATTACTGTTTGGCATTGTAACATTGCTGGAAGGCCAGGTGATGTTTCGCAATGAAATGCTTAATCAGCTTGATTTTTACAACCGGAATGGTTACAGTGAGAAAGTACTGTTGTATCCCGATAAGGACCTGTATTTTGCGGGAGATGAAATGAAGTTCGGCATCCGCCTGACCGAGGGGAAGTGCCATTTACCGGAAGCCCTTTCCTCCATTGTATATGTTGAATTACTTGATTTCAGAAATCAGCCTTTTGCACAGAAAAAGTTCCGTATAAACAATTCATCCGGATCCGGGATCCTCAAGCTGCCATTGACACTTGCAAGCGGCAATTACATGCTCAGGGCATATACAAGCTGGATGAAGAACTTCAGCCCATTGCACTATTTTCATTTGCCATTAACAATAATCAACCCGGAAAAACCCTACCCATCGATTGCATCCTCAGAAACCAGGATTGCCCATATAGATTTTTCTCCGGAAGGCGGGAACCTGGTGCAAGGGGTTGAGAACCATCTGGCTGTCAGGTATACCAACCAGTATCACCAGAAATTCACAGATGAATGCTCCATTATCAGTCTAAATGGGGATACCGTTTGCAATGTCAGTCTTGACAAAAACGGTATTGGTATTTTCATCATCAAACCAATGCCTGGTACAACCTACGGCATATTACACCAGGACAGTCTATACCTGTTACCGGCTGCCCACGGCAACAAAATAAGTATGCATACCGAAGATGCTGGTCATGCCAGGAATATCTCCATCTTCAGTGGTTATGACAGACCAAAGATGGAGGAAATTTATCTGCTGTTGCATCAGAACGGGGACCCCCTGATTTTTGAAAAACTTGATTTGAATGACCACCGCACCGAGTACAGCATAGAAGATAAAGAGCTGCCTCCAGGTTTTTCTGAGGTGGTTCTGTTTTCAAAAGAATTCGAATACCTTTCTTCAGCGTGCCTGTTTGGTGGCGGAAACCAACCGGATGAACTACACGTAAGCATTTCAGATTCAATTGTCACTGCCAGATCGACCCTGTCACTGCAGATAAAAACAGAGCCGGGTGCGAGAATCTCCGCATCTGTATTCCTGCCCGCATTTACTGATTCAATTTCAAACCAGCCAACAAGCGCCTTTTATAAGCATTGGCAAGGCAATATATATCCGGATCCGGAAAAAACCAAAGCAGAAATGATCTTCAGGGGCAGAGATATGGGCAGTTACCAAACCATTACAAGAATAAAAACCATTGAATTCCCTCCGGAGATCAGGAACGATCTCATTTCAGGAGCAGTATTGAACGGAAATAAAAACCCGGAAAATAACAGCAATCTCTATATCTCCAGGCTGGGAAGGAATTGTGATGTACAGTCTGTAGACTTTGATAAAAAAGGTTCTTTTATATATTCACCGCTCGAATCTGATTTTCCGGAGCAATTGATCTTTTCCGGTGAAAACCCCGAACAGCTCAACATATTGATCCGCCCGGAATTTTCTGAAGATTTTGCTGGGATCAACTTTCCATCCTTCCATCCGGAAAAATACAAAAACAAAGACATAAACAAACTTTTAGTTGCGAGTCAATTAAGAAATATATACAGGCCCGGAAAAAATCATGTTGAACAATCCAACGGATCGGTGAAATTTTATGGTCGACCCGATGAATCAGTACATATCAGCGATTACATCAAGCTTCCTGTAATGGAAGAATTTTTCAGGGAACTTGTAACCTATTGTATTTTTACAAGGGAAGAAGGAAGGCTAAAGCTGAATGTACTGGGAAAACATAACAACCGCATTATCGGTCCCGATCCAATGATACTCGTTGATGGGATCCCTGTTCAGGATACAAAGACAATTCTTGATCTTGACCCCGAGACAATCAAGAGCATACATGTAAAGGCCTGCAGGTACATTTATGGCAATACCATCATGGATGGAATTGTAGATATTGAGTCCAATGATGGCAATGCTTCGGTACTTGATCTGGAAGATCGGATAGCAAGCTTTATTTATGAACCTGCAGAGAACATCAGCAGCATTGATATTGGGGAATATAACAGTACAACTTCCCATGCCTCCCTGGCTGATCAGCGAACTGTAATATGCTGGCAGCCAAATCTTGTTGCAGATTCCCATGGAAATGTATATCTGAATTTTACCCCCTCGGATGTAGAAGGTGAATATGTGATTGTTATAAATGCCCTGACAAAGAATGGGACAGCAGAAAAATATACCGGGAAATTAATTGTAAAATAAGGTTCAGGTAACTGTATCCTTACCATTATCAACCGAAGCATACAGCCCTTCTTTCACTATTCGCTCCATTTCCATTACGGCATCGTAAATCTCAATGTAACTGGTATACAATGGAGCGATTCCAAGTCGTATGTTGTCCGGCTCCCTGAAATCAGGAATGATCACACGTTCCCCTATTCCGGGATTGATCATTGCCTTGCTGATCCTGAATGCTTCATTATGCTGCAGAGAAACATGAGATCCCCTGCACCCGGGATCACGCGGGGAACCGACCCTGAAACCTAGTGAAACAAGATATTTGTCAGCCAGGTCAATGAGAAAGGAGGTCTGACGAATGCTTTTTTCCCTGATGCGGTCCATTCCAGCATCAATGAACATATCCAGCGATGTCTCCAGGGGCATCATGGACAATACAGGTGGAGTTCCCGCCAGAAATTTCCGTATCCCTCCTGCAGCCCTGTAATCAATACGAAAATCAAAGGGTTGATCATCCCCGAACCAGCCCCATACCGGTGACTGTAATTTATCCTGAAGTTCATTTCTTACATAAACGAATGCCGGAGAACCCGGTCCGCCATTGAGGTATTTGTAAGTACAACCTACAGCAAGATCGGCATTTGCGTCTTCCAGGTTAACAGGCACGGATCCAATGCTGTGGCTCAGATCCCACAGGACAAGTGTACCCTTGCTGTGCGCATAACGGGTCAGCTCCTTCATCGGGTACATGAAGGAACTTTTGAATGCCACATGTGATAATGTTAAAAGTGCGGTATTTTGATCCAGGGCATTGATAATGTCCTCAAAATTCATTGAGGAACCGTCTACAGATCTCAGGACAACAAGTTCATAATCGCTACCCAATTCATTGACCAGCCCCTGCATTACATAAATATCAGATGGGAAATTCAGATCATCAGTAATTATCTTTTTCCGGCCTTTCTGCATCTTTATTACGGAATGGGCCAGTTTGTAGAGGTTCACTGAAGTAGAATCCGATATAACGACCTCACCCCTGCCTGCGCCTGCAAGTGTTGCAATCTTGTCACCAAGCTCTGTGTTCTTGTTATACCAGTTCTCGTTCCATGACCGTATCAGCCTTTCTCCCCATTGAAAATTCGCGGCATCTTCAAGGACCTTTACAGATCCCTTCGGAAGTCTTCCCAGTGAATTGCCGTCAAGGTATATCATATCCGGGTCCGGAATAAGAAATTCTTGCCGGTATGCCCGGAGAGGATCTTCGGCATCAAGATAAAGGGCATATTCCTCCGTGTACTTATTCATCATCATTTTGCAATGGGTGAATTTATAAAAACCCCGCTGATTCGATTGAAAGCCCTCTTAACCTGACTATTTCAGAAACGATGCTGCCCCATGATCGAGGTACCATTCCAGCTGACCACGCCAGGGATCTACCAGGGAAGCGGGATATTCAGTGTAATTTTCTGTTCTCCTGATAACTGTCGCAGCAATCATTGCTTTACTTTCACCTGCTACTGTAAAAATAACTTTGTTTGCTGCATTGATAAGGTGACCCGTAAAGGTTATCCTTCTTTGTTTCGAAACAGGATGCGTTGCCACAGTGCAAAGCCTTTCCTTTTTCCACAGATCAATCTGATCAGGGAATACTGAGGCAGTATGTCCATCGTCACCCATTCCCAGGAAGATAAGATCAAATACCGGGAATGAAAGTTCCGGAGAAACCTTATCAATAATTAAATCACTGTATCTTCTTGCCTCCTTGACAGGATCGAATTCACCCATAATTCGAAAATATGAACCTGGAGGTACATTAAGCGGATCCAGTAATTCCCGCTTCGCGACACCAAAGTTACTTTCAGGATGTTCAGGTAGAACACAACGCTCATCCACCCAGAATATCCTAATCCGTTCCCAATCAAAGCCGGGCGGATTCTTTACCAGTTCACGAAAAAAGTCAACTGGGGTCCTGCCCCCTGAAAGTGCCAGGTATACCGTATCTTTTTCCCTGAGCAGCAGTTCAATGTACTTAGAGAAATCAGAAGCCAGCTTTGCAGACATTTGTTGTCTGGTGGAATAAATATTCAATATAGGCTGACTGGTCATAATTCACAGTATATACCATCATCCGCAAGGTTCTTGCTGGGATAGCTCCAGGTTAATTTTCTTCCTTCTATCAATGAATCAGCCTGTTCCGGACCCCACGTGCCACATGGGTAACCATAAAGTGGAAAATGCTGATCATCTTCCCACCTCTGCAGGATCGGGTCAACGATCTTCCAGGCCTCTTCAACAGCATCTCCCCTTGCATACAGTGTGGAATCACCCTGAATGCAATCCAGAAGCAGTCGCTCATAAGCTTTCGGAATTTCAGCATTCATAAGGTCTTTGTAATGAAAATCCATGTTCACATCCTGAACATTGTAACCTGCTCCCTGCACCTTCATTCCAAATTTAAGCAAAATTCCCTCATTTGGCTGAATGCGGATGATCAACTGGTTTGAGGACTCATATCCTTTGCCTTCATTACAAAAAAGTGTGTGCGGTGATGGCTTGAAGTGAATGACGATCTCTGTGACTTTTGCAGGCATTCGCTTCCCCGTGCGGACATAAAAGGGAACGCCGCCCCACCTCCAGTTGTCGATATATAATTTTACCGCAACATATGTTTCGGTCCTGGATGCCGGGGGAACGCCCTGTTCATTCCGGTATGACCTTTGTAATTCTCCCCGCACATGTGCCTCCATGTATTGACCCCGGATCACGTTATCTTCAACTTCATCTTTACTGATTAGTCTGACAGACTGAAATACTTTCAGCATCTCATTCCTTATATTATCTGAACTTATTGATGAAGGGGGTTCCATGGCCACAATTGCCACCAGCTGTAAAAGATGATTCTGAAACATATCCCGCAACGCTCCCGACCTGTCATAATATCCTCCCCTGCTGCCAACCCCAAAATCCTCAGAAGAGGTTATCTCCACATGATCAATGTAATTCCTGTTCCATAAAGGCTCAAAAATACCGTTTGAAAATCTTGTTACAAAGATGTTCTGGACAGTTTCCTTGCCAAGGTAATGGTCAATCCGGTAGATCTGGTCCTCGGAAAGTACGGAAAGCAGCTGTTCGTTCAATTTCCTGGCCGACCCAAAGTCCAGTCCAAATGGTTTCTCAATAATGATCCGCTTCCAGAAACCATTCTTTTCTGATGTCATTTGAAAATCATGAAGATAGCGGGGAATCGTTTTATAAAGGGATGGAGGAGTGGCAAGGTAAAAAATATAATTACCAGGAATACCGTATGATTTTCTCAGCTCCGATAATTTCGTTTCAAGGTGCGGGTAACCTGATTCATCAGCCGGGTCCATTTCCAAATAGTGAACCCGATCCAGAAAACCTTTATTGTCATTACCTTCAGAGTTTCCGGTTCCGGAAACTGTCTCTCCGATGTAATCCCGATAACTCCCATCATTAAAGGAAGTTCTGCCAATACCAAGGATGCCAAACTGTTCAGGAAGAAGTTTACCTGAATACAACTTATACAAAGCCGGGATGAGTTTTCTCCTGGTAAGATCTCCTGAAGCGCCAAAAATTACGAGAATATGAGGCTCTGTCCGTTGCACTATTGCTTCATGATTTCCAACAATTCTATTTCAAACATGATGGTAGAACCTGGCTCAACATCTCCTGCATACCTGTCACCATAAGCGAGTTCCGAAGGAGAGAAAATAAGGTACCTGGATCCGACCGGCATTAACTGCAGCACTTCTGTCCAGGCAGGAATGATACTTGAAACAGTAAAGACACCGGTTTCTCCCCTGTCCTCGGAAGAATCAAATACGGTCCCGTCAAGAAGGAATCCTTTGTAATTCACTTTTACTTTTGAATCTGCTGTTGGGATCTCACCTGTGCCCTGCTTAAGAATTTTGTATTGCAGTCCGGATTCGGTCTCAATGATACCTTCCACTTCACTGTTCTTTTCAAGAAAAAGTTTGCCCATCTTTTTGTTTCTTTCCACCAACTCATTTTTCACCTGCGAAACAACACGTCCGATGTAATCGTTTGCTTCCCTGACACGCATATATGCTGCACTGTCAGCTGCTGACATATAGCCTTTCAATACCATTTCATGATCGAGGGTGATCCCAAACTGGGTTGTTCCATCATACATACTTACCCCCACTGCATATGAAACACTGTCTTTCCTGTTTTTCAACCTAACCTGTTCCTGTGAAAAAACTGAATTTGCAAGAAAGATTATCAACACGGCAATAAATGCACTATTCTTCATTTTCTGTTATTTTTTAATTAGCCCGAAGATATAACAAACGTGAAGAAAAAAAAATTATTTCAAAGGGCAGTCATTTAAACTCAAATTATCAATTCAATCCCATTTTCACAATTGCGGATTTTTAATTGGAAAGGTTTTAATTAAAATATTGGTACAAGCAGCAGTTGAAGGATCCGTTGAGATCAATACCATACGCTGTTGCCAAAATCAAAAGGCGTTTGGTAAAGTACATTATCAGAACGGTGGAATGATGCACCGATCGAAAAATTGCCAAAGTCGTAGGTTGCCCCAATTGAAAGGTCGTGAAAATTGACATAGGGCCTGTCTTCTATCCATGGAGTTGTAACAATCCCTTTCACCCCTGTACCATGGACCACCAGGCGATCGGTAAGCCTGTAGGATGCGGAAACGTAAGTTGAAAATGTTGATAGTCCGGAAGTCTCCGGAGCTTCATTTGAAAAGTAACCGGCATGTGAAACACTGTGTGACACAAAAAAACCTCCGTGCAGTCCAACCCGGTTGTTAATGCTGTAAGTGCCCCGGGGTGAAGCATAATACTGCATCATAGAGCCCATCGATGGGGCAAATCCAATTGAAGTTCCAAGCACTGTATTGTATGAGAAGGGTGACTTAGGGTTATTGAATTCGTCAGAACCAGCCTGTTGCTCTATGCTGTCAACCTGGCTCCATATCCTGTCAACCGGATCCTGGGCATCCAGATTTGCGTCAGGAACCATCAAAAAGACAAACAGTATGGCAATCGGTATTCGGTTCATCAGGTTATTTTTAAATTTTTTTAGGTCAGATGTAGCTCGCCATGACAGTTTATCAAAGATATCCAACGTCAGAAGTGAAATAATCATATGCGTGTGTGTTCCTCCAACCGGCCGATCATGGCTCGGTTCATACAGTGTAAAGTTAATCAATGTAAAAAAATTCTGCAACATGTAAAATAAGAAAGTGGCATGGAATTCATCAATACCATGCCACCCTGTTCAATGTTCCTTGCAGATTCTTTTGAACCTTCTACCAGAAATAAATATAGAAGCCAATTACAAATGCAATAATGATCGCACTGTTAATGACATCCCATTTGTTCCAGCTCGCCCGGGTAATGGCCCTTTGTTCTGCAGAAGCAGAACCAAAATACAATCCTTCAATGCTCGCCGGGTCTTTTGGTGATGTAAAGGCACTTACGATAACCATCAGTACAATGATGATGGCAAAGAGTGCGATCTCATAATGCAGCCAGTTAGGTGCAACGATCAGGTCATAAATGAACCCATCTCCTGTTGCATCACCGTAATATACATTCAGTCCGAGTCTGAGCATCCCCAATATAAATCCAACCACCAGTCCTGCAAATCCTGCTGCCGGGGTGGTACGCTTGGTAATCACCCCCAGCAGAAAAACTGCAGCTATACCGGGTGCAAGCAATGACTGAACATCCTGCAGGTATGCATAGAGAACCTTCCCAAGTCCCTTCATCACAGGGATCCAAAGAATTCCAAGCACCACGATAACTATCGTGGCCAGTCTGCCAACCATAACATAATGTCTTTCAGAAGCTTTAGGTTTAAAACGCTGGTAAAAATCCACCGTAAAAAGCATGGCACTGGAATTAAACAGGGAAGCCAGTGAGCTCATCAGTGCGGCCAGTATCCCTCCTACCACGATGCCGGTAAATCCTTTTGGAAGCAGCTCTTTGACAAGTGTCGAGAAAGCTGCATCATTGTTTGCAAGGTCGAGCAACGGACGCTGCGTTTCCGGATCGATCTTCTGCGTCATGGCAAACGCGATCATCCCGGGGATAAGGAAGATAAATACGGGGGTCAGTTTCAGATAGGCACCGAATATGGTTCCCCTACGTGCCTGTCTCTGGTTCCTGCCCGAAAGTACACGCTGCACAATGAACTGGTCGGTGCACCAGTACCAGAACCCTATAATGGCCGAACCAAGGATAACCCCGGTCCATGGAAAATCCTTATCATGGGGAGATCTGACAAGATTGGTCATGTTATCCCCGAAATCATTGACTGGAACCGACCGCGTGATCTCCATCATCTCGGCCCAGCCGCCCAGCTTCACCAAACCAAGTACCAGTATGGCAATGGATCCCAGCAACAGAATGGGTGTTTGCAGAACAGAGGTGTACAACACGGCTTTCATACCGCCGAATGTGGTATACAATCCTGTCAGAACAACCAGTCCAATGGCGCTTACCCAAAAGAAGTCGATCTGCATGTTGCCAAAAGTGATGTAATCAATCCCAAATACATCCTTAAAGACCACTCCTCCGGCATATACGGTAACAGCAACCTTGGTCAGGATGTAGCTAACGATGGAGATAACAGATAAAAATGACCGTGATTTTGAATTGTATCTTCTTTCAAGGAATTCAGGCATCGTAAACACCCCGCTTCGTGCATAAAAAGGAACGAACAGCCATCCGAGAAGCAGTATCAGCCACCCGTGCATTTCCCAGTGTGCCATGGCCATTCCGCTGCTGGCTCCTGCCCCCGCCAGTCCGACAAGATGCTCAGAACCAATGTTTGATGCAAAAATTGACGCCCCTATTGCAATCCAGGTAGCATCCCTTCCCGCGAGGAAATAATCAGATGTATCCTTGTCCTTTTTCCTGAGTGTCCAAAAGACAATACCGATCAGGGCAATAACAAATAGTCCCAGTACGATCCAGTCTAGTGTTGCCATAATTGTTATAATTTACATTATATCAAATTGTTATGATCTATCTTTCAATATACTAATGGTGGTACATGCCCTACATGATATAGAGAATGTCTCAACAAAACATGCCTATTCCTCAAAAAAGAGAATAATATTAATTTTTATTTGCCAAATGACAAAATACATCCCCTTAATTTGGAATAATTATAACCTGTAAAAAATGCAAAATGTAATAATTGTTTCTATTTTTGATATGACAATAGCCAATTAAAATTCTTTTGCCAGATGGAAATATTCAATTTGACCTGGATTGATTATTCGATCATGATCATATATTTTGCCTTTGTGCTTGGAATAGGCTGGGCATTGAAAAAATATATGAAAAATGCCGCTGCTTTTCTTGAGGCAGGGAGATCCCTCCCGGCCTGGGTTACAGGCCTGGCATTCATTTCTGCCAACCTGGGAGCGCTTGAAGTTATTGGGATGGCTGCCTCAGGCGCCAAATATGGCATGGCAACGGTTCATTTCTACTGGATCGGTGCAATTCCTGCAATGATCTTCCTGGCCATTTTCATGATGCCCTTCTATTACGGGTCAAAGGCCCGCTCGGTTCCTGAATATTTAAAACTCCGGTTTGATGAGAAAACCAGGGGATTCAATGCCTTCTCTTTTGCCATCATGACGATATTTGCCAGCGGAATTTCAATGTACGCGTTGGCACTCCTGATGGAAACCCTGCTTGGATGGAATTTTCACATGAGCCTTTTCATTTCTGCATTCATTGTACTTTTATACACCTATCTCGGAGGATTAAGCTCTGCGATATACAACGAAGTGCTGCAATTCTTCCTGATCGTCATTGGTTTTCTTCCCCTTGTTGTCGTTGGAATGGTAAAGGTTGGCGGATGGGACGGACTGGTTGAAAAACTGGCCATGAATCCTGCGACTGCAGGTATGCACCACTCCTGGCAGGCAATATCACCCGAACATCCAATGGGAGGATGGATGGGCATCTTCTTTGGCCTGGGATTCGTACTCTCTTTTGGATACTGGTGTACCAACTTCCTGGTTGTACAGCGGGCAATGGCAGCAGGTTCAATGAGTGATGCCAGGAAAACCCCGCTCATCGGGGCCTTCCCTAAAATGTTCATTCCCTTCCTAGTGATCTTCCCCGGGATGATTGCAATTGCGTTGATCAACATGGGTGATGAAAATTTTCAGCTTCCAATAAAGGGCAACGGATACGACTATGACCTTGTCATTCCGATGCTCCTGCATCGTTTTATGCCAACGGGTGTGCTTGGTCTTGGGCTTACCGCCCTGATGGCGTCATTCATGAGCGGAATGGCAGGAAATGTAACTGCATTCAACACTGTGTGGACCTACGACATATACCAGAGTTATATCGTACCGGGAAAACCCGACAGGCACTATCTTCGGGTTGGCCAGCTGACTACGATCTTCGGCGTACTTGTAAGTATACTCACGGCATATGTTGCAAAGCAGTTCAACAATGTTATGGATTTCCTGCAATTGATCTTTGCCTTCATTAATGCACCGCTTTTTGCAGCATTCCTGGCAGGCATGTTCACCAAAAGAGCTACGGGAAACGGCGCCTTCTATGGATTGGTCTCAGGCACATTTTCTGCAGCTATGGTCCATGGATTAACACAGCCGGAAGGAGCGCAAACCCTGATAAAAGGAGGCTGGGCAGGCGCCGTGTTGCAGACCTTTCCCAGTGAAATGGCTCAGAATTTCTGGATCGCAATCATTGCATTCTCCGTTGCACTGGTTGTGACGATCGTCGTTTCACTGTCAGGCAAAAGGACAAAATCAGATGCCGAACTTAAAGGACTTGTATACCAGCTTACTCCCAAGACAATTGATGACAGCAAACACTGGTATCAGCGGCCTGTTTTCCTTGCCTGGGTGGTGGCAGCAATTGCTGTTGTATTAAGCATTGTTTTCTGGTAATATGTAAAAAAATTAGATATGGGACTTGATATTAAAATACCTATTGGAGCTATGTTCCTGCTGTTGGGGATCATACTGACCATATTTGGACTTGCAACCCTGCATGATGAAATGTATTCCATCTCCATTGGAAAAAACATCAATCTTATTTCCGGTATCGGAATGGTGATATTCGGTTCCTTCATGCTGTTGGTTTCCGACCTTGTCAGAAAAAAGAAACTGGTGGATGAAGATGCATTGAAAGATGATGTTTTAAAAAAAGATGATTAGAATCATTTATCTGTATTAGTGATACTTACAATATGAGTTTCTTTCTGACACTAATTACGTGATTCCCATTTCGTGTCCGCAGTTAGGTTCTTCCATGTGAAAGATAAGATAAGGGGCAAATTGTATCTATAGATCAGGTCGCATTGCGTCTTCCTCCCGCCATAATGACCACAATGGCGCCGCTTAGCACGGTAAGAGCACCGATAATGCTCAGGGAGGAAAACGATTCATGCTCCACCCATCCGACATTCAGCCGGGTAAGGATGGCCATGGTTACAAAGGTAATGATTGGATTCAGGGTGATAATTACACTTACTTTATTGGCTTCGGTGAATTTTATGGCCAGAGCAAGGCTCCCGTAAGCAAGCACGGTATTCAAACCAAGGAATGTAAGAAGTGCATAGTCTCCCGGCGATAATCCGGGGAATTTAAAAAATTGAATGAACGGCAGGAATCCCAAAGCGCAAAAACTATAAATAAAAAGATTCAGCTGGTTTGTGGAATACTTGTGAACAAGGGTCTTCTGCAGCGAAGCAAACACAGCCCATGAAAGACCTCCCCCGAAAATCAATACCATTCCTTTGGTGAAATGATGATCGGTACCTGCAAGGTCTGCAATCTGCTCTGAATAGAACATCAGGATTCCCATCACAACAAGGATAAAACCGGAAATATGTCTCCAATTCACATGTTCCTTAAATATCAATATCCCGGAAAGGGCAAAAGTTATCGGGCCCACCATTATGAATACCTGCGATGATGAAGGGCTGACATATTTGATACCGGAAATAAAGCCGAGGTAATTAAATCCAAGGAACAGTGCCGTCAACAACAACCTTAATGGAAATTTCCTGTAGATGTTAAAATCCCTTCTTCTGAAGATCAGTGTATATGATGCCAGAATCAGGAATGCAGATGCGAAGCGATACCATACCACTGTTACCGGCGAAAGATCAGTCACAGCCATCTTAAGTGCAATGGCCAGGAATCCCCAAAGCAATGCCGTCATTGACGCGTATAACAAGCCCCTGTATTGATCGTTCATACCGAGATAAACCTCTTTACATGTTGTATTGCCTGAAAAGAAATAAAACGACAAATATAGTCAAAAGGATGTATGTGCGGGCAAGGTAAAATGGGGACTGTTTACCGGCACACATTTTTTATTCTATTCAACTGAAAAAGTCTCTGTCGATTCAATGTATTCCCCATTCTTGGTGAAACCCATAAGCATGATTTCATAGACTCCACTGACATCATTTGCCTGAAAATGGTGTGCCGAACTATCAGTAAGGACCAGGTTACCTTTCCAGTAGAGCGTATTTCTAACATCTGGAATATGTCTTGTAATACCGTTTCGGATAATCCCTGATTGTCCATTGTAAGAAAACATCTTAAATTCGAATAGGAGTCCTGATGAAGGCAACTCAACATATCCAAAATTATCCTCTTTTGAAATGATGTTAATAATTCCTCCGAACACAACGTTCCCTCTGATGTATGGTTCTGTGATTACCTCTACTCGAACGATATGGCGAGGCGATATTTTCAGTACCGCATCAATATCAAATATGGCTACGCCATCAATCATTACCAGCGGGTCGAAAAGATTCAATTCAGCGTTATTCCCATGTATGACAAATTTCTTTTTATTGTTTCTTTTCCTTATAGCAACTTCCGGAATTACTTCATTAAAATAATCTTCCAGTGTGGGTAGCTTAATAAAATTTTCAATAAGAATTACTTTTGAGGGTCTGCCATAGAAATATACCCTGACACTGTCACGGTCCTTACCGGTTGAATGTATACCGTTATTTTCTTTTAAATCGGACTTGAATTGTTCAGCTATCTGGGCATTTACCGACAATTTATTATAAACATCCAGAATTGCGGAATCATCTTGTAAAACCAGATAAGGTAGGGCAATGAATTCATTCGTGAAATTCTGATCTATCCTGAGATTCAGTTCGTCGATTTCCTGGTGTTCTGCAGATCCGAAAATCTCGACTTTTCCTGTTTGATCCGGTAGTGAAAACTGAAAACCTCCCGAAGAATCAGTAATTGCACAATAAAAATTCCGGTCTGGCCCAAGCGAGGTAAAATACACTCTTGCATAGGAAACAGATGCATTATTCTTGCCCGTTACACGCCCTGAAAGTGTCATGCCATTCAACTCAGGCATGTACCTAAACTTTCCCTCTGGCATACTTCTGCCCTCATTTTCGTTGTGGTATTGACACTTCATCGCACCTTTTGGAACTACTGTCAGGCAAGCGTTATTTAGGTTCCTACTGATCTTTGGATCAATGAAAAAACTAACCCATTCTCTCTTTTGAAAGGCATGGTCCTTCATAATTATTGCATCGGGCAGATCTTCTGCATGGGACCTCTGGGAAATTGTGGTTAGTTCTCTGTGCTTATTCTTATGGTTTAATCGCTCATTTATATAAGGATTAAGTATTGTTACCGACAGATAATTGAATCCTTCAGGACCTTGATTCATCAACCATTTTGTGTAACCGACTATGAAATAATTACCGGATGGAAGTGTCGATGGAATTTGCATTGACCCTTGCCCCCCGCTCTCCATCGACAGTTTTATCGCTGTAGATGCAAATATATGGTGGTCGGGCGCTATTAACTGTATGTAATAAGCGGAACTAAAAAGATTGTTGACTGGATCACGATCAGAGAGATCAAATATAGAAAACCGAATTGTTTCACCGGCAACATAAATGCTTCGATCTGTACATATGGCAAAATGTTCATCCAGGACAAAAGGTTGTCCTTTACTCGGTAAAAATGCAGAGTTTACAATTATCCAACAGGCAATAAGTTTGATGTAGTTCATTTCCGTGGTTACGATATTAATTCCTGGGCCAAAAGTCAGGCGGGTCAGGCTCACTATTTTTATATTCCCGACAATCCAGACAATGAAGTGCTACTTCACCAAGATATACCTTTCCATCCTCTGGCCAGGTAGCCCTTGAAAGGTAACGGGGCAGAAGATCTCTTGATATATAATACAGGGAACCCAATTCAAATTTTGGAAAGCAAAAAATCTTTTCTACGATTTCCAGTCCTTCCACATTTTCAATGAAGATTCTTTGCTGACGTGCACCAGAGATAGAAAAATACCCGATGACATATTCATCTTCATCGCTTATATTGCATATATTGGAAGGTGCCAGCACGGGCTGCTTGTCGAAAATTCCCGCAGCGTTGCTATTGTTTTTCATAGCATTCCAGTAAGTATACGCGCCTTTAGTCAAGGTATACTGCCTTACCAGGAGGCTGTATCCATGCAAGAGTTGCTGCGTTTCGTTTGATACGAAATGCAGCGGATATCGTCTGTAGACACCACCTGAGACATTCAAGGTAGATTGTGTATATATCTCCCTTATAGGATTGGTGATCCAACATTGACGGTCGGAAAGTTCATCGGGAAGTGGTTTTAACTTTCGGTCCACATCATATATATAACCTTGGTAATTTGGATTTTGGAATTCATAGGTTTCAATGAGTTCCCACCTGTTGTAAAGACTTATTTCATGATCGAAAGAATAATCCAGGTAAAACCTGATACCGGATAAGGTATCTCCAGGCGTTGAGCTTACCATTTTTTCCAGGTGATAATAGATCGAATCAATATCCATTGGTCGTAAGAGGGTCTCGGGATCCGAAAGATACTCATTGCCATCAGGAGTGATGATACTTAATTCATATTGCATGCCGTACACAATAAATGAGCGATCAGGCTTTGCAGAATAAATACCAGGACCAGTTTCAATAAAATCCATAAACTCCCCGTCTTCTCTTTTTACCTGAATAAAGCATCCGGATTCCGGTTTGTACTCAGCTCCCCGGAGGTTTCCTGATCTGGAAATTCTGATTTCCTGGCTTTGATCAAGGTCTGTGAGGTGCGCATGTATTACCAGATTGTCAGCGAAATCCTTTTGATTTTCTGGATAATATTCTTCAACACATGCCTTTGGCAGAAAAATCCAGAAGCAAATAATGGTGGTTTTAATTGCTTTCATAGTTCCCCAGTTTTGCGTTCCAAGTCAGCGTTATTAATGGTACGCCGATCACCGAAAAAGAGTAACCATGGATAAAATATTCTCCTGGCTCAAAATAAATGGATTGAGGGTTTTTTCTTCCGAGCAAATTATAAACATTTAAACTCCATGAGCTGTGAAGTGGTTTTTCAGCCTTCAAATTTCCTTCCAGGGTCAAGGACAGATCGATTCTGAAGTAATCCGGAACCCGAAATTGATTCCTGGATTGATAGTCGATATATGCAAAATCATCAACAAAATAAATAGATGATGGAAATGAAACAGGTCTTCCTTTCATATATACTAAGTTTGAGCCAAGGGATAGCCGCCTGTTAACCTTGTAATTGGCCACAAGATTAAGAACATGAGGTCTGTCATAGTTTGAGGGGTAGGGTTTTCCTTCATTGATGGACCCAAGCGAAGAGGTGCCAGATACTTCCATCATTGACCTTGAGATTGTATAGCTGATCCATCCATTTAATCTACCGCTCCCTTTCTCCGCCAATAATTCGAGACCATATGCGGCTAAATGCCCCTGTAGTATCTCTGTTTCCGTAAAGGATGTGTTAATGAAATCAGCGCCATCCTTGTAATCCACAATGTTGTCCGAACTTTTGTAGTATATCTCTATGGAAGAGGATATACCGGAAGAAGGAAAGATATGATACACTCCTCCACTATATTGGTAGCTAAGCGGTGCCTTGATATGAGCATCAGTTAATTTCCACTGGTCGGTCGGAGATATCGCAACGGTATTGCTTAGCATGAGAAGATACTGTCGCATTTGATTAAAAGCAAGTTTGAAAGAGGTGTTTTCTCCGGACTTGAAATTTACAGCAGACCTGATTTCTGGTCCTGAATAGTGTGCGATGTTTTTGAAAGAACCGTATTCTGTTATCGACAGGGCAGTATACTCTTCTTTTGGGTATCCATCCCAATATTCCCTGACCCGGTTAGGCCCAAGAAAACTGTAGTAGCTGTAACGTAATCCGGCATATAATGAGAGCCACTTAAAAATATTAATATTATCACTTATAAATATACCGGCTTCAACACCCTGTTCAGTCCCCAGATCCATTGGGGATCGCAGGGATACATCGCCATATGGCTGAACGACACCTCTGTTGAGGTGGTAATAGATGAGATTTGCACCATATTCCACCCGGTGATTCAGGGCTGGGATCCATCGATATTCATTGGATAATTCACTGTGAGTTATGTTGTAATTATGCGTATATGCCTGGGAGAGTTGCCTGGTATCATTGAAACTGAAATTGTAATTGGAAACGGCAGCACTTAGGTTTGACGTAATAGAAGAAGACAGCTGTCTGTTCCAATTAATCGAGCCTCCTCGATTGGTATATTCGTAATTACTCAGATCACTGTACATAAACCTGTCATAACTTTGGTAGTAAAAAGCTGAAAGTGAGTTATTTTCATTTATACTCATGTTCAACGACCCCGAAAAATCATTAAATAGTGCATCACTGTCCCGTATCAGTGGGTCTTCTATCTTCTCAAGTATCCAGTCGGAATAGGTTGACCTGGCATTGATCAAAAATGAAGCTTGCTCCCTGATAATGGGGCCCTCAGCTGTTACATTCGTTGAAATTGGGCTGATGCTTGCATTGCCAGTGAATTTCCTGTTGTTTCCTTTTCGTGTGGAAATATCAAACACAGATGCCAGCCTTCCTCCGTAATTTGCTGGGATATTGCCTTTATATATTGCATAATCCCTGATAATGGATGAATTGAACGCTGAGAAAAATCCAAATAAATGAGATGTATTATAGATCGGCACCCGGTTTATATAAAAAATATTCTGATCCACGCTGCTTCCACGTACATTAACACCGGAAGAAGCTTCGCCGGCACTTGTAATTCCCGGCAGTAATTTTGCAATTTTAATAACATCACTTTCGCCCATGAATAAAGGAATCTGCTTTACTGATTTAAGGGAAATACGCATGACTCCAATATCGGTACTATTGATTTCCCGGTAATGTCTGGCCTGTATCTGTACCTCATCAATGGCAATCATCGAAGAAGGCATCTCAATAGTAAACTTACCATCGGAATATATAATCATTTGTTTGTTCACCTCTTCTTTGCCAATATAATTGAATTGAACAGTATAGGTGCCTGGCGATACAGCCATAATTACCACACCTGCATTATCACTGACATATCCTTTACCAGTCTCCTTAATATACATGGTGGCACCGGTAACGGGATCTCCACTTTCAAGCTCAGTGATATACCCCATGACCCTTGCGGGTTTGTTGAGAATTCTTTGTTCCGGTTTCCCAACGGAAATGGTCTGTATGATTTGCCTTGGCCGCGTTCCCTGGATAAAACTTTGATTAGGCTTCATGCCCAAATCATTTACACCACTATTTATCACCACTTTGGAGGTCCTTATACTTGCAGCAATATCCTTCTCAATATGCCTTTGCGGGAGCAAAAAGATCCCCCTCCCCGGAATGATATCATAGACAAGTCCGGTGCCCTTAATAGCCTGTTCCAGCACATAGGATAAGGTTGCAGAATCTTCATCGATGGACAGTTGATGTGCTTCTACCCACTCATCTTTATAGAAAATTCGCTGACCCGTCTGTTGTTCAATTTTCTCTACAAAAACTTCAAAAGGACTTTCGGTAAGGTGAATAGCAAGCTTATCCTGAACATGTTGTGCCCGGACATAACTGGCAGTCAGGATAAAACATGCTATTAACAGTGGTCTGCTTTCCATCTATTTTATGCCATTATTATCTGATTGATATTAAGATAATTACTCGGGTAAATTTCGACTTGTGCTCCGCATAAGGAAAATTTTAATAGAGTTCGACGCACCAAACGCTGAGAACTCAGGAACATCTCTACCAACATACGCCATGAACAACCCTCACCAACAAGCCTTTCGGTACCAGCATAATTCTCTATGTCTTTCTCTCTCTATACCTCATAAACACTTCTACTCAACGATATGGAATTCATTATTTACAAGAGGATTACAAACTTCCAAAAAATCAGTCATTTGGCATTCTGATGCCTTTCTGAATTTTATTTTCTCCGATTTGATAATCTTCCTTAATTCAGATCTGTACTTTTTCTCAAAGATTTTAATGAAACTCCTTTTTGTTGTAATGGAATAGTGTTTACTTCCTTTTTTTACAATAATAACACGAGAAGGGTCTGTAAAATAATAATCCCGAAGTTGGGAAGTATTTTCTAACTTCATTTCCTTCTGCCAGTGAAAATAGCACGATAAATTCTTTTCCTCATAAATAACCTGCACGTACCTCGAAATTCCGTCATCAAAACCGATACTTTTAAACAACATATGATTGATCGAAAAGTAATCAATCCATTCTCTGACCATAATGATGCTGCGACCGTGTTGTTTGTCAACAGGGTGGGTCAATATCAATTGATTATTGAAAACATCAAACCTGAGAGACTGGTTTCTATAAATTTGTCCATTCAACACCACAGTTCCGGTTTGAAGATCATCAAATAAATAGGGAGAGCCATTAACGTGCGGATAGAAATAATTATAGAGGATCCCGTTAATAAGGTTAACATCGTGAGCTAATAATACCTCAACAATTGCATTATTGTCATCAAAATCTGAAAAAGGCTGTTTATCTTGACCACATACACATGTAGTCATCCATATTCCGAAAATGAACATCATGAATGTACCAACAGGTCCGTGTGAGTGGGGCTGAAGTGATAATTTTTGCATCAGTGCCATATAAAATGCCGAAGCACGCTAATTAGTGCCTGGTTTTTGCATCTATCCAGCAACCTAAAACTACAAAAAAAAATGGTTCATTTGTAAGTAAACTTCTGTTTTTCCGCCATCACATCCCGATAGCTATCTGGATGCTCGTATTACTTTCTTATCAAGCACGACAAAATAATATTAGTTTTCTTTCGGACACTTTATAGAATAGTGATAGGGGCTTACCTGCCGAAATCGACAGCAAATCCTCCAATCATATGAATACCCGGCATCGTATATCCATAAACCGTCTGGTAGTCCTGGTTAAGCAGATTTTTCCCTGCAATAAAAATCTCCAGGTTATCCATAAAACGGTAACTTATCCTGGAATCAGCGATCAGGTAGGATTCCCTGATGTCGTTCACCGCGTCAGTCATGTCGATCACTGTGTACAGGCCGGCAACTGATTTAATACTGGCGGAAAACCTGAAATCCCCTAACAGGTATGTGGCCCCTGTATACAACTGGTGCTCTGGTGCAAAATATAACTTTGTATCCGCATTCAGATAACTGTAGCTCATATTGAGCCGAAAATTATCAAATGGCTGGAAATTGCCTTCCAGTTCTATCCCCCAATTGGTAAATTCTCCCCCGTTTGTCCTGATCATGGGGGGCGGCCCCTCGGGATTGGGTTGCATAACGATAAGGTTGCTGCCATCGATAAGAAAAACAGACGTATTGACGATTCCCCACAATCCCACACGCTGTCCAACTGACAGTTCATAGTTCCATAACCGCTCAGGGCCTAACTGAGCGTTGGGAGCAAAGAGGTACATCTCCATGATGGTAGGACTTCTGAATCCTTTTGATACAATGCCTTTTACTGTAGTCCCTTTAAGAGGTTGTGCTGAGATACCGAACTGCGGAACGATCTCAGCGCCAAAATTGGTGTGGTATTCATACCTTGCTCCGGCAGAAAGATTGATAATGTCCCCGAAATGTTGCTCAGCCATTACGTAACCAGCTGTTTCGTTGACTGTTATAAATGTATCTGCATAAAAACCGAAGGATCCTTCTCCTCCATAATTTTTAATATCCATACCGGTTGTAACTGATGCCCCGTTCCAAATGTCAACAGACTGAAACAGATTCACTCCCATGTTGACATCCTGTGATACCCATCCATCTGAAAAATTGTGGTTGCCGGAATTGTAGAATGCATACAGTCCCCCGCGAGTTCTGTCATAATCATTTTTTAGAGAAAGGGTGAGCATATTCCTGGTGATGTCGCCTGAAAAAGTAATCGCATCTAAATATTCAGATCCGGGATCCATGAAAGAGTAATCGGCCCTGGTAAACCCTCCGCGAACCGTCCACGATTGATTGAACCGGTACCCTGCATAGGCATGCAAATTTGTTATTTTGAATTCACTGCTGTCACGGTGACCGTCCGTTGAATTGTTGTTCAGACTGATTCCCGCGAAAAATTTATCGTTGCTGTAACCGGCTGACAATCCTGTTTTCAGGGTATTAAAAGAACCGTAGGAGACATGTCCTCCTACGTTGAAACCATCACTTTTCTTATTCCTGGATATGACATTGATCACACCTCCCATGGCATTGGAACCGTAAAGCAATGATGCCGGTCCCCGTATCACCTCAACACGATCCACATTGGAGGACATGTGAAAATTGGGAAGTGGATGACCAAAAACTCCCATATACTGTGGCTGACCGTCAACCAGCATAAGCACCCTGGAATTCGGGGATCCGCCAACACCCCGGATGGTTACCTGGCCGGAAGATTCATTTCCAAGTGCATATCCTGCCACGCCTATCTCACTCACAAAAACACCTGGTGTGATTCTGGCAACAATAGGGAGTATGTTGGTCTCTTCATGACTTTTAATTTCTTCGCTTCCCACCACCGAGATAGTCAGCGGTGCCCTTGTCCTTGCCACCTCTATCCTATTGCCGGAGATTACAACTTCTTCAATATTTATTGTATCCTCAATGGTGCCTGCATTGACTGAGCTGAAGAAAGGAGATAAAATTATAACCAGTAAAGTTTTGTGCATTTTTTGTACCATGATCATTCTGTTAATTGTGATTTATAGAATTGAGTTCCTATTCATCCGTGCCGCTCATAACCAGTTCAACGTTTTTGATTCCTTTCAAACCTTTGTATTTATTAAGAAGTTTGATCAGTTTGTGTGCCTTCCCTCTCACCGTGATCACTTCAAGGCAGTTGTGCTGATCAAGATGTATATGCTGTCCCGAAAGTATCAGGCAGTTGTAATTGTGCTGCAATGCATTTACTTCCTTATGAAGTTCAAGTTTGCTGTGGTCGTACACAACTACAAGGGCTCCAACCACAACTTCATCATCGGTCCATTTGTGCTCCACAATGTTTTTCTTAACAAGGTACCCGATCGCACGGGACCTGTTCGGGAAGTTTTCCCTTTTCACCATCTGATCCAGTTCGGACATCACATCTTCCTCCAGGCTCACACCGAAACGTTTCATTGTCATGATAACACGTATTATTAAAACGTGCCACGAATATAGCAATATTTAAGTTTTATAAAAATGAATTCAGGAAAGAATCACAATTGGAAATAAAATTAACAGACAAGCAGAACTGGTAATAAGAATGTGAAAAGTTTGAAAATCAAATTTTTAACTCTTTCTTGGAACCCGGCAAGAATCACGCATCAGTGATTTTATTAAGCCTTGTATTTAAACCCATTCAGAAGGTTGTTCAGCAGATCATTGATCGTGGCGGTCATACATCAGGTCTCAATCACCACTGTATTTCAGAAAGAGCGTTCTTCCTATTATAATAAGGTGGGCATCCCCGGGCATTCCATGCCATGCATTATCCAATCTGTGAAACTTACTGATTTTCCATTCTTGCCGGGAAAGATTATTCGCTGATCAGCACCATTTCATCGATCAAATAGCCGGCTCCTGCAAATTTATCGATTATAAAAAGTATGTACCTGATATCAACCGCGATGTTTCTGCACATTTCGGGATCATACATTTCATCACTCATTGTGCCGTGCCAGTTTCTGTCGAAATTGATTCCGATCAGTCTCCCGTTTGCATCAATAACAGGGCTCCCTGAATTACCTCCGGATGTATGGTTTGAAGCAGTAAAACAAACTGGCATTGTTCCATTCATACCATATTCACCATAGTTTTTTGAGTTGAACAGGTCTTCCAGTTTTTCAGGAATAGCATAATCAAGTTTCCCTTCCCTGTTTTTCTCGATCACCCCGGCGAGTGTTGTAAAATAATCGTAGTCAATGGCATCTGCAGGTGAATATCCATCCACTTCTCCGTATGTAAGCCGCATGGTGAAATTGGCATCGGGGTAATGCCTGACTTCAGGCTGAAATTCGAAATGTCCCTGCACCCAGATCCTGTATAATTCATTCAGGCTCTTATAGAATGTCCCCATTTGATCCCTGATCTGAGTGAGATAGATCTCATTCAATTGATCCAGGTATTGAAGGACTGGATCTTTTTCAAGTTTCCTAAGTGCCTTTCCGGGGTTTTTATCATACAATTCGATCAGATCATCCACGGAGGCTTCTAACTGAAAAAAGGTTTTAGAAAATGTTTTATCAGCAAATGATTTAAAATCACCATCAAATTTTTTATCCACCCTGGTAAAAAATTCAGGATAATAGGTACTGTCTGCATACTCCCTGTAACTTTTCAGCATTGCCGCAAACATATCTTTCACTATGGGTGGGTGATAGTCTTTATAAAGGCTGCTAACCCGTTCCCTGATATCTTCCGGGGGCAAGGTGTCTTTCATCATATGCTCTGCTACAGATGCGATCCTGAATATTTCCAACGGTTTGACAGCTTCGGTCATCAGGTCATAGATTACCAGGTAATCTTCCATTTCACTGTAAATACTTTCAAACTGGTCAAGTACTTCACCGTACTTGAGTTTCCTTTCCCCTGATTCATTCATCCATTCCCTGAAATCCTGTTCAAATTCCAGTTTCCTGTTCACTGCATCTAACCTTTTAAGTCCACGAATAGCTCCCTGCCATTTCTTCCAGGCGTTGCTTACCCTTCTGTATTTCGAAGCATACTGTATCCTGACGGTATCAGAATCTTTCATATACCTGTCCATTACCTCCATGCGCCGTGTCCGAAGTTCAATCTTCAAAGGCAAACTTATCTCCGTCATATTTTTCAGCGCCATGGAATATAAAAATTGCCGGGTGGACCCGGGGTATCCCAGTATCATAGTAAAGTCGCCTTCATTGACCCCATCCATGGAGATCTCGAGAAACTTCCCGGGCGTGTAAGGAACATTGTCGGTACTGAACGCTGCAGGTTCATTGTTCTGATCTGCATAAACGCGGAAAATAGAAAAATCACCGGTGTGGCGGGGCCACATCCAGTTGTCGTTATCTTCTCCAAAATTACCTATGGAACCGGGCGGGGCACCAACCAGTCTAACATCGCTGTATCGTTCATAAACAAAAAGAAAATATTGGTTGCCATAGAACATCGGTCTAACGGTTGCTTCATACCTGCCTGCCTGCTCAGCTTCATCAATGATTCCGGAGATATTTGATTTAATCAACAGATCCCTTTCCCGTTTGCCCGAAGCATCTTCAACGCCTTCGAACACTTTTTGCCCGACATCCTCCATGTATCTTAAAAACCTGACTGAAAGTTCCTGGTTGGGCAACTCCTCCTCCCTGCTCATAGCCCAGAATCCATCCGTAAGATAATCGTTCTCCACCGATGAATGGGACTGTATGGCACCATAGCCACAATGGTGGTTGGTAAGGACCAATCCATCGCCTGATATCATTTCACCGGTACATCCACCGCCGAATATAACAACAGCATCTTTCAGGCATGCCTCGTTGATGCTGTATATATCTTCGGCAGATAATTGAAAACCTTTTGATTGCATTTCTTCGATGGTATGACCTTCCAACAATGAAAGCAGCCACATGCCTTCATCTGCTTTAAGAGAAGCGGTTGTCACCAAAAGAAGATATACAACGACCAGATGTTTTATTATTCTCATATGCAAGTATTTAATTTATAAATTTTTCAAGATTCCTGTACAATAATTGGACCGGCAATCCCATCACATTGAAGTAGGAGCCATTTATTTCCTCTACACCAATGTAACCGATCCATTCCTGGATCCCATATGCTCCTGCCTTATCATAAGGCTTGTAAGTTTGAATATAATAATTTATCTCCTCATCAGAAAGCATCCCGAAACGAACCTCGGTCTGTGAAACAAAACCTTTCTCTTTGATTGTGTTTCTTAAGCATACCCCTGTAAAAACATGGTGCGAACTGCCCGCAAGTTTTTGCAATATTTCAACTGCATCAGCCTCTGATTCAGGCTTATGAAGCACCTCTCCATCCTGGCAGACTATGGTATCTGCTGTGATCAATATTTCATTCTCATTTAATTCAACCGGGTATGACAGCGACTTTTTTCTTGCAAGAAAAAGTGCTATCTCATCTCCTTTCAATCCGCTGGGATATGATTCATCAGTACTGCAGCCAGTAAAAACCTCAAATTCAATACCCAGTGAACCAAGGAGCTGCTGTCGTCTTGGCGAACCGGTGGCCAGTATGATCCTATGGTATTTCAAAGTATCAAGAAGCATTCAGATCCAGTATTTAATCAGGTAGTAAACAACACAGGAATACAATATTCCCATCAGCATAATGAACTTGATCAGGAACGATGCACGGCGATAATCGATTTTATCTGAAGCGGTTATTACAAGTGTGGACAATATGAATAAGGGCAACACGAGTGTTGTGGAAATATAGAGCATAGAAATAAAATCAGTCTCTTCAGCAGAAAACATGATAAATTTGACCAGTGCAAACAGGAGAAGAAATATGGTCCCCAGGATCAGAATGATCAGGATCAATTTGGTATATTTTATCCCGACAACGATCGGGAGTGTCTTCATTCCGTATGCTTTGTCACCTTCAAAATCTTCAGTATCCTTGATAATTTCGCGGATCAGGGTTGTAAGGAAAGCAAAGATGCTGAATCCTGCCACCCAGTGAAAAATATAATTGAAATTTATATTGTAGCGCAACATGATCTCCCCGTATTCCTTATTCAACATTGGTATCTCAAACAGTACAACGATCAGCGGGATCAATGCGGTAAGCAATGCAACAATAATATTGCCCAACAGGAATTGCCTTTTGTAATTGGTGGAATAGAACCACAACAATCCTGAAGTCAGCAGAAAAACGAGACTTATTGCAGGCAATCCAATGTGTATGCTTAAATAGATACCGATGCCTATGCCAATGACATTGAAAACGGAATGCATTGTCATAGCGGTTCGTCTGTTCACGGTAACTCCTACTACTACCCGTTCAGGTTTATTAATCCGGTCTGACCGGATGTCAAAATAGTCATTTATAATATACCCGCCGGCTGCAATGAAGATCGTTCCGATAACCAGGAGTACAAAATGAATATGATCGAACTGGAGTGAGAAACTGGCGGAAGGCAACATTGGTTCAACGATCAGGTACCGCATTGCAAATTGTGTAAATGCAATGATCAGTAAGTTTGGCAACCGAACAAGTTGAAAAAAATTTTTCATTTGCAATCAGATCGGGAAACTGCAAGTTAGTAAACTTATCCTTTTGAGATATTTGCCTGCAGCATAAAATACAACAAAATTACAGGGATTTACCAGGTAAAGGCTTCTCCATCCATCCATCTTCCGTGAAGGCGCAGTACCTGCTCTATGATATCACGTACACAACCTTCCCCTCCTTTTAAATGTGATATGTATACTGAAACTGACTTTATTTCTTCAACTGCATCAGCAGGACAACAGGCCACACCTGCTTTTCTCATTACTTCATAATCCGGCAGATCGTCTCCCATGTAAAGGACCTGATCTTGTTCGAGGTTGTACTTCCTGCAAAAATCATAGAAATCCTTCAACTTATCAGAAGCTCCCAGGTATATATCTGCTATACCAAGGTTGCTGAATCTTAAACCAACCGATTCGGTCCTTCCCCCGGTTATTATTGCTATCGGATAACCGCGTTTCACAGCGTATTGCAGTGCATACCCGTCCTTGGTGTTCATTGTTCTGAGAAGGTCTCCTTCAACCGAAAGAAAAACCCGTGGATCACTAAGTACCCCGTCCACATCAAAAGCAAAAGCCCGTATTCTCTCCAGGTCCTCTTTGTAATTTGTTTTACTCATTCTGCATAAAGCTGTATTTGATAATACTTTCTGACAGCAGTCTGTACAGTTCCTGCTCCCGGGGTTTGTCGGAGAGGGCCTCAAGGTGGTTCTTTATGACTGCTTTATCCCTTCGAAGAGCAGGACCGGTTTGTGACTCAGAAGGAAGTACTGAAGTTAGTTTTTTATTTGTTTCTTCCAAAAGTGGTCTTAACAGATTGAAATCAAACCCGGCCTCTTTCAGCAAATGCTGGCTGATGTTTGCGAGATGATTGCTAAAATTACAAGCAAACACAGCAGCAATATGGATCTGTTTGCGTGTACCGGAATCAATCAAATAGACACTGTCAGAAACGGATCCTGCAAGGTCTTTCAGTTTTCCTGTAACATTTTCTGATGATCCTTCGATCAGGAAAGGAATGTCCCGGTAATTCAATCTTATTCCCTTTGTAAAGGTCTGCAACGGATAAAAAACCCCGAAGTCTTTAAATTCAGAACTGAAGACTTCCAAACCGGTACTGCCGGATGTATGCGCAACTACAGCTGGGAAACCGTGAAAATGCCCCAGTACTTTCTCAATTGCATCATCACTGGAACATACAAGCAACAGATCAGGCATATTTTCAAACTGCTCACCCAAATTCGCCGGTATGGCATTCACCTGTTCAGCGATGGGCACTGCTCTTTCCAAACTCCTGGAAAAAACATTAATGATCTGAATACGTGCATTGTGAAGGGCCTGGGCCATGTGCCACGCAACATTGCCAGTTCCTACAATGGAAACCGAACGTATGCATTCTTTATTTGCCATTTGAGAAATAGAAAATCAAAATGAAGTATTCTTAATGCAACTTGAAATATACGAAAAATGCGGGATGTAATCAGTTCCTGAATTGCAGATGCGGGCATGAACCGGTCAATTTTCTTTGATCTGTTGCAAAAACCGATCAAACATACCTGTAAATGCCGAGGTCTTTTATTTCACTGGATGTTATATAATCAGCCTTTTGAGCGTTTTCAGATTTCCCCTGTTTAATAAAGATTTCGGCAGATCTTTCAAACTCATCATTTTTCACACTGTCGTGCAGCAACAAATAGCCGATAATGATATTGCCGGCCATTTCCACCATTCTGCGTGCATGAAAATCAACGAACTCATTGTCACCCTGATCTGCCACCCATCCTGAAACCTGTTCATATTCACGGGTCATTTCGATGAGATATTTTCTAAGGTATTCCAATTCAGGAGTAACCGATATTTCCTCATATTCCCTGATCCTGTTCAGGAAGGCCCCCGAGGTGACACCACGTATTGCGGCTACAACCTGCAATTGAGATGTTCCTTCATAGATCGTGGTAATCCTGGCATCCCTGTAAATTCTCTCGATAGGAAAATCCTTCATAAAACCGGCTCCTCCATGGATCTGAAGACTGTCATATGCAATTTGGTTGCAGTATTCACTTGAAATGAGTTTCAACAAGGGTGTAAAAATATCAGCCAAACGCTGGTAGCGCTTTGACTCTTGCCTCTCTTCCCTTTCGAGCTGTCTTTTTTCCGAAATAAAACTATAGTTCTTATATACATCAACAAACCTGGCAGTTTCATACAGCAAAGTTCGAATGGCCTGTGTCCGTACTTTCATACTGGTAAGCATTTCATAAACAGCTGGAAATTGGATGATTGCCTTTCCAAACTGCACCCGCTCTTTGGCATATTTCAAAGCCTCCCTGTAGGCAGCTTCTGCTATTCCAACTGATTGTGCCCCAATACCCAGTCGTGCTGAATTCATCAACGCCATAACATATTTGATCAGTCCCATTTTCCTGTCTCCTACAAGCTTTGCCGGTGCATTTGTAAATACCATCTCACATGTCGGTGATCCCTTAATGCCCAATTTATTCTCTATTCGTCTGATCTTAACCGAAGCATCTTTTCTGTCGTACACAAACAATGACAATCCCCTTCCATCGGTTGTATCAGCCTCTGAACGGGCAAGCACGAGCGCAATGTCAGCATCACCGTTGGTGATGAATCGTTTTACACCATTTAAATAATACAAATCTTTATCAGGATCATAAGAAGCATTTATGGTCCCTTTTAGCTGCACAGCCTGCAGGTCTGATCCTGCATCAGGTTCGGTAAGGACCATTGCTGCGGTAGCACCCTGGTTGAAGCGGGGCAAAAATTCCTGTTTGATCTCCTCGCTGGCAAACTCATGGATTGTTTCAGCACAATCCTGCAATCCCCAAATATTAGCAAACCCTGCATCGGCCCTTGAAACGATCTCTGCTGCCATTACATAAGGAACGATCGGAAAATTCAGACCTTCATACTTACGCGGCAGCGACATTCCGATAAGACCAGCTTTTGTAAGGACTTCGTGGTTCTCCTGCGTTCCTTTTGCATATTTAACTTCATTATCGATCAGGCTAGGACCTTCCTTATCCACAGAATCAGCATTTGGTGCTATTACTTCACCGGAGATCTCCCCGATGATCTCAAGCACTTTGTCGTAACTGTCCATGGCATCTTCAAAATCCATGGGTGCATAGTCAAATTCTTCAGCCTCTTTGTAATTGTCTTCTTTTAAAGCAACGATCTTTTCCATCAGCGGGTGGTTCAGATGGAATTTCAGGTCCTTGTTATCTGTATAAAAATTTTCCATTATTTCCGATTTTAATATTTTCCTACTTGGAATTCTTACGGTAATACCTGATCAATTTCGGAACCACTTCTGCAAAGTCTCCAGTTATCACATAATCAGCAATTGAATTAATGGGAGCTTTTGAATCCGTATTAATTGAAATGATCATAGAAGATTCCATCATACCGGCCCGGTGCTGAATCTGACCTGATATTCCACAGGCAATGTACAATTTGGGTCTCACTGTTACACCGGTCTGACCGATTTGCCGGTCATGCTCAATAAACCCGGCATCAACTGCTGCCCGCGTTCCTCCAACCTCCCCACCAAGCACGTCAGCAAGCTGATACAGGATTCCGAAATTCTCCTTTGATCCCACACCATATCCTCCTGCAACAATGATCTGTGAACCTTTGATATTCACTTTTTTATCTTCAACATGACGTTCAATGATCTCCACCACGAATTTGTCCTTACCTACAATATCCTCAACTTTCCAGGATTTAACCTTACCTTTTACCAGGGTGGTTAATTCCTCCCTCTTCATTACGCCTTCCCTGACTGTGGCTAGTTGTGGCCTTGTCTCCGGGTTGATGATGGTAGCCACAATATTGCCCCCAAAGGCCGGTCTTATCTGGTAAAGAAGGTTTTTGTAGGTGGTATCGGTTTTCTTCTCATAATGATCACCGATCTCAAGACTTGTACAATCGGCTGTTAATCCTGATTTTAATACTGATGCCACCCGCGGGGCAAGATCACGGCCTACCGGTGTAGCACCAAAAAGGCCAATTTGCGGTTGCTCCTTCTTCATGATCTCACAGACAATACCTGCATGAGGCAAAGTCTGGTAGAACTCAAGCCGGGGGTCCTCAGCTTTGTGAACCACATTGGCTCCGTGTGCAAACAATTGGTTCTCCAGTCCCTTCAGGTCATTGCCAACAAGAATGCCCTCAACCTTTACCTTAAGCTGAACTGCAAGATTTCTGGCTTTTGTCAGTAATTCAAGGCTGACTTCTGCAACGGAATTACCGTTGGTTTCGCAATAGACTATTATGTTATTCACTTTATGATCTTTTGGGTTGAGATTAACCAATGGTATGGTTCTCAATCAATTCAACAATAAGTTTTTCTATGTCCTTGTCTTCGGATTGTACAACTTTTGCTTCCTTGGCCTTGAAAACCACACTTTCGATCTTTTTCACTTTGGTCGGCGAGCCTGACAGGCCGAGTGCCTCGACATCTGCACCGATCTCTTCCACTCCCATTTCCCGTATCTTAAGGTAGGGACGGTCGTGGAACATCTTTGTATAATCTTCGGTTGTATCCTGCAGTTCTGTCAGCGTTCGGGCATGCTTATATTTCATAACATTTCTGGCAATACGCGGCCTGCAATCGGATGCAGAACTGTGCACTGTAAGCAATGCCGGGAATGGAGTCTTTACATGTTCCACACCGTTATCAAGCCTTCTCCTAATGGTAAGATAGCCTTTATCTACCTTTTCGATTTCCTCCACGTACGTAACCTGTGGAATTTGAAGCTTCTCTGCAACCTGGGGTCCAACCTGCGCAGTATCGCCGTCAATTGCCTGCCTGCCTGCAATGATTATGTCATATTCCATTTTCTTGACAGCCATGGATATCGCATAGGAGGTCGCAAGTGTATCGGAGCCGGCAAATTTCCTGTCGGTCAGCAATATACCTCCGTCAGCCCCCCTGTATAATCCTTCCCTGATAACGTCGGCTGCTCTTCCGGGCCCCATGGTCAATAATGAAACTGTGCTGCCGGGTACCCGCTCTTTCATTCGCAGGGCCTGCTCAAGTGCATTCAGATCTTCCGGATTGAAAATAGCTTCCAGTGCAGCACGGTTCACAGTGCCATCTGCCTTCATAGCATCCTTTCCCACATTCCGCGTATCAGGAACCTGCTTTGCCAGAACAATGATTTTAAGTGGTTTCATCTGTAAGATATTATATTTTAGTTATTGGTCAGATGCAGCCTACCATGATTATATTTTCATTAAGAAAATACAACAATGTTTCAACGACATGGTGGGCAAAATTAATAGATTTTCCCAATTGGGGCAACTTTCGTTATTCTGAAATATTCGAAGAAAAAACCCCTTCAATGAAGGGGTTGGTAACTATTCATACAAGATCGTTCTAAATTAGGCCTGGGCCGCTGGTCCTCCAAAATTCATTGGCATTGCGGGATTGCCTCCAGGTTCCGGTTCCTTGATCTTTCCATGCACACTTTCAAATTTTTCCACATTATCCTTTAATGCATGAAGCAAGCGTTTGGCATGTTCTGGAGTCAGGATGATCCTTGATTTGACATCCGCTTTTGTAACTCCGGGCATAACCCTGACAAAATCCAGTACAAATTCTGAAGTAGAATGGGTAATGATCGCAAGGTTAGCGTATGTACCCTGTGCTACTTCCTCTCTCAGTTCAATGTTAATCTGGTTCTTCTTTTGCTTTTGCTTTTCTTCCATGATCATGTGTAATTATTCTTCCGATTCCCTGGATGCCTCCTCAACTTCTGCCTCTTCAGATTCTCCCTTTGCTGTGAGTCTCTCATACTCTTCCTTGGAACCGACAACAAGGTTATTATACTTACGTATTCCTGTACCTGCGGGAATAAGGTGACCTACAATAACATTCTCTTTCAATCCTTCCAGATCATCAACGCGTCCAAAAATAGCAGCTTCATTGAGTACCTTGGTTGTTTCCTGGAAGGAAGCTGCTGATATGAAACTGTTGGTCTGAAGTGCGGCCTTGGTGATGCCCTGCAATTCCTGCGAGGATGTTGCAGGAACCGCATCCCTTGCCTCAATGAGTTTCATGTCCTTTCGTTTCAATATTGAATTCTCATCCCTGAGTTTTCGGGCAGTGATAATCTGTCCCGGTCGATAAGCCTGAGAGTCGCCTATATCAACAATCACTTTCTTACCATAGATCCAATCGTTCTCATTCATGAAATCGATCTTATCGACAACCTGTTTTTCGAGGAACTTTGTATCGCCGGGGTCAATGATCTCAACTTTACGCATCATCTGACGTACAATAATTTCAAAGTGCTTGTCATTGATCTTAACTCCCTGCATACGGTACACTTCCTGTACTTCATCTACAATATATTCCTGCACTTTTGTCGGCCCCTTAATGGCCAGAATATCCGCCGGGGTTATGGCACCGTCGGAAAGTGGTATTCCTGCCCTGACATAGTCGTTTTCCTGTACAAGTATCTGTTTGGAAAGCGGTACCAGGTATTTTTTAACTTCACCGGCCTTGGAAGTAATACTGATTTCCCTGTTACCCCGTTTGATCTTACCAAAGGTAACCTCACCGTCAATCTCTGAAACCACAGCGGGATTGGATGGGTTCCTTGCTTCAAACAGTTCGGTAACACGTGGCAAACCACCTGTAATGTCACCAGATTTGCCAACTGCTCTAGGAATTTTTACAAGGATCTGGCCCGCTGACACCTTTTCGTTTTCATTGACTGCAATATGTGAGCCAACCGGCAGGTTGTAGGTTTTTTCCCCACCTTTTGAATCCTTAATATTTATTACGGGATTCTTGCTCCTGTCGCGTGATTCAACGATTACTTTTTCCTTAAAACCGGTCTGTTCATCAGATTCTTCACGGTAGGTAATTCCCTCGATCACATTATCAAACTTCACAACACCGTTAACGTCGCTAATTATCAATGCATTATATGGGTCCCACTGACAAATAATATCTCCTTTCTTAACATCTGCCCCATCTTTTGTATAAAGCAGCGATCCATAGGGAATATTATGGGTTGTAAGTGCTATTCCTGTTTTCTTATCAACAATCCTCAATTCAGCAAGACGGCCGATAACAACATCAAACGATTTACCGGCATCAGGATCTTTCCGGACAACGGTCCTGAGCTCTTCTACCTCGATTTTTCCATCGTACTTGGCTATAACGCTCGATTCGGCTGTGATATTCGATGCTGTACCACCAACGTGGAATGTACGAAGCGTAAGCTGTGTGCCTGGCTCCCCGATAGATTGTGCGGCGATCACTCCCACAGACTCTCCGATCTGCACCATTCTTCCTGTGGCAAGGTTTCGACCATAGCACTTGGAGCAAACCCCCTTTGTAGATTCGCAGGTCAATACCGAACGGATTTCAACCTGTTCCAGCGGAGATTCTTCAATTATGGCTGCTATCTCTTCATTGACCTCTTCTCCAGATGCAACGATCAATTCTCCGGAAAGCGGATGGTATACATCATGAACCGTGGTCCTTCCCAGGATACGTTCATACAATGTTTCAACCACATCTTCATTCTTTTTGATGGCTGTAGCAACCAGTCCGCGCAATGTTCCGCAATCAAATTCAGTAATGATCACATCCTGGGAAACATCCACGAGTCTTCGTGTAAGGTAACCAGCATCAGCTGTTTTAAGTGCAGTATCAGCAAGACCTTTACGGGCACCGTGTGTGGAAATAAAGTACTCCAGTACCGACAGTCCTTCCTTGAAGTTTGAAAGGATCGGGTTTTCAATAATTTCAGATCCACTGGAACCTGATTTCTGTGGTTTTGCCATCAGACCCCTCATACCTGAAAGCTGTCGAATCTGTTCTTTGGATCCCCTTGCTCCAGAGTCGAGCATCATGTATACAGGATTGAATCCCTGGTTGTCATTGCTCAACTGCTTCATCAGAGTCTGGGTGAGTTTTGCATTTGTATGTGTCCATACATCAATGATCTGGTTGTATCTTTCGTTATTTGTGATAACCCCCATGTTGTAGGAATCCAATACTTCATCAACCTGACTATAACCTTCATTGACAAATTCCTCTTTCTGATCAGGGACAATGACATCATCAAGATTAAATGAGAGTCCGCCTCTGAACGCCATACCGAATCCAAGGTTCTTTATATCATCCAGGAATTGAGCTGTTGCAGCTGTGCCTGATGCTTTCAATACGCGACCAATGATATCCCTTAATGATTTCTTGGTAAGCAGGTCATTAATAAATCCTATTTCTTTGGGAACAAATTCATTGAATATAACCCGGCCTACTGTAGTCTCGATCATATCCTCTTCGCCTTTTTCTGATCCGGCTTTCGGAATTTTCACATTTACAATCGCATGAAGGTCAACTTTCTTTTCGTTATAGGCAATGGTCACTTCTTCCGGAGAATAGAATGTCAGTCCTTCACCTTTAACAACATGGTCAGCCATAGATTTCCTTGCTTTTGTTATGTAATAAAGTCCAAGCACCATGTCCTGTGAAGGAACGGTTATCGGAGCGCCGTTGGCAGGATTCAAAATATTATGGGAAGCCAGCATCAATATCTGTGCTTCCAGAACGGCTGCATTGCCAAGGGGAAGGTGAACAGCCATCTGGTCTCCATCAAAGTCGGCATTGAACGCCGTACACACAAGTGGATGCAACTGAATTGCCTTGCCTTCGATCAGTTTGGGCTGGAATGCCTGGATACCAAGCCTGTGAAGCGTAGGGGCCCTGTTAAGAAGGACGGGATGTCCTTTCAGCACATTTTCAAGTATATCCCAGACAACAGGATCTTTCCTGTCGACAATTTTCTTGGCTGATTTAACCGTCTTTACAATGCCTCTCTCGATCAGTTTTCTGATCACAAAAGGTTTGTATAGCTCAGCGGCCATGTCCTTGGGAAGTCCGCATTCATGAAGCTGCAGTTCAGGTCCGACTACAATGACAGACCTGGCAGAATAATCGACACGTTTCCCCAGAAGGTTCTGGCGGAAGCGGCCCTGCTTACCTTTAAGACTGTCGGAAAGGGATTTCAGGGGCCTGTTGGCATCGGTTTTAACTGCATTTGATTTTCTGGAATTATCAAAGAGGCTATCGACTGATTCCTGGAGCATCCGCTTCTCATTTCTTAAAATTACCTCAGGAGCTTTTATTTCAATCAGTCTTTTGAGGCGGTTATTCCTGATAATAACCCTTCTGTAAAGGTCATTCAGGTCAGATGTTGCAAACCTTCCTCCATCAAGAGGAACAAGTGGCCTGAGCTCTGGTGGTATAACAGGAACGACCTTCACAATCATCCACTCCGGGCGGTTGACATTTTTTGATGCCCTGAAAGCTTCCACAACCTGCAAACGCTTCAACGCTTCATTCTTACGTTGCTGCGAAGTTTCTGTATTTGCTTTGTGCCGCAGGGAATATGACAGTTCATCCAGATTCAATCTTCCAAGCAGCATATGAAGTGCTTCTGCACCCATTCCGGCAATAAATTTGTCCGGATCATTATCTTCCAGCATCTGGTTTTCTTTGGGCAGGGTATTTAGAATATCAAGGTATTCATCTTCAGTAAGAAAATCAAGGTATTGAATTCCATCCTCCTCTTTGATGCCAGGATTGATAACAACATAGCGTTCATAGTAAATGATGGAATCCAGCTTTTTGGTTGGCAATCCAAGCAGGTAACCGATCTTATTGGGAAGTGAACGAAAGTACCAGATATGTGCAACAGGAACCACCAGGGAAATATGCCCCATGCGTTCCCTTCTTACCTTTTTCTCTGTAACTTCCACTCCACACCTGTCACATACAATACCCTTATACCTTATCCTCTTGTATTTGCCACAGTGACATTCATAGTCTTTTACCGGGCCAAATATCCTTTCACAGAATAGCCCGTCTCTTTCAGGTTTATAGGTCCTGTAATTAATTGTTTCGGGTTTCAACACTTCTCCACTCGATCTCTCGAGGATTTCCTCAGGGGAAGCCAAGCCGATGGTAATCTTGGTAAACGAACTGGATCTTGCCTTTGTATCTTTCCTGAATGACATATTATAATTGTTATTATGTTACAAATAAAACTGATATATCAGCTAAGCTGACAAATGGTCAATATGGTATTACACCAGATTAACACTTAATCCCAGTCCCCGTAATTCATGCAAAAGAACATTAAGTGATTCGGGAATACCCGGTGAAGGCATGGGTTCTCCTTTTACAATAGCTTCGTATGCTTTGGCCCTTCCAATTACATCGTCTGATTTTACTGTCAGGATTTCCTGAAGGATATTGGCTGCACCAAATGCTTCCAGTGCCCATACTTCCATTTCACCAAAACGCTGACCTCCAAATTGCGCCTTACCTCCCAGTGGCTGCTGGGTGATCAGGGAATACGGACCGATGGAGCGGGCATGCATCTTATCTTCCACCATATGGCCAAGTTTAAGCATATAGATCATGCCTACTGTTGCAGGCTGATCAAAAGGTTCTCCCGTCCCGCCATCGATCAGGTGGGTTTTTCCAAATCTTGGAAGCTCTGCCTTGTCTGTCAACTCGTTGATCTCGTCAATGCTTGCACCGTCGAATATCGGGGATGCAAATGTGAGTCCCATTTTTTTACCAGCCCAACCGAGCACTGTTTCATAGATCTGTCCAAGGTTCATTCTTGAAGGCACACCAAGGGGATTCAGCACTATGTCAACAGATGTCCCATCCTCCAGGAACGGCATATCTTCCTGGCGTACAATTTTGGCAACAATACCCTTGTTACCATGTCTTCCGGCCATCTTATCACCAACTGTGACCTTGCGTTTTTTGGCGACAAAGACTTTGGCAAGCTGGACGATCCCCGTAGGCAGTTCATCTCCACTTGTAACACTATGCTTCTTGCGCTTGTAGAGGCTATCGATTTCCTTGAACTTAATCATGTAGTTATGCAACAACGATCTGATCAGTTCATTTTTATGCTTATCCGTGGTCCACTTGTTCGGATTTACATCCTGGTAATTGATCTCCTGGAGAAGTTTCATAGTAAACTTTGTTCCTTTGGGAATCAGGTCTGCATTCAGATAATCCCTCACACCCTGGGAGGTTTTACCATTCACCAGAGCAAACAGTTTTTCAACGAGCAAAGCTCTGAGATCTGCAACTCTCCTGTTGTATTCTTCATCGATCTTATCCAGTATCTGCTTGGTTGCAGGTTTGGATTTGCGGTCTTTCAAATTCCTGGAGAAAAGTTTCTTGTTGATAACCACTCCATAGAGCGATGGACCGGCTTTCAATGAAGCATCTTTAACATCGCCAGCCTTGTCACCAAATATGGCCCTGAGGAGTTTTTCCTCGGGAGAAGGATCAGATTCTCCTTTGGGAGTGATCTTTCCAATAAGTATATCCCCGGGCGATACTTCTGCACCGATACGGATCAGTCCATTCTCGTCAAGGTTCTTTGTAGCTTCTTCGCTAACATTGGGTATATCTGAAGTAAGCTCTTCCAACCCTCGCTTGGTATCTCTGACCTCAAGCAAATATTCATCTACATGAACAGAAGTAAAAACATCATCACGCACAAGACGTTCAGAGATTACGATGGCATCCTCGAAGTTATATCCTTTCCATGGCATAAATGCAACCATAAGGTTACGCCCCAGGGCAAGTTCTCCTTTCTCGGTGGCATATCCCTCTGTGAGGGTCTGTCCTTTTGTAACTTTCTGTCCTTTGGTTACGATCGGACTAAGGTTGATGCATGTATTCTGATTGGTCTTTCTGAATTTTGGAAGTTTGTACCGCCTGATGTTGTCTTCAAAACTTACAAATTCCTCATCATCAGTGCGTTCATATTTGATCACTATCTCATTTGCATCTACAAATTCAACCACTCCATCCTTTTCAGCCATGATCTGCAAACGTGAATCAGTAACTACGTTCTTTTCAATGCCCGTGCCAACAATAGGGGCTTCAGGTTTCAGCAACGGCACAGCCTGACGCATCATGTTTGAACCCATAAGGGCACGGTTGGCGTCATCATGTTCAAGAAAAGGTATTAATGAAGCAGCGATTGATGCTATCTGGTTTGGAGCAACATCCATTAGGTGGACATCACCATTCTCCGAGAGCGGGTAGTCGGCTTCATACCTGGATTTTACGCGTTGATTCTGGAATGCACCGTCGTCAAGCAGAGGGGCATTTGCCTGTGCAATAACCTTTCCTTCTTCCTCCTCTGCGCTCAGGTATATGATCCCTTTGTTGGTAATATCAACTTTCCCTGCTTCTGCATGTCTGTATGGAGTTTCAATGAATCCCAGCTTGGATATCTTAGCATATACGCACAATGAAGAGATCAGTCCGATATTCGGACCTTCAGGTGTTTCAATGGGACAAAGGCGCCCGTAGTGTGTATAATGCACATCGCGCACCTCAAAACCGGCCCTTTCCCTGGATAGTCCTCCAGGACCGAGAGCTGACATCCTTCTTTTGTGGGTCATTTCAGCCAGCGGATTGGTCTGATCCATGAATTGGGACAACTGGTTGGTTCCGAAGAAGGAATTAATGACAGAGGACAGTGTTTTGCTGTTGATCAGGTCTGTTGGTGTAAACACCTCGTTATCACGAACATTCATGCGTTCCCGAATGGTCCTGGCCATCCTTGCAAGTCCCACACTGAACTGATTCATCAATTGTTCCCCTACTGTGCGCACCCTCCTGTTGCTAAGGTGATCAATATCATCAACATCCGTTTTGGAGTTGATCAGTTCGATAAGGTGCTTGATGATCTGAATGATGTCCTCCTTGGTAAGGACACGGATATCCATATCGGTATCCAGATTCAGCTTCCGGTTCAACCGATAACGTCCAACCTCACCGAGGTCATATCTCTTATCCGAGAAGAACAATTTATCGATCACATCCCTTGCAGTAGGTTCATCCGGCGGCTCTGCATTTCGCAACTGCCTGTATATATGAAGGACGGCTTCTTTTTCAGAATTACACGGGTCTTTTTGCAGTGTATTGTAAATGATCGCATAGTCTGAAATATTCGCGTCTTCTTTATGCAGAAGGATGGTTTTACTGCCCGAGTCTACTATTTGCTCAATATGTTCATTTTCCAGAACAGTCTCCCGGTCAATGATCACTTCATTCCTTTCAATTGAGACAACTTCTCCTGTATCTTCATCAACAAAATCCTCGATCCAGCTCTTCAGAACACGTGCTGCAAGCTTCCTGCCCACTACTTTTTTAAGACCTGTCTTGGAGACTTTGATTTCATCTGCAAGGCCAAAAATCTCAAGGATGTCTTTATCCCCTTCATATCCGATTGCCCGCAGCAAAGTAGTGACCGGTAATTTTTTCTTCCTGTCGATATAGGCATACATGACATTGTTAATGTCGGTAGCAAATTCAATCCAGGATCCCTTGAATGGTATAATACGCGCTGAATACAGCTTTGTCCCGTTGGCATGAACACTCTGACCAAAGAAAACGCCGGGAGACCTGTGGAGTTGTGAAACCACAACGCGTTCAGCGCCGTTGATAATAAAAGCCCCCCTGTCTGACATATAAGGTACCGTACCTAAATACACGTCCTGGATCACAGTATCAAAGTCTTCATGTTCAGGATCCGTACAGTACAATTTCAGTTTGGCCTTTAAAGGCACACTGAAGGTAAGTCCCCTTTCGATACATTCATCAATGGAATACCTTGCCGGGTCTATGGAATAATCCAGAAACTCCAGTACAAAATTGTTTCTTGTATCGGTGATAGGGAAATTTTCCTGAAATGCCCTGTAGAGCCCCTCATTTCTACGATTTTCAGGAGTTGTTTGAAGTTGAAAGAACTCCTGAAATGATTTTAATTGCACTTCCAAAAAGTCGGGATATACCAATTGGTTCTTCGTGGAAGCAAAACTGATTCGGTTATTTTTCTGATTTGATGACATCGCGATAAATTCCAAGGTTTAACGTAAATAATTTCATATGCATAAAGGTTTATACCCCACCTGTCAACAGATGGGGTTCTAAACCCATTGTGGAAATGCGAGTGTCTTATTTAAGTTCAACTTCTGCTCCAGCTTCTTCAAGTTGCGTTTTAATAGATTCCGCTTCTTCTTTACTTACTCCTTCTTTTACGGGAGCCGGTGCAGAGTCAACAACTGCCTTTGCTTCTTTAAGCCCGAGTCCGGTAAGGTCTTTTACAAGCTTAACTATCTGTAGCTTGGCTCCTCCCGGTGCAGTAAGAACTACATCAAATTCAGTTTTCTCAGCTTCTCCTCCCCCTTCACCGGCAGCAGCAGCTGGTCCTGCAACTGCAACAGCAGCGGCAGCTGGTTCAATACCATGCTCTTCTTTAAGAATATTAAGTAACTCGTTAACTTCCTTAACAGTTAATTCTACTAACTGATCTGCGATTGCTTTTACGTCAGCCATTTTTTATTGGTTTTTTTAAATGTTATTAAACTTATTCTTTTTCTGATAATGTTTTGAGTGCTCCGGCCATCTTGCTACCACTGCTTGCAAGTGCTGATGCCAGGCTCGTTGCCGGCGAAGTAAGCAATGTGAGCAGATCGGCGAGCAGCTCTTCTTTAGATTTGATCATGGAGAGACTATCCAGCTGATTGTCACCAATATAAATTGATTCTTCAACAAAAGCAGCTTTAAGGACAGGTTTATCCATGGTTTTCCTGAATTCTTTTATGAGCTTGGCAGGCACATTGCCTGCTTCACTGAACATAATGGATGTTGAATCCTTCAGAACATCATAAAAGTCCTCAAAATTGCCATCGGATTTCTCCATAGCTTTTTTCAGCAATGTATTTTTTACGACCATCAATCGGATTTGACTTTCAAAGCATTTTCTTCTCAAATTAGATGTTTCTTCTGCGTTAAGCTCGGAAATATCTGCCAGATAGAAATGCCTGGCATTGTTCAAATCAGTTATCAGGTCCTCAATAATTGCATTTTTTTCTTCTCTTCTCATTCTCCAGAGATTTCTTTAGCGATTATTTTTTCTCTTCGATAGCTTTAGGATCTATTCTGATTCCAGAACTCATCGTACTGGAAAGATAGATACTCCTTATATAAGTTCCTTTGGCAGCCGCAGGTTTCAATTTGATAACGTTCTGGATAAATTCCTTAGCGTTTTCAACGATCTGTGGTTCATTAAAGGAAACTTTTCCTACAGAGGTATGAATGATACCGTATTTATCCACTTTGAAATCGATCTTTCCCTTCTTCACTTCTTCAACAGCCTTGCCGATGTCCATTGTAACGGTACCACTTTTGGGGTTGGGCATAAGACCACGCGGTCCCAGTACCCTTCCAAGCTTTCCCAGCTTCGCCATTACCGGAGGCATGGTAATGATCACATCTACATCTGTCCATCCCTTCTCAATCTTCTCAATGTAATCATCCAGTCCTACATAATCAGCTCCGGCAGCTTTTGCTTCATCCTCTTTATCAGGAGTACACAACGCCAGAACAGTTTTTTCCTTTCCTGTTCCATGCGGCAGCGTTATAACACCTCGTACCATCTGGTTCGCTTTTCTGGGATCAACACCCAGCCTGATATCCAGATCCAGTGAAGCATCAAATTTTGTATTGGATATTTCCTTTACAATCTTAGCGGCTTCTGTAAGTGTATATTGCTTGTCCTTGTCTAACTTCTCTAAAGCTAACTTCCTGTTTTTAGTAAGTTTACCCATGTTATTTCCAATTAATTGTTAGACGGGAATCTACCACTAACGGTAATCCCCATACTCCTGGCAGTTCCAGCCACCATTTTCATTGCAGATTTTACAGTAAACGCATTCAGATCGGGCATCTTGTCCTCAGCGATCTTTTTTACCTGGTCCCATGTAACTGCAGCAACTTTAATCCTGTTGGATTCAGCTGATCCGCCTTTGATCCTGGCAGCCTCCAGCAGTTGAACTGCTACTGGGGGTGTTTTCACGATAAAGTCAAAAGACTTATCGGAATAAACGGTAATGATCACTGGCAAGATTTTTCCGGGCTGTTCCTGGGTTCTGCCATTGAACTGCTTGCAGAACTCCATGATGTTTACACCCTTAGCACCTAAAGCAGGTCCTACAGGCGGGGAAGGATTAGCAGCTCCTCCCCTGATCTGTAATTTAATTAAGCCTTCTACTTCTTTTGCCATTTCTACATTTATTTATACTTATAGAGTTGATCGCAAACTTTTTGTCAATTGTACAGGAAGCATTTTTGGATATACAATTTCCGGTTTGCAATGCCTTTATTATCCTTCTTTTTCCACCTGCATGAAACTCAGTTCAAGCGGTGTTTTTCTGCCGAAGATCTTTACCATGACCTTCAATTTCTTTTTCTCCTCGTTCACTTCTTCAATGATCCCGGTAAAACTATTGAACGGACCATCGATAACTTTTACCGATTCTCCCACGTAATAGGGTACAGTGATCTCTTCATCACTTGCTGTAAGCTCATCTACCTTTCCGAGTATTCTGTTGACCTCGGAATCACGAAGCGGGATGGGTTTCTGATCACCCTGGGTTCCGAGAAAACCGATCACATTTGGAATATTTCTCAGTATATGAGGAATTTCTCCAGTCAGCACAGCTTCAACAAGTACATATCCGGGAAAATAGTTCCTTTCCTTACTTATCTTTTTACCATTGCGTATCTGATAAACCTTTTCAGTAGGAATCAGAACCTGGGAAATGTAATCCTGCAGGTTCAATCTCGCAATTTCACTTTCGATATATTCTTTGGCCTTCTTCTCTTTACCCCCAATGGCTCTGAGAACATACCATTTCTTTTCTAAATCGCCCATTTCTACAATCAGACTATTTTATAAATGCCTTCGAGTATTGTTTGAAATGAGATGTCCATTACAAAGACAATCAAGGCAAAAATCAAAGACGCAATCATAACCACAAGCGCACTGTTTTGCAGTTCTTTCCAGGTAGGCCAGGTAACTTTATGCACCAACTCTGTATAGGAATCCTTGAGGTAATTGATTATTTTTCTCATTTCTTTCAGATAATTTTTGCACGGGAGGAGCGACTCGAACGCCCGACACCTGGTTTTGGAGACCAGTGCTCTACCAACTGAGCTACACCCGTATGTGCCTTAACAATCAAAAAGAGGCCGGTCCGGTTTTTCCCAGGACCGATCTCTTTTTATCAATATAATATCTGGAGTTGATGGCTCTTACTCAATAATATCAATCACCTGACCTGCACCAACTGTACGACCGCCTTCACGAATAGCAAAACGAAGTCCTTTGTTAATAGCAACAGGGTATATAAGCTTCACGGTAATCGTAACATTATCACCCGGCATTACCATTTCTGTTCCTTCCGGAAGCTGGATCTCTCCAGTTACATCAAGTGTCCTGAGATAGAATTGTGGACGATAGTTGTTATGGAAAGGTGTATGACGTCCGCCTTCTTCTTTCTTCAGCACATATACCTCGGCCTTGAATTGAGTATGCGGAGTGATTGATCCAGGCTTAGCAAGTACCATCCCTCTTTTGATTTCCTTTTTGTCAACTCCCCTAAGCAACAGACCTACATTATCACCAGCTTCACCGGTATCAAGGATCTTACGAAACATCTCAACACCTGTACAAACTGTTTTCCTTCCCTCAGCTCCCAATCCGATTATTGCAAGTTCTTCACCGGTATTAACAACACCCGTTTCAATCCTCCCTGTAGCTACCGTACCACGTCCTGTAATAGAAAAAATATCCTCAACCGGCATCAGGAAAGGCTTCTCTTTTTCACGCGGGGGAATCGGAATATACTCATCCACTATATTCATGAGCTCCATCACTTTATCTTCCCACTTTTCTTCTCCATTAAGTGCACCCAGGGCAGAACCGTGGATAACCGGTGCGTTATCACCATCAAACTCATAGAAATCCAGCAATTCACGAACTTCCATTTCAACAAGTTCCAAAAGTTCCGGATCATCTACCATATCAACTTTGTTAAGGAAAACCACGATTTTCGGAACATTCACCTGGCGCGCCAGAAGGATATGCTCTCTTGTCTGTGGCATTGGTCCATCAGTACCCGCAACAACCAGAATAGCTCCGTCCATCTGGGCAGCACCTGTTACCATGTTTTTCACATAGTCAGCGTGTCCAGGACAGTCAACATGCGCATAGTGGCGTGTTTCCGTCTGATACTCGACATGAGCTGTGTTAATAGTGATACCTCTTTCTTTTTCTTCCGGAGCATTGTCAATAGAATCGAAATCCCTGATTTCAGATAGTCCTCTCTTAGCAAGAACCATTGTAATTGCAGCGGTCAATGTGGTTTTACCGTGGTCAACGTGACCAATGGTACCAATATTGACATGCGCCTTGGACCTATCAAATTTTTCTTTAGCCATAACTTAATTTAAATTAATATTGATACTTGTAAATAGTTACTTTAATTTTACTTCTCTGAGCCAATGACGGGAATTGAACCCGTGACCTCTTCCTTACCAAGGAAGCGCTCTACCCCTGAGCTACATCGGCTAAAACTCCGGGCTGCCGGACGATTCCGGTTACAGGGGGAACAATCACGAACCAAACCCTTTATTAACTTTTAAAATATTGAGAACGTTTGAGCGGGAAACGAGATTCGAACTCGCGACCCCAACCTTGGAAGGGTTGTGCTCTACCAACTGAGCTATTCCCGCATTGTGCGTCGAAACTTTAGTGAAGGTGTACGTTTACACTGCACTAAAGGTTCAGACGTTGCCCACCTTCGCTATCCTTCGACTACGCTCAGGAACCAGCCAGGGTGGACGCAGTGGGGAGAGAAGGATTGTTCGAACCTCCGGAGTCTGAAGCTCACTGGTCTCCTCACATTTCAAATAACTTTTGTGGGGAGAGAAGGATTCGAACCTCCGAAGTCGTGCGACAGCAGATTTACAGTCTGCCCCAGTTGGCCACTTTGGTATCTCCCCAGAAGCAACAAAAACATGCCCCGGAGCCGATGAAGGGATTCGAACCCCCGGCCTGCTGATTACAAATCAGCTGCTCTGACCAACTGAGCTACATCGGCACTTTCATAACGTCAAAAAACTACCCTCCAAAATCGGTTTGCAAATGTATAAAAATATAATTTAGCAGACAAAATATTCTTTTTATTTTTTTAAGCTCTAATATTTTTTTACTACAAATCAATTTATACGCACTGTTGATTGCTTTTAGTTATTTGTATGTGAGTTTTTTACAATAGTCTGAAAATATTTTTCGCACTCATAAAAAAAGGGGCTTATTCAGGCCCCTTTTGTTGTGGTTGCGGACCTAGTTTTTTCTTAATTTATTTTTATGTTTGAGAAGCTGTTTGCGCATGGCATCAACAGAAAGATCCGTGGCTTCTTCAAAAGTCTTGCATTGTTTTTTTGAAAAGAGGGGGTTTCTAGCAACATCCAGTTTAATTTCCACTACTTTGTTTTCACGCTCAGCACTGTCTTTATCCAGCCTCAGAAAAATTTCCGCACCTAAAATTTCATCATAATACAGATAAAGCTTGTTGACCTTTTCCTCAATGAAGCTTATTAATTTCTTATCTGCATCAAATTTTACTGAATGAATCTTAACGTTCATAACAACCTCCTTGTTTTTAAGCCCTGGGGTGAGCCTGTTTATAAATTGATTTTAACTTTTCAAAAGTATTGTGTGTATAGATCTGGGTCGCTGAAAGATTTGCATGACCCAGCAGTTCCTTTATGGCATTCAGATCTGCGCCACTGTTAAGCATGTGGGTGGCAAACGTGTGGCGCAAAACGTGGGGACTGTTCTTTTCGAGTGTTGTGATCATGCCTATGTACCTGGTCACGGTTCTGTAAATCAGTTTGGGATATATCGGTCTTCCTGCATCTGTTAACAAAAGGGGTTCATCCGTGACTCCGGGGAAAGATGTTTCCCTGACTTTTACATAATCATTTAGCTGCTCCTCCATTTCCTTTCCTATGGGTATGAGTCTCTCCTTGCTTCTTTTCCCGAACACCTTTACCATACCATTGTTCCGGACTGAATTCAAGGTCAATCCCTGCAATTCACTCCTTCTCATCCCAGTCTGATACAAAAGATTAATGATCAACCTGTTTCTTTTTCCTGAAAAGTCAGAACCGAAATCATAATTATCAAGCAACTGATTGATACTTTTTTCATCAACAAACTGAGGAATACGCTTGTTCAACCTGGGCTTCAGAACTTTCTCAACCGGGTCGGTTTCAAGTTCTCCTGATTTGATCAGGAATTTACAGTAGGATCGCAAGGAGGAGAGTTTCCGGTGGATTGTCTTAGGGGTAAAACCTTTTTCCATCATTTCAACAATCCAGTTCCTGATGGTCTTATAAAACAAATCCATACCCTCATTGCCTTGTTCAAGACAGAAAGCATGGTATTGATCTAAGTCGGTCCTGTAAGATGTTATTGTGTGCTCTGCATAGCGCTTTTCACTTTGCAGATATGTCAAAAATTCATTTACCCCAGCCATAGGCAGTTATGTTAAACTACCTAAATTCATAGCAACTATTCTTCTTCCCGCTGCAGCTTTTGAATATAAACGGCTTTTAATTTTTGCTGCCTTTTTTGCACCGATGGTTTAATGTAAGCCTGTCTGTTGCGCATCTCCTTAACAACGCCGGTCTTTTCAAATTTCCTTTTGAATTTTTTCAGCGACCTTTCAATGTTTTCTCCTTCTTTTACAGGAATCACTATCATTGTATATCTCCTTGCTTTTTAATGAGCCGCAAATTTAGAAATTCAATTTTTTATAATCAACTGTTTTTAAGGATTTTTTTTATATATCAGCCAACCAGTGCAAAGTTGCTATTATGAATTTAGACTAATTGTGACAATTCAACTATAAATATAAATTATTTTGAATCCAATATCAATAGTTTTGAAGATATATATTGACTAATGGGGCGAAATATATGGCCGGATCTTTTTAAATAACTCATCATCAATAATTTGATTGTCACTTATCTCCTGAATATAACTAATGGTATCGGCAAAATCGCGGTAATGAATCAAGGCATATGTGGAAGCCCTGTCAATATAAGGATGGGAAAGAAGATCGCGGAATGAGGCTGTATTGATATTGATGCGTTTTAATTTGGAGGTGTCAATATGAACATAAGACACAAGCGCCCTGAAACGAATTGAATCCATTCCGTAGATCTCCCAGAACTGGTCCTTGTTGTAATATCCGCCCAGTAATTCGCGGTATTTGATGATCCGTTTTGAATAAACTGGTCCAATACCGGGTATGAACTGAAGCTTGACTGAATCGGTCGTGTTGATCTCAATTTTCGGAATGTTGTAACCATCGTCAGCGGTTCTTTTTTTTCCATACAATTCTTCTTTTTCTGAAATATGTATAAAAGGCAGAATTTGATTGAAGATCGTGGAGTCCATTCCATATATTTTAAGAAGGTCACTGGGATTCCTGTATTTTCCACCGGCCTCCCTGTATTTTATGAGATTATTGCTTACAATACCAGGAAGATGCATCTCTTTCAATGAATCAGCCGGTATGGTATTTGGGTCAAAAGGGAACGGGGAAAGAGCCTTTCTGGCTTTGTGGGCCATTCCTGATTCTATCCTGATTTTATTCGACACCTTTTTTTCATCAGCATCACTGCCTTCCTCTTCAAGTTCCTTTCGAAGAGTTTGCATTGCATAAATGAATTCAGCATCCGTTACTGCGTTCGGGGATATAACAGAGTTTTCAATCAATACGCGAATGCACAAACTGAGGGTAAGAAATGCCACTATTGCAATAAGTGCCCGCTGCTCCCCTTTCCTCAGCAAATAGAATGCCCGAAGAAATCTTTTATACATTTTTTCTAGTTAGTGTCTGTCAATACAGTCCAGTGGCTGGATCATAATGTTCGTTTGCAAGGCCTGCGAAGTCCGGAAATGCGGAGTCCCGATATATTATCTGGATGAGCAATTTCCCGACGAGCGTAACGCAGCAAACGGACATTATTGACCGACACTGGTTAATGTGCCGAAAGGAAATAATATCGTCACCTATTGCAAGGTGCCCGGTCAGAAAAGCACACGTAGAAATGTTATAAAATTATTGAACCTTTTGATAACCTGAATCAACCCATCGAAGGAAATACATTTATTATTTTATTATACACTCCAATGGCAAACAGGAACACTATGGCAAGGGGAGCTACAAACCGTACCAGGAAAAGAAAAACCGGATAGTATCCGATCTTCCTGGCACCATTGCTTGAGAGCTCTTTTTTCAGGGAATTCTTTGAAAAAAACCACCCTATGAATACGACAATAAAAAATCCTCCAAATGGTAGCAGGATATCCGGGGAGGCGTTGAAGACAGCAAAAACATCACTTGAAACAGTGCAAATTAACCCCAGAACTGCAACCGAAACAGCAGACAAAAAAACAGCACGCTTGCGGGTCAGTTTCAATTGTTCGGTGAGATAGGCAACAATGACTTCCAGTACTGATATGGTAGAAGTTATTGCTGCAAAACAGAGGAGGAGGAAAAACATGAGTGCCCAAATTAGTCCGCCTGCCATATTTTGAAAGATCACCGGAAGTGTGATGTAAACCAGTTCAGGTCCCTCCCCCGGGTTTATACCAAAAGCAAATACGGCCGGAAATATGGCCAATCCTGCAATGACAGCTATAAAAGTATCGGCAGCTGCTACGCTAACCGCCGTGTTGGCCAGGTTTTCCTTTTTCTGAATGTATGAACCGTAAGTAATAAGTGTCCCCATTCCAATGGAAAGTGAGAAAAATGCCTGCCCGAGTGCTTCGAGAATGACTTTCACAGGAGCATCCTTGATCTGAGAGAAATCCGGCTTAAAGAGAAATACCAGTCCCTCCTTCGCGCCTTCGAGCGTCACCGATCTAAAAACAAGAACCAACAACAAAATCAGCAATACCGGCATAAGGATCTTGGCATATTTTTCAATGCCTCTCTTTACGCCCGATACGACTATAAAACCGGTAAAGAAGAGCATGACCAGAAACCAGATGACCGGCCTCCAGATGCCATTAGTAAACGATTCATAGTGTTCCTGGAAAAACTCCCGTGAAGCGTCCCCGGTCAATCCTGCCACACCTGAACTTTCCGGAAACAATAACCATCTTACCGATTGCAGCATGTATTCAAGTGTCCACCCGGCAACAACTGTATAAAACGCAAGGATGATGAAAGCCGTCACAACGCCAAGGGAACCGATCAAATGCCATTTCTTACCTGGAGCAATCTTTTTAAATGCTCCGACAGGATTCAGCTGTGCTGATCTTCCGATGGTGAATTCTGACATCATAACTGGAATGCCTATTGCGGCAATAAATACAAGATAGATCAAAAGGAATGCACCACCCCCGTTTTGACCCAGCACGTAAGGGAAACGCCATATATTGCCCAATCCAATGGCAGAACCGGCTGCTGCTGCAATAACTCCAAACTTTGTTGAAAAACCGTCGCGAGAAGAGCTGTTTCCCTGTATCATAAATTTATTGAAATATGTGCTTTAATAATTGGCAATTATAATGAAAAAACAGAGGAAAAAATAAAGCCCCGCAGTTTTAAATTACTGCGGGGCTTAATTTTAACCATTGTATATTTGATCAAAGCGTATCTAAACAGTTTAAATTTTCAAACGCAACCTTCAGTCTGTCAACGATTGATTTCTCTCCTTCCCTAAGCCAGACACGGGGATCATACTTTTTCTTATTTGGTTTATCTTCTCCCTCCGGATTGCCAATCTGGGCCTGAAGGTAATCATGGTTTTCAGCCTCATATTTACGGACTCCATCCCAGAATGCCCACTGTGTATCGGTATCAATATTCATCTTTATCACCCCGTAACCTATTGCCTCCCTGATCTCTTCAGCGGTTGATCCTGACCCCCCGTGAAATACAAAATTCACGGGTTTCTCCCCGGTCCCATACTTGTCCTGGATGTACTTCTGGGAATTATCAAGTATTTTAGGTGTAAGTTTTACATTGCCCGGTTTATAGACACCATGGACGTTCCCGAAAGATGCAGCGATTGTAAATCGATTGCTTATTTTACTCAGCTCTTCGTATGCATAGGCTACTTCCTCAGGTTGTGTATACAAGGCGGAAGTGTCAATACCTGTATTGTCAACCCCATCTTCCTCTCCACCTGTTACCCCAAGCTCTATTTCCAGCGTCATGCCCAGTTTGCCCATGCGCGCAAGGTATTCCTTGCAAATCGCAATATTTTCCTCCAGCGGTTCTTCCGAAAGATCCAGCATATGCGAACTGAACAATGGTTTTCCATACCTGCCAAAATGCTTCTCTCCATAATCGAGAAGGCCATCGATCCATGGCAACAATTTCTTTGCAGCATGGTCGGTATGCAAAACAACCGGTACCCCATATAATTCAGACATATAATGTACATGCTTTGCTCCGGAGATTGCTCCTGCAATTGCAGCCTGGTGGTTTTCATTTGAAAGCGCTTTTCCTGCAAAGAATACACCACCGCCATTTGAAAACTGTATCATCACAGGTGAGTTCACCACCTTTGCAGCTTCAAGTACTGCATTTACTGAATTCGTACCTACAACATTTACGGCCGGAAGTGCAAAATGATTTCTTTTCGCGATGGACAGCAATGTCTGGTAATCATCTCCGGTAACCACGCCAGGTTTAATAACATCTAAAATTTTTTCAGCCATGATTGAATCTATTTATTTATTTGGGTTTGTACAAACAGCGTGGCAAAAATAAAGAAATAATCCTTACGATGGAATTTATTTGCACGATAAAAACCCGGGATAAAGTTTACTCACTGATCTTCTGTATTCCCGAAAATCAATATCCTTTTTGAAAAAAAGCAGGAAGATCGGCTGCAATTTAGAACGGATAACCAATTGCTATGTTTAATCCAAGGTCATTCCAGTCCAGGTTGTAATTAGTGGGGATCCATCTTTCCCCCTCAGGATAAGAAGGATCTGACAATGGCACACCAACATCCACACGGAATATAAAAAAGTTAAAATCAAACCTGAAACCAAAACCTGTTCCCAGGGCAATTTCCCTGTAGAATTTATTAAAATTAAACAGTGCTCCTTCCCTGTCATCTTCCCGGGATAATGACCAGATATTACCTGCATCAAGAAATATTGCACCCTCTAACTTCCAGATCAGATGGAACCTGTATTCGAAGTTAACTTCCAGTTTCAGATCTGCAGTTTGATTCGGGAACCTTGAAAAAGTATCACCTTCATAGGATCCCGGCCCAAGGCTCTTGACCCTCCAGGCCCGTATGCTGTTGGCTCCGCCACCAAAGAATTGTTTTTCAAAAGGAATTGCGGCAGAATTCAAATACGGGATCGCAGCGCCGATATACGCCCTGTATACAAGGCTTACTTCTTCATATATATAGTCATAATGCCGCAAATCAAGCTCCGTCCTGAAATATTGTGCATAATCAACTCCGAAAATATCCAACACAGGATTGCTATCGGTGTACCCCAGCGTCTTGAACAAACCATACATTATATTACCAGCCGATTCCACCCCAAACCTCAGGTAATTAAAATCGATGGATTTGTTTAACTTTTGTGTTGAATAGATCAGGCGGTAACGCTGATCTGCAATAAAATGCGGCAAATAACTGTAATACAGATAGGACCCTGAGAGCCAATCCTCGAAATCCTTTTCCAGGGCTGAGTTAATCAAACTGATATCAAGCGGGTACACGGCGTGTGTCAGGAAACTGTTCCCTCTCCATCGATATCCGAATGAACTCCTGAATGTTGTCCGGGTGTAATCCGGTCGTCTTTGAAAATTATAGGCAAGATTAATGTCGGTTTCAGGATTAAATTTCCTTATGAACTGGTCTGTTTTAAATGGCAATAAGAACCGGGGGAAACTTAATCCCGCCTCTACTCCAAGCTCCTGCATCGTACCCAATTCACTTACATTCGCGTCAGGATTTTTATAGAGGGTCTCAATGGCTCCAAGGAAAGTCAGGTTAAATTTTTCTGAACCGCCAAACAAGTTTCTGTGCTGATAGTTCAGGTTTCCGGCAGCCCCAATATTTCCGCCTGAAGTCGTACCCTCTATCCCGCCAGTAAATGCCTGACGCACTGCAGGAAGCATATCAATTCTGCAATCAAGAAGATCCTGTTCGTCTTCAACCCTCATAAAATTTATGTCCACCAGCCGCAATGCACTTAATGAGGTAAGGTTCCTGTAGGTCTGTTGAACTTTACGTTCGTTATAAAGATCACCCGGTATTATATAATTCTTCTGAGTGACTATTCCTGAACGGATCTTTACATCCGGTCTGTTTATAAGGTAAACACTGTCGAATTGAACCGTATCAAATGCAACTTCATTGTTCGGCTTTTTAGATTTGGCTATATTCTCATTGGTTTTCAAATAAACATTTCTGATCCTGTATACCGGATGTTTTGTTCTGATTATTCTGCCATTTTCATTAACTATTGGATAATTATTAATCCGCATGAAAACATCCACCTTGTGATCCCCGACAGTACTGTCCACTTCATAATCAATGAAATTGCGGGAAAAATTGTAGTACCCCTTGTTCCTTAAAATCGATTCAATTCTGAGATTTTCTTCCCTAAACTTCTCAATGTCATAATCAATCCCCGGCTGTAGAACTGCTGAAGCGGTATCCTTAACAATGTAATCGCTCAACGAAACATCCTGGAAGAAATAATCAACATTCCTTATGGTATACCTCTCCCCCGGATAGATATTGTAATGCACTTTGGCTTTTCTTCTGATAAACTCTACACTGTCTGTGACCTCTGCATCAAAATATCCTTTGTTAAAAAGGAATAATTCAAGTTGTTGTGTGGAATTGTCGGTAAGATCAGGATTGTAAACGGCCGGCGGTTCTCCAATGCTCTTGAGCCAGCGATTGATCCATTTATCATCATTTTTGCCGGAAAGGTTATACAGATTCAACCAGAATTTATAGCCAAAAACACGCTTGTTCGGTTTTTGCTTGATGTAATTTTTATAATCTTCTCTCGGTATATCACTTTTTTTGTCTTCGATTTTATATTTGTGCAACAAATACTCATCTTCCGCCAGGTACTTTGTCGCATTGCATGAAGTCAAAAACAACAAAACGGTAGAAATAATCAAAAGTGTTATATGGTCTATCTTCCCTGTCAATGATCAGTTTTTCTTTTATTGGATCTGAATTACTTTCAAACAGATTCAAAAATACAAAAATATGGTCAACTTAAATATGTATGGCATTATGCAGAGTTTATTATATTTATCTCATGACTATTTCATCGAATCAAAAAAAGCTGGTGCGATCTCTTTTATATAAAAAGTACCGCAATATACACCAGGCATTTGTTATTGAAGGAAACAGAATCCTTTCAGATCTGATACAACTCGGCGACCTTCATCCGTCCAATGTAAAACTAATTGCAGCAACAGTGAACTGGTTGAATGCGAATAATGAGCTGATCAAAAAATTTCAACACATCACTGTAACAGTTGATCTGAACGAATTAAAGAAACTTTCATCAATGATAACCCCGCCTGAAGTAATTGCCGTAGTGGATTTGCCTCAACACATCTATAAAGAGGACATGCTGAATAACGATCTCACCCTGGTTCTTGATTCATTACGTGATCCGGGAAACCTGGGCACCATCATTCGCACCGCTGATTGGCTGGGCATTAAGAACATCATTTGCAGCAATGATTGCGTGGATGTATTTAACAACAAAGTCGTGCAGGCATCCATGGGAGCTGTGATGAGGATATGTATCTACAATGCACCCCTTATAAACGTATTTAAATCAGCATCCAAACAAAAAATTCCGGTGTATGCTGCAACAACGGATGGCGATGATGTTTACTCCGTTGAGTTGGCTGTTCCAGGCATCCTTGTATTTGGGAATGAGGCTCAGGGTATAAATGTGCGTTTCAATAATTATTTTGACAGGAAAATAGCAATCCCTGTTTACAAAAATAAAAGACAAACAGTTGAATCACTGAACGTCGCTTCTGCCGCAGCAATTATATGTTCCGAATACAGAAGAAGACAATTGCAGGGCTATTCAAAATGAAAATTGAGCATTACAAGGAATGAGCGTAAATCACTGATTGAATTGGCATAGTATTCCTGACCGGAAAAGGGGAAATCATTTACCATCATATTTCTTAATCCGACAGCTAATTTGATCTCGGTTGAAAATTTAAAATATTTAAGATAACTGTCCACTCCAAATCCCAGTTCTATGTATAGATTTCCTTTCTTAACCAGGATCCTGTCATCCTCCTGGTCTTCTGAATTGTAATCTTTCCTGGCAGACATATCATGGCGGTAACTTAGTCCTCCAATCACATAGGGTCTGTAATTATTTACTCTTTCAGACCTGTATTTAAGAAGCAATGGAAAGTCCAGGAAACTTGATCCTATCGTCATTGTATGCACCTCTTCCAAGTAATCTGTTTCCGGGTAGGGATCAGACAAGTTATCGCTATAGGGATCGAAGTAGACAAATTGCCTGGAACCAAGGTTAATTCCCGGAAGGAATCTCAGGTTCCAGAAATCGGACAACCTGAGATCTGATACTATATTTACCTGAAATCCAGCTGGCTGAAACCCTCTCACATCCGGATAAAGATACCCGGCAGCATCGGGATTACGTATGATTGAATAATCCATGGAATTCAATCCAACAGTAAATCCCCAATGGAGCCTTTTATAATCAAAAGACGACAGGTTCCTCGGCTTATCCCGCTGGGCATAGGTGAGATTTGCTCCGATGGATAGTACTATTATGATAGAGAGGATTCTTTTCATTGTAAATTTTTATGAACTCCCTGCTCCTGCGAGCATCGCATCAAAATGGTTACTGAATTTCCCTGTAAACTATTTTCAAATCGAATTTTCAACCAATGATTGTATCGATAAAACGGCTCAAATATAGAAAATAGTATTATTTATATGCCGAATAAAGATAAACGATTCCGCCTGCAACCTTCCTGTAGGCTATATTCCTGAAGCCGCAGGAGCAGAGGATCCTGACCATGGAACTTCCATAGGGAAATACCCTGATTGTTCGCCTGAGGTAATTATAAGCTGTTTTATCCCCTGCAATCACCCAACCTAAAAAGGGGATGACTGTTTTTGAATATAGACTGTAAAGAAAAGAAAAAGCCGCATTGTCCGGCCATCCGAATTCCAGAATATAGAGACTTCCTCCCGGTTTCAATACACGCAGGCATTCCTCCATTGAATGTTCCAGTGATGGGAAATTTCTGATGCCAAAAGAAGTTGTAACCGCATCGAATTCTGAACTTTCAAGCGACATTTCTGAAGCATCACCCTGAATAAAGTCAAAGCCCTCCATACCTTTTCTGTTTATCTTATTTTCAGCATGTTGCAACATATTTGCTGATACATCCATACAAACGATCTCTGAAGAATCTATCTTACGTTTAATGGCAATGGACATATCCCCTGTTCCAGAAGCCAGGTCAAGAATTCTTGGGTTGTTTATATTCATAAGGTCCGACAATGCCCATCCTGCCAAAATTTTTCTCCAGCGCAGATCCAATCCAAATGAAAGTATATGATTAAGCAGGTCGTACCTGTGATGGATGCGGTCAAATATTTTTCCTGACCCGGCTTTCTCTACTGTCATGTTTTCATCCTGCTCCAGGCTCATTCAATGTCTTTTTTGTCAAGCAATTCACCAAGTGCATCTTCATAAATCCTGGCGTAATCTGTTATGAAGCCAAAAGACTTGTCATCAATTCTCAATTCCTGTTTGGTCACATGTCCCAATGCAGAAAAAGGGAACTTCTTCTCGATCATAAAATCAAGAAAATCAGTTTCGTCATGAGCACTTACACTTACCACTACCCTGCTTTGAGATTCACCAAAAAGAAAAGCATCTGTCCTGACTTCTGCAGGTGAAGTAATGTCAAAACCGAGGTTACCAGGAAGACAGCATTCCACCAAAGCAACAAAAAGACCTCCCAACGAGATGTCATGCGCAGAAACGATGAGCTGCCTTTCTATTAATTCCCCGATAACACTGTGCAGCTTCATCTCAAGTTCAAGATCAAGTTCCGGTGAAGAAGTCTCTTCCACCAGGTGAACTGAGGCAAGATATTCTGAACCAGAAATATCATTGTCCGATTTTCCAAGAATGTAGATCATGTCCCCTTTGGCTTTGAATCCCACACTTGTCAATTCATTGTTATTCTTTATGGTCCCAACCATCCCTATAATGGGAGTAGGCTGAACAGATACCGGTTCTCCATCCTTCAACACAACGTTGTTGAAACTTACATTCCCGGCAATCACAGGAATCTTACTTTTTTCAGACACTTGTTTAATTCCTTTTACCGCTTCAACAAAGTCATAGTAAACACTTAGATCTGAAGGGTCTCCAAAATTCAGACAATTGGTTAATGCTACCGGGCTGCCGCCGGAGCAAACTATGTTTCTGGCAGCTTCGATCACTGCTATCATGCTTCCTTTCCTTGGCTCTGTTTTTACATACCTGGAGTTGCCGTCAATACTGACAGCGATCTTCAGATCGTAACCCGGCAAATTGATGATCCCGGCATCTGCGGGAAAAAATGAGGCGGTATTGGAAAGACCTGCCATTGTATCAAACTGCTCATAAATGTATCTTCTTGATGCAATATTGGGATGCTGGATCAATTGCTTCGCAACCTCCCTCAGGTTACCCGGATAGGGAACATCATCGGCAGCAACCCTGATTACCTTCCTTGTTGATTTTGAGAGATTCCGGATATACACCGGCGCTCCTCCTCCTTTCACAAGTGTAGTGACCGGAAGGTCACCAAGTGTTTTTTCTTTAAAATTGACCTTAATTCTGCCTGTTGAAGTTGCTGTTCCGATTTTTGTATATTCAATTTTCCATTTTACAGCGATCCTGTGGAGAACTTCAACATCATCTTCATTAATGGCAACAAGCATCTGGTCCTGCGACTGGCTAAGCAGAATGTCAATAGGCGAAATTTCCTCATCCATTACAGGAATCTCATCAAGCTCCAGGTCAATTCCCAGGTTGCCCCTGAAAGCCATTTCCGATGCCCCACAAAGCACTCCCCCTGCACCTACATCCTGCATCCCCTTAACAATGCCTGCATCATTCAAATCAAGTATGCATTCGGATAATATCTTACCTGCAACAGGATCAGCCATCTGGCTGGATGGAATAAAGTGACTGGCATCTTCAGAGAATGCTGTTGAGGCAAAGCCCGCACCATGTACACCTGTTCCGGATGTTTCCTTGCCAATCAAATAAAGAGCGTCACCCTTCTCTTTCAGGGATGCAGTCACAATCTTTTCTTTTCTGACAAGACCAATGGCCATTAAATTCACAAGTGGATTGTCCTTATAAGTGTCATCAAAAAGGACCTCCCCTCCTATCACAGGTATACCGAAATTATTTGAATAATTGCCCAGTGCCCTGATCACGTTATTGATGAAATTCCTGCTTTGTTTTCCTTCAGGTTTTCCAAACCGTAAAATGTTCAACAATGCCACTGGTTTCCCTCCCATTGCTACAATATCCCTGAATATATTACCCACAGCAACCGATGCCTCGCCAGGATGCTCAGCTGTGGGATGGTTATGGGATTCCATCTTTATTACACATGAATACTGATCATTCAGATCGAAAATACCAGCGTTTTCAGCCTGCGCGGGAACACGTATGTGCTCCCCCTGAACAGGAAATTCATCAATCCACTTTACAGAACTTTTGTAAGAGATATGTTCCGACCACATGGCAGCGAACATGTTCATCTCAAAATCATTCGGTTTTCTTCCCACTAATTTTTCAATTGAATAACGCTCATCACTTGTAAGGTAGGAGCGAATGTGTTTTTCATATTTATTATTCATGGCAGCCATCCTGCTTTCGTTTATTGCAATATAGAGTAACCAGAAGCCCGCAAATCAATACAAAGCAAATATAGTTGATATGGGTGAAAGGCAAAACAGATTGCACCGGGCTCTTAAACAAACATGCATATTTTTATTACTTTTACCGAAAAGCCGAATTAATGAAGAAAATAGCTTTAGTTACAGGGGCTACGGCAGGTATAGGCAGAGCAACTGCCATGATCCTCGCGAAGAATGATTACGATGTGATCATTACAGGAAGAAGAAAAGATCGACTTGATGAAACAGAGCAGAATATCAGGAACAACTCGCAAGCTGATGTATTGGCTTTAACTTTTGATGTAAGGAAATATGAGGATGTATCAAAAATCCTTGGCGGACTTTCAGGCAAGTGGGCCAGGATCGATCTCCTGGTCAATAATGCAGGACTTGCATCCGGGCTCAATAAAATTCATGAGGGAGATCTGGAGGATTGGGAAAAGATGATTGACACAAATATCAAAGGATTGCTTTATGTGACCAGGATCATTGCGCCGGCCATGGTAGAAAGAAAAAGCGGACATATTATAAACATAGGCTCAATTGCCGGTGTTGAAGTGTATGAAAACGGCAATGTTTATTGTGCAACCAAACATGCCGTGGATGCACTTAACAAGGGAATGCGGATAGATCTTGTGGAACATAATATTAAGGTCACTTCAATAAATCCAGGTGCAGCAAAAACAGAATTTTCCCTTGTTCGTTTCCATGGTGATCAGGAAAAGGCTGACAGGGTATATGATGGGTTCATACCATTGTTTGAAGACGATATTGCAGAAGCTGTTCTTTTTGCCGCAACCCGTCCGCCACATGTTAACATCAATGAGATATTGATTATGCCTACAGCCCAGGCAAACACAGTAAAAACCGCCAGGAAGTAGGGCCGGACGTTGCCTCTGATAATTTTATTAAAGTGATAATTGATTCGCATTTACATATTGGCCTGAACGGCTGGACTGAATCCCATCTGCTTAAATACCTTGACAGGCATGGGATTGAAAAAGCATGGATCTTAACCTGGGATGAAGCAGAACCTGCTTTGCCTCTCTATTACCAGCCTCTTGATCTGAATGCAGTCCTGGCAGCATATAAAAATCATCCCGACAGGATCGTGCCGTTCTTTGCCCCGGATCCAAAAAGAAATGACTGGAAGGAAAGGTTGCTGGAGTGTATGGATGCGGGAGTTGCAGGTTGCGGAGAATTGAAAGTCCCGTACAGGTGGGAGGATGATCATGTCGTGGAACTCCTGGAATTTCTGGACCACCATAAATTGCCCCTGGTTTTTCATATGGAAAGAGGCCGGCCTGTGTTCATACCCAGGAATAATTATGGTGCAGATGGGTTGTTCAGAAGGCTCATTAATGAAAGATTCAATGGGAAATCAGCAAATTTGATCCTGAAAATGAAAGAAAGTACAGGATTCTTTCAAAATTACCTCGACAAAAGGTTATTGGATTTCCCGGGATACCTGATGGACATAACAGGGCTTGAACAAGTCCTGAAACAGTACAAAAACATCATTTTTATCGGGCACGGTCCGGAAGTCTGGAACCAGTTTTCTTCCAACTTCGACAAACATTTGTTTCACCAGACAGGCAAAGTAAAAGGAGAAGGAGAAACGATCAGGCTTCTGAAAAATTACGACAATTTTTATTGCGACATCTCAGGAATGAGCGGCTACAATGCACTGAAGAGAGATCAGTATTTTTCGCAGCGATTTTTAAATCAATGCTACAATAAGTTACTTTTCGGTACAGATAACATGGATCTTGGTCTGAAGGATTTCATTTTCGAATTTGATCTTGATCAAATAAAACTTGATCGAATCATGTATAAAAATGCCATGTCCATCTTAAACTGACATCTGCATATTCAGCCCGTATTCTTTAACAGATTTTTTCTACTTTTACCCAAACCAAAAAAATACCCGAATATGTATACACCCGAATACCTGGAAGATTTTACCATCAGGGTTTTTGAGAAAATGGGATGCAGTAAGGAGGATGCAACTGCTGCAGCAAAAGTCTTCATCGCTGCTGAATTAAACGGTCTTCCATCCCATGGAATGTTGAGGATCAAAGATTATTTTCAATTGTGGCAGGCAGAAAGGATCAATGTTAAACCAAATATACGTATCGTTCATGAATCTCCGAGCACAGCTGTTGTTGACGGTGATGGTGCCATAGGAATGATTGCTGCAACAAGATCAATGGAAATTGCAATTGAAAAAGCCAAAGTTGCCGGCACCGGATGGGTTTCTACACGTGGGTCAAACCACTACGGGATAGCAGGTTATTACTCAAAGATGGCATTGGAACATGACATGATAGGCATTTGTATGACCATTGCCAATCCTGTCGTGGCTCCCACTTGGTCAGTTACACCAATGCTTGGGACCAATCCCATTGCCGTTGCCATCCCTTCCAAATCCTATCCTCCATTCGTTGCTGATTTTTCAACGACCCCGATCGCACGCGGCAAACTTGCAGTTGCAGGCAAGAAAGGTGAAAAGGTACCACTCGGATACGTTCAGGATAAATACGGAAATCCGTCTGATAACCCTGACATTATTAAAGAAGGTGGTTCCATGCTTACACTTGGTGGCAGCTATGAACATGGCAGTCATAAAGGATATTGTCTCAGTGCCATAGTAGATATTTTCTCATGTGTGCTATCCGGTGCCAACTTCGGCCCATTCTGTCCGCCATCTGTAGCCTATCTTCCACTGAAGGATGAAAAAGTCGGGGAAGGTACGGGACACTTTTTCGGAGCCATGAGGATAGATGCATTTCAGGAGAAGGATGCATTTCTGTCTCAAATGGACAAATGGATCGAAACCTTTAAAAGTGCAAAACCGGGAGTTGGACACGAAAGAGTGCTTATCCCCGGTGAGCCTGAAATGGAAAGACAAGAAAGGATCCTGAATGAAGGCATCTCCATTATTGAACCAATCCAGAAAGAAATGAAGGAAATTGCCGATTCCCTAAACCTGGAATTTCAGGTTGGAATGTAATTTAAAGAATGATGTCTCTTCCGGTTGTCCACCCGGCACCTGCCTCCTCAAGTGCAGCCTCAACAGCTTCTATCTCTTTTTCTGCGACATTCAGCCTGTTAACCAATGGTGGGAATTCCTCCTTTAATATCTTATACTGGTCTACTGCAATTTGAGACAAACCTGAAGTATTGCTCCAGTGCGCACGAACTGCAACATTGATCCTCCTGCTCAATGGCATATCCATAGGAGGTAACTCCTCCCAGCTAGCTTTTGCAGGTGGCCCATCCAACTCAAATTGAATATCCTTCAGCTCTTTTTCAATTTCAGATATCCTGGTCAGCAGTTCAAAACCAACTCCCGGTGTCTCCAATGCAGCCTGTTTTAGATTGATAACCTTTGAAATATCCTCTGACACTTTCCTTTCAAGTCCCATGAAAACCCTGGAAAGCTCTGTCATTTTTTCCTGGAATTCTTTTAACGCAAGCTGATCCTGGGCCTGCAATGTTGCAAGGTTCAGTAATTCTGCTTCAAATTCAACAGGTTCAACCAGTCGTTGAACGCCTTCCCGTGTCACCATATCCAGAGATACCTTATACTTTCCTGGCATTGCAAGGGTGCCACCCCTGGTTGATGCATCCGGATTGAATTCATCACGGCTTCTCACAGGGGATGGAAAATGGTACCTGAGGTCCCAATGTACCCTGTTGATCCCTTTTCCTGCCGGAGTTGTAATCTTTCTTATTGCTGTTTCTGAGCCATCATGAATTGTAAATACGAGGTAAGGTTCTATTTCTTCCTGTTCTGAGCGGATGTCGTCTATTGATGGCTGGGGTATCTGCTTTTTCTCTTCAAAAAGCTCCTTCTCCTTTTCTTTTCTTATATCCTTTAATGTCTCGGGGACATCCTTAATGTAATATGTTATCACTGCACCAAATTCGGGATTATCAGCTGTGTAATAAGCTGAACCCTGGCCATATTTACCTCCCGTTTTGATGTACATTCTTGCTTTCGGGACATCAAAAATATGCGCTTCAGAATCTTTGATTGCAGGGGCCGTTGCGAGCTCCCGCAATGGTGTATAATCATCGAGGATGTAAAATCCCCTTCCAAAGGTGGCAAGTACAAGATCGTTCTCTTTTTCCTGAATGATCATGTCACGAACAGCAATGGAAGGCATTCCCGATCGCATCTCAGTCCATTTTTCTCCACCATTCAAAGAAAAATATGCACCGAATTCGGTACCTGCAAAGAGCAATGAAGGCACCTCTGTATCCTGCTCAAGCGTATGAACAGTCTCGTCTTCGGGAAGGTCTGAAACGATAGATGACCATGATCTTCCTTTATCGGTACTTTTCAGTATATAAGGTTTGAAATCATCTCTTTTCCTGTTGTCAAAAGAGACATAAACCGTATTCACATCAAACTTATCTGCCATTATATCACTGATGTAGGTGTGCTCTGGAACGTTTTCAAATTCCATAACCTGCCACCAATTCTGCCCCCCGTCCTCTGTAATGGACAATACTCCGTCATCTGTGCCCGCGTAGAGAACGTTCTCATTCAATGGAGATTCACAAAAAGACACTCCTGTTCCGAAGAGACTGGTAGAAACATCCTTTACCACTGCATCATAACTCCAGTAATATCCCATGACAGGCCAACTGTTACGGTCCATACCTGATGTCAGATCATCGCTGATCACCTCCCAACTGGTACCCCTATCATCAGATCTGAATACCTTATTTGCCATGGAATACAACCGGCCCGGAACATGTTTACTCACAACAAGGGGAGCGTTCCAGTTCCATTTATAGGTTTCTGCTCCTTTTCCTGGGCGCGGTTTGATATTTACTGATTCCCCGCTGGCCTTGTCATACCTGTATGAATTTCCGTATTGGTATTCACAATAAACAATGTTCGGGTTTTCAATGTCTATACCAACCCAGAAACCATCACCTCCCAGGATCGCCTTCCATTCATCGCTGGAAACTCCTGCACTGCTTGTATTCTGTGAGGGTCCCATCAGGGTATTGTTATCCTGTGTACCTCCGTAAACATTATAAAAAGGCGCATCATTGTCTACATTCACCCTGTAAAACTGAGTAACAGGCAGGTTGGTTTTAAACAACCATTTCTCCCCCCTGTCAAATGTTTCATAGACTCCGCCGTCACCGCCAATCAGCAAATGACCGGTATCTTCGGGATCAATCCATAGTGCATGGTCATCAACATGTCTGCTATCATTTCCAAGTCGGTTCCAGGTTCTCCCTCCATCCTCTGTAAAATATGAATAAGTCTCCATGGAATATACCTTATCAACATCAAGCGGATCGCAATAAATTTCATTGTAATACTGACCTGATGAACTGTGGTCACTCATTTTTGACCATGATGCCCCCCTGTCGGTTGATCTGTAAAACCCTCCTTTGTCATATGCGGCTTCAACAATCAGATATACAACATTATGGTCAGCAGGTGACACTGCAATTCCCATACCTCCAATCTCGACGCCGGGCAGTCCTTTCATTGATTTTGTCCATGTAACTCCTCCATCTTTCGAACGGTATACTGCCGACTCAGGTCCTCCTCCGATTTTGGTATGAACATGTCTCCTTCTCTGCTCAGAAGTGGCATACATATAATCAGGATCCGCGGGATCGATCACAACATTATTAATACCTGTATTTTCACTGATTTCAATTACTTTTTCCCATGTTTCTCCTCCATCGGTTGTCCTATACAATCCCCTGTCGCCACCAGGTCCCCAGGCAGAGCCTTCAGCAGCAACAAAAACTATATCTGAATTCCGGGGATCAATAACAATTCCCCCAATCTGGCGGGATTCCTTCAATCCCATATTTTTCCAGCTTTTACCTCCATCTTCTGATTTATATACGCCATCGCCATATCCGAGCGCCCTTTGGTGATTGTTCTCACCGGTTCCAACCCATATCACGTTGTGATTGCCCGGGTCCATGGCAACTGCACCGATTGAGTATACGTCCTGCTTATCAAATACAGGGGTAAAGGATGTTCCGTTGTTAACGGTTTTCCAAACATGACCTGAAGCAACCCCAACATACCACTCACTGGGATCTTCGGGATTCACTGCAAAATCAGCAATTCTACCTGATGTCATTGCGGGACCAATACTCCGCCATTTCAGACCCCCGTATATATATGCTTCTTCTTTATCTCCGTTATCCCCTTCTTTGTCTCTCTTTTTATCTTTTGCACCAACAGCAATATCAGCACCTAACAACAGGAGCGATAAAATGCCCATTAATAAAACATTCTGCCTGTTTCTTAAAATAAATTTCATGAGATGTATTTTTTTGAATTAGTCAATTCGATAAAGCAATCTTTAAATATAATACAATGAATTTTAAAGGAAACATGCTGTGGATCATATTTGACATCAATGCTCCGGCCAGCGCTTGAATATTTCATCAGTAATTATCGACAAACCTTCTGTAAAACAAACATTTGCAGTATAAAAGGATTCCTCATTCATAAAACTGCAAAAACAATAGAAAAACAATTGAACAGAATCCCCCATTCAACGGATTCCTTATGCAAAGTATTATGTTAATTTTGCTGAAAAATCATACCATTATGGATCTATTGAACAGCCACAGGACGATCAGGAAATACGGCAGCAAGGCAATCCCGGATGAACTTTTACAATCTGTCCTGTATTCCGGAACACGTGCATCCACTACAGGAAATATGCAGGTTTATAGCATAATTGTGACAAGGGACAATGAAATGAAAGAGAAACTTTCACCCTGTCATTTCAACCAGCCAATGGTAAAAGAGGCGCCGGTGGTCCTTACTTTTTGTGCCGATTTCAACCGTTTTAATAAATGGTGCAACCAGAGGAATGCAAATCCGGGATACGACAATTTCCTTTCATTCACAACAGCAGCTATAGACGCTGTGCTTGTTGCACAAAACATATGTATTGCAGCTGAGAATGAGGGTCTTGGAATTTGCTACCTCGGTACGACAACTTATATGGCGCAGGAGATAATTGATATTCTTGAACTCCCCGAAGGTGTTGTACCGGTAACAACTGTCACATTGGGTTACCCTGATGAAGATCCGCCTCTGACAGACCGACTGCCACTTGAAGCAGTTGTACATGATGAGAAATATTCTGACTATACTGCAAACCAGATTGATAAATTCTATAAAAACAAAGAATCATTGGATTCCAGTCTGGAATTTGTGAAAGAGAATAGGAAAGAGACACTTGCACAGGTATTCACTGATGTACGTTATAAAAAGAGTGACAATATGGTATTTTCCAAAAAACTCCTGGATATTCTTGACAGGCAAGGATTTATGAATCAATAACATGTATATTCAAAGTGCTTTAGGGAGAATTGGCCCTGTTAACCCTGCAAAATGGTCACAAACCTTTTCAATTGACGCCGGTCGAATGGGTCCCAACCCTGGCAAAACAATTCCCTTGATAGTGGTGTTATCAGATTGATATTCATTACACATAATTTTTCAGAGATGACAACAAGAAGACATTTTATTCGAATTGCAGCGGGAACGGCTGGATCAATAATATTGCCTGTTAATAAACTGTTTGGCTTTACAGGTGAACTGGAACGTGATAAATGGGGCACCCTGCTGCCGCGAAATTACCTTGGAAAAACAGGTGAAAAAGTAACCATGCTTGGACTCGGAGGATTTCATGTAGGTCGCATGGATGACGCAATGGCTCAAAAAACAATCGAAACTGCAATAGCGGGTGGGATAAGGTATTTTGATACAGCAGAATCTTACCAGGATGGAGTTTCTGAAGAAAAGTATGGCAAATTCCTCTCCCCTGTTTACCGCGATGAAGTATTCATAATGACCAAGACAAGGGCTACTGATCGAAAAACTGCAGAGAATGACCTGCACGCTTCACTTAAACGACTGAATACCGATGTAATAGATCTTTGGATGATGCACGCAATAAACAGTGTTGAAGATGTTGACAAACGCATCAACAGTGGTGTATTGAATGTAATGCTGAGGGCCAAACAGGAAGGAAAAATAAAACATCTTGGATTTTCAGGACATACAACAATAAAGGCTCATCGGCACATTATGAACATTACGGATGAACCCGAAGCCTGTATGCTGCCTGTAAATGCGGTCGATCCTGGACATGAAAGTTTCATTGAGAACATTGTTCCGGAACTGCATGAGAAAAATATGGGAGTGATTGCAATGAAAACCCTCGCGGGTGGAGCTTTTTTCGGAAGGGGTTTTGACGGCAGACTTGATGCTGAAGATAAAGTAATGGATCACATTACCGTGGAAGAGGCCATTCAGTTTTCTTTGTCCATTCCCAATCACGTTCTTGTAACAGGACCTAAAACTCCTGAAATGCTTCAGGAAAAAATTGATATTGCAAAATCCTTCCGAAAACTTACAGAAGAGGAACTCAAAAATATCTTTGCAAAGGTAAAGCATTTAACGGGTAAGGATGTTGAATATTATAAAGGAAGGCCCTGATGTTGCTTTTCATAAAAACTGAAAGTTATGAAATGAGAAATCCTTCAATGGGTTTTTTTGTATTCAATTTAATTTTATATTTGTAACGAGATCACATGAAATAAAACTTTTGTTATGAAAAGAGCTGCGATAATCATTACGCTTGTATTTGCCATTGGACTAATAATGAGTTCATGCAGCAAAGAGGCATGTCCTGCATATTCTCAGGCAGATGTAGATCAATTAGAAAATTTGGGTTAGTCTGGAAATTCCATAATGACTTACAAGATTTACCGCCAGGTAGATCTTTTTTTTTTACTTTGCAGCCAGATTATCGCAATATTTCCGGTATCGATAATACAATTTTATGAAGCGCTCTGTTCTCATTACCGGTATTCTGTTTGTTATTCTGAATGGCTCTTTGGGCCAGGGAATTATAATTGACGAGCCCAAGATGCTTTTTAATAATGAGCAAACTTTAGGTGCATTCTTAAACAGCAATGGGTTTGGTGCGGATTTTCGTTACGCCAGGTTCATTGATGCAAGGAATGATCGCATCTTCGATGCTGCATTCAATTACATAAAACACCCAAAAGAATATCAGTCCGTTGTGACATACGAATTTTATACAGAAAGGTTTGTGTACGGTAAAAAGAATCTTTTCTGGGAGATACAGGGTCAGATAGGGAATCAGCATGAACTCTTCAGAAAGTATGATTTTTCTTCCATTTCGATCAGGTTGAATTATACAGGAGGTTTCTCAATAGGATTTCTGAAACCGATTTACTATGATATCATTACATATAACAGCACCGGAGGTGTTGATAGTACCTCCATTCTGAAATTTGATCCCAGCATTCATCTGTACAACTATGGAGGGAAAGCTTCATTCACATATGGTCTCAGTGAAACTAAAATTATTCCGGGTGTTACGGTAAAAGTTGGATTTAGTTTTGAATACAGTGAAAAAGAGCCCGTTGTACATGCACTCGATGCCGGACTGGGAATAACCGTTTATCCGAAAAATATTGAGATTATGGACACGGATGTGAACCATTATCTGTTTTTCAAAATGTATGTAGGATACAGGTTCGGGACCATGATCGACATAAGCGAGGCTGCCAGTGCCAGATCAAAAAAACAGAGACGCAAGGAACTCAGGGAAGCAATGAAAGATGCCCAAATACCATTGCTTTAAATGATAGCAATTTCTTAACATTGAAATTACTCAATTTCTTTGCTGGGTTATTATAATTGGTTAAATTTGCATTCTTTTATCTTCAATTAGAAATTGTTTCAATTAATATTTTTTAAATCATGGGAAAAATTAAAGTTGCCATTAATGGTTTTGGCCGAATAGGTCGCAATGCTTTCAAACTCGCACTTGAAAGGGATGACCTCGTTGTTGTGGGAATCAATGATCTTACAGACAATAAAACCCTGGCTCACCTGCTTAAGTATGATTCCACACAGGGCCAGTTCCCCGGAGTCACATGCGACGATGAGAACATCGTGATCAATGGAGTTAAATATAAAGTCACTGCAGAAAAAAATCCGGCAAACATTCCCTGGGCAGATACTCCTGATGTTGTAATCGAATCTACCGGTGTATTTCGTGTAAAAGAGAGTGCCAGGGGTGGATATGGTGACCACTTAAAAAATGGTGCCAAAAAGGTGATTCTGACAGTTCCTTCCAAAGATGAGATCGATAACATGATTGTTTTAGGTGTAAACAACGATGCACTTAAATCATCCGATCAGTGTGTATCTAACGCATCATGTACAACCAACTGTCTTGCCCCGGTTGTAAAAGTACTGAATGATAATTTTGGAATTGAAGTCGGCTTGATGACCACGATACACTCATACACAAATGATCAGGCGATCCTTGATCTACCACATAGCGACCTTCGCAGAGCCAGGTCAGCAGCGGTCAGCCAGATTCCAACCACCACAGGTGCTGCAAAAGCTGTTGGTAAGGTGATCCCTGAACTGAACGGAAAACTCGACGGAATGGCAGTACGCGTTCCTACCCCAACCGGATCTATGATAGACCTTGTTGCCAACCTTAAAGTTGAAACAACAAGGGAAGAGATCAATGCTGCCATGAAAAAAGCTGCAGAAGGACCCATGAAAGGGATCCTTTCCTATACAGAAGATCCTATCGTTTCCGTGGATGTCATCCATGATCCGCATTCATCCATTTTTGATGCACTTTCAACAATGGTAAATGGTAAAACAGTGAAAGTTATTTCATGGTACGATAACGAATGGGGATACTCCGCAAGGGTTGTCGATCTGATTCCTTTGCTGTTTGCATAATACAACAGCAATGTAAAATAAAAAAGCCGCTGACACAGCGGTTTTTTTTTAATAAATGGTATTAAACCTCTTCCTACGCGTCCTCCGTAGCCCCGATGAAATATCGGGACGAAGGAGGATTAAACATTGTTATTCCATTATTATGTTCTCAAAAGGTATTTGTATGGTCTGCATATAATGGTTCCCCAGGTCCTCAATGGACTCATCATCCTCTTCATAAAACCACCTAACCTTAATGCTGTTGCCTTTTTCATACTCCTGTTTCAGGATACGCAACAACTCAAGCATGGACTTTGATGATCCGCTGTTTATATATTCCAGCATAATATTCATTACCGTCTCTTCGCCGGGATCTAAAAAATACTTTTTCAGCCAGTCGATCATTTTATCGTAGAACTCTGAGGGATCTTCAGGAATAGATCGTCCTTCGATATTCAATTCGCCATTTTTTGCACTGAATTTTACTTCAGGGGTATTAGCGGTTTTGCTGATATAAAGATCTTCCATAACTGTAAAAATTATTCATATCTTAAAGCTACAATAGGATCCAGTCTGGCAGCTTTCCTTGCAGGAATAACACCTGATACAAGCCCAACAATAAAGCACACGGCCAATCCCATAAAGATCCAGGCCCAGGGCACAATAAAACTGGAACCGATGGCTAAAGATACACCATTTCCGATGATTATACCAAGTACAATCCCTATGAATCCACCGATCTGTCCTATTACGACTGCCTCATAGAGAAATTGCCTGCGAATCATTTTAGATTTCGCACCAAGTGCCTTTCTGGTTCCGATCTCTTTTGTTCTTTCCGTAACAGATACCAGCATGATATTCATCAATCCAATTCCTGCTCCCAGCAATGTTATGATTCCAATGGCTATTGCTACCAGCCTTACAAATTTCAAATTTTCAATCAGCATTTGTGACAGCTGGTCACTGCTGGTAATATTAAAATCACTTTCATCGGTTGCATCCAGCCCCCTTACGAGCCGGAACATTCCTTCAGCTTCAGAGATCGCCATCTCCATCATCATAGGATCAAATGCCCTCACACTTATCTGGAAATTCATGCGTGGCCAGGAATAATATTCCCGAACAGTTGTATAAGGGATCAGGCATATCCTGTCAGACCCCATTCCCATTGAAGTTCCGCGTGACTCCAGTACACCGATAACCCTGTACCTGCCGCTTCCGATAATAAGGAACTCATTGATGGGATCGGTTCCTTCTGAAAATGCAGCCTCTGCAACCGTGTTTCCGACGATCACCACCATTTCACTGTTCTGTATATCCGTTTCATTGAAATTCCTGCCTTTTTCTATCCCATATCCTGCTGTAAAAAGGAATCCCTCATCAACACCCCTGACGGCTATATTCGGATTGGATTTGTAATCTTTGTATTTTATGACAGCTGTGCCTGATGCCCATGTCTGTACTGATACTTCTGCCGGAAAGTTGAACCTTTCCTTAAAATCCCTGGCCTGATGGTAACTTATATATGCGTGATTTTTCCTCCTGTAAGTCTCATTGCCTATGGTAACATTCATACTGCGGGACTCAATGGTAAATGTGTTGGCTCCCATCAGACTGAACTGACTGGTAAGGCTGCTCTGAATCGCATCAATGGCTGTAAGAATACCAACCAGTGCCATGATTCCAAATGCAATGATAAGCACTGTTAAGATTGTCCTGAGCAAACTGGTTCGAATGGCCTTGAATGCAATATTCAAATTTTCAAAAAACAATGACCGCATCCTCATAATCAGTTATACATTACATGCTAAAGATAAGAAAAACTGTATGAAAATAGTTCTGTCGAACCATGTATGAAAAAAAATATTCTTTTAATATTGGTAAAACTTTACCAGCGCTTACGTGTTTATTTCTATACGGATTCTCATGGATCTTAAGCATGGGAATTTTCTATATCAATACAATGTATTAATTTTAAGCTGAATTCTCATCACGAAAAACTCATGAATCATTCAGGTTAGCATTCATAAATAAAAATATTGTAAATATGGCATTTGATTTTGATCTCATAACCAGTTACTACAGCAATTTATCGGCACAAATTGATACAATAAAGAAAATTTTAAACAGGCCGCTTACATTGACCGAAAAAATACTTTACAGTCATCTTTTTGACCCCGGGGATCTGAATGATTTTCAAAGGGGGGTGGATTATGTAAACTTTGCTCCCGACAGGGTTGCAATGCAGGACGCAACTGCTCAAATGGCATTGCTGCAATTCATGCAGGCAGGAAAAGACAAGGCAGCAGTGCCAACAACCGTGCATTGCGACCACCTTATTCAGGCCAGGACCGGAGCGATGGATGACCTTAAGGAAGCATTCAGCACGAACAAGGAAGTGTTTGATTTTCTTTCAATCGTTTCGAATAAATATGGAATTGGCTTCTGGAAACCCGGGGCCGGTATTATTCACCAGGTGGTTCTTGAAAATTACGCCTTCCCGGGAGGAATGATGATCGGTACAGATTCACACACTGTAAATGCAGGTGGTCTTGGTATGGTTGCCATTGGAGTGGGAGGAGCCGATGCTGTTGACGTAATGTCAGGCATGCCCTGGGAACTCAAATCCCCCGGACTGATAGGTGTCAAACTTACCGGAAAACTGAATGGGTGGACTTCTGCCAAGGACGTTATACTCAAAGTAGCAGGATTGCTGACAGTAAAGGGAGGAACGGGCAATATCCTGGAATACTTCGGTGAAGGTGCCCGAAGCCTTTCCTGCACCGGGAAAGGGACCATTTGCAATATGGGAGCTGAGATAGGTGCAACAACATCTCTTTTTGGGTATGACGAAAAAATGTACGAATACCTGAAAGGTACCGACCGTGAAGATGTCGCTGAAGCTGCTTCAAAAGTGGCCCCGCACCTGACAGGGGATCCGGAAGTGTATGCAAACCCAGAAAAATACTTCGATGAAATAATTGAAATCAACCTCGATAAGCTGGAACCACATATCAACGGACCATTCAGTCCCGATAAAGCCTGGCCGATTTCGGGCTTTGCTGAGGCAGTTAAAGAAAATGGTTATCCAAAGAACCTTGAAGTGGGACTGATCGGATCCTGTACGAACTCATCCTATGAAGACATTACACGTGCCGCTTCTATTGCCCAACAGGCTGTTGATAAAGGACTTAAAGTATCCACGAAGTTTACGGTAACACCCGGATCTGAAATGGTAAGATATACCATCGCCAGGGATGGCTTGCTTGATGCCTTTGAAAAGATCGGAGGCATCGTACTTGCAAATGCCTGCGGCCCGTGTATTGGCCAGTGGGCAAGGCACAATGCAGATAAGGAAGAGAAGAATTCCATCATCACCTCCTTCAACAGGAATTTTGCCAAAAGGAATGACGGAAATCCAAATACCCATGCATTTGTTGCATCCCCCGAGATCGTCACGGCAATGACAATAGCAGGCGATCTTACCTTTAATCCTCTTACAGATACCCTCACCAATGAAAAAGGAGAAAAAGTAAAACTGGATGAACCAAAAGGTATTGAATTTCCCTCAGGTGGATTCGCCGTTGAAGATAATGGCTACCAGGCACCGGCAAAGGATGGATCATCTGTTACAGTGGATGTCGCCCCCGACTCTAAAAGGCTTCAGTTACTTACCCCGTTTGAACCATGGGATGGAAGCGACATGACAGGAATGAAATTGTTGATCAAGGCAGAAGGTAAATGTACTACCGATCATATTTCAATGGCAGGTCCGTGGCTCAGATACAGGGGGCACCTGGACAATATTGCCAATAACCTTCTGATCGGAGCCGTCAATTATTTCAATAAGAAGACCAACAGTGTAGTCAATCAGCTGTCCAGCCAGGAATCAACTGTTCCCGATACAGCAAGGGATTACAAAGCCAGGGGCATAGGTTCCCTGGTTGTGGGCGATGAAAATTACGGTGAGGGTTCTTCCCGCGAACATGCTGCAATGGAACCAAGGCACCTGGATGTTAGAGCAGTACTGGTAAAATCTTTTGCGCGCATACATGAGACAAACCTGAAAAAGCAGGGAATGCTTGCTCTTACATTTGTCAACAAAGGGGATTATGAAAAGATCAGGGAGGATGATACCATTGGCATCCTTGGTTTGAAAAAATTCTCTCCGGGAAAAAATCTCATTGTAAGACTTGACCATTCAGACGGGACCACCGAAGAGTTTGAGGCCAGTCACTCCTACAGCAAGACTCAAATTGAATGGTTCAAAGCCGGTTCTGCACTGAACCTTATAAGACAACGGAACCAATAACTAAACAGGAAGGGATTTTGAACAGATCAACCATTATAAATGCCCTGGCGCTTGCCGGGGCATACCTGTATCAACATGCAGAGGGGAAACGGTCCTTTGGGAAAGAGCTTCAGCCTCTGAATGAAATTTTCTTCGAAGACTTCGAAGATACAATTGAAAATGAGTATGCACACAACGGCTGGTTCACTTCCGGGAATGTGAGAAAAGCTTTGCATGCCATCTCAATCAATTTAACTGATGAGAAACTGAATACCTGGCTGGCAGGGTATCCAATGATCCCGGTAATGGAATCAATGCAGAAAAAAGTGGGTATCGTTATGGCCGGGAATATTCCCCTTGTTGGTTTTCATGATCTGTTGTCGGTAATCATATCAGGACACAGGATGATCGCCAAACCCTCCACAAAGGATGAGAGACTTATAAAAAAAATCACTGATCTGATCTGCCACATTAATCCCGATTTAAAAAACCGAATCGCATTCACTGAAGGTTATTTGAAATCAATAGATGCAATCATAGCAACCGGCAGCGATAACAGCAGCCGCTATTTTGAATATTATTTCAGGGATGTTCCGCATATTATCAGAAAAAACCGCAATGGCATTGCCATTATTACAGGTAATGAAACTGAAGATGAATTGCATAAGATCGGCGAAGATATTTTTGCCTTCTTCGGACTGGGATGCAGAAATGTTACAAAAATCTACATGCCTGCAGGATTTCAACCGGCAAACCTTTTAAAACCACTCGAATCTTTCGGAAAACTTACCGAACACAATAAGTATAAAAACAACCTGGATTACCATCGAACCCTTTATCTTTTAAACAAGGAACCATTCCTGGATAACGGTGTTGTTCTGTTTAGAGAAAGTGAACAAATCTCAAGTCCGGTTGGAGTTGTATATTATGAAAAATATACTGAACTTGAGTCTTTAAAAGAAAGACTGAAACTACTGGATGAACAGATCCAGTGCATAGTTACAAAAGAAAAGACAATAAAAAATGGCATAAGACCGGGAGAATCACAATACCCTGAACTGTGGGATTATGCAGATGGAATTGATACGCTTGAATTCCTGACAGATTTAGTAAATTAATATGATCTATAAACTTCGGATTATTTCAGATGAAATAAAGGATTTTGCGAGGGAGATCCTTGTTGATTCCAGCAATAGCTTCCTGGATTTTCACAGGATGTTACAGGAAGACCTGAATTACGATCCCAGTCAGCTTGCTTCATTTTTCATTACCAATGCATCATGGGAAAAAGAATTGCAAATAACACTCATCGACATGATGGACGAGGAGAGTGAAAAAGTGATAACCATGGAAGATGCGCTGATTGGAGATTATCTGAAAAAGAAGGGGCAACGCCTGCTGTATGTCTATGATTTCTTCTCAGAAAGATTCTTTTTCCTGGAGCTTACTGAGGTGATCAGCAATATTGAAAGTACAGCACTCCCGAAAATAATCTTCACTCATGGAGAACCGCCACCGCAGATCGATCTTGGGCTTGATCAACTGACAACCTCAGATTCAGATGATGACGATCTTTTCTCCAATGGCTTTGAAGATGAAGATCTGTTTCCGGGAACAGGTCTTGAAGATCCCGATGATTTTTCCGATGAATAAATTCCTGGTTGTTATAGGCGGACCAACTGCTTCAGGCAAAACAGAGGTTGCAATTGACCTGGCCAAAGCCTACAGATCAGAAATAATATCGGCTGATTCGAGACAGATTTATAAGGAGACTTCCATAGGAACGGCTGTCCCGGCAAAAGAACAACTTAACGAAGTGCCTCACCACTTCATTCAGTGCATCAGCCTGAATGACTATTACAATGCAAGCATGTACGAAACAGATGTGCTCCGCAAACTGAATATTCTATTTAAAGAGCATGACATTGTCATCATGGCAGGCGGATCGGGACTCTATATAAATGCTGTTTGTTTCGGTATTGATGACCTGCCTGCAATTGACCTGGAAATAAGAAACAATCTTTTTAAGAAATATGAAAAGGAGGGAATTGCCAGTCTCCGCACAATGCTGAAAGATGCCGACCCTGCCACCTATGAAAAAATTGACCTTAATAATCATTTTAGAATATTAAAGGCGCTCGAAGTGACGGTGCAAACCGGCAAGCCCTATTCCTCTTTTTTGACCAGGAAAAAAAAGACGCGGGATTTCGGGATCATTCGCATTGGTCTTAATCTTGACAGAGCCGAATTGTATGACAGGATCAACAAGCGTACAGAAAAAATGATTGAAAAAGGACTCGTTGAAGAAGTAAGGAGCCTGGTGCACTTAAGGAAAAAAAATGCCATGAAAACTGTCGGCTACCGTGAAATATTCAGGTACCTTGATGATGAAATTTCGCTTGATGAAGCAGTGGACCTTATAAAGAACAACACCAGGAAATATGCGAGGAAACAGATCACCTGGTTCAGAAAAAACAACCTTTATCCATGGTTTAATCCGGAAAAACCCGATTCAATCCTCCGATACATAGACGACCAGTTAAATAAAAAGATCTGAAACGGTCAAGGGACCAAATTCACATTTGCTTCATTCCTTTGTAAACTTCATTGACTATATTTGTGTAAACATTCATTTCTTGAAAAAACCGAAGCTTATTATTGTTGGAACATCGTGGCCCTTCAGGGGTGGGCTTTCAGCATACAATGAACGGCTGGCCACTGAATTTCAGAAAAAGGGCTATGATGTGGTCATCTATACGTTCACATTACAGTACCCTGGTATATTGTTTCCCGGGAAGACCCAGATGGCCGATTGGGATGCTCCGGTCCACCTCGAGATCAGACAAACCATCAACTCTGTAAATCCAATTACATGGATCAGAACTGCAAACAGCATCAGGAGGGAGTATCCTGATCTGGTCATTATTAAATACTGGTTGCCTTTCATGGGGCCCTGTTTCGGAACAATTGGCCGACTGATCAGGAGAAAGCGGAAAACAAAGATCATCTCCATACTGGACAATATTATACCGCATGAAAAAAGACCCGGGGACCGGATGTTTACAAAATATTTCATTAAGCCGGTAAACGCTTTTCTGGCGATGTCAGATTCTGTCCTGGAGGACATCAATAAATTCGACACTGTGAAACCGCGAAGTTTTTGCCCCCATCCCCTGTTTGATAATTTCGGGGAGATCATCGGCAAAAAAGAAGCAAAGCAGTATTTGGGACTTGACAGCTCGGTAAATTATGCACTTTTTTTTGGTTTCGTAAGGGAATACAAAGGGCTGGATCTTGCCCTGAAAGCATTTGGCTATGACCAGTTGAGGAAGCACAACGTGAAATTACTGATAGCGGGTGAATTCTACGACAATCTGGAAAAATACAACGCAATAATCAAGGAACTCAGTATAAGTGACAGGATTGAAATGAGGACGGATTTTATAGCTGATAGTGAAGTGAAATATTATTTCTGCGCCTCTGACATCATCGTTCAACCCTACAAAACTGCCACCCAGAGTGGTATATCACAGATTGCCTATCACTTTAACAAACCCATGATTGTGACCGGTGTCGGAGGATTACCGGAAATAGTACCTGATGGAAAGGTTGGATTCGTCGTGGACAGAAGCAGCAAGGCAATTTCAGATGCCATACACAAGTTTTATGAACACAAGCTGGAAGAAACATTTTCGCAGGGAGCCCGGGAAGAAAAACAAAAATATTCGTGGAACAGGATGTTCAACACAATTGAAGAATTAACCAGGAAAATATGATAATAAGAAGCAAAGCCCCTTTGAGAATTGGATTCGCCGGTGGAGGATCAGATGTATCTCCATTTTCGGATTTCTATGGTGGCGCCATCTTAAACGCAACATTGAATATGTATGCCTATGCCACCATCATACCAAGGAAGGATGGTAAGATCGTTTTTAAATCTATTGACAGGAATATGGAAGAGTCCGTTGATGCCACAGCGAAATTGGATGCCACGGGAGAACTGGATCTTATAAAAGGCATATACAACAGGATCGTCAAAGACTTCACAAGTGAACCGCTGTCATTTGAACTATCCACACATGTGGACGCACCTCCGGGATCCGGACTGGGAAGTTCATCAACACTGGTCGTTACCATCCTGGGTGCCTTCCGGGAATGGCTTAACATTCCGCTTGGTGAATATGACCTGGCACACCTCGCCTATCAGATTGAAAGAGAAGATATGGAAATGGCCGGAGGCAAACAGGACCAGTACGCAGCCACATTCGGGGGTATCAACTTCATGGAATTCTATAAAGATGATAAGGTAATCGTCAATCCACTCAGGATAAAAACCGAGGTACTGGACGAACTGGCCTATAACCTGATCCTGCTGAATACGAATACGAGCAGGCTCTCTTCGCAGATCATACAGGCGCAACAGGACAATGTGAAGAACAATATGAAGCCCTCTGTGAATGCGATGCATAAAATCAAGGAGCAGGCAATCCTGATGAAAGAGGTACTGCTGAAAGGAGAGCTTGACAGAATGGGTGAGATCCTCAACCTCGGCTGGGAATACAAACAGCAGATGGCAGATAACATTGTTAATGAAGAGATCCTGGACCTGTATAATAAAGCGATGAGGGCCGGGGCCTCAGGAGGAAAGATCTCAGGAGCTGGAGGAGGAGGTTTTATGCTGTTTTACTGTCCCAATAATTCCCGGCATTCTGTTATCAGGGAGTTGGATAAAACCAGGGTAAATATTCACAGGTACGAATTCACCAAAACGGGCTTGCGAACCTGGAAAACCGACTAAATGGTGTTAATGAAACCAAAAGAAGCTATCATCCTCGCGGGTGGATTCGGAACAAGACTTCAATCTGTTGTTACCGGCGTGCCAAAACCCATGGCCCCGGTCCGGAATAAGCCATTTCTGGAATATTTACTGAACCATCTTATTGATTATGGGATTGAACATGTTGTGCTTTCTGTTGGATATAAAGCAGAAATGATCCAATCATATTTCGGTAAGAAATTTCACTCCATGGATATCAGTTATGCATTGGAAAAAGAACCACTGGGTACTGGAGGAGGAATACAACTCGCCATGAATGACATCCCTGGAACCGGGACCTTTATTTTAAACGGCGATACTTTCTTCGATGTAAACCTTGATGATCTGGCAGATTTCCATTTTTCGAACCAATCGGATCTTACCGTTTCTGCTAAAATAATGAAAGATAGTTCAAGGTACGGGACCCTGGAAGTCAAAGGAACCCTGGTTACAGACTTTAAGGAAAAGGGAACTGTAACATCCGGAATGATCAATGGAGGAGTTTATATTACAAGGACAAATATCTTTCGGAAATTTGACATGCCATCAAAATTCTCATTCGAGAAAGACTTTCTTGAAAAAAAACTGCAAAAGCTGAAGATTTGTGCCATGTCAAGCAACGCATACTTTGTTGATATCGGGATCCCTGAAGATTATGAACGTGCGCAAAAGGAACTTCCTTCCCGGTATTCAACCTAACATTCTTCTTCAATATGGTAATGGTTCCTGTCGAATGCAGACCGGGATATCAATTCCCCCAGAAAACCTCCTATAAAAAGTTGGGAACCAATGATCATACAGGCAAGAGCGATATAGAACAATACATTATCAGTTACCAGGTTACCATGCATGCTGTGCCGAAGTGCATACCACTTTTGAATGGCAATAATGAGCAATGCAATAACACCAAGCACGAACATCAGGGTTCCGATCAGACCAAAAAGATGCATCGGTTTCTTACCAAAACGAGTTACGAATGTAACAGAAAGCAGGTCGAGAAAGCCATTAATAAATCTTTCCATTCCGAATTTGGTAACACCGTATTTCCGCTCCTGATGTCTGACCACCTGCTCCCCGATGTTTGTAAATCCGCTGCTTTTTGCCAGAACAGGAATATAGCGATGCATCTCACCGTACACCTCAATGCTCTTTACAACTGCATTGCTGTATGCCTTGAGTCCGCAATTGAAATCATGCAGCCTGATCCTGCTCAGTCTTCTCGCTGCCCAGTTGAATAATTTGCTGGGAAGGTTTTTCGAAAAGAAAGGATCATACCGTTTCTTCTTCCACCCGGAAACAAGATCATAGCCCTCCTCAACTATTTTTTTTCGCATTTCAGGAATTTCCTCAGGATTATCCTGAAGGTCTGCGTCCATGGTCACTACCACCTCTCCGCTGGCCATCTGAAAACCAACCTGAAGTGCAGCTGATTTCCCGTAATTGCGCCTGAACTTCACTCCCCTGATTGCAGGATTCTTTTCCCTGAGCTGAAGGATCTTCTCCCAGGATCCGTCATTGCTGCCATCGTCGATCATGATCAATTCATAGGAAAGTCTATTTTCATTCATGACGGAATGTATCCAATCGTTGAGTTCATCCAGCGAATCAACTTCATTAAGAAGGGGTATGACCAGGGAAATGTCCATGCAGAATCTTCCTATAGTACCGCTTCAGGGTCTTTTTTTATAAAAATAGCTGCAATCAATCCTGTAAGTACCGAAATAATGATCAAGCTGAAGACACCACCGAATGCAAATGAAAAAGTCGATTTGTTTTCGATCTTATTGACCTGCTTCTTTCTCTGGTCCTTCATCCGCTCCTCGAAGGTGTCATATTGATCTGCCGGTAACTTTTCCTGGTACCGGGCTTCCATTTTTTCAAACTGCTTATCCATCTTTTCAATGGCAAAATATTTGGTATCCTGAATATAGCTTTCATCCATCTGGTAGATAATGAATGTGAAACTGGAGGTAATTATAGCAGCTGCGATCCCTGTAATAAAACTCACAAGAACAAGCTGACCATACCGGGCATATCCTTTCCCGTATTCCCTCCTGAACAGGATCAAAGAAATAACGATCAGTGCAACATACAATATGGGCGTAAAAATTACTGCCCAGGATTCAAGCGACTGGTCAATGAAATAAAGCACGAGACCAACGACACCTGATACAAGACCAACCAGAACACCATATATCACTGATGCCTTATATACAGGAACTTTTGCTGTTTCTTCCATGATTGTAAAGTTTATTGTTAATTATTCGGTGTCTGAATTTAAACAAAAATTACGAAATGTTAAAAATAAATTTTTCAAAAGGCAGGCATATAAAAGTGGGCAAGCTACTTATATCGCACCGCTACAACCGTCTACCCTTGCTACCTTCCGGTCCTGGGGGAGTTCAACAGGAGCTGGTCGCATAAGACTTGCCCATGGTGCAAAGGTAATGAGATTTTATAACATTGCAAGCTTAAAGGACAATTCAATGATCATGTGTTTTCAGGACGCAACTTCCTGACAGTAGCGCCTGTTTTCCACAATTCCGACTCACGAAGTTCCTTCAGTTCAGCATCCAGTTTAACACGATAATCATCCTGACTGTTCGAATCAATGGAAAGCTGGGCCTCTTCACCAGACCTGACACGCGTATACAATTCAAAAAATACAGGCTGAACCGCATCGCGAAACTTCTTCCACCAATCGAGTGCTCCACGCTGAGCGGTGGTTGAACAATTTGCGTACATCCAGTCCATACCATTTTCAGCTACCAAAGGCATCAAACTCTGCGTGAGTTCTTCAACGGTCTCGTTAAAAGCTTCTGAAGGTGTATGGCCGTTTTCCCTGAGTACATTGTACTGGGCAGCGAAAATTCCCTGGATTGCGCCCATCAGGGTTCCCCTTTCACCGGTCAGATCTGAAAATACCTCCTTCTGGAAGGTTGTTTCAAAAAGGTAACCCGATCCGACACCTATTCCAAGTGCCACTACCCGGTCAAATGCCTTTCCTGTGGCATCCTGAAATATTGCATAACTGGAATTGAGTCCCCTGCCCTCCACAAAAAAACGGCGAAGGCTTGTTCCTGAACCTTTTGGAGCGACCAGGATCACATCAACATCCTGCGGAGGTATGATCCCTGTCCTGTCTTTATACGTAATTCCAAATCCATGAGAAAAATAGAGCGCTTTTCCAGCCGAAAGGTGCTTCTTTACCGTTGGCCAGATAGCGATCTGACCGGCATCTGAAAGCAGGTACTGGATGATCGTTGCCTTTTCAAGTGCAGGCTCGATCTCAAAAAGATCTTTGCCTTCAACCCACCCGTCCTTCACAGCTTTGTCCCACGATGCTGAGTTCTTTCTCTGACCAACAATTACATTGATCCCGTTGTCTTTCAGGTTCAAGGATTGACCTGGTCCCTGCACACCATAGCCGATGACAGCAACCGTTTCATCCTTGAGCACTTCCTGTGCTTTTGACAAGGGAAATTCTTCACGGGTTACGACGTTTTCATCAACGCCACCAAAATTTATTACAGCCATATTCAAATATTAATTATAAGTTAATGTTTCTTCCTTTGATTCATTGTGATATTGTTCAAGGTCCTTCAGGTATGCAGTGATCTCTTTGATCTGCTTTGTCAATGCAATCCTTCCGGATCGCGCAAATTGGAGGATACCAAAGGGTTCAAGCTCCCTGAACAGCAACTGTGTCTCTGATTTGTGACCGGTTTTTTCAACAATTATATATTCCGGCTCAATAGTAAGAACACGTGCATTGTACTTTCTAATAAGACTTTCAATATCGTCACCATGAGCAAAAGCTTTCGTGGGAACTTTATATAGAGCAATCTCCTGATATACTAATTCTTCCTCGGTATGATAGAAGGCTTTAAGTATGCCGATCTGCTTTTCAATCTGCTTTGTAACGGTCCTTACCATTGTCTCTGTAGTCGTAACCACAATTGTAAAGCGATAGATTCCCCGAACCTCCGATTCGGAAGTATTCAGGCTATCTATACTTAGGTGTCTCCTGGTAAAGATCACAGTGATCCTGTGCAGCAAACCAATCTTATTCTCAGTAAATATTGTTAATGTATATTCCTTTTTCATAAGTTTAAAAATTTTATTATTACTTGTAACCGCTTGGCGCTCATTTCCTGATGTTGGTTCGTTTATTCAAGGCGCATTTCAGATACTGTTCCGCCAGCAGGAACCATCGGAAATATATTGCCCTCTTTCTGGACTTTCACTTCCAGGACATACGGACCATCATAATCTTTGATCTCTTTCAGGGTCTTTGACAGCAATTTCCTGTTGGTCAATTGACCCGATTTCACTCCAAAACCTTCCGAAATCTTCTGAAAATCCGGATTGATCAATCCGGTAGAAGCGTACCTTCCATCAAAGAACAGTTCCTGCCATTGTCTCACCATACCGAGAAAATTATTGTTCAGTAGTATTACCTTAACAGGCAAATTATACTGGGCAATGGTCCCAAGTTCCTGGAGGGTCATCTGAAAACCGCCATCACCTACAATTACGAAAACAGGACGGTGAGTTTCTGCAAGTGCAACACCCATTCCAGCAGGTATGCCAAATCCCATTGTACCAAGGCCGCCGGAAGTGATCCACGAGTTTTGTTTCTGAAATTCGTAATACCTGGCAGCCGCCATCTGATGCTGACCAACATCGGCAACAATGATCGCTTCACCATTGGTAATGTCCGAAATTTCCTTGACCACTTCTCCCATGTGCATCTTTTCATCTTCAGGGTGAACATTCTTTCTGATTACCTTATCAAATTCAATCTCATGCAAATCGCTGAATGTCTCCAGCCATTCCTCATGTGAGTTGGACTTGATTTTCGGGATCAGCAGCGCCAAAGCCTGTTTCGCATCTGAATTGATCGCCACATCGGTTTTTACATTCTTGTCGATTTCCGACGGATCTATCTCAATATGAATGATCCTGGCCTGCTTTGCATAGGTGTTCAAATTGCCCGTAACCCTGTCATCAAATCGCATCCCCACCGCAATGATAAGGTCTGCCTTATTCGTATTGATGTTGGGGGCATAATTCCCATGCATCCCAAGCATCCCGGTATAAAGGGAGTGTTTTACAGGGAAAGAAGAGAGCCCAAGGAGTGTCGCGGCAACAGGTAAACCAGCCTTTTCAACAAAAGTTTTAAATTCCTCCTCCGCACCCGATATTGTAACACCCTGTCCAAGCAAAACAAGCGGCTTTTCAGAAGTATTGATCAGTTCTGCTGCCTCTTCTATCGTACTCATTTTAGGCTTGGGTTTTGGCACGTAACTGCTTACTGCAGTCATTGGTTCATACATGTATTCAAGTTCCTCAAACTGTGCGCTTTTAGTAATATCCAGCACTACAGGTCCCGGCCTTCCTGAATTGGCAATAAAGAAAGCCTTGGCTATTGCCTCAGGAATTTCATCTGCAGAAGTAATCTGAAAGTTCCATTTTGTAATGGGCATGGATACACTGACCATATCCGTTTCCTGGAAAGCATCGCTTCCAAGCAAGGATGCGCCTACCTGACCGGTTATGCATACAACCGGAGTTGAATCAAGCATCGCATCCGCGAGTCCTGTTACCAGATTGGTTGCACCTGGTCCTGAGGTTGTGAAACACACCCCGGGCTTCCTTTTGGTCCTCGCATATCCCTGTGCAGCATGTATTGCACCCTGCTCGTGCCTTACCATTACATGCTTTATTTTGTCTTCATAATGATATAAAGCATCATACACCGGCATGATTGCACCGCCAATATATCCAAATACTGTTTCCACACCTTCGGCAAGCAGTGACTTTATCAGTGCTTCCGCCCCTGTAATTTTTTGAACAACCTTTTTGCCTGATTTCTTATCTGCCTTTGCTTTCGTTTCCATACCTTGTAATTTTAATTGTTCATTCACGAAATATCTTATATTATACTTTTTGTTGCTTATCCTTTAATGTCGCACCAAATTCCAAAGCCCTGACAGCTCCTTTATCTGCCGAGGAGACCATGGATGCATACATCTGCAATGCACGGCTTACATATCTCTCCCGGTCAGGCTTCCATCCCTCTTCAGATGCATCGTTTTCAGACCGTCTTCTTTTCAGTTCTTCGTCATCGGCCAACAGGTCAATGGATCTTCCGGGAATGCTGATATCAATTGTATCACCATTCCTTATCAACGCTATATTCCCTCCATCAGCGGCTTCCGGCGAAATATGTCCTATTGACAAACCCGAGGTCCCCCCGGAAAACCTTCCATCTGTGATCAGGGCACATTTATCTCCGAGTTTTTTAGATTTCAGATAAGATGTAGGATAGAGCATTTCCTGCATCCCCGGTCCGCCCCTGGGTCCTTCATACCTGATAACAACCACATCACCGGGCTTGATCCTGTTTTTCAGGATGGCTTCCACGGCATCATCCTGAGAATCAAAAACACGCGCAGTACCCCTGAAATCAAGCACTGATTCATCCACCCCGGCCGTTTTTACAATACAACCATCCTGTGCAATATTGCCATACAATACGGCAAGTCCCCCATCGGTAGAATATGCATGGTTTACATCCCTTATGCATCCTTCACTTCTGTCCCTGTCTAATTCCCTGAATCTTGATTCCTGCGATCCCATTTTCAGGTTGATGCGTCCCGCAGGGGCAGCCCTGTAAACCTCTTCACAAGATTCATCAATTGCTTCATTCATAATATCATAGCCCTCCATCGCTTCTCCCAGTGTCAATCCATCCGAACGGGAAACATCCGTATGTATCAAACCTCCGCGATCAAGCTCGGCCAGGATCCCCAGGATACCTCCTGCCCTGTTCACATCCTCAACGTGGTAAGCTGAACTCGGTGAAACTTTACAAAGAATGGGAGTCTTTTTGGACAGCACATCCATGTCCTTCATGGTAAAATCAACCCCTGCTTCCCTGGCAATGGCAAGCAGGTGAAGCACAGTGTTTGTGGATCCACCCATGGCAATGTCAAGCGTCATTGCATTTTCAAATGCCTTACGTGTGGCAATGGACCTGGGCAACACCGACTCGTCACCTTCTTCATAGTAGGATAAGGTATTCTTAACAAGTTGTCTGGCTGCCTTTGAAAATAACTTCTTTCGGTAAGTGTGTGTTGCCACAACAGTGCCGTTTCCGGGAAGTGCCAGCCCTATGGCCTCATTCAGACAGTTCATGGAATTTGCGGTGAACATCCCTGAACAGCTGCCACATGTAGGACACGCAGCCTTCTCCACTCTCTCTATCTTTTCCTCGCTGACTGACTCATCAACAGACATTACCATGGAATCTACCAGGTCTAGTTTTTGTTCGCCGTCAAACCCCGCCTCCATCGGTCCGCCTGATACAAATATTGTTGGTATGTTCAACCGCATCGCTGCCATCATCATTCCGGGGGTGATCTTATCGCAATTACTGATGCAAAACAAGGCATCAACCTTATGGGCATTGGCCATAAATTCAATGCTGTCAGCGATCATGTCCCTTGAGGGTAGCGAATACAGCATCCCGTCATGGCCCATGGCTATGCCATCATCGATGGCAATGGTATTGAATTCAGCAGCAAAATAGCCCATGGATTCGATCACTTGCTTTACCTCCTGTCCTATGTGATGAAGGTGGGCATGCCCCGGTACAAACTGGGTAAAGGAGTTTGCAATGGCAATTACCGGTTTCCCAATCTGATCTTCCTTCATCCCATTAGCACGCCAGAGGCTTCTGGCTCCTGCCATTCTTCGCCCCATGGTTGTAGTATGACTCCTGTATTTGTTCTTCATAATACCGTTCTTAAAATCAGAAGAGCCATCCTCACTGTTGAGAATGGCTCTATATTATTTTTTCGAAGTCTATACCATTCTCAACCGGGAGTGTTCACAATGACCACCACAAGTAGTACGAGAATGATATGAAGACGGTTTGATTTCATATGCTGTAAAACATGGTTCAAATATAGATATAAATTTAATATGCAAGCACTTTTTAAGAAAAAATTATGAATTTCTTAACAATAATAAGAAGATTGAGTAAATAATTAATAAAATGTAAGTTAATTAACGGTATTCACACTTTCATCACAATGCAGTAACTATGTAGTACCTGTCAATACAGTTCAGTGGCTGGATCATAATGTTCGTTTGCAAGGCCTGCGAAGTTGGGAAATGCGGAGTCCCGATATATTATCGGGATGAGCAATTTCCCGACGAGCGTAATGCAGCAAACGGACATTATGGACAGACACTATGTAAATTTACATTGCTTAACCAGTGCCGGCAACCTGCAATAAGATTTTACTAATATATAATTTAGTTAAACATTTGTATTTCTGACAATTAAAAACTCAAAAATATGACAATTTCGATTTTGATACCGTGGAACCCTCATGTTATATTCATTCCCTGTTGCGAACGTTAGTGCATGAGGGTTTCATGGGTTAATAACTTTACTATGAGGAACAAACACTTAGTTCGTATCTTTGAAGCTAATGAATAGTTATTATATTCGGGAAAACAAATGCATTAACTTTTGCGCATATGTTAAAGGAAAGGTGTTTGGAATTTTCTCTACATAGATAGGTTTAATGAAGTTTGTATTTGCATTTTTGACATTTATCATATTACAGAATGCCGATTCGAACCAGGTGGATTCGAGTGATCCCAAACAATTCAAGCAGCTTTTCAGTAATGCTGAGAAAAGTTTTCAATTGAAGGATTACAAAAATGCAATTCTGACCTATAAGGAATTGCTCGAGATAGACTCCAGCAACAACAATCTGCATTTTCTGCTAGGCTACAGTTATTTAATGAACAGGTCCGGGCTTGATTTGACCATCAAGCATCTGGAAAGGTCGATACCATCTGTACATCGTTGGTACCGGGAGGGAGCATATCATGAAAGAAATGTGCCCGCACTGGCATATTTCCTGTTGGGAAAAGCCTATCATAAAAACTATCAGTTTGACCAGGCTGTAGAGGCTTTTGAAAATTATAAGAGCTACCTCGACTTTCTTTCATTTGCAGAGATTGAATATGTCAATCGCCACATACGATCTGTCGATCTTGCCAGGGGCATGGTAAAACACCCGCTTTCTGTTGAATTCATCCCCATGGCCGAACACACGGATGAGAACTTCTCCTGCAGCCATCCGGTAGTGTCGGGGAAAGACTCAATGATGATCTTTTCCATTGAAAAAAAGGATGGAAATCATATAGCCATGATATTAAGGCAGACCGACGGATGGACAGCTCCCCGGGTACTCGGTATCGGGAGGGAAATGCCGGGAACTTTCTACCCGGTTTCTGTTTCCTATGACGGAAGCGAGTTGTACCTGGTCTATAAAGATGCATTGATCTCCGATCTGTATGTTTCTACTTTCGTCGGAAAAGACTGGTCCAATCCCCAAAAGCTGGGATCTGGCATTAATTCAACTTACGACGAAACACATGCCAGCATAAGTTCAGACGGACAGGATCTGTATTTTACAAGCAACAGGAGAGGTGGATGGGGCGGGCTCGATATCTATGTATCGCATAAAAATGAAGAAGGGGCCTGGATGGAACCTGTAAATCTTGGATACGGCATTAATACGTATTACAACGAAAACACACCCTTTATTACACAAAATGACTCAGTATTGTACTACAGCTCAGAAGGTTTCCATACCATAGGCGGTTACGACATCTATGTAACAAGGGTTGAGCAGGATGTATTTTTCATAGAACCACAGCACCTGGGATATCCGATTTCAACTCCGGATGATGATCTGTTTTTTAATCCCGGCTGGGATGAAATCACGAGCTATTATGCAAGGAAGCCCGAAGATAAAAGTTTGACAAGTTCAATTTTTACTATCATCAACGGAACGCGGGATGCCCTGGTGAATTCAAGCATGGATGTTGAACAGAAAATTGACGAGCATTATTACTTCGTAAATACCATTCTGTTCGAATTCGATGAATTCACGCTTAATGAAAATGCACGTAAAGAAATAGAACACATTTTTTCAATGATGCACAGGAATCCGGATATAGAAATCGAACTTATCGGTCACACAGATGATATTGGTACATCAGAATACAATCTTGGATTGTCAAAAAAAAGGGCTCAAAGTGTGAAAAACCACCTTATTGAGAAAGGAATCTCAGAAGATCGAATAGGGGTGCTTTCTTCTGGTGAAGATGATCCATTGGCTATCAACAGTTACGAAGACGGAACAGATGCTCCCCTGGGCAGGTCACTTAACCGGAATGTGCTGATACGTATTAACAACGAGGCAGGAGACAACATCCGTATGGCGGAAATATTTGTACCTCCGTCACTTGTCCCGGTTCAGGATAAGGTATATACGGTGTTCCTTCTTGAATCCGATCAATTGCTGGACACCCTTCCGGATGAAATACTGGGACAGCCAGTTTCTTTGATTTACACCGATTCATCAAAAATATACGCCATGGGAAATTATAACCTGATTACCGATGCCCATGAATACCTTGACAAGGTGATTGATAACGGTTATCCGGAGGCCTATATCATTGAAAAAAGGAATTTTGAAAATGCAATCAGGAAGAGGACACACGGTAACCAGATGGAAAATCTGCAGTATACCATTCAAATCATGGCTTTGAAAATCTGGGGTGAGATGTCAATCTTTCCTGAACTTGATAGTGTACGGATCTTTAAAGGCAATGACGGCTTTCACCGAGTTGTATACGGAACATTCAACAGCATAGATGACGCACAGCGTGTTTTGCCGAAAATAAAAAAGATGGAAAAATATAATAATGCATTTATCAGACCTCTGTCATTTTATGAAAACATTTCCCCTGAATAATTGCATGCATTAATTCATCGTATATATTTCTTTTTAACTGTAATGGAACAAACATTAAAAATTCAACTGTTCGTGTTTGAAACGGAAATTCACCATTCCGATTTGATCAAATAGGAAAAGTAGCTTATCTTTTGGCAATATTTCATCTAACCAATAACTACCGATCATGAAAAACAGTTTACACAAGGAACAGAAAAATGAAAAAAAATCCATTAACATCAATCGCAGAAAATTTATCGGCAATGTTTCTGCAGCCACCGCAGGCTTAACAATAGTACCGGCCCATGTATTGGGCGGACCCGGACGTGTGGCTCCCAGCGACAAGATCAACGTGGCATACATTGGCCTTGGAACCCAGGGGCTACGCCAATTACCGGCCCTGCTTAATATTCCTGCCGTTCAGGTCACTGCCGTATGCGATCCGCAGAGGAAAGCGATTAACTACTACGACTGGGGACCCACGAGCCTGAGAAATCAAATGCGTGAACTAATCAGTGATCCTGGCTGGGAAACGGGAGGTAACAACACCATACCCGGTGGCCTGGATAATGGCAAGGAACTTACAGAACGTTTTTACGCTCTGAAAAACAAGGACAAAAAATACAGGGGCGTCAATGCATATACTGACTTTCGGGAACTGTTCGAAAAGGAAAGTGGATTGGATGCGGTACAGGTAATGACCACCGACCATGTGCATGGCCTCATTGCTGCAGCAGCATTAAAGAGAGATATCGCTGTAACAATGCATAAACCTCTTTCTAACAGGCTGGTTGAAGGTAAAAAAGTTGTAGATATGGCCAACAGATCGGATGCTGTCACCCACTTCATGCCATGGGATTCAAACGGGAACATGGACCAGATCATGGCCTGGATCAACAGCGGTGCCATAGGTAATCTGGAAGAAATTCACAACTGGTCCTACAGACCTGTATGGCCCCAGTATGCGCAGATACCGGCCGACAGACCAAAGATCCCCGAGGGATTTGACTGGGACCTCTGGCTTGGACCCGAGGAGGAACGCCCATACCATCCACACTACACAAACATGGTATTCAGGGGATGGTACGATTTCGGAGGAGGATCAATGGCAGATATGGGACATTACAGCCTCTGGTGTGTTTTTGAAGCATTGAAACTGGCAAATCCTACAATCGTGGAGCCGAATTCCAGCCATGTATGCGACCTTAACCCTGATGGGTCGGCTTATAAGATCAACAATGATTTCGCGTTTCCCTATGCATCCACGGTCAGGTTCAAGTATCCTGCCATAGAAGGAAGACAGGCAGTTGACCTGGTATGGTATGATGGAGGAATGCGACCTCCCACACCTCAGGAATTTTATGACAAAGGCATTGAATTCCCGTCGGAAGGAATGATGTTCAAAGGTGACAAAGGAATTATAATGACTTCAGCATTTACTGTAAAAGATCCCTATTTATTGTCAGGTGATGTTAAGGAAACTGAAGAGGTATCAGCAGCAGCCGGAGCCGTTAAGATCCCTGGTGTTGAAAGATTTATCAACGGTGTAAAAGCAGGAGAACAGATCGCCGGCAACTTCAGGCAGGCATGGCCGATCACGGAAGCTGTCAATCTGTATGCAGCAGCATTGAGAGCACACAAAACGTTGCACTATGATGCAAAGAACATGAAGATCACCAATGATGAAAAAGCAAATGAATACCTCGACAGGAACTACAGGAGAGGATGGAACATAAAAGAGATTTAGGAACTCACTCGCTCAAATAGAGTGAGCAAGCTGACAAACTAAAAATAACACCAGCAACCCATGATAAAAATTTCATTTAAAAAGCAAATTAATTAAAAGATACCAACATGACAACAAGAAGAGAATTTATCAGGACTGCAGGAATGGCTGCAGGTTCCGCAGCGTTGATAGGCGCAGTTCCTTTTGGTCTTCCAGGCTGCAATAAAAGATCACTGTCTTTTGGTTTTCAGACATGGACACTGAGAGACCAACTTGGAGAAGACCTCCCGGGCACCCTTAAAATGATGGCTGAAAAAGGCTACAGTGAAGTTGAATTTTGTTCCCCGTTGGGATACAAGGGCACGCCTTTTGAAAAATTCAACGACATGACCGGGAAGGAGCTCAGGAAGATCATCGAAGATGCAGGCCTGGTATGCGAAAGCTCCCATTACAACATGGGGGAACTCAGGGAACACCTTGATAACAGGATTGAATGGTCACAAGAAATGGGCATTACCCAGATCGTAGCATCAAGTTTCTGGCTTCCCAAAGATGCATCAATGGACGATTACCGGGAAGCCTGCCAGGAACTGAACATGATCGGTGAGAAAACAAAATCAGCCGGGATACAGGCAGGTTTCCATAACCATCACATGGAATTTGAAAAGATAGACGGAAAATTGATCTACGATGTTTTACTTGAAGAACTTGATCCTGAACTGGTAAAAATGCAATTCCAGGTAGCGGTTGTAAATATTGGCTACCAGGCAGCAGACTATTTCCGAAAGCATCCGGGAAGATTCATTTCAGCCCACCTTGCCGACTGGTCCGATGAAAAGCAAACGCAGGTCCCCATCGGACAGGGGATTGTAGATTGGCCCGATTTTTTCGAAGCTGCAGAAACCGGTGGTGTAAAGAATTTCTTCGTTGAAATGGCACCCGATACATTTACTGAAAGTGCTGTATACCTGAAAACGATTTAAAATACCTAACGGATATTGACCTTAAAAACATTGGCCATCGCATCAGGAGCCTGATCGGGAAGAACGACTTTCAATCCTTCCCCCATATTTTTCCATTCTAATTTTTGATCACTCCCCAGCAAAGTGACTTTTTTGATGTTGATATCTTCCGGAAGTAATTTTTCGGAAAAGGCTTTGAATGTGAATTCTGCAGTTTCGGGCCATCCCATAACCATGCAATAGATATTATTTCCCCTTTTTGTATACCTTACATCCCTCCAGCTATATTTCACCTTCAGGAATTCCGCATGGTTTTCAAAGTGCCCTTCCGGCTCTTTGGTCGGTCCTTCACCATAAGTATACCAGGGCCTGGACCCATAGATGGCCTCACCGTATTTATCAAGCCATTTCCCCAAACCAAGCAGCACATTTCTCTGGTTTCCAGGTATTGTTCCGTCGGCCATGGGTGATATATTTAAAAGCAGTACGCCGTTTTTACTCACAATATCGATCAGGACGTGAAGAACATCCCTGGTCGATTTAATCTGCAGGTTATCAGTATAGCACCAGCTGCCCTTGCTGATGGCTTCGTCGGTCATCCATGGATGTTCATCCAGTTCATTCTTTCGTGATTTCTCAAGATCATCCACCGTATAGGTCAAAGGCAGGTCATCCTGCTTTCTCACGATCACAACTTCCTTTTTCCATTTTTGGGCCTGGTTCAGGTAGTAGGCAGAAAATTCTTTCCGGTAAGATTCAGGGATCTCATCCAGCCAGGAGTCGAACCAGACGATATCCGGTTTGTAATTGTCCACCACCTCTTTAAGTTTGGCCAGCCATACCTCTTCGATCCATTGGTCTTCGGGTATGTTTCCATAAAGGTATCGAAGTTGCTCATCTTCAGAAGTCGGCGGCATGCCTTTAAAGAATGGATAATGGCTCTTCCAGTTGTTGTGGTTAAGTGAATCGGCACGCTGAAGGTTCCTTGCATGGTGAAATGTCGTTATCAATTTCAATCCCCTATCCCTGAATGCATCTGCAAGTTCACCGGTAACATCTCTTTTCGGGCCCATAGCAGCTGCATTCCATGGTGTAACATCGCTGTCCCACATGGAAAAACCATCGTGGTGCTCTGCTACCAGCCCCGCGAATTTTGCACCCGCCTTTACGAAAAGGTCTGCCCATTCACCTGCATCAAAATGCTCAGCTTTAAACAGGGGAACAAAATCATGGTAGCCAAATTCAGAAGGGTGTCCGTAGTTTTCAAGGTGATGGGCATATTCCCGGCTTTCTTTCAGATGCATATTCCTGGGATACCATTCGCTGCCGAAGGCGGGCACTGAATACACTCCCCAGTGAAAATAAATACCAAGTTTCGCATCACGAAACCATTCCGGCGCTGCCTCATGGTTACCAAGCGACTTCCAGTCAGGCTCATATGTATCAAACCGGTCCCTGTTTGTGCATCCTGTGAATGCAATGATACCTGCCAGTGCAATGATTTTTTTCATACTGAATTAATTTGTAAGAATTTAATATTATCAATTATTCTCATGCTGAAGCATCGGATCTCCTTTAGTAACCTATCCTGATTCTTTCCCAGTTCCTGATATGTGCAACAATATCCTGCCGTTCCCTGCCGGTTAAAGCTTCATGTTCCTCTGTTGTCCTTCCCCATTCCGGCATGTCGGTACCTTCCCTTCCCAATGTGATGGTTGCCATGAAATAGCCGTTTGATCCGGCATTGAGTAATTCCTGGTTGTTAAGGGCAGGTGCTTTTATCCCTTCACCATTATTGCCATGACATGTGGCACAGTTTTCCCGGTAAAGCTGCTCACCTGTGTATTTATCACCCGGATTTGCTCCTGCATAGATGTAATCCGGTCTTTCTGATGCACGCATCCTTAGAAATGCAATAATATTGCCAATATCCCCCCGGGAAAGCCGTTCCTGGTTATACACATCCACGCTCCATCCAAACATGGCTGTGTGCCCCCTGCCATAGGCAATCGTATTGTAAAGGTAGCCATCGGATGCAACTCTGAGAAAACCTTTGTTGATGATGGAAGGACCGGTTTGACCCTGCCCGGCTTCTCCATGGCACCTGGAGCAGAGGAAATGATACCTGAGGCCTCCTTCCACGGTATCGGCATTAACAAAATCAATGTCCTGCTCATGCGGACGATAATCCTGAAATGACCTCAGGTATTTCAAAACAGCGTAAATATCTTCATTTTTCAGGTTGCTCCAGGAAGGCATGGTTGCATTGGGTCTGCCAAATACAAGAGATTTGTAAATAAATTCATTGTCAGCATTCCTCAGAAAATCCTCGCGGATTAAAGAAACAGCCACGGATCCCGCACCATCAATACCATGACAGGTTGAGCAATAAGAATCATACAACGATCTGCCTGTTTCCGGATCCGCCTTTATTAATTTCAAATGATCATGGGATGGATAATCCTCACGGAAGCTTCCCCTGACAAACGAACCGGTCCCTTTAATCTCCTTTTCTTTAAGTCCCGAAATATCAGTCGACCAGGAAGCCATTTGTCTGCGGCTTCTGCCCCTGTTCAGGGTAAATTCTATGTATTCCCCGGATACCACCCTACGGAAATCTTCCCCTGCAATGGCAGGGATCCCGGTTTTATATTCATCGTAGTCTTTTCCCGATCCATCTTTACCATGACATCCTGAACATGCCATGGAATAAACCTGTTCTGCATCCATGGACACCCGGTTTCCTTTAAATTCATTCAAGGCTTCAAGGGAAAAATACTCAAATGCTATATCCGGTTTTGCAAGTCCGAGAACAAATGTAGTAAGCGCATCCAGGTCTGCCTCAGGAAGGTCAATTTTAAGCATTTGGGACCCTGGAGAAACCATCTCAGGATCCCTGAAATGCTCTTTCATCCAGTTGGATACGGTCTGCTCCACCTGTATATTCTGAAAACTGTATTCATGACGGGTCTTTTCTCCCTGCTCGGTCAGATCAGGTCCGACAATCCCTCCCACTCCTCTTGCCTTATGACACCCGAGACACCCTTCCCTGCTAAAAATTGCATGGCCTTCCTGGAAGATCCCGGTTCCCGCCAGCATCTCATTCTCTGAAAAAACCGACAAGTGGCACTGACCACAGGTGGATTGACTGTATGGGTATGAAAGCAATGGATGGTCCCAGTGGGTATCCGTATCAAGGGCATGCGCGGCCTTTTGATTCAACGCCCTTCCCTGTCCGCCATGACAGATTGTACATCCATACCGGTCGGGAGGATGATGAGCGAAAACATCCCCGGGATGAGCTCCAAAAGGTTGTCCGGCATCCTTCAAATAGGGATTTTCCATTCCCAGGTGGCAGGTTATGCAACGATCAACACGGTTGAGATCCTGTATGTTATATTCGTGAATTCCTTCTCTGAAACCGGCAATTGCCACCTCTGCCAGGGAATCATGCTCCATGCCTGTCAGGGAAAGGAATTCATTTTGCATCTTTTTCCATTCCCTGCCAGGACCAGAGATGATCCATGCCGAGAACAACGAAACGATCAGCAATGATGATGCAACGATCACTGCTATCTGAAAAGTCCTTATATATCTTTCTTCATTCAATTGCCTGTCTGGTTTAATTCTTTCTTTATCTGAACACAAACTCCCAGTTCGCACCGCGGAACCATATACCAATGGCAGTAAATATGATCAATGCCACCATTGAAGAGGTAAACAATGATATGGCTGCCATCCTGCTCGAACCTGACTTCCTTCTTATGTAGACTGAATATGCTGCAAAAATCATAACGGTAATGGTCGCGGGATTAACAAGCATAACAAACCACTGGGAGATATCCGGGAACCAGTTTCTGAGCCACCCCCACCTAACCATTACAAACACCTGTACGCATACGGTAAATACTGATAACAGTATTGCATATAACAATACCTTAATTCCCCGGCGACCTGAAAACCAAACACCTATGTATTGCTCTTCCTTATCTTTATAGGGTATGGAAACGAGGAAATACAGGAACAGCACAGGAACCAGTAATCCCCCTGCAAAAGCTGAATAGGATACCAGCTCCTGGATTCCGAGGAAATACCAGGGAGATTTTGCCGGATTTTCAGGATGTGAGGGATTGGCCGGCTCAAGCAACGGAGCCTCAATAAAAAAGGAAAACAATACCAGCAAGGCAATTACAGAAAGGAATATGGACAGTTCAACCCACATCAGCATTGGCCAGGCAAGCAGTTTGTCCGTTTCCCTGGAAGATATTGCAACCGGACGGCTTAATCCCCCTTCTTTCCTGATCCGCCAAAGATGAACCGCCGTCAGGACAAGCAATGTAAGCGGCAGGAAGATCACATGCAACATAAAAAAACGGGTAAGTGCCGTCTGTCCTACCGTTTCCGAACCAATAAGCAACCTTTGAAAAAAGCCTCCAATATCCAGGATACCAGTAATTCCCAACAGGTCTGTAAGCTCCCTGGCTGATGCTGCAATATTGGATCCGATGGTAACTGCCCAATAGGAAAGCTGGTCCCAGGGCAGCAGGTACCCGCTGAACGACATGAAAAGGACAACAACAAACATTGCAACACCTATGATCCAGTTTACATACCTTCCTCCAAGGTATGACCCCGTATAGAACACCCTCAGCAAATGAAGGAATACGGTAATTACCATGGCATGGGAAGCAAGCCTGTGGATATTCCGGATGATGCGACCGCCAGGCACAACATGAACAATGTCCTTAACAGAATTATAAGCCGATTCAACCGAAGGTGTGTAATGCAGCATTAGCAGGACCCCGGTGAAAATCATTATCAGGAACAGGAAACCCAAAACAATACCCAGGCCAAAAGTGTATCCCGGCTTCATGGAAAAGGGATAGATCCGCGGTGAATGGATGTGCAGAAAAAAATTCCGCGTGATCTTTCTAACCCTTTTCCTGTATATTTTTTCAGGACTGTTCGATATATTATCTGTACCAGGCATCCTACATTCATACTGTATATTGCGACTGCTATTATGCATGAATTTCCTTCAATATGTATTTGTAACCGGCCCCGATCCCTTTCTTTGTGATCATGGCAAACGATGTTGTTGTATTTCTACGCAAAGTACAATTTTTCGTCTGCCCCTGTTTTCTTATCAAGGTCAACTATGAATTTTCCATCCGGGGTCCTTTCCATTTTATACCATGCAAGCGCAGTTGGGGCAGGGCCTGACACAACTTTTCCTTCTTCAGAATAACAGGACCCATGGCACGGGCATTCAAAACCTTCATCGGTTCGCTGGATGATACATCCAAGGTGCGTACAAACGGCAGATACCGACCTGATCCCTTCATGATCACGGTAAACAAATATTTTATGATCATTGATGTACGTATAGGTATCCACGGGAAAATCCGATAACCTGCCGACCCTGATACGTTTCCCTTGCTCCCCATGCCTGTGGGCAAATTGTTTCAGGAAGCTGGCTCCCAAAAATATTCCTGCAATCGATGCCAGGGCAATGGATATTCTCCTTATAAAGCTCCTTCTTTCCATGAGCGTTAACAATTATCCAATAAAAATATATAGAATCCTTTTGAATTACGCTTCATACCGAAATAATCGGTCATAAAAACATAAATTTGAATTGTTTTAAAATAATCGTTCCACAGGGATATTGATAAAATTTGAGATAGATTGCATTTTTTAAGGTTTTTTTAGATACCAATGGCTAAATTTTATAAAGGTTTTATTTTTTTCTCATTTATTTTCCTGACAGCAGCTGTTTTACTTTTCAATTGCAATGGAAATAAAAAAGATAAAGAGCTGATTGATGCAGGCCGGATTACTGATAACATAGATTATGCAGGAAGGGAAGCATGCAAGGAATGTCATGAAATGGAATACGGACTTTTTCAGCATTCTGACCATGACCTTGCCATGGATATCGCAGATGAAAATACGGTATTGGGGGACTTTCAGAATACAACATTCACCCATTTTGGAGTTACTTCGAAATTCTACAGGAAAGGAGATGGTTTCTTTGTATACACGGAGGGTCCCGGAGGAAAAATGGCCGAATACAGGATCAGTTATACATTTGGGATCATTCCTTTACAGCAATACCTGATAGAATTTGAAGGCGGCGCCTATCAGTGCCTGCCCATTGCCTGGGATACGCGCCCCGCGGCTGAAGGCGGGCAGAGGTGGTTCCATCTGTACGGGGATGAAAGAATCGCCCCGGATGATATCTTATACTGGACAAGGCCCACGCAGAACTGGAATTACATGTGTTCAGAATGCCACTCCACCAATACAAGGAAAAATTACGATTACGAGACCAAAACCTACAATACAACGTGGAATGAAATAGACGTCTCATGTGAAGCATGCCATGGACCGGGTTCATTGCATATAGAATGGGCAAAAAAAGTTGAGCAGGGTTCAAGTCCGGATATTTATGAAGACCTCGGACTTGTAGTCAGGTTAAAAGATACGGACAATGCCACATGGGTTTTTGATCCCGATTCAACAACAGCCAGGAGGTCGATACCCCGAAAGACAGACGAACTTGTGCAGATGTGCGCACGTTGCCATTCAAGACGGTCTGTAATAACTGAAGACTATTACCATGGAGGATCACTGCTGGAAACACACTGGCCATCCCTCCTGGATGAAAATCTTTATTTTGCTGACGGACAAATACTTGATGAAGTATATGTGTATGGATCCTTCCTCCAAAGTAAAATGTACAAGGCAGGAGTAGTATGCAAGGATTGCCATGAACCGCATAGCGGCAAGGTATACGTCGACGGAAACGGGCTGTGCTACAGGTGTCATATGGCTTCCTATTACGGGGGCAGGTCACATCATTTTCACGATCCCTCCGGGGAAGGCGCCAGTTGCACTGAATGTCATATGCATGAAAGAACATACATGGTAATTGATCCCCGGCGCGATCACAGCTTAAGAATTCCGCGTCCCGACCTTTCAGACAAGCTGGGTACCCCGAATGCATGTAATCAATGTCATGATGATAAATCGATCGAGTGGGCAACAAACTACCTGAGGGAATGGTACGGTAATGACCTGGTGAACACCAAACATTATGGAGATTTATTCTGGGCTGGCAGGCAGTCGTATCCCGAAGCATTGCCAGAACTGATAAGGTTGGCAGAGGATCATAACAATGCGCCGATGGTGAGAGCCACTGCCATTTCATTGCTGGGCAATTACAACGACGGATCCATAAATGGCTTGCTGAGAAAGACGGCAACTGATAAAGACCCGCTCATCAGGTATGCAACACTTTCAGTCGCTCAATACACCGGGGATCAATCGGTCGTGAATATGATCATCAATGCATTGAACGACCCGGTTAAACTGGTTCGTGTCATAGCCGCGAGTGCACTGTCACGCTTTAATATTGAGAACATCCCGGAAAGCAAAAAAGTGCTTTATAAAAGAGGTCTTGATGAATACATCTCTTCCCTGATGATCAATGCAGATCACCCGGGAACACATATCAACTTCGGGAACCTCTATCTCAACCAGGGTGACCTGCAAAAAGCAGAAGCATCCTACAAAGAGGCAATTGAACTTGAACCAGGTCTTGTTACTGCATACATCAACCTGGCTGATCTTTACCGAAGGACAAGCCGGGATGTTGAAGGAAAAAGGATCCTGCTTGATGCCCTGGAAATTTATCCCGACCTGGCACCGGTCAATTACGCCCTCGGACTCCTGCTGATCAGGCAGGGAAACCAGGATGAGGCAATGGCCTACCTGGAAGAAGCTGCAGATCTTGCTCCGGGTGTGGCTCAATACAGCTATGTATATGGCATCGGCTTGAATTCCCGGGGAGAAGCTGGAAAAGCCATAACCTTCCTGGAATCATCCCTGCAGAACCATCCCTACAACAGGGACATACTTTATGCCCTTACAACGATCAATCTGGAACAGAATCATACAGCCAAAGCATTGGAATACATACAAAGACTGGTCGAATATTACCCTGAAGATCAAAATTACAGGCAGGTGCTGGAATATCTTAAAACAAACCAGGAATAAAGAACTCCAAATCCAGTTAGTCGGGAGTCAGTGGGACGGTGAGACAGTGGGACGGTGAGACAGTGGGACAGTTCGACGGTAAATGATCAACGGAATCAGCTAAATAGTGTCAGAAAGAAAACTCATATTATTTAGCAGTGCTTGATAAGAAAACGTCAAGAGCATCCCGATAGCCATCGGGATCGATGACTGAACCGAGCCATGATCCGCCGGTTGGCGGAACACATATGATTATGATTATAACACTTTATAGGCAAGGAACCTTTGAAAAGCTGTCATGGCGAGCTCCATCTGACAAATT
>JAIPBT010000044.1 GCA_021738565.1 Bacteroidales bacterium
AGAAAAAAATCCAGAGCATGAGCGGTAGCGAATGCGGGATTTTGAGCTATTGCAAGGCCACCCCCACAGGGATCACGCGAGTAATCCCCGCGGGATTTTAGAAGTCGTGGGTGAGAAAAAAATCCAGAGCATGAGCGATAGCGAATGCGGGATTTTGAGCTATTGCAAGGCCACCCCCACAGGGATCACGCGAGTAATCCCCCCGGGATTTTAGAAGTCGAGCGAAAATCTTCTATTCCCCTTTCAGCTGGTATGCCACAACCCTGTTGTCGAAGAAAGTCGGAACATACACCACCTTCTCTTTCATGTTGTAGCCGATGTCTGCCGAGTTGATCTCCTGTTCCCGGGTATCCAGCACTTTCTGTATGGTATCGTTCCCGATAATGTGCATGCGGCCGCTCCATTCGGAGATGATGTAATAGTCATCAATGCCGGTATATTCAATGCCGTCGATACCGAATCCGGTAACCACAACATCGTATTCACCAGTCTCCTTGTTAACGAGCCTTAGCTCCTGGTCGCCGGATGCAGCCACAAGGATCTTGTCGCCTTCGTCAAAAAGTCCGTTCGGACCATTGATCTCCGGGATCCAGTCGGTAATCTTACCGTCCTTGTAAGTCTGGACTTTTCCGCCACGGCTGTCGGAGAAATATACCGTGCCGTCTTTCGATACAGAGAGATCATTAAGAAACTGTGCGCCTTCAACGGGCACCATTTTCTTCAATTCCCCTGTTTCCAGGTCCACAACGATCAGTCTGTCGTTATCGGTTGCAAACAACAGGTCGCCATGAATACCCATGCCGCGTGGTTCGTTCAATCCGTCGATCCAGTGCAGTTCGATCACAGATCCGTCGGTATTTAATTTTGATATGAATCCGGTGTCATCACCTTCCTCAGTCCGGTTCATGTTGGCCACATAGAGCACGTTCCTTGCCGGATCATAAAGTACCGATTCCGGGGTTTTCATAATGGAATCTGTCCTCCATAACTCGGTAAGGCTGAAGGTCAGCGATCCTGATTCTGCTTGTGCATCACCTGATGTTTTGCTTTGGCACGACCACAGGAATACAAGTAAAACAATCAATGGGATAAATCTTTGCATCTTAATTTAAGTTTAAGGTTGTTCACAAATTTACAATGTAATTTAATATGATAACAACTCAAAGCCCTCCTTGTTCTGAAAAAATCATTATGAACAATATTAAATAAACCTTAAGTTCTCGGTTTAAAATTACTAATTTTAGTCACTTAAATCCGTAAAATTGAAACAATGCCTTATACATTTCCGGTCAAACATATCCTTAAACCGATCTTTCTGTCGCTGGTGATCGTGCTTCCCTTTTCCTGCGAGAAACCGGAAGGATATGGCGGCACATCCAGGATACATGGTAAGCTGGTGACCAGCTTTTACAACGACGACTACTCTTTGCTGTTAAAGGAGGAGGCTGCTGTGGATGAAGATGTGTTCCTCCTTTTCGGTGAGGATGAACATGTTGGGGACAAGGTGGAGACCAGCTCATCAGGAGCCTTTCAGTTTCCATACCTTCGTCCGGGAGCATACACGGTTTACTACATGAGCGAGGACTCACTCAGTATGGATAATGAAGAAACTCCTGTTAGCATTGATGCAACCATTGAAAGTGGACAGGATCAGGACCTTGGGGTCCTGAAGCGAATTGAAACACTCGATTTCGATGATGGTACCTCCAGCATATCCGGTACCATTCGCCTGATCAATTATAAGAATTCATCAGAATACCCCTTTCTCGTTGTGAAGGATACCTCATTTGCCCAGGAGCATGAAGTATACCTCACTTATGGTCAACACGAATTTTACGACGAAAGGATCCGGACCGGTTTTAACGGCTATTTTGAATTCAGGAACCTTATAAAGGGCAAATTCACTATTTACACCTATTCGGAGAATGTCACGGGCGCTACTGAAGATATACCCGTTATCTTTGAAGTGACCATCACGGAGGAGGGAGAGGAGATCGATCTTGGCGTATTTGACATTTATCAATTGTAAATCAATGCAATGAACCGAGCCATGATAAAATTATTGACACACACGCTTATGATTATTTCACTTCTTGTTTTAGGCTTCTTTGATAATAAACTTAAAATGGCGAGCTCCCCCGATATACTTCGGGGCAGGCTATCTGACCTATAAAAAATTAATAAATAAGCAGATGATACTTAGAATTGCAATACCGGCACTGTTCTTGCTTTTAACTGTTCCGGAAACATTCTGTCAGTCAAGGAAGACCATTGAAAACAAAGGGATTATAAAGCAGACCGTATATGAATATTTCATCGGTGAAGGGTTGAAGGATCCGGTGGTTGAGATGGTCGAGCAATATGATACTACCGGCCGGGTTATTGAAACGAAGGTATTCAATAAAGAAGGGAAGATCAAGGAGTGGAAACAATACAGATACAACAGTGAAGGGGAAAAGACCGAAGAGGTAACACTTGATGGCAAAGGGAGGACAGAGGAGCGTGAAGTGTGGGTATATAAGGATGGACTGGTAATTGAGAAAAAGTACTATGATCACAAAGACAGATTATACAAGCGTAAGGAATACAGGTATGAGTACCATGGAGAAGACTGAGGTGTTATTGTCGGATTTTATCCCCGTTTATCTGGATGACCTGAAAGATGTTTCACTGATGAACCGGATGGACTTGAAATATCTGTTTTCAGTCGGCCAGCTTCCAATGCTCCTGAAAGATCTGAAACAGCACTACAAGGTGCTGGAGGTGAACGAATCCAGGTGCCAGCAGTATGAGACAATCTATTATGACACGGAGGACCTGGAAATGTATCATATGCATCACCGGGGAGAACTGGAAAGGCACAAGATACGGTTTCGTAAATACAGGTCATCTGATACGGTTTTCCTGGAAGTGAAGGTGAAAGACAACAGGGGTGTCACGGAAAAGAACAGGGTTGAATGCATGAATACAGATCGTGTTATCCTCAGTGAGGAAGAGGAATTTTTGAGTACGCATACCCCTTTCAACCAGGAGAAACTGATCCCTGTGATACAGAATAGTTTCCGGCGCATAACACTTGCAAACCTGGGTGACAGGGAGCGCATTACCATAGATTTTGATCTTTCATTGCAATACCTCCTGAAAGACGGCACCATGGCGCTTCCCGGAATTGCAATCGCTGAAATAAAACGTGAAGGGGTTGTTTATAATTCCAGGATGAGCGATGCCATGAAGAAATACAGGATCCATCCAATACGTTTCAGCAAATACTGCATCGGTGTTGCCAAACTGGACACGGATGTTGTTTCCAACAGGTTCAAGTCAATAATCCGTAAGATCGATCATATTGTTTCTGATAACAGGAACCTTATCAACAATACAAAAACCAAAATTAATGGAAATAACACTGTTTAACTGGCCGCATCTCGGTGACCTCCTGCTGCGTTTTTCCTTTAACATGATCGTCATACTGATCCTTGTAAGGTACCTGTATTACAAAAGTACCCGCAGGAAGGACTACCTCTTCACATATGTATTGATTGCCATCGTGGTATTCTTTATCTGTTTCCTGCTGGAGGACCTGAACATAGGTTTGGGTTTTGCACTTGGATTGTTTGCCATTTTCGGGATCATTCGTTACAGGACCAGGCAGATCCCCATCCGGGAAATGACCTACCTCTTCATGATCATCGGCACCTCAGTGATCAATGCACTGTCTGACTGGTCCAGTGACCTGACGGTTTTCATTTTTACCAACCTGGCGGTCATTCTGGCTACTTTTACCCTTGAGCGTGTGTTTCTCCTGAAGCATGAATCCAGGAAGATCGTCAATTACGATAAGATAGAGAATATCAGGCCTGAAAATTACCATCTCCTGATCAGGGATATTGAAACCCGGACCGGCCTGAAACTGAACAGGGCCGAGGTAGGCAGGGTTGATTTTCTTCGCGACACGGCCCGTATCTTCATATATTATTATGAATCTGAGAACCGTATGAATGCTGCTGATGATGAGGTTTTTGACAACGATGGTGATGACGATTGAAAGGGTCAGACCGGCTCTGCTCATGCTCATCATGATTATGCTCACAGGCAGTCTCAAGGCACAATACAGTGATTTCAGATCCTGGTTCGATGTTGAGCTCTCGAAGGATTTTTCCGGCAAACTTGAAGGTTCCCTGGATTTCAGCCAGCGATTCAAGGAGAACATTACTGCATTTGACCGTTCACTGGTTACAGGAAGTGTTGAATACCAGCTTATTAAAAACCTCGAGATTGAAGGTGGGTACAGGTACATCTTAGTCAGGAACAATGAAATGGGAATTGTTTCCAGATACAGGATCCATGGAGACCTTACTTATGATAAAGACATCCGTTCTTTCAATTTCCAGGTCAGGGAACGGATACAATATGGTTTCGACGATCTTAATTCCATCAATGAATTGTACCTGAATAAATCTACCAGCCGTTCCAGGATCAAACTTACTTATGACATTTTTGGATTGCCGGTTGAATTGTATACCTCCTTTGAGCTGTTCATATCCCTGGGCCTTCCCGATGCCGGAATCCCTTCAGATTACAGGATAAAAAGCGGAATGGAATACCTGCTTTCCCACAAGAGCTCTCTTGAGGCAGGGTACATGCTGGATAATGAAATAAATACAAAAAATCCACTTCGTTCTCACATCCTGATCGTGACCTACTCACACAAGTTATAAGATAAAGCTTGTAAGAAGAAAACGGTGAAAAGGCGTACAGTTCATCAACGACGTTTAATTAGTGTCTGTCCATAATGTCCGTTTGCTGCGTTACGCTCGTTGGTAAATTGCTCATTTACAAAAGTAAACTCCGCATTTCCCAACTTCGCAGGCCTTGCAAACGAACATTATGATCCAGCCACTGTACTGTATTGACAGGCACTAATTAGTGTCTGTCAATAAAGTAATAAATCCTGTATTTGTATTCAATAATCGCTCAAATTCATAAATTTGTTTCAATTTATTTAACGATCAATTCTTGAATAATTCAGGTTAGAGTTCAATCCGGCAAATGCAAATAATATATAAACGAATGAGAGCACTGTTCATGATGCGTGGTTTATTACTGCTGACCATGCTACTCTTTGTGTCATCAGCAATGCCACAGTCATTTTTTCCACAGCTCAAGGAATCGTCTTCGAGTCCTGATACCACCGGGGAGGTCTTAAGGCCTTTCCAACTTAATAATTTCAACACTGCAACCACGGAAACATTTGCCCTGTTGAACAGGATATCTTCGAAAAGGTCCTCAAAAGCCGAAATGATGAATATTTCTGAAAAGACGGGAAACGTGATTGGGCAGACCGATGAATTCTTTGCTGATACTGCAGGGATTGAATTCAGTGAACTCAATTTCAGGGAACTTGAGACATGGAACAATACCATGCGGCTTTTGCACAATGATCTGCAGGATTTGCAGGAGCAGCTTAACGAGAGGATCATGTCGATCCAGGTGCAAAGGGAGGCCTTGCGTAACAACCGTCAAAGGTGGGAGCTTACACTTAAACAATATGATGAAAGTTCCACTCCTGGAACAATCACAAGGAGAGTAAGGAATGTGCTCAGCAGCATCGACTCTGTTGGCCTGCTAATGCAGAATGATATTGATTTCCTGCTGACGCAATCGGGCAGGCTGACCGACCAGGAGATCAGGCTGGCGCAGGTTGAGAATACCATTGCCGGATTCCGGAAGATGAGCAGCAACAAGATGCTCCAAAAAGATATGCCGCCTGTATGGGCGCTTTTCAGTAAGGGAGATACCCTTAATACAAATTTACAGTGGCATCTGTTCAGAGCAAACTTCAAGGAGGATACCGAAACTTTATTCGGTGATTATTCAGGTCGGATCATTATGGCATTTATAGTATTGATCGCATTGTTCATACTGGTATTCTGGCTAAAGGGGACAACGTCTGTTCGTTCTGGTGAAACCAAAACAGTTCTGCTGCGATTGTACATCAATGAAATATTTCGCAAGCCCGTTGAAGTTGCAATTGTTGCAGGTTTGTATATACTGTGGCTGCTGATACCTGATATTCCATCCAGCTATAGTTCAATTATCGCGATCATTTCCGTAGCAGCCATCCTTCGGATAGCCCTTGAGATACTGCCTTTCGGGTATAAAAGGTTGCTGACCGGTTTTGCAATTGCCTATGTCCTGTATTGCTTCTATAATTTGTTTTACGACCAGTATTCTTTTAGCAGGATCCTGTTGCTTATAGCACAGGTGATTTCCATTTATTACCTGTTGAGTTTTATAAACAGACGCAGACTGACGCATTCGCAGAAGCATGATATATTTAATTATGTCTTGTCGGTTATCAGTTTAACCTACCTGTTTTTCCTGGTTGTTGCATTGATAGGTAATATTTTTGGAACCGTTTCATTTTCAGAATACCTTTCTGCCGGTATTATAAAAAGCGGCTACCTGGTAATGGTTACATACGTTGGTTTTCACATTACGGTTGCTCTTTTAAACCTCCTTATTACCAGCAAGCTCTTTCAAAGGTCCAACATTTTCAGGGACCAATTGGAGTATATTTTCAGCAAGATTTACAGGGTGATGAGGCTTCTTTTTGTTGTGGCCTGGATATTTCTTGCACTCGACCAGTTCAATGTCAGGGATATTGTTGTTACCTGGGGCGGTGATGTGCTGACACATGAATTTAAGATAGGACAGGCTCCTTTCACCCTGGTCAATATCCTCATCTTTGTTTTTGTGATCTGGCTTTCGCTGTTTATCTCACGCATTGTGAGGCACATACTTCATCAAGAGGTTTTTGCAAGGGTTGAAGTTGAACGGGGCATGCCCAGCACCATTGTTATGCTGGTGAGAATATCTTTGATAACTGTTGGTTTTCTCCTTGCGGCGGCAGCATCAGGAATATCCCTGTCGAACCTTACCATTATCATCGGAGCCTTTTCAGTGGGTATTGGTTTCGGTCTGCAAAATATTTTCAATAACCTGGTTTCCGGACTGATCCTTGCCTTTGAGCGCCCCATTAAGGAAGGGGACATCGTGGAGGTGAATTCCCTGCTCGGAAGGGTAAAGAAGATCGGTATACGATCCAGTATCATTAAAACATTTGAAGGGGCTGAAGTGATCGTTCCCAATGGGTCCCTTATTTCGAATGATCTGATCAACTGGACACTATCCGATCAGTACAGGAGGACCGATATCAGGATTGGGGTGGCATATGGCACAGATCCATCCACGGTCACACGATTGTTACTGGATGTAGCTACAAGCAATCCCAGGGTGCTGAATGATCCCCAGCCAAAGGCTTATTTCATCGGATTTGGGGACAGTTCCCTGGATTTCCGGCTGCTGGCATGGATCGACCAGGACCACCGGTTGGAGGTAGAGAGCGATTTGAGGATCCGGATTGAATCGGCACTTAAGGAGGTCGGCATTGAGATTCCGTTTCCGCAGCAGGACCTCCATATCAAGACTTTTTCAAAGGATGCGGGAAAGGAGATGCGGGGTGACAGCAAGTGATAGACAGATTGCCGGCTTCGTCCGCCGAATACGACGCAGGCGTAGAAAGCAGGTTGCTTGTTAGAAGCATCTGGCCCCTGGCTCCCCTTACAATCTGTCCAGCAATTCCTGCCTGTATGCAGGGCTTACAGGTATTGCATCACTTGGTGTTTGTATCATATTGCCTTCAATGCAGTGAACGTGTGAAATATTAACCGTGTAGGACCTGTGAACACGCATGAATTCGTTCCCCGGCAGCCTGTCAAAGAATCCTTTCATGGTATCATGAACGATAAGTGACCTGCATTCTCCCGTAACAATTTTCACGTAATCACCGCAGCTTTCAATATAGATGATATCATTGGTTTTCAGCGCATAGATCTTTTTATCGGCACGTACCAGTAATGTATTGTCTCTTTGATGGCCGTCATTCCCGGAAGTTGATTTTTCGATGGCCTTGTTTACAGCCTTAAGAAACCTTTCAAATGAAAAAGGTTTTACCAGGTAATCAACAGCGTTCATATCGAAACCTTCAACGGCATATTCAGGATAGGCGGTTATGAATATGATCATGGGTGCCTGTGTCAGGGTCTTTGCAAAACTTATTCCAGACAGGCGCGGCATATTTATATCAAGGAACAACAGGTCAACATTCTTCTGAGAAAGGAATTCTGACGCTTCAAATGCATCCCTGCATTCAGCTACCAGGGTAACCCCGGGGATATCCTGCAGGTATTTTTTCAGGATATTCCTTGAAGCAGGTTCATCATCTATGATCAGAGCTGTTAAATTCATTTCCTTTCCAGTATTATATCCATGGATACCTCGAATGTGTCATCATTTTTGCGTATATCCAGTTGGTGTTTTCCTGGATAACTGATTGCGAGACGTTTTTTTGTATTTTCAATCCCAATGCCACTGTAAGCTTCATTTTCAATTTTATCGGGATGCCCACAGTTGTTGGTTATCCTAAAGTTCAGGTTATTTTTCCGGATTTGAAAACGGATCTCCACAAATGATCGTTTTTCTGTACCCTGGATCCCATGTTTGAAACTGTTTTCCAGAAAAGGCAGGAAGAGAAGCGGCAGGATTACCAGGTCATCAGTCATCCCTTCCACATCGAATGATATCTGTGCCCTGTCGGGATCCACTCTTAACCTGTATATCTCAACATAATCTTTCATCACTTCAATTTCCCGTTTCAGGCTGACCCTGTCCTGGCTGGTTTCGTATATGGAGAATTTAAGAATCTCCGACAGCTGAAGAATGGTTTCGGGTGTTTTTTCCGATTTATTCAGTGAAAGGGAATAGATGGTTTGAAGGCTGTTCATCAGAAAATGCGGATTGATCTGGGCCTGCAGGTTTCTCAGTTGAACCATTCTTTTATGTTTCTCCCTGCGGGTATACACCGCCCATTCCTTTGCCAGTTTAAGTAATGTAGAAAGCGCAAGGAACACAAACGCATAGATCAGCAATACACTGTATTCATCATAGGAGATGAAGTAATATCCCTTGAGAATATAATCGATCCATCTTTCAAATAGCATATGGATCATTCCTGCTGATCCGAATGCCAGTAATATGAAGGCCGCAGCATACCAGAGATACCTTGTTTTCTTCAGTAAAAAGGGGATAAGCACGTAGAGATTCAGGTAAGTGCAAATCAGGATCGGGAAAATGAAAACCAGCGTGTAAAGGGCATCAATTTTTTCGATCCTTTCAGAAAACGAAAATATCTTCAGCAGTATCAAATAAGCTGCAGACCAATACAGTACATGCCAGATGATCTGCAACCGATCAAATAGTACATGAAATATTTTTTCTCTATTTATCTTCAGGGATCTCTCCTTCATGAGGGAAAAGTTTTAACATTACGTGATCTTTAACTTCCTCGTTGGAGGCAATGGCATTTTCAATCTCCGTGATCATCTCTTCGTCATTCATATACTTAAGGATGAATTTCTGAAGATCATCCGTGCCGGCGGTCAATACATTCCTGCCATAGTATGGACCATAAATTACCTGTTCATGATCAATGCGAATGCGTCTTTCTTCTAGCAGATCATTGAGCCACTCCTCACCCAGCCAGAAAAAGATCATCGTATCCTGACTGAATTTCAACCTGGCAAGGGTGTGAACCGGTATATGGTGAAATGAGACCATTTCCGACCTGCAATGATCTTCATCAGGATGCGGAAAAAAATCAACATATTGCTGTCCTTCAAGTTCAAAGAGTGTTGCCTGAAGGTATGCTTTTTGATTATCATCTTCATAATAGGTAATGGAGTAGGTGCTGTCCTCTCTCTCCGGACCGAAAATTCCTTCTGAAATGACACTTTTTTCAAATACCCAGATGGATGAATCATTATCTATCCAGGTGCCAAGGAGGTGTGTTTCGAATTTCTTGTCCTTGTTCCTGTAAAATGGATGGATCGAAGTGACAAGACAGCTGCTCAGGGTTAACCCGAGTAGCATGACCGGAATAATAGCTGATCGTTTCATAACATTAAATTTAAAAATTCATATCAAAGTTGCTGCAATAAGGAATCACAGTCAATTTTATTCGACGAAGCGGGACAAATAATCGGTGAAAGCAGACTATTTTCTTCCGGGTTTACCTGGTTTTCACGACTAAAGTCTCTCGCAAGTCTTCGACCGCAGTGCAATGAATTGCAGCGGTATGAAAACTGCGTAGCCAAAACCGGCGGATTCTGCGTTACCGCTTCAGCGGTATTTGCGAGATACCCATTTTTTCTCGCAGATATTAGAACGCAGTTAAGTTTCTGTCGAACTGACAAACCGTCGAACTGACAAACCGTCGAACTGACAAACCGTCGAACTGACAAACTGTCGAACTGACTACGGTTTCAATCCGGTGTACCTGACTCCTTTCCTGGGTTCTGCCATCATTGGTGCAACGGTTTCGCGCCATTCAAGGTAATGGGATGTGCTCTTATGGGCAGCTGCTTTTTCTTCGTCTTCATAAGCCTCATAGAGTACAAATGAACCGGGTTCCTCTTCATTTTGAAGAAAGTCGAACCGGAGGTTGCCGTCTTCTTTTACTGACTGTTCGTGATTTTTTTCTGTTGCTGTGATAAAGGCATCAATGTATTCATGCAATACGCTGACGTAGATAATTGTTGTTACCATAACTTATTCATTAATTTTTTTTATTACCCATGCTTTTGCATTGACAAATGCTTCTACCCATGGTGTTATTTTATCAGCCTTTCGGTTTTCCGGATAATAGGCGCACTGCCATGGAAAGAATGCACGCTCGAGATGTGGCATCATGGCAAGGTGGCGGCCGTCCTCTGAGCATATGGCAGCCACATCTTCGTCGGAACCATTTGGATTGGCGGGGTATGTTGAGTGTGCATACCTGGCAGCAACATTGTACCCTTTTTTACCGGGCAGACTGAATTTTCCCTCTCCGTGTGCAACCCAGGCACCCAGTTGCATTCCGGAAAGTGTTCCAAACATGACGGATTTGTTCTTTGGGATCTTTACAGAGAGAAATGAAGATTCAAATTTGCCTGAATCATTGTGGAGCATCCGGGGTGCGTTCTCAGGGGTTCCTGTAATAAGGTTCAGCTCCGTCATCAACTGGCACCCATTGCATATACCCAGGCTCAATGTATCTTTTCTCCCATAGAATTTTTCCAGCGCGATCCGCGCCTTTTCATTGTACATGAAAGCGCCTGCCCAGCCTTTGGCAGAGCCAAGAACATCTGAATTGGAGAAGCCACCTACAAAAACTATGAAATTTACATCTTCAAGATTTTCTCTACCGGAGACGAGGTCGGTCATGTGCACATCCTTCACATCAAATCCTGCAAGGTACATCAGGTAGGCCATTTCCCTGTCTCCATTAACGCCCTTTTCCCTTATTATGGCAGCCTTAATACCCGTCTCTTCCCTGCGGTCAGGATCAATCCCCAGTGATTCAAATGTCGCTTTGAAGTCTTTAAGCTCAAACTGCAAAGCATGTTTTTTATAAGATTCAAACCTTTCCCTTGCCAGTTTTTCGCCCGATTGCCTGCGGTCGAGAAGGTAGGAACTCCGGAACCACGTATCACGTAGCGGGTCGATATCAAGAATCCATAATTTTCCCCTGGTTTGGAGTGTCAATGACCGATCCTCGGCAGGTCTTCCTATCACCGTATACCTGACACCCTCTCTTTCCAGGAGGGCGGATGTTTTTTCCGGTTCACTTACCTGTATTATAATACCGGGATTTTCACTGAACAACACCTCGGCAGCAGGTTGTTTAAAAGACGCAATATCCACCTCCAGTCCGCCGGAAACATTTGAGAAGCACATTTCAAGCAGTGCGGTGATCATTCCACCTGCGGATATATCATGACCCGCAATGATCTTACCATCTTCTATCAAAAATTGTATCAGGTTGAATGTCTTTACAAAATATTCCGGATCCTTCACAGTCGGAGCTTCACTGAACAGGTGATTGACCGTTTGTCCGAAGGAGCTGCCACCCAGTTTGAATGCATCCGAAGAGAGGTCGATATGGATCAGCCTTGTTTCCGGGTCATTTTTCAATACCGGTTCGACGATCTTCCTGATGTCGGTCACTTCGCCGGCTGCAGAAATGATCACAGTTCCGGGTGCACGGACAACATCGTCTGCATACTTCTGGGTCATAGACAGGCTGTCCTTTCCAGTAGGAATGTTAATGCCAAGGGCAATTGCAAAATCGCTGGCAGCCTGTGCAGCACGGTATAGCCTTGCATCTTCCCCTTTGTTCCTGCATGGCCACATCCAGTTGGCAGAGAGGGAAATGCTTTTAATCCGATCCCGCATGGGGGCCCAGACGATGTTGGTGAGAGCCTCAGCGATGGAAAGAACGCTTCCCGCCTCAGGATTTACAAGTGCTGCAACAGGGGCGTGACCAATCGCCGTGGCATATCCTTTCTTTCCCCTGTAATCAAGTGCAACGGCTCCCAGGTTGTTCAAAGGTAATTGTAGTTCTCCGGCACATTGCTGTTTGGCGATCTTTCCGGTCACCGACCTGTCAACTTTGTTGGTGAGCCAGTCCTTACAGGCAACTGCCTCAATCTGTAAAAGGTTTTCAATGTATGCATCGATTCTGAGCGGGTCAGGTTCAAAGTCAGCATATTTTATTTCGGTAGTGGCATCCTGCATAACCGTTTTTGGCGGTTTCCCGAACATATCTGCCAGTTCGAGATCCATTGGGCGTTCCCCGGTCTTCTCACTTTCGAAAACAAACTTATGGTCGCCGGTTATCTCACCGATCACATATAGCGGGGCACGTTCCCGGTCAGCGATCCTCTTAAGTTCTTCAATATCTTTAACTTTAATAACAAGTCCCATGCGCTCCTGGGATTCGTTCCCGATGATCTCCTTGGCGGAGAGGGTCGGGTCGCCGACCGGCAGGGCGTCCAGGTTGATCTTTCCTCCAGTTTCTTCGACCAGTTCCGAGAGACAATTCAGGTGCCCGCCTGCACCATGGTCGTGAATGCTGACAATGGTATTGTTCTCCGATTCCGCCAGGGCCCTGATGGCATTGTATACCCGCTTTTGCATCTCGGGATTGGCCCGCTGCACGGCATTCAGCTCAATGGAATTGTTGTATTGGCCGGTATCAACTGAGGACACTGCACCTCCTCCCATACCGATGCGGTAATTGTCTCCCCCCATCAATACGACCAGGTCACCTTTTTCAGGGGTGTCTTTCTGTGAATCTTTCTTTTTCCCATACCCGATTCCTCCGGCCAGCATGATCACCTTATCGTATCCCTGCTTCTCCATGTTTTCCTGGTGCTCAAATGTGAGCAGGCTTCCGCAGATAAGTGGCTGACCGAATTTATTGCCAAAGTCGCTTGCCCCGTTCGAAGCTTTGATAAGTATCTCCTCCGGAGTTTGATACAACCAGGGACGCTCCTTCATATTACTTTCCCAGCTGCGGGGACCATTAGATCGTGGATAAGAGGTCATGTAAACAGCGGTTCCAGCCATTGGAATGGCGGCTTTCCCGCCAGCGATCCGGTCCCTGATCTCCCCGCCTGTACCTGTGGCAGCTCCGTTAAATGGTTCGACAGTGGTAGGAAAATTATGTGTTTCAGCCTTCAGTGAGAGTACCGTTTCAACATCCGTAACCCTGAAAAAGTCGGGGATATCCTGTCTTGTCGGCGCAAATTGTTCAGCTGTGGGTCCTGCTGCAAATGAACAATTGTCCTTGTATGCCGATACGATCTTATTGGGATTGGTTTTGGTGGTTTTTTTGATGAGAGAAAAAAGTGTGGATTCCTTTTCTTCACCATCTATGACAAATGTGCCGTTGAATATTTTGTGCCTGCAGTGCTCCGAATTGACCTGGGCAAAGCCATATACCTCGCTGTCGGTCAGTTTCCTTCCAATCCGCTTGCTGACATCATTGAGGTACTCTATTTCGTCTTCACTGAGGGCAAGCCCCTCTTTTTCATTATAGGCGGCTATGTCATCAATATGAAAAATAGGATCCGGATCCATGTTGATGGTGTACAATTCCTGGTCAAGCCCCCGGTATAACCTTTGAAGCATTGGATCGTGGGAAGCATCTTCATTTTCAACCTTAAAGAATTCTTCTATTCTTGAAACACCAAATACCCCCATGTTCTGCATGATCTCCACGGCATTGGTACTCCAGGGGGTGATCATCTCTTTCCTGGGCCCGATAAAAAAGCCTTTGATTTCCGGTTCTGAAATTACCGATGCACCGTTGAAAACCCATTCCAGCTTATCTATAACTTCATCATTGAGATCAACGGAGTGTTCAACTGCAATTATCCGGTTTGACGGAACAGAGAAGAAGGTGATCATATGCATTGTGTTAAAATGTGGAGGATTGTAAACCAGTGATGAACAGTGAATAACAGAAACTGGTAACAAAACCTGATCTGTTGACAAAGATAAAATATCAGATTTAAATAAGCGCCAGGAAATCAGTGATAGGTTTCAGAGTTTATCAACAGTTGTTTTTTCGAATGGATATAATTTAATAAAATTGGTATCATATTTGTTGCCTCTCTTGCAAATACTTACGTTGACACATCGATGACGGATCCAAACAGTAACACAAGCATTAGATGAATTGGCACGTATATTTAAAATTGATCCTGATCTTTCTAATAACAGCTCCTGTTTTACTTTCCGGACAACGTATTACAGGCAGGATCATTGATAGCAGAACCAATGCGCCGGTAGAAATGGCAGCCGTTTATGTTGACGGTACTACAATAGGGACCGTCAGCAATGAAAAGGGAGAATTCGTCCTGGAGTATAATAACACCCCGAAAGCCATTGTGGTAAGCCATATTAATTATGAACTTAAGGTGATTCCGTTGGCGGGTCATGATACGCAATACCTCAGGATTTTCCTGAAACAAAAATTTTTTGATATTGCTGAAATAGCGATTCAGGGTAAAAACAGGAGGACAGAGAACCTGAAATATTTCAGGGATGCTTTTCTCGGAAAGGACATCTGGGGCCGAAATGCCGTGATAGAGAACGACAGTGTACTGAGATTCAAAGTTGAATATTACAGGGACAATGAATTTGTTTTTATGGTGAGTAAAATGAAATCCATAGAAGTAGCTGCACTTGCCCCACTGATAATTTCACTTGAAAGTCTGGGTTACACGTTGCATTATGATCTCATTACATTTACTGAAAAATACGATTCACTGGCCGGAGTTAAGGTGATGCATATTGCAGGTAAAAGCTATTTTCAGCCCGTTTCTGATGTGTCGGCATTCAAACAGAGATCATTTGAAAGAAACAGGCAGAGGGCTTTTTATCATTCACCCATGCATTTTACGCGCTCTTTATACCGGAACAAATTACCACAGAATGGGTACCTGCTTTTCGAATCAGAAGGATCAAACCTTGTCAAAACCGGTTTTCGGAGTTTTTATCCGGATAGCTGTAATTGTTTCCTGAGGTCTGAGGATGATGCATTTTTGATGGGGATGGCAGGAAAGTATTTCATATTATTCTATTATGGGTACAATAACGGTCCGGTAGATCTCACGGTCAGAAATCTTCTTCCTGCTGAAAGCAGATCCCACTTTGTTATTCTCAGTGATCCCTGTATTATTCGCAGAGACGGAACACGGCCCGCAAATTCGATTCTTTTTTCCTCACAGATAGGCGCCAAGCGCATTGGTGCAACCCTTCCTTCTGATTACGATCCACAAGACAAGGCAAAGGAGGCAAATCGGAAGAGCAGAAAGGGCATGGATGAGATCTATGATGATTTTTATAAGAGGGGCAGGATCGGAAACTGACACACGTTCATGAATGGCCCACTGCAAATGAAAACATTGTGGAGAAGACAGGTATTTGTTCCCCCTCGGCGGCCTGAATCCAGGAATGTAAGCCCGGACAATTTAATGTACACGTATATAAAGCAAGTAATATGTTGTGGCGCAGTATAATAAATTTTGTATCTTTAAAAGGGACAAAGTGCTACAATATTTAAGTCTGCAAACACTCTGCGGTTCTCTGAACATTCTCTGTGACCCTCTGTGTAACAAATATTAAGATTGACTAAAGTATTAAAATAACCAGAATAAAATCGGATTAACCAGACCTATTAAAACTGATACCTAATTCCTGAAATACAACTTCAAACCCAGCAACATGAAATCCCCCTTCAAATTTCTTGATTCCTACACACGCGAAGACAGGGAAATCTTTTTTGGCCGCGACCGTGAGACGGAGGAGCTTTACAGGAAAGTATATGAGAACAGGATCCTATTGATTTATGGATTAAGCGGAACGGGAAAGACCTCTCTGATCAATTGCGGACTGGGCAATAAGATCGCGGAAAGCGACTGGCTCCCGGTCACCATCAGGCGCGGTAACAACATCCTGGAGAGCCTCTGGCATCAGCTGGAGATCCATGACACCAGTGGAAATGCAAGTAAAGTTAAAGATGGGAAATACAGTGCAGGACAGCTGGTTAAAAAATTACAATCGGTTTACCTGGACCATTTCAAACCGGTCTACCTGATCTTTGACCAGTTCGAGGAGCTGTTCATCTTTGGCAGCAGGGAGGAGCGAAGGGAATTTATATCTGTTATCAGCAGCATTGTGAAATCGGATGTCCAGTGCAAGGTGCTTATATCGATCAGGGAGGAGTACCTTGCGAACATCACCGAATTTGAGCGGGAGATACCGGACATTATGCAGAACCGGTTGCGCGTTGAGAAAATGGGTCGTGCGAATGCCATCGAGGCGATCGGGGGACCCTGCCGGGCATCCGGCATAGAATTGGAAGAGGGGTTTGAAGAGGCATTGCTCAACAAGATTGCCCCGGAGGGGAAGGAGATCGAACTGACATACCTTCAGGTTTTCCTGGACAAGATCTTCCGGCTGGTTACCGGCAAGGCAGCCGGGAGAAAGGGAAGCAGTCCGGATAAAAAAACGAATGAGCAGGAGAAAATAAAATTCACACATGGTCATTTGAAGCAGCTGGGGGATGTTGGTGATCTGCTGGGTGATTTTCTTGAAGAGCAGATCAGGGAGCTTGATGATCCTGATGCAGGTCTTGCAATATTAAAGTCATTTGTTTCGATCAGGGGAACCAAGCGGCAGATCACCATGGAGGAGGTCCTGGAGGCATCACGTTCGCTTGGTAAAGATGTTTCCGAACAGGAAGCGAAAGAACTGGTGAACCGCTTTGTTGACCTGCGCCTGCTGAGGGAGAAAGATGAGAGCGGCCGGTACGAGTTGCGGCACGACAGCCTTGCCGCAAAGATATTTGAGAAGATCACCCTTGTGGAGAAGGAGGTGATGGAGGTCAGACAATTCATAGAAAATGCATACCAGGCCTTCCTTGCCAGGAAAACGCTCCTTTCGGAGGATGACCTTAAATATATTGCACCCTACGAGGACCGGTTGTTCCTGGGTAAGGAACTGCAATCATTTTTTCAGAGAAGCAAATATGACATAGAGACCGTCCGCCGGTCGTTCCGCCGGTCGATGGTGATCTCGGTTGCCGGATTTTTGCTCATTATTGCCGCCGCATGGTACTATTATTACCAGCAGAACCAGTATGACTACATGCGGTTGATGGCAAATGCATCATTTCTCCAGGAAGAATTTATACCCGAACTAAGCCTGGTTTCAGCAAGGGAAGCTTATTTGGAGGACACCGCCATGAGCCTTCCGAAAAATGCGCTGCTTGAAGCCTTTTATACAATGATGGAGAAGGTGCCGGATGCTGAAAAAGAGATCTTTGAATTTCAACCCTGTGAAAGCCTCATATCGTTTATCGATCTTTCAGATGATGGCCGGTTTGTTTTTGGATACCTGGAAAACAATGATGCGAAAGTATGGGACCTGGATGGCAACGAACATTTCTCATCTTCCATTCCCGGTGCATCCGTTGAAAAGATCAGGATGTCGCCAGACAATGCCTGGATTGGGTTGCTCAGGGGGGACAGCACGGTCTGGATCATTTCACTGCTTGATTCGTCGTCATTTGTTGTTCCTACAACACCAAACGGGGTGAACGACAAATACCTTTTTGATTTTTCGGGCAGGAAGGAATTCCTGGTCGGGGCCATCCTTGAAAACAGGCTGATCCTCTACAGAAAAGACGGGACGGTGTTCCAAAAACTGGAAATGGGCGAGGGGAAAATAAATGCAATGGATATTTCACCCGACAGGAGGTTTGTTGCCGCTGCAGGGGATGATGATGTGGTATACACCTGGTATTTCAATACGTTATCAGGAAAGTATGCACACTACAGTACCATTGATCACCACCGGGACAACATCAGGAGCTGCCGGTTCAACAGCCTGAGCAACTATATCCTGACTTCATCGGATGACAGTTTGAGCCTGATATCCAAACTGGATGGAACAGAAAGAATTCGTGCAGGGAGGTTTGCAACGTATCCTGGAATCTACAGCGGTTGGCTGGAAGATAGATTAAATTCTTTCACATTGGGCAAGGAGTGTGATGCATATTTTACCGGCGATGAGCGTATCATTGTTGTCAGGTTAAGGAATGAATCCCCGGAAAAGCAACATGGGAATCGGCAGACAAATCTTTACTTGTTACATGACGAGTCAAGTGATTTCGAGCAAGCACCCATGAACCGGTATTTCAACAGAAACATCATTGAAAAATGGCATGAAAGCGAAGCCGTGAGGTATGAATTCCTGGTACCTTCACCTGATACCAGGAGCGTAGCTGCAGTTATCGAAGGCAGTGGCATGGTTAAGATAGCCGCCTCGGATCATACACCCATACTTGCTTTCGAGGGGACAAACCCTGTTTATACAGCGGACTGCAGGTACATCTTTTCCATCAACGGCAACAGGCTTGAGAAGCATGTCATTGAAGCGGAAGAGGTGATCGACCTTGTCTGGGACAGAAAGATTTTCGGGGATATGGATTACAATATCCGCGACTGGATCGTCTATTGAACCGGTTCCATTCCTTCCTTTTGCGCAGGTTCATACGGGGTCATTTCAAAAATTTGTTTGTTCTGCCGGCGTTCGCTGTAGAAGAATTTACTGCTCAGATCCCTGGGCAGTACCGTAGTAATAAGAGTTAGGACCAGGAAGAATATCCAGGGGATCAGTAATTTGTTTGCAAAGATCCGTTTGTACTCCTTTTTCCATTTGATGTACCCGGATCCCGGGAGGGTAACCAGCACGATCAGCGTAAAGATTATGGACGGAACAAGGGATATTTTAAGAAACATGTTTGCACCCGGCCAGTGCATGATCTTAAAGGTTGCTCCCAGCGACATGATGGCGATGAACAGGCTCCCGACGGACCCCACGATCCTGAAATAATTGCTCTTAAGTGCGGTGTAATAGATCTTAGCCATCAGGAAAAAATGCCCGGTTGACAAGCTTATCAGTCCTATTGTTAACGCATAGGTTCCTCCGGGCCAGTGCATTCTTTTAAAGAATAATCCGATGATCACAAGTGTGAGTTGAATTGTAACAGGCAGTGCCATGTGTTTCTTATTTATTGCTGCCATTATTCCAGGCATGCCAAGAAGAAGTATGGTCCCGGGTACCAATAGAAATATCCAAAGGATATCGGTTTGCTCAGTCAGAATTCCGCCTATGGTCAGCACCAAACCAATTCCCATTATAATGAGCATTCTTCGGACAACCTTCTTGCTCAGGCTGAACTCTTCAAAAAACCGTTTGGTGGAATACCTGCCTGGTATCAAACCGGACTTTTTATCATTTTTTTCGTACATGATGATTATTTTCCTTAAATTTATAAGTAACTAGTGTCAGAAAGAAAACTCATATTATTAAGCAGTGCTTGATAAGAAAACGTCAAGAGCATCCCGATAGCCATCGGGATCGATGACTGAAAAACAGGAGTCCCGATATATTATCGGGATGACTGTTTTGAAGTCAAGCATAACGCAGCTATTGGCGTTTTCTTGAAAGCACTAACTAATTTAAAGAATTTTCCAATACAAAGGAATGATATTGAAAGAAAATCAGCAAAATGAAGGCAGGTCAACAACTAATGCTGAACAGGTGGCTCAAAAGGTCGATAAGCTGAATTCAGGTGCCTGGCTTTTGCGTTATGAAGATCCCGGTAAGGCATTGGAGATGGCGAAAAACGCCACAAGAATTTCCAGGGAAAACAATTACCGGAAAGGGATCGCTTACGGAACCCTGATGCAGGGAGTGTGCCTTTACCTGCATTCCCTTAACGAGGAAGTGATCCATTTGCTCGTGGATGCCAGGGAACAGTTCGAAGCACTTGAAAATGGGCAAAAGGGACTTTCGGTCGCATTCAATTTCCTGGCAATGGTCCATGAGAGCTATGGTGATTACGAAACGGCAATCAAGTATGCCCAGGAGGCCATTGGGCTTGCTGAAAATGCCGGCTATAGGGAAGGAGAGGGTGATGCGCTTGCCACCCTTGGTCAGATCAATCTCCGGCTGTCTGATTTTCAACAGGCCCTTGCTTCATTCAAAAAAAGCCTCGATACCCGCAACGAACTTGAAGATCATAAAGCTGTATCCTCTTCGCTGAATCTCATTGCCAGGACCTATACGCTCATGAAGGAGTATGGCAATGCCGAAGAATATTACCGCCAGAGCCTGAAATTGCGTGAGGAGATCAACGACCGGAACGGATTGCCATGGACCTACCTCGGGCTGGCCAGTTTGTTCGAGGAAATGAAAGAACACAACAAATCAATCGAGTATTATAACCGAAGTATAGAACTGAACCGGAGCATCGGGGAGACCCGTAGTGAATTGCAGTGCCTGCTCGGATTGGCGAGGATACATATTGCCACCGGAGAATTGGAAAAGGCAAAAGATTACCTCAACAGGTCCATGAAGATCGCTGCTGACATGAAGGCAAAACCCATGATCTACAGGGTTCACCGTATCATGGCAGATTATTATGAGGCAAAAGGAGAACTGGCAGAGGCGCTTCATCATTTGAAAGAATTCCAACGGATCGAAAAGGAGGTGAACAATGCCGAGAGCCACAGCCGGATGAGGAACCAACAGATCATGTTTGCCACCGAGCAGTCGCGAAAGGAAGCAGAGATCTACCAGCTGAGGAATGTGGAACTGAAAGCAGCCTACGACGAGATCGAGGAGAAGAACAACGAGATCACCGACAGTATCCGGTATGCGGAGAAGCTTCAGCGTGCGGTGCTTCCACCTCAGGAATACCTTGATGAGCTATTGCCGGATTATTTCATGTTATACCTCCCCAAGGATATCGTTAGTGGTGATTATTACTGGGCAACAAAGAAAAACGACCTGCTGGTTTTTACCGCAGCTGATTGCACCGGACATGGCATTCCGGGTGCATTCATGAGCATGCTGGGGGTTTCATTCCTGAATGAGATCGTTAGCAGGAGGAGGAACCTGGATGCAGCCAAGATCCTGGATGAACTCAGGAAAAAGGTGATCGCATCCCTGCACCAGTCGGGAGAAGAGGGAACGGCCAAAGATGGCATGGACATGGGATTGTGCGTTTATGATCCGTCCTCTTTCACACTTCAGTATGCCGGAGCCTACAACCCTATGTACCTCATCAGGGAAGGGGAACTGTTGGAGTACCGTGCTGATCGCATGCCGGTTGCCATCCATCACAATGTTGGCATGCCTTTCACAAACAATGAAATAAAAATAAAACAGAACGATATTATCTACCTTTTTTCGGATGGATATGCCGACCAGTTCGGGGGTCCCGAAGGGAAGAAATTCAAGTACAAACAGCTGAAAGACTTGTTATTTAATCTCCATAAGCAACCCATGGACCATCAAAAAGATGCTTTATTCAAGCGATTCCAGGAGTGGAAAGGAGATGAAGCACAGGTGGATGATGTGATCCTGATGGGAATCAGGTTCTGAAACAATGAAAAATGGTATTCAACGAAAACATACCTGTAAATTCCTTCTATACAATCGTAAATGGATTGTTCAGGTACGATATTAACAAGGTTGATGAAGAGGAATTGTGGTCAATATATTTCAACTGGAGGAACCGGATCAACAATGGAAATTACCAGGGCACATTCGATTACCTCAACCACAGCTACCTAAACAATATTTTTCCGGAGATCCGTTTCCGGGAAGATGAACTTCACTCTCTCGATTCAAAAGTGCTGAACCATTTAACACTCAAAAAGTGCCTGCAAAGTGGTAATGACCTGGAAAAATTGGAATTGTATGTCACTGAAGTATATTCAATTTCTTTCAGGATCGAATATATCGATCTTTACATATTTCCGCATGGAATTGGCATTTTCTCCATAAAGGTTTCTATAGCGGAAGATGGGAAATTAAAACTCGGGAAAGTTTCTGATTTTTTAAATCAGATAAGGCACCTTCAGAATATTGTGACCAGGAACTGTGGTGAAAAATCAATAGAGGAGTTAATAATGCATGAGATTCTCAGTCCGCTTAACATTTCTGGTGAGTGGACCATTTATAATCCACAGCTTAAACTTTATACAATTCTGGATTTCAATGAAACAGGGTCAAGGGAGGAGTTGGAACGTGTTCTCTTTGATATTGGTAACATGTCACCGATTGGTTCGGCAGCCGGAGATACCTATTTTGCACCTTCTGAAGATTATTACAATGAGCAGATACAGTATAACAGGATATCTGTCTTCCGGAACTGGATGGCTATGGCGCTCTATGATACCTTTACACGGGTCAGTATCAACGTGACTGATTCTTTCAACAGCTGGCAGAATGATTATTTTAATTTGTATATCCATACCATATATTCGAAGTTTTTCATGTACCTGACCAATTCGGAGCTAAGTGAAGTTACCAGGGTTACAAGGAACACGGAATTAATCAGGGACCGTTTCATTGAATTTGTGAACGATTATCAGCATACCCAGGTATCATATAAATTTTTGCCTGACCTGATCAGGGACAAGCTGATATATGCACTTGGAATACAAGCTGAGGTAGAGCGGATGGATGTGAAGATACAGCGCATCAATGAACAGTTCCAGGAAAAGCGTGAAAAATCATTCAATACCGCATTGGTTGCAATAACATTGCTCAGCGTCTTCTCTGTTATTTATGACCTTTCTGAATGGTCGGTAAAAATGGGAATAGAACGTTCCCGTGTTTATCCAATTCCAAGTATTATAGGCGGCTTCATCATTTTCGGATTGATATTCCTTTTGTTCAGGATGAGAAGAAAATAACATGCAAGATATAAGGGAAATATTAAGCATGGCAGACGAATTTGATTTCGGACCTGAGCGGCAGTACCATACCATGAAACATTTCAGTCATATTGATCATGGATTTATTAAAAAATTCCTTCACCAGTACAGGAATTATGATGGTATTGAAGAACGTCTGAAAAAGAACGTCTCAAAATTTCATCCAGACTTTGCCGATAATCCTTTTTCAGTGATTGCCAGGTTAAGGAATACAGATACTTATTCGATAAAGGAAACCAGGGATTCTGAAAAGAGAGTTGAGATCAGCATGGATTACCGCCATGACCTTTACCCGCTGGGGATAGGAACCGACAGTATTATAAAGATCAGTGATCTTGATAGAAAGGAAAAGGATGCACTTGTAATGAACGGCGGGGTCGTTTACTGTAATTCAGGGATCAGTCCGGGAATAACATGGACATTGAATCTTATATTAGCAAGATCCGGATCTTCGTTCGAAGTGATCACCTTTTTTCCGGGTCTGTTTGCACCTCCATTGCCTGATAAAGCATTCCAGACCCAGGAGGCTTTCAGTGAAAGCGTTGAATTCTGGAAAGAGCACGCTGTTATCGCTTCCATTTAAACAGGGGATGCTCTCCACCGGAGGCGGATCGAGCTATGCCGAGATCCCTCCCCTAACTACCAAATGACCGGTTCCTGAGCGAAGAGGTGAGCTTGCCGAACCTCGAGCCGAAGGACAGCTAACTACCTTAGGACCCGTTCCTGACCGCTTTCGCTTAGACTATTGTGGTGAAACCGCCGAACCTTTAGCTCACGAACACAATAAAAATAAACACTCTGTGAGTAAAATGGAGTTTTCTTACAGCCACTATTTATGTGTTGTATGATTGAATTATCGACACGAATTGTAAAAAATAGTACGAATATCTATTTGAGAATGGAGAAACATAGAACTAGAACTTCATCATCTCGCCATTTTTCAGGCTTTATCACTTGTCAAATCCCTGTGTCGATTCTCCAGCCTACAACTCAGGAAAACTATAAGGAAATATTGGGGGAAATCCAAATATGTAAGGTGTTGATTTTGTCAATGATTTTTCTTATTTTTACTTCTAATTAATACCCGGAAATTATGTCATTTGAATTACCGCTACTGCCTTATGCAAAAGATGCCCTGGAGCCTGTTATCAGTGAAAAGACACTGGAATTTCATCATGGGAAACACCACCAGGCCTATGTAACAAATTTGAACAAATTGTTACCTGGTTCAGAATTTGAGAATGCCGACCTTGAGACGATCATTAAGAAAGGAAGGGGAGGTATTTTTAATAACGGAGCCCAGGTATGGAACCACACATTTTATTTTGAATCCTTCTCGCCGGATCCGAAAAAAGCGCCGGAGGGAAAACTCGGGGCATTGATCAACCGCGACTTCGGATCACTGAACCAGTTCAAAGGAGCATTTGAAAAAGCAGCAGCCACGATTTTCGGTTCCGGATGGGCCTGGCTTGCGATGGATGAAAACGAAAAGCTCACCATTGTACAGGCTTCCAATGCCGATAATCCCCTGAGAAACGGACTGAAACCATTGGTTACAGCTGATGTGTGGGAGCATGCCTATTACCTTGATTATCAGAATAAGCGGCCGGAATACCTGGGCGGTTTCTGGAATATCCTGGACTGGCAAGTGATCGAAGGACGGTTGTAATGGCAGAAAAATTCAGAATAGATCACATGCAATAACTGGCTGTCCTGCAGAAAGTCTGGCATCCAATTTAATCACTTCTGCCTGCCCTTCGATTTAACCTGAATTATTCACGAATTGATCTGTTACGAATCCATATCGCCTGCGATTAAAGAGAATGCTTAACTTTCGGTTCTCGAAATAACTAAGGCTATTCCTGCGAGCCGAAAGTTTGCGCTTCCCTTTACTCTTGGCGCTCTGAATTCTCATTACGAAAAACTCTTGAATAATTCAGGTTAGGAATGTATTTGTCCATATAGATTAGAGGCGCACTGTTCATAAATAAGCACTGTCCCTTTAGTGTTTTAAAATTTCATATCTTTATTCCGAACCAAAAACCAGCAACCATGATTGAACAGAATTTTATTAAGTTATATGAGGACAGTTTCAAAGAGAACTGGGACCTTCCGGCTTTGTCTGATTACCAGGGACCGGAGATAACATACGGAGAAATGTCTGGAATGATAGCCAGGCAGCATCTGTTGTATAAAGAACTGGCCATTGAAAAGGGTGACAAGATTGCCCTTTTTGGAAAAAATTCTGCGAATTGGTGCGTTGCTTTCATGTCAGCTATTACCTATGGCGCTGTGACGGTACCCATTCTTGCTGATTTTAAACCTGAAGAAGCGACAAATATTATCAACCATTCTGATTCCGTTTTTCTTTTTACAGATAGATCTTTTTTTGAGGGATTGAAAGAAGCGGACATGAAAAATATTAAAGGGGTGATCGACATTGAAGATTTTACGATCGCCTCCCTGATGCCTTCCAAAAAGCTCAAGGATGCTTTTGAGGGTCTGGATGAACTATTCAATAACAGATATCCGGAGGGTTTCAAACGGGAACATTTGAAGTTCCCGGAAATTGACAATAAGGATCTGGTGGAGATCAATTACACGTCCGGAACAACAGGCTTCAGTAAGGGTGTTATGTTATCAGCCAACAGCCTGGCTGGCAATGTGATGTTTGCCCGGGGTGCCATAGAATTGAATTCAGGAGAAAAAATGCTGGCTGTATTGCCTCTGGCACATTGTTATGGCTGTGCTTTTGATTTGCTGTTTCCCATGACCAAGGGGGTGCATTTGACCATCCTTGGGAAGATTCCCGCGACACCTTTGCTGTTAAAGGCCTTTGCAGATGTTCGCCCGCACCTGATCCTTTTTATCCCGCTGTTCTTTGAGAAGCTTTTTAAAAAACGGTTACTGCCTACCATCAGTAAGCCAACCATGAAAATTCTGCTGGCGATACCGGGTATCAGAAGTATTCTGTATGGTACCATTAGGAAGAAACTGATGCAATCTTTTGGCGGACGGTTCCGTGAGGCAGTGCTTGGGGGCGCACCGCTCAGTGCTGAAGTCGAGGTATTTTTCAGGAAGATAAAGTTTCCATTTACAATAGGTTATGGAATGACCGAATGCGGTCCCTTGATATCCTATGATGGTTGGGAGACCAGCAGACCAAATTCCTCAGGGAAGATCCTTGAAGGAATTATGGAAATGAAAATTGACTCTTCAGATCCGCACAATGAAGTCGGCGAAATACTTGTCAGGGGAGAGAACCTGATGGAGGGATATTACAAGAACGAAGAAGCGACCAAAGCAACCATTGATGATGAAGGATGGTTGCATACGGGTGATCTTGGAGTTATTGACAAGGATGGCTATATCTATATCAAAGGCAGGAGCAAGAGCATGCTGCTTGGACCCTCAGGTCAGAATATCTATCCGGAAGAGATCGAGGCCCAATTAAACAACCTTCCTTATATTTCTGAAAGTGTGGTCCTGATGAATGACGATCACGGGATCGAAGCACTGGTATACCCAGATTATGAAGCTGCAAAAGCAGATGGCGTTGAAGGTCAGATCGCTGAGAAGATGGAGGAGAACCGAAAAGCCATCAATGGAAATTTGAAAGCTTATGAGGGAATCCGGAAGATCCACATCCATGAGGAGGAATTCATCAAGACACCCAAACGAAGCATCAAGAGGTTTAAGTATTCTTTGAAGGGTCTTAAATAATAAATGGTATTAAATCTCTTCCTTCGCGTCCTCCGTAGCCCCGATGAAATATCGGGACGAAGGAGGATTAAAATGAAGTGCCCTGGTACACCCTGGTTTCGGCCGGGGGGACCAGCCTTCCTGAATACCTCAACTGTCCGGAAAAATTTCCATTTACCCGTGCATCTGCATGACCGGAGGGTGATACATTCATGCTGACATCGTAGGAACCAACCGGGCTTCGAAGAAGGTAATTTACCTGGTAGGTACCCTTTTTTTCATTTTTGGACATTTCGTAATTGGAAACAGATCCTTCTACTGTTACTCCGCCAACACCATTTTGTCCCAGGTACATCGGGCTGCCTACCTGTATTACCCCGTACAATGAATCCACCAGGATAAAATTTATGGATGGTGAAACCGGGGTGCTTTGGCCGTATTTATCAAACAACATATTTGCTTCCAGGACAAAAGCATTGGTCTTCATCATCAACGCTACTAATTTTGCCTGCTGCTCCCTGGCTTCTGCAGCTTCAAGTCTTCTCTCCTCCCGCAAAAGTTTTCTCTGCTCCCTTTTGCTCATTTTTGAAGTGTCCTGGGCAATAGCAGAAATGCTTATGACCCCAACGAAAAGCAGACATAATAATCTGTTCATAACAAAACCTCCTGTTTTCTCAGGCCCCCCTGACTACGGCTCCGAGTTCTTTTTCAAATGCTTTTGAAATGCGCATCATCGCCTTGTCTATTTGTTTGTCTGTAAGGGTCTTTTCTTCATCCATCAGGACAAAGCTTATTGCATACGATTTTTTGCCCTTTTCAATTTTTTCCCCATCGTAGATATCAAAAAGGTCCATTTTCCTGAGTATTTTCTTTTCTGTCAAAAAAGCAAGATTCCTCAGCTGTTCATACCTGATACCGGTATCGAGCATCAGGGAGAGATCGCGTTTCACTTCCGGGAATTTCGGAAGCGGCGTGAAGGTGACCCTGTTCTTTTTATGTAATTTCAAAGCTGTATCCCAGTTGATCTCTGCCGCATAAACATCCTGTTTAATATCGAAGAGCTGCACCATTTTTTTACTGACCCTGCCCAGGGTTACCAGGTGACTTTTATTCACGGAATATTCAAGCGCCTGGTCGTAACTTTCATTGGTGACCTCACGAATATCTGAATTGGAAAGATCGATGCCGAGTTTTGAAAATACCATCTCTGTTATTGCTTTGAGGTGGTAATAAGAAACCTCTTCATCAACGGAAGTCCAGTTTTTCAGCGTGTAACTGCCCGTAAGGAAAATTCCAAGATGGAATTCTTCTGAATAACTGTTCAGGGGATTGTCTGTTTTTTTACCGGGATCGTGGAAGTAGCAATTTCCGAATTCGTAAAACTTCAGGTCGTTTCTTTTCCTATTGATGTTATAGATCAATGCTTCCAGTCCGCCGGGCAGCAGACTTTTCCTCATCCTTGACAGGTCCTGACTCAGTGCATTGAGGATCTTTACAACTGAACTGTCCTTCTCATCAAAATAGGCTTCCCGGGTCAGGGAATTGGATTTGATCTCCCGAAAACCGTTGCTGCTGAGCAGATCTGAAACGGTATTAACGACCTTTTCCGGATCAGGTTTTTCAATGTACGAAAGTGTTGAATTCAGGCGCTCATTGAATTCAATATTGTTGTAGCCATAAATACGCAGGATCTCTTCAATGACATCGGCTTCTCTTGTAACATCTACCCTGTAGGGAGGAACGAGCAGTGATAATCCTCCTTCAAACCTTTCTTTTATCTCAATACCGAGTGATTCAAGGATGCTTTCTATGGTTTCTTCTTTTATGGTTTTGCCAATCAGTCTGGTTACATTTTTAAATGATATCTCCACACTTGTATCCGGGACCGGTTCCGGATAGATATCAATTATACCGGAAGATACCTTGGCTCCTGCCAGCTCTTTCATCATCAGAGCAGCCCTTTTAAGCGCGTAAACAGTAAGATTTGGGTCGGTCCCCCTTTCAAATCTGAATGAAGCATCTGTGTTCAGCTGGTGGTGTTTTGCGGTCCTCCTGATGAAAACAGGGTCGAAGCATGCAGATTCCAGAAAGATACGGGTCGTGTTTTCCGTTACTCCGGAATCAATACCTCCAAACACACCTGCAATACACATCCCTTCTTTTGCATTGCAGATCATCAGGTCGTTTGAAGTCAGTGTTCTCTCTTTTTCATCCAGCGTTACAAAGTCTGTATTCTCCGGCATGGTACGTACAATAACCTTGTTTCCACTGATCTTGTCAGCATCAAAAGCATGCAGCGGCTGGCCCGCTTCGTGCAGTATGAAATTGGTAATGTCAACGATGTTGTTGATGGGCACCAGTCCGATGGATTTCAGTCTGTTCTGCAGCCACTCAGGACTTTTGCGGACCTTGAGGCTGGTTAGAGTGATCCCGGAATAACGTGGACAGGCTTCCGGGTTCTCTACAGAGACTTCTACGGGCAGGCTGTTGTTGTCCTGCTTGAAGGAATCTATAGGAGGGATCCTAAGTTCTGCATTTTGGCCATCGTGTTTCAGGTAGGCCATGATATCCCTTGCCGTCCCGATGTGTGAGGCCGCATCAATCCTGTTGGGTGTAAGCCCGATCTCGAATACCGTATCTTTCTCAATATTAAAATAGTCTGATGCCGGACTGCCGGCCAAAGCATTGTCATCCAGCACCATAATACCGTCATGCTTATTTCCGAGTCCGAGTTCGTCCTCAGCACAGATCATTCCTGTAGATAATTCTCCCCTTATTTTCGCCTTTTTGATCTGAAATCCCTCCGTGCTGTCTGCAGGAAAGAGCGTGGCTCCCTCTTTTGCCACCGGAACAGTCTGTCCGGATGCTACATTTGGGGCGCCACATACGATCTGCACAGGTTCTTCATCCCCGATATCAACCACAGCAATGCTCAGCTTGTGGGCATTGGGATGCTTCTTGCAACTCAGAACCTTGCCGATAACAACATCTTTCAAACCTCCCTTTACCGATTCAAATTCCTCAATACCTTCAACCTCCAGTCCGGTATTTGTAAGGATCTCCCCCAATTCAGACGGTTTAAACGGAATGTCCACATAATCTTTCAGCCAGTTATAGGAGATCTTCATGGAATGCTATATTTGATTTAAGCACAAAAATAGGAATTTTAGATGGAAGAAGGAACATTGGACATCGCCATTATTTAACCAAATCCAAAACATTAGGTGAGCATAATGTATTTCTGTTCCATGTTATGCGTTTTCCGAAAAATTGGGATAAAGTGTTTTTTACCGCAGAAGTTAAATTCGTAAAACTCCTTTGGTGTTTTGGAAATAATAACTCCGCGAAACTCAGCGAAAAGTTTTACGCCTCCAATTCTTCATTTAAATTCTACAGTTAAATTCAGTGGTTTAAACTGTACCTGTGTTTTTATCGTTTATCCCTTGTCAAATATCAATAATTCAAACCTGTTTCATCCATTAATGATATCATCTTTTTTTACTTTGTTCATTTTGCCCTCTATCTTCCAGGTGCTTCTCCAGAACCTCCATGAACATTGAATGTGCTTCAGGATAGGTAGCAGGCAATGGGGTGTCTGTCATTACCTGAATTTCGGCAATTTCCGAAGGTGGTTTTGGCAACCTTTCCTTAACGCTGGCATAATAGATCCTACCGAAAAAAAGCCTGTCGTTGATATCAACGGAGTAATCATGCAGGGCATAAATTTCAACCTTATTTATTCCGGTTTCTTCGTAGAGTTCCCTTAATGCAGCCTCCCTTGCCGTTTCGCTTTTTTCGATATGTCCTGCCGGCAGTTCCCAGGTTTCGCGATCTTTATGCCGAACGAAAACCCAGCGGTCGTTTTCACGAGCACCTATAACCACGTATGTAAGGTCCTTAAGAGGAATAGATTCAGGATCCAGCAGCTGCAAACTTATTTCTTTACTCATAAACCGGAACAAAATTAACAAAGGAAATTGAAAAACAGGAGTCACGATATATTATCGGGATGACTGTTTTGAAGTCGGGCATAACGCAGCTATTGGCGTTTTCTTGCAAGCACTAATTAGAGTCTGTCAATAATGTCGAGTGTTTGAACTAGAAAGTTCAATAACAAGGCTTGCGCAGTTCGAAAAATGTGAGTTTACTGGTGTAAATGACCATTTTGAGAACAAGCATAACGCAGTTATTGGACTTTATAGACAA
>JAIPBT010000011.1 GCA_021738565.1 Bacteroidales bacterium
CTTAATATACCCCTTAGGTTCAACCTAAAGTCCAAATAAAGTTAGTGCAGCAGATGGAGCTTTTTATCAGAGTAAATATCAAGAGAAATAATTTTAGTTTGTTTCCTTTCTTTTAGTTCTGCAAACTAACGATGTCCAATTAGAATTCAACCCTTGTCATACACCTAAAAATATATTATCTTCGCAATCCAATTTAATTTAGGCCCAGATGGCGGAATTGGTAGACGCGCTGGTCTCAAACACCAGTGGCCGCAAGGCTGTGCCGGTTCGACCCCGGCTCTGGGTACAGAAAACAGAGTGAGTGTGAGAGCGAGAGCGATCACACGATCTCTGTTTTTTTCTTCGCTCTCACACTCAAACTCACACTTATTTTCTAGAATCTATTACGATCATTTTTATGTTCATCACATTAACTTCATAAAATACTAATGATGTTTTACTATGTTTGATTTTGAAAAGCTAGTAGTTTATCAAAAGGCTAAAACCTTCAATAAGGGTATTCGAGAATTTCTAAAAGATGCCAAACTTGATCCTACCACCATTGATCAGCTAAGAAGAGCATCATTCAGCATTGTTCTTAATTTAGCTGAAGGCTCAGGAATATTCAGCAAAGCAGATAGAAGAAATTTTTTCGTAATAGCCAGAAGTTCCATTTTTGAGTGTGTGGCAATTTTAGATGTCATCAAAGATGAAAATACTCTTGAAATCACAAAGTATAATGAATTCTACCAACAGGCAGAAGAACTTTCGAAAATTATCTTTGCTATGATTAAAAACCTTAGCAAATAATATTAACTCATTAGCATTCTGAAATATCCATTCAAGGACTTTGTTAATAAATTGGTTCGATATTTTTCGACATCAAACTGGATTTTTTCAGGGAACCTTAATCCTTCAAACAGCCTATTGGCACTACCAGCACACCATCAGACCGCTTATATGCAACCTGACCCCCTGTTAGCACCATTAGAAAAGAGGGCTGATTCATCTTTTCAGTATCAATTTTTTGACTAAGTTTAATTAAGTTGGCAGCAGCTTCTTCAATTTGCTTCATCCCCAGTTTTACCTCAATAGCCGCCCACCGACCATCATGAAGTTTAATAACAAGATCTGATTCAAGTTCTGATTTATCCCGATAGTGAAATACTACTCCATCCGCAGCCTGTGCATATACTCTCAAATCACGTGTACATAATGATTCAAATAAGAAACCAAAAGTCTCAAAATCCCGCAAGACTCCTTTTGCGTTTGTGCGCATCACAGCCGTTGCTATGGAAGGATCAACAAATTGACGTTTGTTTGCCGTTCGTATAGCAGTTTTTGAACGAAGTGAAGGTTGCCAGGCAGGAACATCTTCAACAACAAATATGCGACGAAGTGCATTAATATAAGAGCTAAGTGTCTTATCTGTAACAGATGACTCGTTCACTTGCATATCATCCATTATAGTTCTGGCTGTTGCCATAGTAGTAATATTGCGAGCCAATGACTGTAGCAATACACGTACTCTTTCAGGGTCCTTCTCAACTCCATCAACATGTTGAATGTCTAAATTAATAACAGCATCAACATAGTTCATCGCCAATTGTGGAGACTGTTTACGGGAAATTACTGCAGCCGGCCATCCACCTCGACAGATAGCATATGCAATCTGTTCTATTGTCAACGTGCTTTTTGCACCAATGTCTGTTTCGCCATCAAAGAGATCTCTAAGAGATACCTTACCATTAGATTCATTAGATTCGTACAGACTCATTGGTCTCATTAGCATACGGGCGATTCTACCAGTACCCGAATGAGCAGTTAGATTGTCACTGGGTGTTGCTGATCCGGTAAGAATAAATTGTCCCAGTAATCCACGTTTATCGACAGCAAATCTTACGGCATCCCATAATACCGGAGCCATCTGCCACTCATCAAGTAATAGTGGTGGATTCCCTTCCAACAAGAGGGATGGTTTTGTATCTGCCATAGCCAAATACCCTGGCCCTTCATCAGGATCCTGCATATACACCACACTGTTAGCAGCTTGTAACGAAGATTGAGTTTTGCCACACCATTTGGCTCCTTCTACCAAAACTGCTCCAGTTGATTCAAGCAATTTTTTTAAAAGTGTATCGCTAATACGTGGTATGTAATTCAGTGTTTTCATTATTACCTTGGTAATTTTCCCAAAGTTATTGAAAATAAATCAATTTGAAACAATATTCCGTATTTCAGCTTGTTTTTATTCCGACTTTTGGCACTTTTTTATTCCGACTTTTGGCGGTATACTTATTCGACTTAAATTGAATCAATATGAGTTTTCTTTCTGACACTATTTACCTAATAGAGAATTATGTTTGATTTCGAAAAACTTGAAGTTTATAAAAAGGCCAAAGCCTTTAACGCGGGTATTCGTCAATTTCTAAAAGATGCCAAACTGGATCCTGCCACAAATGATCAGCTTAGAAGAGCATCATTCAGCATTGTTCTTAATTTAACCGAAGGCTCAGGAAGATTCAGCAAAGCAGATAGAAGAAATTTCTGCGTAATAGCAAGAAGTTCCATTTTTGAATGTGTGGCAATTTTAGATGTCCTCGGGAAGGTTTATTATACTTTCTTAATAATATTTCACAGTTGTTATTCGTTAATTTAAAATAAGCTACGCCCTGTCACATGAAACGATCCCGAATACTGACTTGCCTGAGGTATCCGTTCATTATAATACACTGTGTATTCTTATTTACCACTAATATTTCTTCCAATAATGTCAATGCGCAGGTAGTTATTCATGGTACAATAAGAGATAGATCAACCGGAGAGGCCCTTTTTGGCGCAACGATTTATGATACGATCTCCAAGCAAGGTACTGTTGCAAATGAGTATGGCTTTTACAGTTTGAAACTGAATCACGACAGGCCTGTCCTGTGTTGCTCTTATGTCGGTTATTCTCCTGCCATTCATATACCGGACCTAACAAGGGATTCCCTGTTAAATATCAGTCTGTCCCCTGATCTGAAAATTAATGAAATAACCATTACCGGAACAGGTAGTAAGCAGGATTTCCTGAGCAGCCAGATGAGCTTTCATCGAATCAATGCGGCTCAAATTAAAAAACTCCCAACTTTATTTGGTGAAATCGATATGGTGAAAGCATTACAGTATCTGCCTGGTGTCAGTTCCGGAATTGAAGGCTCCAGTGGTATATATGTGAGAGGAGGAGGTTCGGATCAAAACCTGATTTTACTTGATGGGGTACCGGTGTACAATGTTAATCACCTTTTTGGATTTTTCTCGGTTTTTAACGGAGAAGCAGTGAACAGTGCTACCCTGTATAAAGCCGGATTCCCGGCAAGGTACTCAGGTCGCCTGTCTTCTGTTATTGATATTCGAATGAAGGAAGGCAACAACCAGAAGTTCCATGGCTCTGCTTCGATCGGACTGATAAGTTCCAGCATCATGCTTGAAGGTCCGATCATCAAAGAAAATACCTCTTTCCTGGTTTCTGCGCGACGGACCTATATTGATATATTATCTTATCCAGTGCAGTATTTGATCAATAGATCGAACCATTATGAATCCTATTTAGGTTATTATTTCCAGGACCTTAATGCGAAGATAAATCATAAATTCTCAGATAAGAGCAGGATATTTTTAAGCACTTATGCAGGAAAGGATGAATTTTATATGCTCGATGAGGCTAATACGATTAATACGGATTTTCCTTCTACCCCTGTAAATCCTGATCCGAACGCGAAAAAACTATTCAACAGGGATGGCTTTAATTGGGGGAATTTCACAAATGCGCTTCGTTGGAACTATATATGGGGAAATCGCTTCTTTTCAAATGCAACACTTTCATACAGCAACTATCGATTCAATAACTTCAATACTCGATCAGATGTTTTCATACCAAGCGATTCGATAAGTATTGCAAACAATGTAAGACTGGATTATAAATGGTCTGATATCTATTATTCAGGTATAAAGGATCTCTCAATAAAAGCAGATTTTACCTTCGTTCCATCACCTCAGCAGACAATCAGATTCGGAGCAGAAAGATCAGGTTATTTCTTTGAACCCGGAGTGTCTATCAGCAAAACTGAATGGGAAGACGGACCTACTAATGAATACAGGAACGGAGGAGATACGGTACTGGCACAACGTTTCACAGCCTTTTTGGAGGATGAATTCTCACTTGGAGATCGTTTTACTGCCAATATTGGTCTGAGCAGTACCCTGTTCAATGTAGAGGAGACAAATTATATTTCCTTTGAGCCAAGGATTTCCGCAAGGCTCATTCTTACCAGTAAAATGCTTATAAAGGCTTCCTATGCTGAGATGTCTCAACCGATCCATCTTCTAACTAATTCAATAGTGGGTTTGCCAACAGATGTTTGGGTTCCGACCACAAAGAACATAGCTCCGGAAAGGTCAAAGCAGGTTGCTCTGGGTCTCAAATATCAAATATCAGAATCGTTGAAATTCTCCTGGGAATCATTTTATAAGGAAATGAGAAATCTTGTAGAGTATGCTGAAGGCGCCGAATTATTTATGAATGATGAAGATTGGGAATCGCTGAATGAAATTGGAGATGGAACAGCATACGGAACAGAATTCTACTTTGAAAAGAACCTGGGTAAATTTACCGGTTCTGCGGCCTATACCTGGTCAAAAAACTTCAGACAATTTGACAACATTGACAATGGAGAGCCATTCCCCTATAAATATGATCGCAGGCATGATATTTCATTAGTGGCAAATTACCAGTTAAAAAAGAATATTTCATTGGGAGCAACATGGGTGTTTGCATCCGGGGTCAATACGACCATTGTGGACCAATCGTATCAAAATCCCATAAAAAACATATATCCCCTCCTGGAAGCTGGTGGGGATTATTACCAAAATGATTTTATAAAGAACTATATGAAAAGGAACGGTTACCAGCTTCCGGCGTATAACAGGCTTGATCTGTGTATAAATATCTCAAAGGAGAAAAAATGGTTTGAGCGAACGTGGAGCTTCGGGGTATATAATGCCTACCGCCGCTTAAATGCATCTTACATTTACAGTTCACAGGCAGAAGTTTACAAGGTTACCTTATTCCCGATCATACCATATTTCAGTTATTCAATCAAGTTTTAGATATGAGAAAAGTTTTGCTGATCATATTAGGTATTGGGCTCGTCTCATGTGAACGAGAAATTTCAGATGAGTTCACTGAGGAGGTCGGAAACACGTTCGTTCTGTCCGGGATGATCAGTGGAGGAGAATATCCAAGAGTGAACGTCTCTGAAACCATAGGTCTCCTGGAAGAAGATTCCGTGAAACATCTCAACGATGCAATGGTTGAAGCCAATTATCATTCTGATAGCTATTTTCTCAAGAATCTGGGCGGCGGTGAATATATTGGGGAAGTAATCATTGAGCCAGGGGATTCAATTCAAATTTCCTGTACAGGCAATGATCTGCCAGAGGCTACAGTTTCTTTAAAGGTCCCTGAATTGCCTGTAATATCTGATTTCTCATATTTTATAGATTCAACTTATAACTTACATATTGAGATGGATCTAATCGACCCATCCGATAGTAAGGACTTCTACAATATCAGGTCAGAAGGGATCAACAGGCATATTGAATATTATAATGGTTTGGATGATAAGGAGCCTGATACAACCTTTTCCCATGGTTTTTACACTACAATCCTGCATGATTCTATAGCAGATTATCTGGCAAATGATGGAGGAAGATTCCACGAAGTCTATAGTGGTGCAACCGCGGCTGGCAGAATTGTATACTTTACGGATGAAGGTTTTAATGGAAAGACACAGCACCTGTACATTGAACTTTCACTTGTGTACACGTACAATGATTCGATACCAGAAATTAAATTCCAGGTAGCGAAAACGGATGAAAATATTTTCTCATTTATAGAATCATATATCCGTTATGACCCAAACCCGGACATCGAAATAATTCAACCGGCAAAGATCTATTCGAATATAGAAAATGGATTTGGATTGTTGCTTTCAGAAAGCAAGAGAACTTATATTATTGATGTGGAGGATGTCTATACTGATCCTGATTTTTTGGAATATTATAAAAACAATTGGTAATATTACTGATGCTATAGTTTCGCTAGTGTCCAGTTAAGAATCCTATCCACACTATTATTTACTTGAAGTCAATTTCTATTTTACAAAGGTTCAATATACCAACCGACCCTCCATATCAATTCCAAATCCCTCAGAAAAGGTTCGGAAAAAAGACTTGTTAAGGGTAATTCATTTAAGCACATTGAATAATAAAAAGTATTTCGTAACTTTCTCATAAAGAAGATTTCGGGTTAACCATTTCTTCAATTTAAACGTTCGAAGTAAAACTCCATTTATTATCCATTCATGAAAAAGAAAAACAATATTTTCAAAAAAGTTCACAATTGGGCAAGAGAGCACAGCCTGGCAGGATTGTTCATTGGCATCGGGTTGTTTTTTCTGCCCATCGCGTTCCAGATCATGCAATACGCTAACATAGATCCTGATCAGGACCCGGCGCAGGCGGCCCCGGAACTTCCAATGTACGGCTTATTAAGCCTGGTATTTGCTTTCCTTCTTTTCTATGGTTTGTACCTTATGATCTGGTCCTTTGTATCCATGCTAAGAAAAGGAAGCCGTCCCGCAGGATTTATTTTTGGACTCTTTTTGCTGGCTGCAGGAATAGCCCTGTTTTTTTCATTCATCTCGAACTACCAGGCATGGGCAAATGCAGTTGAAGGTTCTGTTATAAAATATGGCCCCATCATACTTCCGGGAATTTTTTTCCTGATCCTGGTTCCTTTGGCCGGTTTGCTTTTTACAGGCTATGGTTTTTACAGGGCAGTCAGGGCATTCCTCCCGGAAAAATACCGGCAAAAATCAAAATTCAAAAGTTCAGGAAAACTGATAAGAAAATCTTCCAGTTAGCTTATTCTAATGATCAAGGATTTCGAATGAATCACGCCGATTGATCCGAAACAGTTGAAACTAATATTCATAATAACACTTTGATCAATAAATCCTCCAATATGAAACTATCAAAACAAAAAGAACCCCAAACCGTATCTATAGCAGGAAATCCATTGCGATGCCCTGTCTGCAGCAATGACCTGTTCCGGACCAGGCGGGCACAGCTGAACTCTGCGGTTGCAACTTTTTTCAACCTCGACTGGGCCAACCGTTCCGCCACATGCTTTGTTTGTTCTAATTGTACACATATATCCTGGTTTTTAGGTTAATATCTTTGATTCATCGTTCTCCCTTCCCATTAAAAAACTATCTTTGGAGATCAAAAATATTCAACACGTTTATTGAAGGGTGACCAGGGAAAAACAATTACAAATTGACAGGCGTTATCTGGGTATGGCGCGTATCTGGGCCACGAATTCCTATTGTAAGAGAAGGCAGGTTGGAGCGTTACTGGTAAAAGATAAAATGATCATTTCAGACGGGTACAACGGTACCCCATCGGGGTTTGAGAATGAGTGCGAAGACCAGAACGACAGCACCAAGGCATATGTGCTTCATGCTGAAGCCAATGCCATCACGAAAGTGGCCAAATCCAACAATAGCAGTGAGGGATCGACGTTATACATAACAACATCGCCCTGCATGGAGTGCGCAAAACTCATTATCCAGGCCGGGATCCGGAGGGTTGTTTTTGTGGAAAAGTACAGGATAACGGACGGACTGGATCTTCTTGAAAGGGCAAAAGTAGAGCTGGTGCATATAGAACATATCGGAGATGAAGAAATTTAAAAGGGACAGATGGATCATATACGGCCCACTGATCATTGCAGTGGTGCTGGTCATTGGTATTTTGCTGGGTAACCTGTTTACCCAGTTAAGGGTAAAATCGATCATTTCAAGCGAGATATCACGTCAATCGAAATCCAGTAAATTTAATTTCGGATCTTCACAGGGATTCAGTCTTACGCCAAGAAACGATAAGATCAATTCCGCTCTCTATTATGTGTTGAACGATTATGTTGATTCTGTACCCGTCGGTGAAATAACGGAAGATGTGATCCCCTCGATCCTGGAGAACCTTGATCCCCATTCTGTCTACATTCCGGCCAGGGATTTTGAAAGATACAATGAACCCCTGACAGGTAATTTCAGTGGAATCGGGGTGCTGTTCAATATGAATGAAGATACGGTGGCCATCATCAGTACCATCCCCAATGGTCCATCTGAAATCGTTGGCATTATGCCCGGCGACCGGATTGTGGAGGTGGACGGAACAACTGTGGCCGGAGTGAAAATGGCCAGTGATGACATCGTTTCCATGCTCAAAGGAGAAAAAGGCACGCCTGTCAGGATCAAAGTTAAAAGAAGGGGTGAGCCCGAATTGCTGGATTTTGAGATCATCCGTGATGACATACCCCTTTACAGCGTGGATGTTCATTATATGATCGATGAAGAGATCGGGTATATGAAGGTCAGTAATTTTGCACAAACCACCTTCAATGAATTCATAGAAGCCGTTCAGGACCTCAAGTCAAAAGGGATGAAAAAGATCATTGTCGACCTGAGGATGAATGGCGGGGGAATCATGGAATCTGCCATTGACATTGCAGATCAGTTCCTGGAGGATAAAAGACTCATTGTCTATACACAGGGCAGGTCACGTCCCAGGAATAATGAATATGCCACACAAAAGGGAATGTTGAAACACGACGATGTTGTGATCATTATGGATGAATTCAGCGCCAGTGCCAGCGAGATCCTCGCAGGTGCCATACAGGATAACGACCGTGGATTGATCGTGGGACGCCGATCGTTCGGCAAAGGACTGGTACAGGAACAGATGACTTTCCCTGATGGATCGGCTATAAGACTTACTGTTGCCAAGTATTATACTCCCACAGGAAGGAGCATCCAAAAACCCTATGATGAAGGCAGGGATGAATATTACAACGATTTGAATACAAGGTACATGAAAGGGGAATTCGAATCCAGGGACTCCATTGTGTTTAATGATTCCCTGAAATTCGTCACACCGGGCGGAAAAACCGTTTACGGAGGTGGCGGCATCATGCCCGATGTTTTCGTACCGGTCGACACCACCTATTATTCCGTTTACCTCCGCAGGGCCACAAACCTGGGGCTGATGCACAGGTTTGCATTCCATTACACGGATCTTCACAGAAAGGAACTGAATGAACTCAGCACCATCCGGGAGATCCTTGATTATGTGGATGATGCACAGTTGAAAAAGGACTTTATTCAATTTTTCGACTCAAATGGGCTCACCTACAACCAGGAAGAGTTTGCTGTTTCGGAAAATTATATCCTTACCCAGATCAAGGCGTACATTGCCAGGAACATCATCGATAACGTCGGCTACTACCCGATCATGAAAGAGGTGGATTATACCCTGCAAACAGCTATTGATACGCTTTCTGCGCTGTAAATACAACCCGGAAGAAAAAAGATATATATATTTATATAGTGAGATAAATATATATATGCCAGGGGCCAGGAGCCAGGGGGGCCAATTCGTCAGTGAGACGGTGCGACAGTGCGGTAATGAGCGGTCCCTCGGCAGGCTCGGGAATCATTTCAACTCCAAATTAAACCTTATCCACTCTATTCAATCAAAGAAGCAAACGAATACCAATTTAAAATTTCAAAAGAATGAAAAAGATGACAAAAAAAGGGTTGTTCACCATGATGCTGGCCGGACTGATTACAGGTTCACTGATGGCTCAACCGCGCCACGGAAGAGGATTCGGTGCCGGACAGGGTTGGGAGGACAAAGATTATTGCAGACCTGCAATTGAGAACGTATTAAGTGACCTTACGGAAGATCAGAAAGATCAGCTTGAAACACTTCGGCTTGAACATTTTAAAGAGATGAAGGATTTCAGGAACCAGATGGGTGAGTTACGCGCAAAACAAAAAACAATTGTATCTGCATACAAAGTTGATCAGAGTGCAGCAGAAAAGCTTATCGACGAAAAAACAGCGCTAATGAATAAGCAGATGAAAAAGAGGCTTGCACACCAGGTTGCGATCAAGGAAGTACTGACCGAAGAGCAGGTTATTCAGCTTGAACAGGTGCGGAAACACAGGCAATATGCCGGAAAAAGCAGGCAGGGATTTAATGCCAGGGGCAATTTCAGACCCCATCAAGGGTGTCCCGGTTACGGAAGAAATTTCTGATCAGATTGAATTAATCCAGGAAAGGATAATTTCAAAATCTCCCCCGGGCTTTTTATGTATAAAGACCGGGGGATTCTTTGTTTCCTGCAACGATCTGGCGCAGATTCCCTCACTCATTTTATCATTCACGAAAGTTGCGCCTCAGCTGTTTAAAAAATTAATAATGCCGGCAAAGACACGATCGGGTTCCTCAACAAAACTCAAGTGCCCGGAATTCTTCAGGATAATAACCGTAGCCTGGGATGCAAGTCGAACCATGTTGCTGAATGATGCTGTATCAATATAATTGTCCTTTTCACCATAGATGATCAGCAACGGTTTCCCTGATTTACTCATCAGTTCAGAATGGTCCTTCCTGTTTTTCATGCCCCTTAGCAAGGCAATGATCCCGTCATCACTACAGACCGAAGAGATATTTTTGGCCCTGGAAATATCATTTTCACACCGTTCCAGGTTGATGTCTGCAAACGCCTTGGGAATATTGGTGTGGATGATCTGCATCTTCTTCCCGCATTTCACCAGTCCGATCTCACGGTCCCTGTTCAGCTTCTTTTCATCGTTGTCTGCAAAACAGGTGGAGTGAAAAATACAGTATCGCCTGACCTTATCCGGGTACTGGTTAAGAAATTCCATTGTAACGTATCCGCCCATGGAATGACCGAATACCGTGACCGACCGGATCCCCTCATTTTCAAGTACCGCATTCGCCGCCCGTGCCATTTCATCCATCTCATGCACCTTTCCGAGCATTCCTGATCTTCCATGACCGGGAATATCCATGCATATGACCCTGTAATTTGTTGTAAACCTTTTTGTAAATGATTTCCAGATTTCTGAAGATTCAAGGTATCCATGCAAAAAAAGAAGGGCCTCACCCTTCCCTTCCACTGAATACCAGACTTCTGCGCCCTGGTAAGTGATCGTTCTTTCCATGTCGAGGGTAATAAAAACCCAAATATACACCCATGGTAAGACACAATTCAAATAAACGGAACAAAGAATGCATCATTTAGAGTCAACCTAAATTAGTGTCAGAAAGAAAACTCATCTTATTTTGCTCTGCTCATCAATGTTTCAATCTCTCCCGGATCAACCGGTATGTCTGCAGTCAGATTAACAGGTCCATCTTCTGTGATGAGAATGTCATTCTCGATCCTTATGCCCACACCCTCTTCAGAAATATAGATCCCGGGCTCGCAGGTCAGGACCATTCCGGACTGCAGGCGAACGGATCTGTCGAATGGATCGTGGACATCCATGCCAAGTGCATGCGAAGTATTGTGCCAGAAGAATTTTTTCCAAAGCGGATCGATCTTCATCTGCCTTTTTGCATCTCCTGGGGAATAGAGCCCCAATCCAATGTGCTCCTCCTGCCAGAGCATTCCCACTGTTTCATTGTATTCATGCAGCAGAATTCCGGGCCGCATCATTTCCATTGCTTTTTCAAGGACACGAAGATTTGCCTCATACAAAACGCGCTGTCTTTTTGAGTAGCGGCCCTTTACCGGGATGGTCCTTGATACATCCGCAGCATAACAGTTCCATTCTGCACCAAAGTCTAACAAGAGCAGGTCATCTGCGTTACAAATGCTGTTGTTTTTAACATAATGAAGCACAAGCGCGTTTTTTCCTGATGCGACGATCGGTTCGAATGCATGATGGGCTGCTCCCCGTCTGTTGAATTCATAAGTGATTACTGCTGCAATCTCATATTCATAAAATCCAGGTTGCACTGCTTTCAGTAATTTCATGAAAGCATCGCGGGTTATCTTCACTGCATTTTTGATCATTTCTATCTCTTCCGGCTCCTTCTTCATCCTAATTCTGGTGGTAAGCGGTTTCAACTGGTGTTCCTGCACATGTTTAAAAAGATAGAAAAACCCGTTTCTGATGTTGCCCTCGTTGGAAAACAATTCATTTCCGTTCTTTGCCGGAGTTCCAAAATAAACGTACCGGCAATTGGGAACCAAATCCTGCAACAGTGTCTTTATTCCGGTATTGCGGCGTACATCGCTGATCCCCGAGGCCAATGCGGCCTGTTCCTCAGAAATCCCGGGTCCCTCCCACCTGATATTTTTTTCACTCTGTTCAGGGATGAGCAACATTTCCCTGAACGACAATCCTTTAGAAAAATCCGGATAGATGATCAGTGTGCAGGATTCATGCCCGATTCCGGTCAGGTAATAGAAGTCGGATGACTGTCTGAAAGGAAAAAACTGATCCCCGTTTCTTGGCATCGATCTGCTTGAGGAGATAATAACAATGGATCCGGGCAAAAGCAGCTCCATCAATTTAGAACGGCTCTTAATAAAAAACGAAGCAGGAAGTGAATGCATTCAACATCATATTATTAATTAATAATCAAGTATTTATAATTTTAACCGAAGCGGGCTTACATGCAATACAGCATACATGAATGGATAGAAAAATATTTATATTTGTTTATCGAATCATTGCTCCGATGCAAGTTAAATAACTTCTACTAAACTGTAACCTATGTCCAGCATTTTCACATCATCAATCGGTAAAAAATTCCTTATGTCGCTTGCGGGTTTGTTCCTTATCACATTCCTGCTGGTGCACCTGGGATTGAACCTCCTGGTCATAACCAACAATGACCCCATGGTATTCAACAAAGCTGCACATTTCATGAGCACTAACAAGCTGATCAAGGTGTTTGAGATCATCCTTTTCGGAGGTTTCCTGCTGCACATCATCTATGCGTTGATCCTGCAGGCACAAAACTGGCTTGCCCGGCCGAAAAGGTATCACAAAACCAACAAATCAGAAACATCGCCATTCTCGAAATGGATGATACATACTGCTGTTATTGTTCTCACTTTTATAGTTATGCATCTGTTTGACTTTTATTTTAAATCGAAATTCGGCGGTGCCCCGGAAATTTTGGTTGGCGGAGAACACTACCATGATTTCGCATCAATGGTCGTCACCAAATTCCGTTTGCCAGAATTTGTCATCCTTTACCTGGCAGCGTTCATTTTCCTTGGTTTCCACCTGATCCACGGATTTCAAAGCGCTTTCAAAACGCTGGGGTTGAATAACAAGACATATACACCGGTCATACAGGCATTAAGCATCATATACACCATTTTTGTGGTTGGTGGATTCAGCGCAATACCCCTGGTGATCTATTTTCAATAACTCAAGTAACGATATTACATATGACGAAGTTAGAATCAAAAATCCCGGATGGTCCCCTGGAAAAGAAATGGTCCAATTACAAGGCAACCCAGAAACTTGTAAACCCTGCCAATAAAAGAAAGCTCGATGTCATTATGGTAGGTACCGGTCTGGCAGGGGCCGCTGCTGCCGCATCTCTTGCCGAAATGGGTTTCAAGGTGAAATCTTTCTGCTACCAGGACAGTCCCAGGCGCGCCCACAGTATTGCTGCACAGGGAGGGATCAATGCCGCAAAGAATTATCCGAATGACGGTGACAGCATATACCGCCTTTTCTTCGATACCATCAAAGGCGGTGATTACCGGTCGAGGGAAGCCAACGTTTACCGGCTTGCCGAGGTAAGCAACAACATAATCGATCATTGCGTTGCCCAGGGCATTCCTTTTGCCAGGGAATATGGAGGCACACTTGCCAACCGTTCTTTTGGCGGCGCCCTTGTTTCCAGGACTTTCTATGCAAAAGGACAGACAGGACAGCAGTTACTTCTCGGGGCCTGCCAGGCACAGAGCAGGCAGATAAAACAGGGCAACATTGAAATGTACCCGCGCATGGAGATGCTGAACCTCGTTATGATAGACGGACGTGCAAGGGGCATCATTGCAAGGGATGTCATTACAGGAAAAATCGAAAGATACAGTGCACATGCAGTTGTGCTTGCTACAGGTGGCTATGGCAATGTCTACTTCCTTTCCACCATGGCAATGGGAGCAAATGTAACTGCTGCATGGCAATCCTATAAAAAAGGTGCCGCATTTGGAAACCCGGGGTTTGTTCAGATCCACCCTACCTGCATTCCAGTTCACGGAGATTACCAGTCGAAACTGACCCTCATGAGTGAAAGTCTCCGAAATGACGGACGCATCTGGGTGCCAAAAAACAAAGAAGATGCAGAGAAGATCCGCAAGGGAGAGATCAGGCCGGGAGATCTTTCGGAAGAGGAGAGGGATTATTACCTTGAAAGAAGGTACCCCGCTTTCGGAAACCTTGTTCCCAGGGATGTGGCATCAAGGGCTGCCAAGGAGAGGTGCGATGCCGGCTATGGTGTGGGGAATACCGGACTTGCCGTATACCTGGATTTCGAAGATTCAATTAAAAGACTCGGCAAGGATGCCATAGAGGCCAAGTACGGCAATCTTTTCCAGATGTATGAAAAGATCACAGACGACAATCCTTATGAGACGCCTATGATGATCTACCCTGCCATTCATTATGCCATGGGTGGTTTGTGGGTTGATTATGAATTGCAGACCACCATACCCGGTTTATTTGCAGCGGGTGAAGCCAATTTTTCCGATCACGGGGCAAACAGGCTCGGGGCTTCCGCCTTGATGCAGGGTCTTGCAGATGGATATTTCGTCCTTCCCTATACCATTCAGAATTACCTGGCCGATGAGATCAACACCCCCAGGTTCGCAACGGATGCGGAAGAATTTGATGCGGCAGAAAAAGAAACCTCCGAAAAGCTCCATCAACTCCTAAACATAAATGGATCCAAAACGGTGGATTCATTCCATAAACAACTTGGCAGGATCATGTGGGAACATGTTGGAATGGCCCGGAACCAGGACGGACTAAAAAAAGCTATCGAATTGATTCGCGTGCTGCGTGAAGAATTCTACAAGGACCTGCGCGTACCCGGAAATCTGAATGATCTCAACCCTGAATTGCAAAAAGCCTTCAGACTTGCTGACTTCCTTGAACTGGGAGAATTAATGGCAATGGATGCCCTCAACAGGGAAGAATCCTGCGGCGGACATTTCAGGGAAGAATACCAGACCAACGAAGGGGAAGCATTGCGCAACGATATAGATTTTGCTTACGTTTCAACATGGTTTTACAAAGGCGATGAAAAAGCCCCGGAAATGGTAAAAGAAATTTTGAATTTTGAAGCAATTGAGTTAAAACAACGAAATTATAAATAATGTCTGTCCACTAAATAGCCTTTGTTATGAAATTAATATTAAAAATCTGGCGTCAGAACAGTGCTTCCGAAAGGGGGCGGTTTGTTGATTACAGTTTGTCAGACATCTCTCCCGAAAGTTCTTTCCTTGAAATGCTGGACATTCTGAATGAAAAGCTGATCATGGAAGGCGAAGAACCGGTAGTTTTTGACCACGATTGCCGCGAAGGTATTTGCGGTACCTGCGGTATGTATATAAACGGACGACCACATGGTCCTGACGAGCTTATTACTGCCTGTCAGCTCCATATGCGCAAATTCAGCGACGGCGATACCATTGTTATCGAACCCTGGAGGGCACGTGCATTTCCTGTAATAAAAGACCTGACGGTGGACCGTTCGGCACTTGACAGGATCATTGAAGATGGTGGATATATTTCCGTAAATACCGGGAATGCACCCGATGCAAACTCAATCCCGGTAAATAAAGAACATGCTGATCTGGCCATGGATGCAGCCGTATGCATAGGTTGCGGAGCATGTGTTGCAGCCTGCAAAAATGCATCTGCCATGCTGTTCGTATCTGCAAAAGTATCCCACCTTGCCCTGCTTCCACAGGGTAGGATTGAAGCAAGGGAACGTGTCCACAAACTGGTTGCCAGGATGGATGCACTCGGATTCGGGAATTGTACAAACACCGGTGCATGTGAGGCAGAATGCCCGAAAGGCATTAAGCTCACCAATATTGCAAGATTGAACAGGGAATATTACAGGTCAAGGATCTTTTAGCGGTTCATGGTGGCCTCCACCTCTTCGGTGGTTTTGGGTATCGGTTTTCCCAACACCTGGTAACCATCTTTAGTTACAAGCACATCGTCTTCTATTCTTACACCGCCGAAATTGACGTATTCTTCAGCTTTTGAATAATTGATAAACGATTTGTGCCTGCCCTCTTTCTTCCACATGGATATCAGCGGGGGAATGAAATAACAACCCGGCTCAATGGTAAATATAAATCCTGGCTTCAGCTCCCGTCCCATCCTCAGGAATGCCAGTCCGAACTGATCACTTCTTGATACGGTTTCATCATACCCCACGTACTGCTCCCCAAGGTTCTCCATATCGTGAACATCCAGCCCGAGCATGTGTCCCAGTCCGTGCGGGAAAAAAAGTGCATGGGCTCCTGAGGATACGATGTCATCAACATTGCCCTTCAGTATGCCAAGATCCTTCAGTCCGGAAGCGATGGTCCTGGCAGCACCCAGGTGCAGGTCAAGGTTCCTGGTACCGGGTGCGGTATTTCCGATCGCCTCAATATTCGCCTTCAAAACAATATCATATATATCCTTCTGCCTCTGCGTGAATTTGCCACCTACTGGAAATGTGCGGGTGATATCACTGGCATAGCCCATGGAGGTTTCTGCCCCTGAATCATTCACTATCAGCCTTCCCTCAACGAGTTCCTGGCTGTGATCGTGGTTGTGCAGTATCTGCCCGTTCATGCTCAGGATCACCGGATAAGGAACCGGTCCGCCATGCGATAAGGAAATTCCTTCAATGGCACCGGCAAGTTCCCGTTCATAATTTCCGGGAAATCCCATTTTCATGGCTGTGGTATGCATGATCCCGGCAACATCAACGGCTTTTTCTATTTCTGCAATTTCAAACTCATCCTTGATGGATCTCAATTCAACAACTGCTCTTATGAATACCTCCGAGATAAAACTGTCAATTTCATCAATGGTACACTGTAATAATTCGCTGAAGATTATCAGGTTATCGCCACGGTAAGGAGGCAGAAGATGGATCTTTCTTCCATTTTTTAACGCCAGTCGTAAATCATTTGCCAACTCTTCACTTTTCTTTGTTGTTTTGACACCTATCGATGCTGCAAGATCCTTAACGGTTGGATGTTCCCCCATCCAGATGATGTCATCAATGGAAAGGTCATCACCGTAAAGGATATCTTCGCCTGCATCCAGGTCACAGATCGCGTTCATGCCGGGCTGATTGATCCCGAAAAAATAGAGGAATGAACTATCCTGTCTGAAATGAAAAGGATTGGCCTTGTAATTCATTGCGCTTTCATTGTTGCCGGGGAACAATAAAATCCCTCCGCCAGCAAGTTCATGTAAACGTTTCCTTCTTTTCCAGTAAACTTCTTTTTGAAACATATTGATAATTTTTATTTCGTATTTGAACATAAAGGTATGGCTAATAAATTTTAATTCTCATTTTCGAAGGAGAATGTCAAATATAACCGAATATTTAATGTCTGTCAATACAGTCCGGTGGCTGGATCAAGAGATTCAAAGTAAAATTTTTATCAATAACCTGCATTTAAGTGCGAATAGTGTTGCTTTCTATTTATATTGTTTTATCTTCGCATATTAAAGCCGTTTTTTCAACACACTGTCAACAACGTTTACATGCCCTACCGAAGATTGCCAAATACTGATAATGCCAGGATACGTGCCATTAAGCGGGCCCATGAAAAAGGGACCGAGCTGCCTCCTTTCAAACTGGCTTTCTCGCAATCCATGTACCAGAAGATCAAAACATTGCTTCCCTCTTTTGAAAACTCTATCATTGAATACCGTAATGCATTGAACATACATGCTGAAAAGAACAAGGATTACCAGTTGTTATTGAAAAAGGCAAAGCTCTATATTTCCCACTTTATCCAGGTAATAGATATGGCGATCACACGTGGTGAACTTTCACCCGATATCAGGTCCTATTATAAACTGAATGATAAGGAAAGAAAGTTGCCCGGTCTCACTTCAGAAGAAGACATCATCATTTGGGGAACCAATCTTATGGAGGGTGAGCGCGAACGAAAACTTAAGGGACTTGCTCCCATTACAAATCCCACCATTGCCGTGGTAAGGGTGCATTTCGAAAAGTTTGTTGAAGCCTACAATCACCAGCAAAGCATCAAAAAACGTGCAAACAAGTCCCATCAGAACCTTGAAAAGATCCGGGAAAATGCTGATGAAATTATTCAACAGACATGGAACCAGATTGAGGACACATTCAAGGACCTGCCTGAAGATATCCGGCGCAAAAAATCAGCCGACTATGGTGTCGTTTACATCTTCAGGAAAAATGAACTGGATGAATCCGATTATTTTCAACCTAACCGGATCGAAGAAAGCGGTTACCTGTAAATCCCCTTGTCCAGATATACATCAACCCTGCCACCAACAGAATGCTGATTATTGCCGTTACAGGCAATAATTCCATTGTGCCTATCTCATCCAGGGTCTCGTCGGCTGCCCCTTTAAAATGATAATAATAGAATACCACCCCCAGCCCGTTGTTAACCAGGTGGGCAATCATCGGGTACCAGATGGATCTTCCGTAATACAACATATATCCAAGAAGGATGCCGAGGAAAAATCGTGGAAGAAATGAGTATACCTGAAAATGAGCAAGGCTGAATATGACTGCTGTTACAATAACGGCTGCATGTCCGTTTTTAAACCACGCCTGGAAATGCTTCTGAATTATTCCACGGAATACCAGTTCTTCTCCGACAGCAGGAATAATGGCGATCATGAACAAATTCAACAAAAGGGTCCAGATATGATCGGCCCTTAAGAGGGTCATCATGAGCGATTCTGTTTGCTCTTCGAGTTGCCGCAGGTAGTTATCCAGGCGCTCAAATGGCAATTCCAGTTTCATGTTCATCTCTGTCAGCCAGTTTACAAACGGCAATGCAGTCAGCATAATCCCTGCAAGAATAATGACTGCCCGCATGTCTACCTTTTTTCCGAAAACAAAAAAACCGGTCCAGCTTCCCGTATAGAGAAAGGAAAGAAAAAAACTGCTGAATATAAAAGTTCCGAGCGCGCCGACGATCTGAAGCCATTTCATCGCACTGATCTTCCCAGGAGCGTCCAGGTTGTCCATCTCCAAAAGGTCATAAATGGTTATATCAAACAGCAAAGGAGCTGTAAGCATTGCAATCAACTGGAAGACCAATCCGATTACTATGATGCTTAAAGTGCTGAAAATCAGCATTGCAAATGGACTCAGCCCTATGACCCTGGGCCTGGGATCTGCACTCATTCTGAAATTACTTTAATGCTTTTTGTATTTTTGCACTTTGCGAATGTAGTAAAATATACAAAAGCACAAACAGGCAACATTGAAGATCGGCGATTTAGAACTGAGGGAACAACCGCTGTTCCTTGCTCCCATGGAGGATATTACTGATCCCTCCTTCAGATATATGTGCAAGAAATTTGGCGCGGATGTTATGTACACTGAATTCATCTCTTCCGATGGTTTAATCAGGGACGGGGAAAAAAGTGTACGTAAACTCGACATTTTTGATTACGAACGTCCGATGGGGATCCAGCTCTATGGTCACGATATTGATTCGATGATCAATGCAACACGTATCGCTGTCAACTCCAATCCCGAACTGGTGGATCTCAATTATGGGTGTCCGGTGAGAAAGATTGCCAACAGGGGCGCAGGAGCAGGAATGCTTCAGAATATCCCATTGATGCTTGAAATGACCACATCCATTGTAAAGGCATCACCGCTTCCGGTCACCGTAAAAACAAGACTTGGATGGGATGAAAACTCGAAAATCATAGTTGATCTGGCAGAAAAGTTGCAGGATCGCGGCATAAAAGCGCTTACGATCCATGGCAGGACAAGGTCGCAATTCTACAAGGGTGAAGCCGACTGGACCCTCATCGGGGAGGTGAAGAACAATTCAAAGATGCATATTCCTGTGATTGGTAATGGCGACGTCTCATCTCCGGAAATTGCATCGGACATGTTCAACAAATATGGTGTGGACGGAATTATGATTGGCAGGGCTGCCGTAGGAAGGCCCTGGATCTTCAGAGAAATAAGGCATTACCTTGAAACCGGGGAATTATTATCCGACCTGACCATAGCTGAAAAGACAGACATCGCACAGGAGCAATTCAAAAGGTCCCTCGAATGGAAATCTGAGCCGGTGGGAATTTACGAGATGCGAAGGCACTTTTCAAATTATTTCAAGGGAATACCAAACTTCAGGGAAACCCGGATCCGGCTGCTTACATCACTCGACATTGAGGAGATCTTTGGGATACTGGATCACATTAAAGAGAGATGGGGTGAACTGAGAACCAACGACAGGTCGAATTTTTGGACGTAAGACAGGGGGATGGGGAGACAGTGAGACGGTGAGACGGTGAGACGGTTCGTCGGTGAGACAGTGGGGTCAGTAACCAGCAACCAGTAACCAGCAACCAGTAACCAGCAACCAGTAACCAGCAACCAGTAACCAGCAACCAGTAACCAGCAACCAGTAACCAGCAACCAGTAACCCACCTACGCTAAAACTCCGGAAAACAAGGCCAGCAACAAGTTACATTTCACCCGTTTACCTGGTCCCCAAGTCTCCCCATGCTACCACGTTCTGTCCTTCAGGTAATCATCCAGCGCCTCTTTGGTCATAGGTGACTTCTCCGGATTCTGTTTTACCCATTCAAGGAATGCCTCTTTGATCTCTTCGGTCCAGCGACCGTCAATCTGTCCGGGTGTGTAGACCCCTTCCTTGAGCATCTGGTGACCGAACATGTCGCGGGTCATTATGAATTCCGCACGGTCCACTACCTCTTCTGCCAGATGGGCAGGGATGAACAATACCCCGGTTTTTTTAGCCAGCACCACATCACCCGGGAAAACGGTAGCTTTGCCTATGCGGATGGGTACATTGATGCCCATCAGCATGACCTCCTGGAGATAGGATGGATCCCAGTCCCTGACAAATGCATTGAATCCTTCAATTTCTGAGAGCCCCTCAAGGTCCCTCGATCCGCCGTCAAAAACCACCCCGTTTCCGGAGTTGGTGTAAATGGCGTTGCCAAGGTTATCCCCGATGAGTGTTCCGTCAACAACTTTCCCAAAACAATCGGCCACATAAACATCCCCTTGCGTAAGGGCGTCAATGGGCCAGGAATTCATCGCGCCGATGCGGCCCTCTTCATGGCCTTTTTCTGTGAGACGATTCATTACTTCGGGACGTTTGGGCATGTAGTATGCCGTTAGTGCCCTGCCCACAATGGGCTGGTCGTCACGGATCATTTTCCAGTTGCCTTCGAACTGGTTGTGGTATCCTTTGGAACGAAGTATGCCCCAGGCTTCTTCGATGGAGACCTTTTTCATCCGTTCCAGGACATCATCTGAGACCATCGGTCGTCCGTCGGGAAAGCGCGCTCCCTCCCACTCGGCGGTGTAGTATTTCAGTTCTTCCGGAGTATTAAAAAATTGTGCATTGGCGGTGATTGCGATCAGTAATGCCAGGATGATGATTGTTGATTTTTTCATGGTTGTGTATTTTTTTGCTGTTTGTTGAGACGCTATATATAGCATCTTTACTTTATTATGGCCTCACCCCCGGCCCCTCTCCATGTTGAGAGGGGTGTGAGGTGTGGGTATCTTTTGGCTGCCGGTCCCGCCAGTAGGTGGCCAGCGAGGAGCCGGTGATGTTCATCATGGGGCCGAATACCGCGGGTGCTAGTCCGATGGTTGCCACCCTTCCCATCTCCAGCGCGATCCCTGATGCCAGACCTCCGTTTTGCATGCCCACCTCGAGGGCGATGGTCCGGCACGATTTTTCATCCATTCTGAACAACCTGCAGATCCAGTAGCCCAGGGTATACCCTGTTGCGTTGTGGAGCAGACAGGCAAATATCAGGAGCAAACCGATGTCCATCAGGCTGTCCCTTCCTGCGGCGGTGATCACAACGATGATGAGACCGATTCCGGCCATAGATATGAAAGACATCAGCTTATCAAGGTATTCCTTGCTATCCCGGGCAAGATATTTAAATGCCAGGCCCAATCCAACCGGCAATAAAAGGAACCAGGCAATATCCTTCGCGAGTCTGACAAGGGTCTCGTTCATTGAATGATCCTGTGTAAGATAAAAAATTGCGTTCTTACCTATTATGATAAAACCGTAAACCAGCACCTGGATCCATATTCCTTTTTTAGAATCCTTCCCGTAAGCAATGGAATTGAACATGAGTCCGGCCACGATGGGCAATATGACTATATTGATTATACTGAGCATCATCGACCAGAAATCAATGGGGACGAACTGGCCAGCGAGCAGTTTCATCAATGAAGGTGTGATGAGTGGCGCCAGCATGGTGGCAAAGGCGGTCAGCGTAACCGAGAGCGCCAGGTTTGCCCTGGCTATGAACGACATCACATTGGAGGCCAGTCCGCTGGGAGACGAACCAACGAGAATAATACCTGCAGCGATCTCCGGTGGAAAGCCAAAGGTGGTGGCGATGGTGAATCCGACAATGGGCATGATGGTAAACTGAAGAGAAAGACCGATGAGCACCCCCGTGGGCATTTTTACCACCCCGGCGAAATCCCGGTAACTCATCTGCGATCCCATACCAAACATGATGATCTGTAAAAGGGGCACGATGGTGGCTTTCAGTTCAAATTCGCCCCACCTGATGAACAGGTCGGGGTAGAACATGGCGATGGTAACTGCAGAGAAGATCATGATCGTGTATGAAAATCCCCTGAAAAACTGGTGACCCCTAACACCAAAGGCAAGCAATACAAAGAATGCGACCATGGAAGGCCCTGAAAAAGATGTCATTCCAGCTATTAAAGACACAAGGAAAATAATGAGTGCGATCCCGGAAAGAATAAGCAGGACCTTGTAAATACTGCTTTTTTGCATACGTATGTTTTTTTGTTGCCTTAAGGAATTTTTTAAAATAAGATCACAAAATAAACAATTTAATGATAATAACAGAAGTTGCTCCTGCACTTTTGCAATTGTATTATAAAGATGAAGAGAATGCAAGTTCTATGACAAAATACGGGTCTTCAGAAAATTTATATATTTATCAGAAATATGCTAACCCATATTGTCTTATCAGAAATGAAACGAACATGAGGGTTCCATGGCATTAGGATTAAGACATCTGTTTTTTTGAAGATATAATAGACTGAATATTAATAGTATAACTAAATTATTTTCTGATGAAAAAGGAAAAAGCAATTCAAAAAGCAACAGACAACAGGAGGACATTTTTAAAAAAGGCCGGTCTTGGGGGCCTTGGACTTGGAGCACTTCTCCACTCGGAAGTCGGGGAACAAATTGACTATCTTACACAGGGCGTCAGCAGGCATTCCGGTCCGTCCGACCTGAAGATCACAGATCTAAGAATAGCCGAGGTCGGCAGGGTGCCTATTGTAAAAATATATACCAACCAGGATGTTTACGGTCTTGGTGACGTGAGGGACGGTGCCGACAAGCGGTATGCACTGATGCTCAAGAGCAGGATCCTGGGAGAAAATCCCTGCAATGTTGAGAAGATATTCAGGATCATCAAGCAGTTTGGAGGTCATGCCCGGCAGGGAGGAGGCGTATCAGGAGTTGAGATGGCGCTGTGGGACCTGACCGGTAAGGTATATGGCGTCCCGGTTTATCAATTGCTTGGAGGAAAATACCGGGATAAAGTAAGGATCTATGTAGACACACCCACGGTGAAAGATCCTGTTAGGTTTGCCAAACGTATGAAAGCAAGGGCTGACCAGGGTTTTACAATCATGAAGATGGATATCGGTATCGGACTGATTAAAGATATACCGGGTACGCTGACCAACACAAGCCCGTGGGGAGAATTGCACGGTTGGCAACAGGTTGACCAGTCATACAGCGACACGATGCACCAGTTTACCAGGGTACAGATCACGGAGAAAGGAATTGCAGAAATGGTAAAATATGTTGCTGCCATGCGCGAGGAGGTTGGTTATGAGATACCGGTGGGCATCGACCACCTCGGACACATGGGGGTAAACAGCATGATCAGGCTCGGACAGGCCTTTGAGAAATACAATATAGCCTGGATGGAGGACTTGATCCCATGGCAATACCATGATCACTGGAAGGAGATATCCAGGTCGATCAATGTACCCACGCTTACCGGGGAAGACATCTACCTGAAAGAAGGTTTCCGCGACCTGATTGAGAACAGGGCCGTGGACATTGTCCAACCGGATCCGGTCACGGCAGGCGGATACCTTGAAACAAAAAAGATAGGCGACTTTGCCCAGGAAAATGGTATCGCCATGGCACTGCACCATGCTTCTTCACCGGTTACCTTCCTTGGATGTGTCCATGCGGCTGCTGCCACTGAGAATTTTATTGCCCTTGAACACCATTCCGTTGACAACCCCTGGTGGGAGGACCTGGTCACCGGGATAGAAAAACCATTTGTAAAGGACGGTTATGTTACGGTTCCTGAAAAACCTGGTGTTGGTGTGGAATTGAATGAGGATGCAGTGAAAGAACACCTGAAGAAGGGAGAGGAATTCTTTGCACCTACAGATGAGTGGAACGAGAATGTGAGCTGGGACAGGTTGTGGTCGTGAGAATGTAGAATGTAGAATTACGGACGAACCGATTCGCCGTGGCGAAGAGCTCATGAGGGTGAATTTGGAGAGATTTTCTCCTCACCCCCGTCCCCTCTCCACATGGAGAGGGGTGAAGGGGTGAGGTAAGAATATATATATATAAATCACTATATAAATATATATATTAATCTAACGATTTCATTGGCAATCATTTGCATGTCAAGGCCGGAGAAATTCCCCGGGGACATCAGAAGATAGACGCCTTCATCGTTCAGGCGGGTAATATGTTCCTGTAATTCGTTATACAATAAGTGTTTACCTAATACCGCCTGTTTTAAAGTCCGGGGCAAGAGGCATACGCGGGGTGCCACCTCCCCCGACAGAGTTTGGTGTGTTGTTATCGACCACATGCAGGTTTTGGAAGATCCGGTCCATATCCCTTGCCCAGGGGGTATCCTTCGATTTTTCCGTGAATGTAAATCCCCAGTTATTTTCGAATTCATCACTGAATCTGCCTTCGGGCGACCATTCGGTTATTATCGCATATACGTCCCATGCGGTATCATCAACCACATAGGCCCCGTAGTCCTGGAAGGCCCGGGCAAGGATACGTCCGGGAGTGGTTTCAAATCCCATGGCGTCGAGGTCCATATCTGCAGGAAGAGCCAGAAGTGCACCCATTCTGCATGCTTTAACCGGGTCCTTTCTTTCGGTCCCGTAATTACCTTCAGCATAACCGTCGGATTGTTTGGCAGGCCACCTGAATCCCCGGGTTTCTTTATCATAGTAAAAATTTTTCTTCCCAAACAGGTTTACTTTCAGGACATGCCGTACAGGACCGGAACCCGGGGTAAGTTCCCCGATCCGCAAAGCACCGCCAATGGCGGAAAGTCCTGATCCCCCGTGGGCGCCGTACATTCCATCGCCATAAAGGTCATTATCTGTTGGCCGGGTCAATGAGGTAGCAACAGGATCCTGGGTGCAGTGTGCAAAGGGCTGGGTCTGTTTGATGGTCCTGCCATCCGGCATCAGAACTGCCAGTCCGCTGTTTGGCGTAAGACCATCCCAGGTATCCGGACTCACAATAAAATCATGTGGTATCGGGGCACTGAAAAGCAATTCACCTTCGGGCTCGCACCGGTTCTTGTTGCGGTTCCAGGCGGCGGTATTCAGAAAAATATCCATCATTTTTGCCTCCGGTTTTAACACAATGATGTCTTCATCAATAGTCATTCCCATGGCTTCGGCACGCTGGATGTGTGCGTGTACATATGCAGCTTCCGAACCTACAGGGATGTTCCAGATTGATTTTTTGGAAAAAGGCCAGGAGCAAGCATCCCTTGTCTCTTGACCCGAAATAAGTAAGGTGCAAGAGAATAACAAACAGGTAATAATCAGTGTTTTCATGTGTTCAGGTTTAAATTCATTATATTTTGATATTACTGTTGTCAACTCAAGTTACGTACCCGTGATCGATTCCGCAATTAATTTGATATCCAATCCTGAAAAATTCCCCGAGGACATGAAGAGGTAAATTCCTCCTTCAGTGAATCCGTTGATACTATTCAGTAACTCCTTCTGATCATTGATCACCTCGAGTTTTTCGTCGTGGAAGCATGCTTTTACAAATTCTAATTCCAACGGCGGGAATTTTTTATGTTTCAGCACTTCCGGGTTGAAAAATACGAAACCCCGGTCGGCAGCGTTCATGGTTCCTTCGTACTGGGGAAGAAAATCCTTGTTCAGGCTGCTGAATGTGTGAAGTTCGAGGATGGCGGTGATCTGCTCATTCGGAAATGTCTCCCTGAAACTCTCAAGGGTGGCTTTCACTTTCGATGGTGCATGGGCGAAATCAAAAAACACTTTTTTTGTTTCAGAAGCAGCCATTAGTTGTTGCCTTTTTGAAGCTCCCCTGAATGAGGGGATGGCTTCATAGAACAGTTCATCGTCCAGTCCAAGTTCCCTGCAAACCATCAATGCGGCTGATATATTCTGCATGTTGTGGTTTCCAAATACCGAAACCGGGATCTTTTGTTCCTGGCCTGACAGGAAGGTTTTTCCCTGCTCGATACTGTATTCATGGGCTTGGTAGGAAAACAGTCTGCACTTTATATTCCCGGTAATAGCCTTTAGGTGCTGATCGTTTTCGTACCAGAAAAGTTTTCCATTTTCCGGTATCGACCGGGCAAATATTTCAAATTGCCGGACGTAATCTTCAATGGAAGGGAAGACGTTCATGTGGTCCCATGCTATACCTGTAATAACTGCCACATGCGGATGATACAAGTGAAACTTGGGCCTGGGATCAACGGGGGAGGAGAGGTATTCATCTCCTTCCAGGATAACTACCGGTGCATCTTCGGTCAGTTTCACCATGGTGTCAAACCCCTCCAGTTGTGAGCCGACCATGTAGTCAAACGAACAATGGTTGTACCACAACACATGCATCACCATGGAAGTAACCGTGGTTTTTCCATGACTCCCGGCAATTACCACCCTTTTCTTTTCTTTGCTCTGTTCAAAGATATATTCAGGGAAGGACCAGATTTTTATCCCCAGTTCCTGCGCCCGGAGCAGTTCCGGGTTGTTTTTTTTCGCATGCATGCCAAGGATCACCCCGTCGAGTTCGGGAGTGATCCGCGCCGGGTCCCAGCCCTTCTTCTCCGGCAGCAGTCCGTATTCCTCCAGTCTTGACCTGGACGGCTCATATATTTCGTCATCAGATCCGGTAATCCTGATGCCTTTGTTATGCAGGGCAAGTGCCAGGTTGTGCATCACCGCACCGCCGATTGCAATAAGATGGATTTTCATGGTGAAAAGATAGGGAAAATGGGCCAAATGCCAATGGACAGGGGGCAAAGCGAATTAGGAATTACGAATTAGGAATACGACCCGTCTCCCAGTCCCCGTCTCCCAGTCCCCTGTCCTTACCCATAGGCTTCCAGCAATATCTCGAGGATCTTCTTTCCTGCTTCGGTGACCGATGTTCCAGGACCAAAAATAGCCATGACTCCTGCATTATACAGATATTCGTAATCCTGTGCGGGAATTACTCCGCCAACGATCACCATGATGTCTTCCCTGCCAAGTTTTTTGAGCTCTTTGAGGACGGCGGGAACAAGCGTTTTATGTCCGCCGGCGAGGGAGGAGATGCCCAGCAGATGCACATCATTTTCCACGGCCTGTTTTGCTGCTTCCCCGGGCGTCTGGAAAAGCGGTCCGATATCCACATCAAAACCTATGTCGGCATAGCCTGTTGATACAACTTTTGCCCCGCGGTCGTGACCATCCTGTCCCATTTTTGCGATCATGATCCGCGGCTGTCTCCCTTGTTTTTCGGCAAATTCCCCTGCCAGTTTCCGTGCTTTTTTAAAGGCGCTGTCCTGACCTGATTCGGAGGAGTAAATTCCGGATACGGAACGGATCACTGCCTTGTATCTTCCGCTGACTTTTTCGATGGCTGAAGAAATTTCTCCAAGGCTGGCCCTTTTGCGGGCTGCATCAACGGACAGTTCAAGGAGGTTTCTTTTGCCGCTTCGTGCAGCGCTGGTTATGGCATCCAGTGCAGAGTGAACTTCCTCGTTGTTGCGGTTTTGCCGGAGTTTTTTAAGGCGGGCGATCTGTGACCTCCTGACGGCAGAGTTGTCGACTTCCAGTATATCGAGCGGGTCCTGTTTGTCGAGCCTGTATTTATTGACCCCCACGATGGTGTCTTTGCCACTGTCGATCCTCGCCTGCTTGCGGGCGGCAGCTTCTTCAATGCGCATCTTGGGTATCCCGGTCTCAATGGCTCTTGCCATTCCCCCAAGTTTTTCGATCTCTTCGATGTGCTCCCAGGCACGGTGGGAAATTTCATGCGTAAGGGATTCCAGGTAATATGATCCGGCCCAGGGATCCACTGCCCTGCATATATTGGTTTCATTCTGAAGGTAGATCTGTGTATTGCGGGCAATCCTTGCAGAGTAATCCGTGGGCAAAGCAATGGCTTCATCCAAAGCGTTGGTGTGGAGGGACTGGGTATGTCCAAGCACTGCAGCGGTAGCTTCTATGCATGTACGGGCCACATTATTGAAGGGATCCTGTTCTGTGAGACTCCAGCCTGAAGTCTGCGAATGTGTCCTCAGCGCCATGGATTTTGGATTCTTCGGATTGAACTGTTTAACCAGCCTGGCCCAAAGCATTCGGGCTGCGCGCATCTTTGCGATTTCCATAAAATGGTTCATACCGATGGCCCAGAAAAAGGAGATGCGCGGGGCAAATTTGTCTATATCTATGCCTGCAGCAATACCGGTCCTGAGGTATTCCAGTCCGTCGGCAAGGGTATAGGCAAGTTCGATATCTGCCGTGGCGCCCGCTTCCTGCATGTGGTATCCTGAAACGCTGATGGAGTTGAACCGGGGCATGTTTTTAGAAGTGTATTCAAAAATATCGGCAACGATCTTCATTGACATTTTTGGCGGATAGATGTAGGTATTCCGCACCATGAATTCCTTGAGGATGTCATTCTGAATTGTGCCGGTAAGCTCTTCAAGTTTTGCCCCCTGCTCCAGTCCGGCCACGATGTAAAAGGCCATAACCGGTAAAACGGCACCATTCATTGTCATGGAAACAGACATCTCCTTCAGGGGTATCTGGTCGAAAAGTATCTCCATATCCAGAATTGAATCGACTGCTACCCCGGCCTTGCCAACATCACTTATCACCCTTTCGTGATCGGAATCATACCCCCTGTGGGTAGGCAGGTCAAATGCAACGGATAAACCTTTTTGTCCTGCTGCCAGGTTGCGGCGGTAAAAGGCATTGGATTCCTCGGCCGTGGAAAATCCCGCGTACTGCCTGATGGTCCAGGGTCGCATTGCATACATGGCAGAATATGGTCCCCTGAGATACGGGGGTATTCCGGCAACGTAATCCAGGTGTTCCAGATCCAGTGTGTCTTTTTCAGAATAATATGGTTTTATGTCAATATGTTCCGGGGTCTTCCAGGTTGAAGTTGCATGTAGAAAAGTCTCATTCCTGAAGGGCTTCAGCTCACTAAACGCTATGTTTTTAAAATCTGGTTTCATGGTATGCAGCGGTAATATAATGTTCTATATGCTTGTCAGTCAAGGATCCCAAGGATTGAATGAAATTTTTTGAGTTCATCCACGAGATTGCTTCTTACATGAATGAAATGTTCTATGCCCATTTTTTGCAGTTCCCCGACATGATCTTTTGGATATCCGGCAATTGCGATCTCTGCCGAACCGCTCAATGATTTTCGCACTGCCGGAACGTAGTGAATATATTCATCATCGGAACTGCACAGGACAACAATTTCGGCACCAGACAGACGGGCTTCGGAGATTCTCTTTGCCGGATTTTTGTGGGTTGTATGATCTGTGATCCCGTATCCTGCGCAGGCAAAGAAGTTGCCGGCAAAGGTCGCCCTTGCTGCTGACCAGCCCGGATCTCCCAGTTTGAGCAGGAATACTTTCGGCCTAACCCCATGTTTTTCGGTCTGCAAACGAAGCGATTCAATTTCCCCGGCAATCCTGAATGGCTTTATGGGTTGGAGGGAGGTCTTGCTTGCGGATGTCTCTTCAGGGGGAGTGATCCCCTGACTTAACAGCATTTCAGAAAATACCGGATATTGGTTCACACCTAAAATGGCCCGTTTTCCTGATGCTGCATCGATACGTTTTTTTTCCAGGGAGCCCGCTACCTGTTCCTGAATCCATCCTTTCTTAAACGCCTCAATAAATCCGCCTTTTTCTTCTGTTTCGGTAAAATACTCCCAAGCCTTTTTTGCCATGCTTTCAGCAATGTTTTCAATGTAGTATGACCCTGCTCCCGGATCCAATACCTTGTTGAAATGGGATTCTTCCTTAAGAATGACCTGGATGTTCCTGGCAATCCTTGAAGAGAGTTCGCTTTTGCTGTCCGTCAGCACATCAAACGGCAATACCGTAATTGAATCACTTCCTCCGATACTTGCTGCCATTGTTTCTGTTGTGGTCCGGAGCATATTTACATTCGGATCATACAGGGTCAGGTTCCACGAAGCTGATCTTGAGTGGATGTGCATTGAAAATTGATCTTTTTCGATCCCCCATTCCCTGCAGATGGCCGACCACAACCACCTGGCAGCCCTGAGTTTTGCAATTTCCATAAAATAATCAGGGCCTGTGGAATAACTGAAAAATATGGAGTCCACCGCCAGGGCGGGAGGGATGTTAAGTTTTGACAGCCTGCTGATGTATTCGTTTGCCATGGCAAGGCTGAATCCGAGTTCCTGTGAAAGGGTCCCTCCCCCGTCCTGGAATATTCCTCCGTTGATTTGGATGATTTTCAAATTCCTGTATGTATCTGAGGTGGCCAGGATGATATCTGCCAGGTCTTCCAGGGCAGGCGTATCCAATACGCCTTTTGATACCATATCGCCCAGTGGTTCCAGTCCCAAAGAACCGTGTATTTTTTCCGCATCTGTTTTTTTGTCCTTCAGGAAGGATACAAAAGCATTAAAGAAGTTTTGAGGCTGACCGGCATTGTAAAAGTTGATTTCTGTTTTTTCAATATTGATGCCATCGAATAATTGTTCAAAGAATTTTTTGTCGGATGTACTTTGATCCATAAGATCAATTCCCAGGGCATCCGCCCCGCGATCAATGGCCTGTCTCATTTTGCTGTTGACCTGATCAACTGCTCCATCGGTCTTGAAATCCTGCCTGATCTTCCAGTCGTTGTCTTCCTTCCCGGTAAAAATGGAGTTATTTTCGCCTGATTGTCTCACCTGCAGTGGTTCCAGATCCTCATGCATATAATAGGGATTGATCTCAAAGCCTTCATCGGATCTCCAGACAAGTTTTTTATCAAAATCTGCACCTTTCAGGTCATCAATGATCTTGCTTTTCCAGGAAACTGAAGTAACCGGGGGGAATTCCTCGAACAATCTTTTCTTTTTCATTCGTTTGGAAATTGTTTCAAACAGGCTGCTAACTTACAATTTTTGATCCGAAACTGATCAAATCCTGTTCCGGTGAATTATTCCGGATTACCGACCGGTCATTTTCGATGGGTCCACCCAGCTGTCGAATTCTTCCTCAGTAAGATAGCCCAGGCTGAGGGCAGCTTCCTTAAGCGTGGATCCTTCCTTATGCGCCTTTTTAGCTATTTCAGCCGCCTTTTCATACCCGATGTGTGTATTTAGAGCAGTAACAAGCATCAGGGAATTGTTGAGGTTCTGACCGATCCTTTCATGGTTGGGTTCAATGCCCACGGCACAATTTGTATTGAAGGAAAGGCATGCATCCCCAAGCAGCCTGGCAGAAAGGAGGAAATTATAGATCATTACCGGTTTGAATACATTGAGTTCAAAATGTCCGTTGCTTCCACCCACATTGATCGCAACATCGTTGCCAAGTACCTGGGTACAGACCATTGTAAGCGCTTCTGCCTGGGTCGGGTTTACCTTGCCCGGCATGATTGAAGAACCCGGTTCATTTGCCGGGATAATTATTTCCCCGATCCCGCACCTGGGTCCTGAAGCAAGCAAACGGATATCATTACCGATCTTCATTAAACTGACAGCCAGCGTTTTCAATGCACCGTGTGATTCGACAACTGCATCGTGAGCAGCAAGTCCTTCAAATTTATTGGTGCCGGTAACAAATGGGAGTCCGGTATATTTTGCGATATAGGATGCTACTGTTTTGGCGTAGTTTTCCGGTGTGTTTATCCCTGTTCCTACTGCTGTTCCTCCCAGTGCGATCTCAGAAAGGTGATCAAATGTTGCTGTTATCGCTTTTAGCCCGTGATCAAGCTGGGAAACATAACCTGAAAATTCCTGGCCCAACGTAAGGGGAGTGGCATCCATCCAGTGCGTGCGGCCTATCTTTACTACGTTCATGAAATCATCTGATTTCTTCTTCAGCGTATCCCGTAATTCCTTTATGCCCGGAATGGTGCATTCCATCAATATTTGATATGCCGCTATGTGCATTGCGGTGGGGAAGGTGTCATTGGACGACTGAGATTTGTTCACATCGTCATTTGGATGAATGAGCCGCGTACCTTCACCGAGTTTGTTGCCCAGCAGCACGTGCGCACGGTTGGCAACCACCTCATTTACATTCATATTTGATTGGGTGCCGGAGCCGGTCTGATAAACGACCAGGGGGAACTGGTCATCCAGTTTACCTTCAATGATCTCGTCGCATACCTTCATGATGATTTCTGCTTTTTCACGGGGCAGCACTTCCAGTTCGAGGTTTGCGGCTGCAGCTGCTTTTTTCAGGTAAGCGAATGCCCTGATGATCTCCACAGGCATTTTGATATTTCCAATCTTGAAATTGTTCAATGAGCGCTGTGTCTGCGCTCCCCAGTATTTGTCGGCGGGTACCTGAACCTCGCCCATTGTGTCTTTTTCTGTACGATAGTCCATAAGTTTCGTATTTTCAAATAAAGGTATGGAAAATGAAAGTTTATTTAAGGATCGAAAAGATGTTTTAGGAAAGGCATCACAATCTGCCTGTCGCTGATGCAGTTTACGGAGGGTTATTCCACCAGCATCATTAAAACAGTGACATAGGCAATATTATCACCTGAATATTCAATACCCACACCGCACTGGCTGTAATCTCCCAAAAGGATCTCCCTGGAAACTGTTTCCGAGGTCCAGTTGGATACGATCTCCTGTGCAGTGGTGGCAGTTGTGCTCTGTAACAGGGTGGCATCATTGGTTCCGCCTATTTTACTGTGGATCATGTCCCAGTGCACGGCGATCCCGGTGGTATCCAGTCCGAGCGTGGTTACTGCCATCTTGGCGCTGAACAGCTGTGCTTCCTTGATCATCACCAGCTGGTGAACGAACGGATCTGAGTCGGGAATACCATTGTCGACCCTGAATTTATCGATCTCATTAAATACTTGGGATTCAATATTTTTAACCTCTATTATGTCCTCAGTCTCTCCACATGAAACGCCAACGAGTGCCAGGGTGATGATCAGTATGCCCGGTATAATTATTTTTTTGCCCATAGATGTCATTTTAATAATGAATAAGGATGAACAGGTATAAAGTTACAACAATAGTTGAATATTTTCCACGGTCCCACCGTCTCACCGTCCCCTTCTTAATCTTCCCAGATGCCCCTCTGGTCGTTTCCCCCTGTTTTATTGACCCTATCTGCATCCAGCACGAACATGCCCCTTCCGTGTGTGGCAATGATGATCATGTTATCACGCGGATGAATTTTAAGGTCGTGGACATAGGTACAGGGAAGGTCTCCCAGCACCTGCCAGCTTTCGCCGCGGTTAAGTGAAACATAGACGCCAACATCTGTTCCGGCATACAATATTTTTTTGTTCACCGGATCTTCACGAATAACATTTATGGGACCCACAGGTATGTTGCTGCTGATGTCTTGCCAGTTGTCCCCGTAGTCTTCGGATCTCCAGATATAGACCTGTGCATCGTCATCGCGCCTCCCGGTTTGTGTTACGTAGAGTGTTCCCATATCGTATGTTGAGGCAACGATCCTTGAGACCCAGCGTTCCGGCATCGGTTTTTCGCGAATGTCGTTCCAGGTTTCGCCTCCGTTTTTCGTTCTCCAGATCCTTCCGTCATCTGTTCCGGCATAGATGAGTTCCGACCGGAATGGAGAAACATCGATCGAAGTGATTGTCTGGTAACTGATGTCTCCAATTTTATCCGGATCGTTGAAAGTAAGGTCCGGGCTGATGACCCTCCACGTTTCTCCCAGGTCGGAAGATCTCATAACATACTGTACGCCATGGTATACAATATCGGGATTTTGGGGTGAGAATATGGTCGGAGCCATCCACTGGCCCCTGAAATCTTTCTCTTCCGGGTATCTGCCCGGCAGCACATAGCGCATATCATCAGGGTAGCCATCAACGGTTGCTTTGGCGAGTTTCCCGTAAAAGAGGGAAGCAAGAATGGTGTTGTTATCCCGTTTATCGACGATGTGGGAACTGCCTTCTGCACCCAGCGTATACTCCCATTCGGTGGGCCGGACCCTGTCGCGTCCGCGTGACATATCCACTTCGCTGTAAAAGCTGTGGTGGTCCTGTATCGATCCGTACACCCTGAAAGGAGAAGCGTTGTCGTATTCGACATTATAGAACTGGGCGAGCGGCAGTTCTTTGATCAAACTCCGCCAGTTCTTTCCCTGGTCATAGGAAACACTGATCCCTCCATCATGTGCTGACAGGATGTAGTTTGAATTGTCAGGATCGATCCACATTCCGTGGTGGTCGGCATGGATCGACCGGATGGCACTGAATTCACCACCACCGTCGAATGACTGATTCAACCATATTCCAAGTGAATATATTGTGTTCGGATCGTTGGGGTCCACCCTGATCTGTCCAAACACCCAGCCATACGTTGCCGAATGGTTTTCCATGAATTTTTTGGTCTCTTCGGTGAGTCCGCTGGTCCGGAACCAGGATTCTCCTCCGTTTTCAGTTTTAAAGATAGCAGCTCCTTTTATCACATCTTTTTTTTGCCGCCCGTAATTGTCCAGTTCGCCTTTTTTTGCCTTGTATGCAAGGTCGTAATTATCGATCAGCAGGTACATCACATCCGGATCGGAGCGGGAGATGTCGATCCCCATTCTACCCCGGAATCGGGTTTCGGGCAATCCATTGTTGATCCTTTCCCAGTTCTTCCCGCCATCGGTGGTTTTCCAGACATGATTGTTTTCGTGGTTTTCGTAGGTTCTCGGATCGTTCCATTTCAGCCGGGTCCTTTGCCATGAAGTGGCATAAAGGGTTTCAGGATCTTCCGGGTGCATGACCAGGTCGATGATCCCTGTCTCATCATCGATGTATTTAATATGGTCCCATGTTTCGCCGCCATCCGTGGTCTTGTACAATCCGCGCTCTCTGTTTTTTGTCCACTCGTGCCCTGCCGACGCGACATACACGATGTCCGGGTCCCGCGGGTGAATGATGATCCTGGAGATGGTATAGGTATTCTCCAGCCCCATATGGGTCCATGATTCACCTCCATCGGTGGTCTTCCAGACCCCGCATCCCGCGTTGGATGATCTGAATATGTTTGCTTCCCCGGTGCCTGCCCATACAACATCCGTGTTGGAAGGAGCTATGGCTATGTCACCAATGCTGGAGGTGCCGTAATTGTCGAAAACCGGTTTAAAGGTCACCCCTTCATTGATGCTTTTCCATATACCGCCGCTTGCTGATGCTACCCAGATTGTATAATTCTGTCCTTTTGGTCCGACAGCTTCTACATCGGTGCAGCGACCGGAGATGTTGGCAGGGCCGATGAATTGCCAGTGCAATGTGTCATACGGGGAAGCTGCACGCATCTTTTCGTGCTGCGTATATCCTTCCAGTTTTGATTTCCCGTCAAGTACGGGCGCTTTTTGTCCGTATACATGCAATCCCAGGAATGAAAGAATAACAATCAATAGCGTCTTTCTCATAGTTGTTCGTTTTTATAAAGATCTAATTTAGCAATTTCGATTTAATGAATCGGCGGAATGAATTCCGCCCCTTACCAGCCTGGATTTTGTTTTAGCAATCCCCTGTTTACGTTGATCTCGGAAAGTGGTATCGGTAAGAACTCATTCTTTCCAACCTGGAATACATCCCCGTCATAGATCTCATTCCAGTCGATCGCCCACTGCGGATCAAAACTCCAGCGGATCAGATCGATGTACCGGTGGCCCTCAAATGCAAGTTCCACATCTCTCTCATGGATGATCGCATCTGTTGTCAGCGCTGCCACCGGAGGCATTTTCACCCTGTCCCGCACTTCGTTGAGCGCACTCAATCCCGAGCCATCCGCATCGTTGTCCAGCAGGAGACTGGTTTCGGCATAGAGCAGGTACACATCGGCCAGCCTGATGATGCGGTGATTAAACGGAGCATTGTTTGGCGCAGCCAGGTCATTGTAGGTCGGGTAGGCATATTTTTTCGGACCGAATCCGATCGATGGCTGGCCCGGCCTTGACAGACCGCGCCCGGATGCAACCCGTTTATTATTCAGACCACTTGTATAAAATTTACTGTAGTATTCCTCTTCGGGAACAAAATGCAGCCGGTCACCATCGAGGTACAATGAAGCAAACGTCCTTGGGTCTTTGACAAACCCGGCCGGGTGACCGGTCACCTCCTCAAACGCATAATACATATCAGGATGTGCCTCGTGGTTCTTGAAGCTGCTCTCGTGGTGGTAGAACCACTGGAAATTCATGTTACCCGACCACTGCCATCCGGGCAGCCAGCCTTCATTGATCCGCTTATCGGTATACTGCACTTCCCATACCGATTCGCTGTTGTTCTCTGATGGATAGAACGAACCGTCACTGGCAGGCAGATCCATGTATGAGGTGTTGCACAAAACAGCATTGATATAATCCACCCTTTCGTCGGCCTTTGGGAGTATCAGCGCATACGCCGGGCTCTCCATGACCTCTTTCAGCATCGTTTTAGCCAGTTCCAGGTCGGTATTGATCTCCGCCTGTCCGGAGCCCATTCTCAGGTGGTAGTAATAGTATTTGTACAGCATGGCTTTCCCGAGGAGGGCTTTCGCCGCCCCACTTGTGATCCTTCCCACATCATTGTCGGGATAGCTTTCCGGCAGGATACCGATCGCATATTCCAGGTCCTCAACGATCTTGTTCCAGAACCGGATCCGTTCGCCGTTCGGGTAAGCCTCATACGCATCCACAGGCAGGCTTGTCTCATCGAAGAAGATCGGCCGGTCAAAAATTGTGACCAGCAGGAAATAGTACATGCTGCGCAGTGCGCGGATCTGGGCCATGTATTGCTCCCTGGTTCCCTCTTCGAGCCCTTCGATCTCAAGTTCCTGCAGGTTGTACAGGACATGCGAGGTTCGCCAGACCCCCATGTAGAGGTCACGATGCATCCAGGTGACGAATTCATTGGAGGAATTGATACTGATATTGTCCATGGCAGCGGTTTCAAAAAGCGTCCTGTCCTCAAATGATCCGAACAGGAAAAACCATCTCAAGCCAAATACTCCGGAATGGGCAAGCGGGGTATAACATGCATTCATGGCATAAAAGGCATCCTCCGGCGTCTTGTAAAATGAGCTCAGTGCAAGCTGGTTTGTGTTTTCCACTTCGAGCGCATCATCAGTGCATGACGTGATACCTATTGCGCTTGCAATCATGATGGCGATGATATATGTGATCTTTTTCATAATGCTGTTTTAAAAATCAATTTGAATTCCAATGGTGCTTACCCTGGGGTTCGGATAGCCCCCTATATCGGTACCTGAATTTAGCGGGTCGGAGAATACAGCCACTTCGGGATCCCTCCCGGTGTATTCAGTAAATACATACAGGTTTGAGAAGCTGGCATAGATCCTGAAGTTGTCTATATTGGCAAAACTGATAATATTTCCCGGCAGTGAATAGCCCAGCTGAATATCTTTCACCCTTAAAAATGAGCCATCCTCTATCCACCAGGTGGAGATCCGGTCATTGACATTGGTGTTGTTTCTGTCGGCGCGTACATATTCTTCCGACGGGTTGTCTTCCCTGTAGTAGTTTTGCGTGTAATCTGTAAGTTTATTGTGATCCAGATCCTGGGCATTGAAACTTGAAAGCGAAGCTCTTTCGGCATTGAAAATATCAAAGCCCTGCATGCCGCTCAGGAAAATGAGCAAATCGAAATCCCTGTAGCTCATTTCCATGTTGATCCCGTAGATCATATCAGGGATAGGCTTTCCTATCAGCGTCCGGTCATCGGCATCAATCTTGCCGTCGTTGGTGAGGTCTGTGAATTTCAGGTCCCCGGGTGCAGGTGTGCCTTCAATCGGTTCAGTAAATTGATAATCCCCGTTCTCATCAAAATCCCCCGGTGTAATGATCCTTTCAGCAACATATCCATAAAGTGAACCAATGGGCCATCCTTCTATGGTGCGGTTGTATCCCTCCCGCGTGGTAATATCTTCTGTAGGAATACTGATCACCTCGTTCTTAATCGTGGTCAGGTTTGCCGTGATCCCGTAATACAACTCCCCGCGGGTTTCCCTGTAAGAAAGCAACAGTTCAAATCCACTGTTGCGAAGCTCACCCACATTCAGCCATGGTTGCGCATCCTCCGAAAAGCCTGGCTCTGATGCACGTCCGAATACATGCGATACGGGTTTCTTTACCAGCAGGTTGTCCTGGCTCTTGATATAATATTCGACACTGGCCTGGATCTTATTGTTGAAGAGGTTGGCATCCAGCCCCAGGTTCAGCATGGAGGCCGACTCCCACTGAACGATCGGGTTCGCGAATGAGCTGAGCACATAGGTAGCCACAGCGATGTTCTGGTCGTAACCGAAGACCGGGGAGAACTGGGTGGGTGCTGAAAGGAAATCGTCGTACTGGAACCTCCCGATATTTGAGTTGCCGGTCTGTCCCCAGCCTGCCCTGATCTTGAGCATATTCACCTGGTCGACCTGTGGCAGGAGGTCCTCGTTCAGTTTCCACCCGAGCGAAAAAGACGGAAAGGTACCCCACCTGTATCCCTCGGCGAACCTGGAGTTGCCATCTGTACGCAACGAAGCTGTGACCAGGTATTTGCCCTTGAAATCATAGATGATCCTGCCCAGGTATGCTATACTCTTGTAAGGCCAGATAGCGCCTTCAATCACCTGCCCGTCAGCTGATGCCTGGTCGAATACATTCAGGTTTTCATATGGAAAGCCAACCGCTTTTGGGGTCGTGACGCTTGTGGTGACATTCCGGTAGTGATGAACTGCCGTGGCTGAGACAGTGTGGTTGCCAAAGCTCCGGTTGAAATTCAGCTGGTTCTGAATAGAGAGATTCAGTAACTCATTGTATTCCTCCAGCAGTACGGCCTGGGGTTCTGATCTGACACCCATATCATAGGAGGGGGTCCAGTTACGGATCTTCCCGTAGGTAAAATCAACAGAAGGAAGCACCCTGAATGTCAGCCCCTCGAGCAGTTTCACCTCTGCGTAGATGCTTGCCAGGAAATTGTTGATATACTCATTATTGTCCGGCAGCATCGCCACCCCCAGGGGATTGAATTTATCATTGTTGCCGGTGGAGGGAAAAGTCTCGCTGTCCGGATCAATGACCCCGTCGCTATCTGCATCAAATTCAAATCCCTGCTGTGCACCTGCAAATCCGCCCTTATTGTCTTCGTCGTAAACGGCCATCAGCGGACTGGCGGTTTTAACAAGGTTGAAATCAGCCGCTCCCCTGTGAATATAATTCCTGCTGATGTTCATGGTCTCCCCGATCTTCAGGTGTTTGCCGATTGCAAAATCGGAATTGGCCCTCAGGTTATATCTTTTGGCATTGTTATTCACCAGCACACCGGTTTCATCATAATAATTGGCAGAGATACTGTAATTGCTTTTTTCAGCTCCCCCGGAGATCCGCAGGTAATGATTCATCGTGTAGCCGGGTGTCGTAATCTCATCCTGCCAGTCGGTACCGGATTCCCATCCTTCTCCATAATATGCCTGCCGAAATTCATCCGTATAAGCGATCTGGTTAATGCCGTCCCTCTCGTTGAGCGTATTGTAGAAATCTGCATACTGGTCGCCATTCATCAGGTCCAACTTCCTTGGAATCTTGTTCTGGCTCATGTATGCTGAATAGGTTACCGAGGGAGCTCCGATGGATCCCCTTTTTGTGGTGATGATAATCACTCCGTTCGCACCATCTGCGCCATAAATGGCTGCTGAAGACGCATCTTTCAGCACCTGCAGCGATTCTATATCTGCCGGATTGATCCCCTGGATGCTGCTTGTGATCACTCCGTCGATCACGTAGATCGGATCGGCACTCCTGTTGATCGATCCCACACCGCGCACCCTGATAGATGCAGGGGAACCGGGCTGACCGGAGTTCTGTGTGACCAGGACGCCGGGTGCCTTCCCCTGGATCGCTGATGTAAAGGTCGCGGTGGGTGTGCGGTTCAGCTCTTCTGAACTTACCACGGCCACTGAACCTGTCAGGTCGTCTTTCTTAACGGTTCCGTAACCGATGACCACCACATCTTCAAGTTCGGTAGTAGCCTCCTCCATGCTTACATTGATCTCAGTCCGGTCCCCCACCTGTTCTTCATGTGTTTCATAGCCAATAAATGAAAACTGGAGTACATCTCCGGGTCCGGTTACCTCGATGGAATAATGACCGCTGACATCTGTGATGGCACCTCTGGTGGTTCCCTTGATGATGATGGTTGATCCGGCGATCGGTTCACCGGTTTCGGCAGATGTGACGTTACCTGTTACAACTTGCTGTGCCATCACGGCATGCGAAAAAAGCACCAGGAACAGAATGAAGCGAAATCTCATCCCACGTGAGTTAGTTAGCATAGTCTGTTAGTTTAGTTAGTCTTTGCAAGAAAACGCCAAATACTGTGTTATGCTCGTCTTGAAAACAGTCATTTACAAAGGTAAACTCCTTGGTTTTCAATACTTCGCAAGCCTTGTCTTTGACGCTTTCTTATCAAAGACTTAAAAAAGTAGGAGTTTTCTTTCAGGCACTAGTTAGTCAAAGATAAGAAAAAATGCTCCCACCAGGATTGGCAGGAGCATTATACTATCTATTAGGGGTGGAATTCATTCCGCCCATTGAAAGATCTAATTTGGCTATTCAGATGCAGAGGATCGTCGGAATGAATTCCGATGCTAAGATTCCTCTTCTGATTATCTCAACGCTGCCTTGCTCAGGAGATGTTCGGGCACATCGACATTGAATTCGATCTCTTCTACTATGAATTCCGTTCCGTCGCCTTTTTTCAGCATGTCTTTGAAGACGATCTTCCCGGGATACCAGCGGTTCCCGATCTTTTTGATATCATACAATTCCGTTTTCTTCAACAGTGTACCGCTCTTGGCATACAGCTCCTCTTTCAGTGGCAGGTAACGCTGCTTGTCCACCCAGATCTTTCGCATCTGGTAAGCCACATCCGGCGAATTGGCCGTCAGTTCAAGTACCCAGCATTCGGTACCGTTGATCTCTTCACTTCCGGTCACTGCTGCATCGTATTTTTTCCGCAGTTCGGGATCATCCATCATATCCTCATAGGAGAGATCGGAGCCCATCACCGATTGTCTGAGCATATGGCCCGAGATCTGTATCGTCCGGTCCGTACCCGGAGAGTAAATCCACAGTTTGTCTTCAAGCTTCAACATCTTGGTGCCTTTTTCCCGCGCAGGGGCGAGGTATTCCGTATAGGCCTTTTCGTCACCCACCGACCAGGTTTCCGATTCGATGGTCCGGGTATTTCTTGTACCATGGATCACCATTTTTGAGATGACATGTCTGGAGCCGGATGACATGTTGCTGTCGATCCTGTCGAGAATCTCATCCCCTGAAGGTTGTGCCATGAGCGATCCGGGAATGCAGAGGATCGCTGCGAGTGTGCTTATTGTTTTCATGATCAATTCTGTTTTTTATTTGTTCCTGTTATCAGACGATGAAAATCATTGTCTGATCCTTGTAAGGTCACTGCTCCCATCCAGGGATCTCAGGCCTGCAGCTCTTTGAACAGGTTGGCCGTTTGCCTCCTGTAGATCCCGATTCCTGCCAGGGCGGTTCCAAAAACTGTTGCCAGTACGCCCGGGAAAAAACCGATGTAATAGGATTCCGGAGTGATCTGTGTGCGATAAACACCCGGCATCATCATTGTGGATCCCTCCATCATGTCGCTGAAATCAATCCCCTTTGACATCAGCGATGCGAACAGCAGTCCGATCAGCGTTCCGATAACTGAACCGACGATGCCAATTACAACTGACTCGCTGAGCAGGCTTCGATAGATGTGTCCCTTTTGTTCACCGATGGCCAACCTGAGCCCCATCTCCCCGTACCTTCTCAGTCCGCCGACCAGTCCGGCGTTCCACAGTACAATGGCCATAGCAATCATAAAGATAGAGATGATGATACCAGACATATAACCGATAATATCGATCATCCCGGTGAGGCTGTTCTGGTTTCGCAGGGGTACCATCACCGGTGAGAAGCGATCCTCTTCATCGGCGTACTCATTATTGAAATTTTCAGCCAGCGTGATGGCTTTTTCATCCGGGTATTCTCCGCCCGGGAAGTATCCCAGAATTTCACCAGTTGCATCTTCCATATCCATGGCATACCTGATTCCGGAGATATCGGCAATAATCCCTCCGCGGTCAAGCGCTCCCACGCCAAATTTGATGGTTCCGCAGACGGTGAAATTGGTAATTGACATGGCACCGTACATCGTTGTGGTGATCAGGGTGACCTGGTCGTCCGGCTCCACCTCCAGCCGGGAGGCAAATTCGTCCGACAGGATCACGTCATCAGGTGATGTTGGCAGGGTGCCTTTGAGCAGGATATTCTGCAGGTTAAGCCGTTCGGCCTCCTTGCTCTCCGGAGAGAGCAGGTCGAGTGCCATTCCGGCGGCGGGTCCCTGGGCCCTTGTTTCGCCCTCTTCATCGGGTGCGTCTATGAGTCCCCCGAAGCTAATCCGCTCCACCCAGGTCATGTCGGGATATTTTTCCTGCAATTCTGCAATGAAAGCCTCTGATTCGAGCAGGGCCAGGTCGTTGGGCATCTGATCGATATTCTCGAAATATTCACTGGTCATGACCTTTACATGTCCGGTCGAGAACCGGGCATTGAAATCGATTACATCGCCCAAGATCCCTGTGATCCATGTATGTCCCAATACAGTAAGCATCACTCCCAGGGTAACAACAATGATGGGGAGCAGGCTTCGTTGGCGGTCGCGGATCAGTCCTTTTATAAAGAAACGTAGCATAGTTTTATATTTTTATTGAATTTTTCCCCGGATGGCATCGTTGGGGTTCATTTTTGTGATCTTCCTGGCAGGAAGGTAGCTGACGATCGCTGTGGTGACAGTTACGATCACCACAGAAATAAGTACCAGCCCGAGGCTGTAGGCAGGGATGATCGAATCGCCGAGTGGCAGTCCAAACTGGTCATACCCTTCAGGCATCGGAAGTCCAGTTTTCTTTAGTTGCAGCAGTAGCGGTATTCCCCAGATGGCACCTACGATCAGTGACAGTACCGCATGCATGGTGCCTTCCACCGTGAAGACCCCGATTACCTGGCGGCGTGTCATACCCATGGCGATAAATGTGCCGATCTCCTTTTGCCTTCTGAAGATGGATAGCACTTGCGTGTCGAAGATGGCCAGAAGCGCCAGGGCGAGGAGTATCAGGTACATGATTGCATTCCCTACCGATTTGGATTTGATCATCTGGTTCATGTCGTAGAGGAGTTCATCGAGGTCCTGGAATTCCCAACTGGCAAGATCCATTTCGGCATGCGATTGGTCCTTGATAACGATCATTGTCGCTTCGTTATCAAGGCCTGTCATCTGCTGCAGCTCTTCAAGGGCGATCCAGACCTGACCCAGGTCCACTGTCGGGACGTCGGTTCTGAACAATCCTGTTATTTTGAGCTCTTTTGCATCAAACATGCCGTTGGCATCGCGCCATCTGACAAGCAGGTAGTCACCTACATTCGCCTTGATATTCATGGCCATCCGTGATCCCAGGATAGCAGGAACATCCTCGCCCTCCCTGACCAGTTTTTCTGTGGGGATACTGATGGTTTTCTGGTGGGGATCGATCCCTTTCAGTACGATACTCTTGAGTCTGCCTTCCGGGTAGACGGTGGCCTGAGTTACCAGGATCGGGGCAACGGTGCCCTCTTGCCTGGCTGCGTTCAGTTTCTCAGGGATCGTTGCATGAGCGTCCTGGAATGTGAAGGGATCGTAGGGATCGTAGTTTTCGTGCCAGTACTGTCCCTGTCCGTACTGCCATTCGACCACGTCGACCTTGGCCTGCTTGTTCCATCCCTGGATAAATCCGTTCTGCATGATGATAACCACGAATGCTACGGAGAGGATGAAAACATTCAGGAAGGTTCTGAGCCCTGCACCAAGCAGGTTCTTTATGGCTAATTTTATTGATAACATGGCTTCCTCCTTTATTTTTTAACTTGTTCATCCCTGACTACTTTCCCGTCTTCGAGGTAGATGATCCTTTTCAGATACTTGATCACCTTGTCGTCATGGGTGGCAAACAGGAACGTTGTATTCAGCTCCTCGTTCAGTTTCTCCATTGTGCGGAGAATGTTGTGAGAGTTTTCTGCATCCAGGTTTGCAGTGGGCTCATCTGCAAGCACCAGCTCGGGCTTTTTCACCATGGCCCTTGCGATGGCAACACGCTGAGATTCACCGCCTGACAGTTGTTTTGGTTTTGATTTGATCTTGTCGGTCAGTCCGACCCATTCCAGTGCATCAAGGACTGCTTTTCTCCTTTCTGCTGCAGACATTTTCAGCAGGAGGAGCGGGAATTCGACATTTTCAAATACAGTGTATACCGGCATCAGGTTGAAGGTCTGAAAGATGAAACCGATATGTTTCTTTCTCAATTGGGAGGCCCGCCTGGCCCCGATACTTTTTATGGATGTATTGAGCACATTGGCATCTCCCTCAGAGGGATTATCCAGCGAGCCGAGGATGTTGAGCATGGTTGTCTTTCCTGATCCGCTTGGTCCGACCAGCCCGGCAAATTCGCCGGTATTTAATTCCAGGTTGATGTCTTCAAGCGCAGTAAAATGCCCTCCACCGATTGGAAAGCGTTTTACCAGGTTGTCTGTTTTGATGATCGTATTGTTCTCCATTTTGTTTGTTATTCTTGTGCGCCATAAAACGCACATTGTTATATTGATTAATAATTGAATACAGCCATTAACTGGAGTCCCGCGCCACTGAAAATATTGGTCTCCTGCTGAAAGCCGGGGATCTGATAGCGATCGGGATTCCAGAAGCCAATTGCATAAAAGCTCCACCTGTCGAAGGTTGCAGACCAGTTGATAAATCTGTAGAATTCATTGTTGAAGGCATCATAGAAGACCATAGCAGAAAGATTCTGGATAATGCTCAGGGGATAATTTACGGATATTCCACTGAAGAGGATGTCCTGGTCAGCCCGGAATGCTTCTTCCCCCTGCATGTAATACAATGCTTCTCCAACAGCTGTGATCCCGTTACCTAGATTAAATGTATAATCAAGGCCCGCGTTGAGCAGCGTTGCGTTGTCGAGATCCAATAATCCTTCCTGTTTCCTGATCAGGGCTCCCTCGAACCAGATCCCTGCCACGGCATCAATTTTTGTATCAAATGCAAACCTGTTTTCCGGACAAAATTCATCAATATGCATTGGTACCGGTAACATTGCATCGGGATCAGCTGTCCTGTGATGAAAGGTAAAGGCAAGTTCTCCCACAGGTATTGGAAGCTGCAGCCTGCCACCGTATTCAATGCTGTTTTTCTTTGAAGGGAACATCTCCAGGCCTTTGGTTTCGTTGTTCCCGTACAATCCCCAGATCCAGATGTTGGCATTGTTCAGGAAATAATACCTACCCAGCAATCCGTATACACCTGCTGTTAATTGCAGTGGATCCTTGGGATCCAACCTGTCGAACCACATCAGCGGTCTGATCATCCTTGCGGATCCAAAATTTATCTTTTGCAGACCAGCTCTCAATTCAAACCGGTTGCCCGAAAATTTCAGCCAGGCCCTGTAGGGTTTAAGTTGCTGATGTGTTGTAAGAGAATCATCATGAACATATGTTGCGGTGCCCCAGGTGTCCAGTGAAATTTCCCCTCCGAGATTAATCCTGCCGACCGGTACATTGAAATTTATTTCCGGTATGTACCTGGCACCCCCCTGCAACTGAAAAGGATTGCCGGGATTTGTGATGGTCCAGCCAATCACCTGTCCGTCAAATGCAATTTGCTGTGCAACAACAGGCAAATGGTTGAAACATAATAAAAGCAACAATATGATCTGTTTCAGGACTTTCATCCGTTTTATTTTACCCAATCGGGCTTTTGTCCCTGTTTGCTATCCCGTAAAAGAAAAACCTGGTCAGTTCCATCGCCATTTCATTCGGATTCTCATACATTTTCAGCAGGTTTTCATCTTTGATCATGTCGTAGAGGTGATTGAGGAAGTAGATGATGAATTCAGGCTTCACATCTTTTCGAATCTCCCCGCGTCTTTGGGCATTGACATAATCCTGGTAAATAATGCCCAGTACTTTTTGGGTCATTTCATTCATATACTCCATCATTTCAGGTTCACCGTGGATCATCAGGTCGTCAATGAACTCGCTGCTGATATCCATGGTGCCTTCCATTTTCATTTGCAGTTGTTTTTCAATTTTTTCAGTAAATGGAACATCACTGTTCATTATGCTTTTATACTTCTCCATGGAATTGGTCAACATTTTTTCCATGATGGCCTTCACCAGTTCCATTTTGTTAGAGAAATATTTGTAATAGGTCATCTTGCTTACATTCGCTTCAGCACATATCTCTTCGATGGTTACCCGTTTAAATCCATACTTCCAGAACAGCGACTTTCCGGTTTCCAGCAACTGTTTCTTTTTGGGATTTGACATATCATTTAATATTTTACGAAAAAAGTAAAATAAAACATATTTCGTACAATATTAAATAAATAGTAAATACAAGTCAAGAAAAAACGAAAAAATTTTTATTACTCTCCCGATTTGCCGTAGTTGGGGAGCACCCTGGCACTTGGGTCATCGACATTGCAATTCTCCCAGGTTTTGTTGGGCATCCAGAAATCAACCACGCAGTGTGATTGTCCGGGGAAATGGGATTCAAAGATATCCCTGTACATCAAGGATTCTTTGGAAATAGGAGTAGCGTGACTGTATTTTTCACGGGCAGCTGCAAGGTCAGCATCACTGTACATTTCATCAGCGTATTGTTTCAGGTAGTCTGTTACGCTGTGACCGACTGCATCTGAGAATGCGGCTTTTTCCCTGTAGAGGATCTCCCTGGGCAGGTAATCGCCTTCAAATGCTTTTCTCAGTAAGTATTTTCCCACACCGGTGAAATTCATTTTAAGTTCGGGTCTTACCGACATGACGTAATCCACGAACTCCAGGTCACCGAACGGAACCCTGGCTTCGAGTCCGCAGGAGGAGATGCTCCTGTCGGCACGAAGTACGTCGTACATGTATATTTCCCTGATCCTTTTTTCCGCTTCCTGCTGAAATGCCAGCGGTGTTGGCGCGAAATCCGTGTATTTGTATCCGAAGATCTCATCGCTGATCTCACCTGTCATCAATACTTTGATGTCGGTATTTTCGGATATGTATTTTGAAACGATGAACATGCCCATAGAGGCCCTGATCGTGGTAATGTCGTAGGTCTCAATATTATATATAAGTGTACTCAGGGTGTCAAAGATATCCTGCTTTTTAAAAAGAACTTCGGTATGATCGGTACCCAGGTACCCGGCAACGATCCTCGCGTATTTCGTATCGATGGCGTCTTCGTCGATCCCCACTGCGAATGTTCTTATGGGTTTGTTCATTGCCTTCGCAGCGATTGCACATACCAGACTGGAATCTAATCCGCCGCTGCATAGAAAACCGACCGGCACATCCGACTGGAGTCTTTTGAGAACACCTTCGGTGAGTGTACGGTTGATATTTTGTGTTACCTCTTCAAGCTCATGTTCCACAAAATCACCGACCTGTGAAATGTCCTTGTAACATATGAACCTGTCGCCATCATAAATGTGCCCGGGAGGAAAGGGTTTTACCTCTTTGCAGAGACTGTTCAAAGCCTTCATTTCACTGGCGAACAAAATGGCTCCGTCATCTGCATATCCATAGAACATGGGTCGTATCCCGATGGGATCCCGCGCAGCTACAAATATATCTTTTTCCAGGTCGTAGATCACGCAAACAAATTCAGCGTCAAGCCGCTTTGCAGTCTCAAAGATCCCCAGTTCCCTGTACATGGGAATGATAACTTCGCAATCGGATGATGAAAGAAATTCATATGTGGATCTATAATCATTCTTCAGTTCAGGATAATTATAAACCTCTCCGTTACATACAAGGTGAATATTATTATTACGCATCGGCTGGTTCCCGTCGTCCGAAACATCCATGATCTTCAACCTGTGAAATCCCATCCAGCCGCTTTCATCAAAATCAGCATACTGGCTGTTGTCAGGTCCGCGGTACTTGATCTTTTGAAACTCGCTGACTGCTTTCAGCCTTGTCATTTTGTCGCTCCCGGTGTATACTGCAAATCCACACATAACAAATTAAATTTTATTAATATAATATTAAAATAGGGTGTAAATATATAAAATTATAAGTAAAACAAGCAAAATAATAAAATAATAACATTAAAAAAGCTATTTTACATTAAAATATGTAACTTGATATAGTATCAGATTGTTTGTTATATTTACGGGTAAAGGAACCAACCAACAACACAGACTATGGGTATTTCAAATGATCGCAGGGATTTTATAAAAAAAGCGGTAATAGGAACGGGAGTTATAACCATTGTTCCCAGGCATGTACTTGGAGGTCCGGGTTACACGGCTCCCAGTGACAGGATCAATTTCGGTTACATCGGAACCGGCAAGCAAAGCAGTACTTTACTGAACAGTTTTATTGGACTTCCGGAGGTTTATGTTCGGGCGGCTTCAGATGTGGATTCAAAAAAGCTCAACCGGTTTAATGAATGGGTAAATGCGTATTATGCAGAGCATTCTCCGGGGAAAAAATTCAAGGGCATTGAATTGTATGGTGATTATCGTGAGATGCTTGAAAGAAAGAATATTGATGCTGTGGTCGTTGCCGCACCGGATCACTGGCATGCCCGGCAATCGATTGATGCAATGAGATCGGGCAAGGATGTATATTGTGAGAAGCCGATGGCGCACACCATAAAGGAGGGCAGGATGATGGTTGCAACAGCGCGAAAATTTGAGCGTGTATTTCAAACCGGAAGCATGCAGCGGTCGTGGGATGATTTCAGGAAGGCGTGTGAACTTGTGTACAATGGATACCTGGGTGAGATCTCAAAGGTCATTGTCAATGTTGGAGGTCCTGCTATGAGTTGCGATCTTCCGGAGCAGTCCGAACCTGAATACCTGGATTGGGATGCCTGGATAGGTCCAGCTGTATGGAGGCCCTACAATGAAGTATTGTCGCCGCCCATTGAACAGGATCATTGGCCGCGGTGGCGGGATTACATGGAGTATGGGGGCGGTATTTTGGCAGACTGGGGAGCACATATGTTTGACATTGCACAGTGGGCATTGGGAATGGATGGCAGCGGACCTGTGAAAATTGTTCCGCCGGATGACAGGGATGCAATAAGGGGGTTGAAGTTTTATTATGACAACGGTATAGAGATGGTCCATGAAGATTTCGGCCGCGGATGGGCCGTGCGTTTTATTGGTTCAGAGGGAAGTCTTGATGTAAGCCGTTCGTTCCTTGATTCCAGTCCGGAGAATATCGTGACCCATACCATAGGAGGTTCGGATAAGAGATTGTATTACAGCGACAATCATTACGCTGATTTTACAAATTCCATAAAAGAGCGTACAAAACCTGTTTGTGATGTGGAAACAGGACACAGATCGGCCACGGTGTGCAGTCTGGGTAATATTGGGTACCAGCTTGGCAGGGAACTGGAATGGGATCCAGTATTGGAGCAGTTCAAAAATGACGGGGTGGCCAACCGCCTGCGATCGAAATAGATAAGAAACACCTTACTGACCGCCAAACTCCATCAGGTAGGCTTTTATAAAGTCATTGATCTCTCCGTCCAACACGGCCTGTACATTTCCTGTTTCATGATTTGTGCGAAGGTCCTTGACCAGTTTGTAGGGGTGCAGCACGTAGTTCCGGATCTGTGATCCCCATTCGATCTTCTTTTTGTTGCCCTCTATTTCACTTTGTTTTTCCCTTCTTTTCTGAAGTTCAATTTCATAAAGATGCGATTTCAGTATCCTGAGTGCATTTTCACGGTTTTTCAACTGTGATCTTGTCTCTGTATTGTCCACTGTGATCCCGGTAGGAAGGTGTTTTACCCTTACCCCGGTTTCAACCTTGTTGACATTTTGTCCGCCAGCTCCCCCTGATCTGAAAGTGTCCCACTCAATTTCTGCCGGATTGATCACGATCTCAATGCTGTCGTCGACAACAGGAGCTACGAACACGGATGCAAAAGAGGTATGGCGCCTGTTTGCAGCGTCATAGGGAGAAAGTCTTACCAGCCTGTGAACCCCGGATTCACACTTGAGGTATCCATAGGCATATTCGCCGCTGAATTCGAGTGTTACTGATTTGATCCCGGCTTCATCCCCGGGCAGGTAATGCAATTCCTTTACTTTGAAATTGTTTTTTTCACCGTACCTGATGTACATACGCATCAGCATTTCAGCCCAGTCTGTACTTTCCGTACCCCCGGCGCCGGGATTGATCTTCATTATGGCTCCCAATGCATCTTCTTCATTTTGAAGCATATTCCTGGATTCCAGCGCTTCGGTTAATTCCAGTGCAACAGCATACTGCCTGTCTACCTCTTTCTCGTCTGCCTCACCTTCCTGCATAAAATCAAAAAGAACTTTCAGGTCATCAACCGCGGTTTCAACTGCGCCAAAGGCTTCGGTCCAGGATTTCAGGCGGGAAATGTTCTTTAATTGTCCTTCAGCTTCTTTGGGATCGTCCCAGAAATCAGGAGCCTGTGTAAGTTTCTCTTCCTCTTCGATCTTCAGGATTTTACCATCCACGTCAAAGATGCCTCCTTAACGCAGCCAGGCGTTCAACAAGGTCCTTTAACTCTTCATCTGTTATCATAGTTTTATTTTTGATCAAAGATAGTTTTTACATTTGAAGCCTCAAAAAAGCTGAAATTGCATTAACTTGTGATGTTCGTTAAAGATCAATGTTATGAAAAAGGTTCGCAATTCATTTTTTATTCATTTTTTCATCTTTATTCTTGCAGCTTGCGGGAAGCATGGCAGTGAAACAATAAAGGTAATGGTAGTAGCAGGCGGACACAGTTTTGATACCACTGAATTTGTTGAAATGTTCCAATCATTACAGGGGGTCGATTTTGATACCATTATGCAGCCCCGGGCCAATCAAATGATCTCCCGGGGAGAAGTGGACCAGTATGACGTGATCGTCTTTTACGATATGTGGCCTGGAATTGATACCGATACACGGGAAGGGTACGTGAATATGCTGGAAGATGGAAAGGGGATCGTATTTCTTCATCATTCCCTGGTCAGCTATCAGCACTGGGATGGCTTCAAAGAGATCATCGGGGGCAAATACCACACTGAGGCCAGTGATGTGGATCCTTCAGGGTATTCCGGTTACAGGCATGATATAACCATTCCGGTCGGTATCTCAGATCCTGCTCATCCCGTTACAAAGGAGATGGATGACTTTGTTATACTGGATGAAGGATATGACAACATAGAAGTGAATGAAAATGTTACTTTGCTTTTACAAGCCGATCATCCTGATTGCGATCAAAAGGTGGGCTGGACCCATCAAATCGGAAATTCCAGGATCGTTTACCTGATGCAGGGGCATGACAGGCACGCGTATGAAAATGAAAATTTCAGAATATTGCTCTCGAATGCCATCCGTTATGTGAATGATGAATGAGAAGCTTTTGGGGAATTGTTTTTTCTTACAGGAAATTATTCTGTCTCCTTCAACCGGTCAAGGGAATTATAGATGTCTTCAGATGAGAACCCCTTCTGTGCGGCATAACGAATGATCTTTGCCCTGTTCCTTGCATTTCCGGGCTCTCCAACGCTTTTTATCTTTGATGATATCAGGTCGTCCAGAAGCGCTTCATAGTCATCCTGACCAATGGTATCCAGGGCATCCTTTATAATGGCATCCGGTATCCTTTTGTTCCTGAGTGAATAAGCAATTTTTATCTTTCCCCACTTATTGAATCTGAGTTTGTCTTTCACAAAAAAGCCGGCATACCTTTTTTCGTCCAGAAACCTGTTTTTCTCGAGGTATTCCAGTGCTTTTTCCGCCTGTTCCTCCGGCAATCCCCAATCTATTAGCCTTGGATGGATGTCGGAGCGGCACTTTTCGGACATACTGCATAATCTGGCAGCTTTTTCCAGGATCTCCTTGTAGTCTGACATGTTATTTTTTTGCTTTGATAAAACGATTTTTACCGTGAATATCTTTCAATAAATGTGTATTTCCAAATCCCTTGCTTTCGAACAATATTTTTGCATCCCTGCCATATTTTTCATTGACCTCTACCCAGATCACACCATCTTCCTTTAATGTTTTTTCGGCCAGCATTGCAATGGCCCTGTAATACATTAAAGGATTACCATCAGGAACAAAAAGTGCCCCGTGGGGTTCATGATCAACTACATTTAACGGCATTGTATATTTTTCACTTTCGGTAACATAGGGAGGATTACTGATGATGATGTCAAAGGGCAAAGGGTAATTGAACCGATTGGTATCAAACAGGTCATGATGCAGCATTTCTATCTTTACATTGTTGTCCACCGCGTTTTCTTCTGCGAGGATGAGGGCCTCCTGGTTAACATCCATTGCAACGACCCGGGCGCCTGCCAGGTATTTTGCCAGGGAGACCGCAATGCATCCACTGCCTGTGCCCGCATCAAGCAATACTGGGTTAGGTATGTTATGATCATTTAAAACCCTGTGAACCAGCTCTTCTGTTTCCGGCCTGGGTATCAGAACATGTTCATTGACCCGAAACGGGAGGTCATAGAAGTAAGTTTTTCCGAGAATGTATTGAATGGGTTTGTTTTTACTCAATTCATAAACAATTTTCTTAATTTCGGACAGAATTTGATCGTCAACGATCGCCGAGGGATTTGTTAAGATAAGTTTCTCTGGAAAACCAACATGTTCTAGTATCATCCTGGTAACGGAGTAAGCTTCTTTGCCACTGAAGTTTGACTGAAGTTCATCCAGGATTGAACGTTTCAATTCATCGACGGTCATGGTTTAACAGACTTTGTTCAAATATAAGAAAATACATTTTTGACAGTGAGCAGTGACGAAATATATATGCGGAGGTGTTTTGAACTTGCTTCACACGGACTTGGTCTTACACGTACAAACCCCCTGGTGGGGAGTGTTATTGTGCACAACGGCAGGATCATAGGAGAGGGTTATCACCATGAATACGGGGGGCCACATGCAGAGGTCAATGCGATCAGGAATGTGAAGGACAAGTCGTTGTTGCCGGAGTCGACCATTTACATCAACCTGGAGCCCTGTTCCCATTTCGGAAAGACGCCCCCTTGCAGTACATTGATCAGGAATCACCGGATCCCCAGGGTAGTGATTTCCAATTCGGATCCTTTTCCCAGTGTGAGCGGAAAAGGAATACAGGCTCTCAAAAACAGTGGTGCAGATGTTGTGGTTGGTGTACTCGGGGAAGAGGGGGCATTTTTAAACAGGCGCTTTTTATTGTTTCACCAGCAAAAAAGGCCTTACATCATTCTCAAATGGGCTGAGACAGCAGATGGATTCATTGATATTGAAAGAAATCCCGGGGACCCGATAGGAACCAACTGGATAACCGATGAGGTGGCACGGACCCTTGTGCACAAGTGGCGCTCCGAAGAGGCCGGTCTGATGGTCGGCACCAATACGATCCTGGCTGATAATCCGAAACTGAATGTCAGAAGGTGGACAGGGAGCAGCCCTCTGAGGATCACTTTCGACAGGAACGGAAAGATTCCGGAAACAGCGTATATATTTGACAACAGTCAGGATACGCTTGTATTTACCAGTGTTCAGGAGAAATATTCAGGCAAGACAAGCAGCATCCTTATCGATCACGAATTCTCACTGGAGGAAATACTGGACGAATTATACGGTCTGAAGATCATCTCGGTCCTTGTGGAAGGGGGGCAGCAACTGCACAATTCGTTTATCGGTTCCGGGTACTGGGATGAAGCCAGGGTCTTTAAAGGCAGCATGTTGTTTTCCAATGGTGTGAAAGCTCCTGTAATTGATCAACAACCGGCCGAAGAGATACAATTTGAGGGAAGCTCGCTGTCTATATATTTTAATCACTCAAATAACTAGTGCTTGCAAGAAAACGCCAATAGCAGCGTTATGCTCGACTTCAAAACAGTCATCCCGATAATATATCGGGACTCCTGTTTTTCAGTCATCGATCCCGATGTCTATCGGGATGCTCTTGTCGCTTTCTTATCAAGCACAGCTATATTATTATGAGTTTTCTTTCTGACACTAACTAAACATCAAAAGATTATTGGAATATTAGGGGATAAAATATTAAATTTGTGTAAAATTTACTAAATTACGTAACTTATCACAGGTGTGTCCGTAAAAAAAAATAAATAGAAGAGTCATGAAAAAGATATTGACATTTTTTCTCGTAAGTATGTTTTCCTTCGGCCTCATATTTGGCCAGTCAGCCAGGAGGTATTTCAAGACCGGTGAGGATTTTTATGAAGTGAAAAAGTACAAGGATGCCATCGAGCAATTTTCAAAGGCCGTTGAACTCGATCCCGATTATGATGATGCATACCTTCTGAGGGCTGCATCTTACGAATATCTTGATCAGTATGAAAAGGCTGCGCAGGATTATGAGAGGGCGCTTGTTTTTAATGAAAAAGATGAAGAGATACACTACATGGCCGGCAATGCCTATTACATGAGCGGTCAGTATGGTGCAGCATTGTCGAAGCTGAATGATGCACTTGTCAGGAAATCAAAATACCCTGAGGCTTTGCAGGTCAGGATCAAAGTTTTTCTTGCACTCAAAAGGTATGATGCTGCTCTTGCTGATTGCAAGGCGGCACTGAATATGAAACAGGATGAAGTGAATTACTATAACCTGGGGCTTGTCTATGAAAAGCTCGAATTGTATACCGAAGCAGAGGATGCTTACAAGAAGTCAATAGCCATCAACAGGAATGTTTTGGTATCCCAGCTTGCCCTGGCAAAACTGGCTTACAAGCTTGAGAAATATGACCTTTCAATGGCTGCAGTCAACCAGGCTCTAAGAATCAGTGCCCAGCATAAGGAGGGTTTGAAACTAAGGAGTCAGATCTATGCTGCACAGATGAATCTCTCCAAGGCCATCGATGATATTTCCCTTGCTTTGAAGATGTACCCGGGTGATCCCGAACTACACATTTTACGAGGTGATTTCTATCAGCAGCTCAGCAGGCACTCTGATGCCATCGTTGATTACACCTATGCCTTAGAAGCTGATACTGCAGCGCCATCCGACCTGTTCTTTAAAAGGGCCAGATCCTATGAATTTGTCAGGAATTATGAAGCAGCAATGGCGGACTATGACAGGTTGCTTGAGCGCTCAAAATATGACGGAGATGCACAGCGGCTTCTGGCAGAGGCCAAGGAACGCATGTTCGAGATCAACAGGGAGGAGGACGCACCGGTGGTAAAACTACTTGATCCGGTTTCAAATGAAGACAACAGCATCAATGTTCCCAAGGGAACCGATGTCATCCCCCTGATAGGTTTTATTGAGGATGAAAGCGAGATCACGGCGCTGAAGGTGAATGATTTTACCGTTCAGCCAACTGAAGATAAAGAAGGGTATAAGTTCCTTGCGAGTGTTAACCTGAGAAATACGGATGAGATTCTTGTGGAGGCCACTGACGTATATAACAACAAGCAGGAGGCGGTGTTCAAGGTGCTCAGGACCGAAACCGAAAGTCCGGAAGTCAGGATCATGACACCCTATGCTTCTGATAACAATTTGATCTATCTTGATTCAAACGAGCCGGTGATCTATGTTGAAGGGAAGATCAACGATGACAGCCAGATCAAGTCCATTTACATCGATGATGTAATGGCCAGCTATTCTCCGAATTCATTGAACCCGGTGTTCTCTGCCAGGGTCAGGGTGGAGAACAGGAACAGGTTCACGGTCAAGGCCGAAGATGTTTACGGCAATATTGCCGATGTCGAATTTACCATCGAACGCGAAGTGATGGACATCACGAACAATCCCATGGGAAGGACCTGGGCAATCTTTATTGAAAATTCAAACTACGAGGCATTTCCCAGTCTTGAAGGTCCCACAAGAGACATAATGATGATGAAATCGGTTCTTGCAAAATACCAGATTCATAATTACATCCATAAGAAGGATATGTCGAATTCTGATATGAGCCGGTTTTTCCAGATAGAATTAAGGGATCTGCTACGGAGTAACAGGGTTTCTTCGATACTTATCTGGTATGCAGGTCATGGTAAATTCCAGAACGAGACAGGGTACTGGATCCCGGTTGACGCTGTCAGGGACGATGAATTCACCTATTTCAGCATCAACAACCTGAAAGCCTACATGCAGTCATATCCGGAAAATGTTACCCACACACTTGTAGTAACCGATGCGTGTGAGTCGGGACCGAGTTTTTACCAGGCCATGCGGTCAGCAAACGATGCTCCGAGCTGCGATAATTGGGAAGCAACCAGGTTCAAGTCCTCCCAGGTACTTTCATCTGCCGGATATGAGCTTGCCAGCGATGACAGTCAGTTTACAAGGACATTCGCGAATACATTGGATAACAATCCCGATGCATGTATTCCCATTGAAAGTGTGGTTCAAAAAGTTACTGATGCAGTGACAAGCAACAACCAGCAAAAACCGCAGTTTGGTAAGATTGCAGGACTGGAAGATGAGAACGGAACCTTCTTCTTCATACCAAAAGAATATTAAATATGACCAATAAGCGTTTTGAAAAAATTATTCGTCTTTGCGGACGAATAATTTTTTTTTATCTACTGACCCTTCAGGTACCGGTTAAAGCTCAGCAGTATTATTTTGATAATTATAGTATTGCAGAGGGACTTGCACAATCAAAAGTTTATTCCATTATTCAGGATAGCGAAGACAATTTCTGGCTGGGGACGCAGGCCGGAGTTTCCTGGTTTGACGGGGTTGAATTTCAAAACCTTACTGCAGAAGACGGTTTGGCTCAGGGAGGTGTCAGGGCAATCATTGAAGACAGTCACGGAGCCATATGGATGGGACACGAAGGGGGAAGGGTCACGCGGTACAGGAACAATGGTTTTGAAATATTCAAGGCAATAGAAGATGACATTAATAATGTAGTGACTTCCATTGTTGAGGATACAGAAGGAAACCTCTGGATCACATCAGAGGGATCAGGTGCGGCAATGATAAAAAATCCCGAGGCACAAATCGATTCCCTTCATTATGAAATGTTTTTGGGCAGAAGGTTGTCGGACAGGATCTTTGGAAATCTTCTTACAGAGGACGGAACGCTTTACTTAATAACGGATGTTGGTGTAAAATTCTTTAACAGCGACAGCATGAGGTTTGAGAATTTTTCCGTCAACAACATGCCCCGGTATTTTGCCACCACAACAATTTTCAAGGACTCTGAGAATAATTTCTGGTTCGGTACCTACAAAGGCGGATTGTACAAGTATGATCCCCTTGTTGATGATACAAAAATGTATGACCTGATTCAACTTGGCATGACGACCAACTGGGTAAGTGCATTGTTTGAAGACCGTTACGGAAACATCTGGATAGGTACCTATGGCGGGGGAGTTGGAAGGCTGGACACCGAAGACAATCTGACCGTTTTTGATAACAGGAACGGGATGCCGGGAAGCAAGATATGGAACATCATGGAAGACCGGGAGGGAAACATAGTTATTGGTACCAGTGAACACGGAATGTGCGCTTTCAAAGGGGATTATTTTATTTCATGGTTTGAGAATGACGGGCTGGTAAATTCCCAGGTCTGGGCCATTGCTCAGGATGATGACCGGAATTACTGGATGGGCACCAACGCAGGTATTTCCATCATGGAGGATCCAATGGAGCCGGGTTCTGTAAAAACCCTCAACAGATACCAGGACAAACAGGTTCGCTTCATTGAGAAAGATCACAACGGCAATATCTGGATTGCAATTGAGGGAGAAGGGCTTTTCACCTACCTGAAAAACGGTCGGTATTACTTTGAGCCCAGGATCAATACATACATTTCCCTGAATACCGTTACCGCGCTCTGTGTTGACGGTCTCAATAATCTCTGGGTGGGAACATTAGATGGTCTGTTATATTACGAAATTGACAACCGTCAGATGAATTTCATCACTCAGATAACCGGTCTCAGCGGAAACAGTATTTCAGCTCTGTTTCCCGACAGTAAGAACAGGATATGGGTTGGCATCCAGGGAAAGGGGATCAACTTTATCGAAGGAACCGAATTTAACACTCCCGATTTGGGAATTGCTTTCACGCCGACCTGTTTTACAGAAGACGACAACGGGATCATCTGGATCGGAACTGAAGGCCGGGGGGTCATTGCATATGACCCGGAAAAAGATACGATAATTGATCAACTTACGGTGGATGATGGTTTGCTGGCCAACCTGATCAACCTGCTGAACTATGACAATAACAACAACATATACATTGGAACTAACAAGGGTCTGAACAAATATGACCGGGCAGCGGATAAGATCTTCGGATTCACAAAGAAAAGTGGTTTTGTAGGTATTGAAACCAAGAAAAATGCCACCTATCTTGACCATGAGGGCAACATCTGGTTTGGAACCGGTAACGGTGTGACAAGGTACAATCCATCATTAAAGCCACGGGATGTTATGGAACCTCTGACGCATATCACAGGGCTGAAGGTTAATTATGAAACCTACCCCATGGAAGAGGGCATGAAATTATCTTACCGCCAGAATTCACTGATCTTTGATTACCGGTGCATTACCCTGAACCCGGAAGCAGTAAAATACCAGATCATGCTTGAGGGGATTGACAGTGATTGGCGGCCATCGAGTGATCAGACACAGGTCAACTATCCGGCATTGCCCCCCAGGAAATATACTTTCTATGTAAAGGCCAAAAACTCCGATGGTGTATGGAATGATCCGCCTGTTTCCCTGAGTTTTCAGATCAAGCCGCCATTCTACAAAACATGGTACTTTATTCTTTCATGTATAGTTGCGTTGGGATTTATCATTTTCACTTATATCAAGGTAAGAGAGAGGGCCCTTGTACGGGAAAACAGGATACTGGAGGATAAAGTGCGTTTAAGGACGCAGGAGGTGGTGGCCCAGAAGGAAGAACTTGCGCAAAAGAACAAGGACATAACCGACAGTATCAAGTATGCGAAAAGAATTCAGTTTGCTATACTGCCGCCAATTTCACCTTTTCCGGATACATTCATACTGTTCAAACCAAAAGACATCGTCAGTGGTGACTTTTACTGGTTTACTGATGTGGAAGGAAAGGAATTTATTGCGGCAGTTGACTGTACGGGGCATGGTGTCCCGGGAGCTCTTATGTCGATCATTGGACACAATTCCCTGAATAAAATTGTCAACCAGTACGGTATTATGGAACCCGGTAAGATCCTTACGGAGCTAAACAGGGAAGTTGTCGAAACCCTTCACCATACTTCAGAGGACGGAGAGGTAAATGACGGCATGGACCTGTCGCTTATTTCATTTAACAGGGAGGAGCAGGCGTTGGAATATGCCGGTGCGTATAATTCAATTTACCTTGTCAGGGACGGTGAGTTGATCGAATACAAAGCCGACAGGCAGCCTATCGGCCGTTCGGCGGGTAAGAACAAGGTTTTCAACACTCAAAAGATCGGTATCCGAAAAGAAGATATGGTCTATATGTTCTCAGACGGATATGCCGACCAGTTTGGCGGGGAGAAATTGAAAAAATTCAAATCAAAGAACATGAAGGAACTCATGGTCAGCATCTCAAATGAAAAAGTCGACAGCCAGAGGAAGATCCTTGATAATTCCATTGAAAAATGGCGCGGAGATGTGGAACAAATAGATGATATCCTTGTTATTGGCCGGAAGTTCTGACCCTTCCGATGTTTGCTTCAACCGCAGCAAACCTGATTGCATCAGGGTCCCAGTCGGGTTCATTGATGATCAGGTCCATAATCTCAGACGGATGATCCGCAACCTGCCAGATCTTTGCATGCAGCGGACGCATAAAATTCTGATCGATCATGAGCTGAAAGTGCGAAATAAGCGGATCATAAAATCCGTTTGTGTTCAATATAATAATTGGCTTCAGGAATTGTCCAAGTTGTTTCAGCGTGATTGCTTCAAGGAGTTCTTCAAGTGTTCCCACACCCCCTGGCATTGCAATGATCGCATCCACTTCTTTCATCATCAATCTTTTTCGCTCATGCATGGTTTGGACTATTTCCAGATTCTTCAAACGGGGGTGCGCCCATCCCATGTTTTTCATAAATTCCGGTATAATTCCTTTTAGCCGGCCATTGTTTTTCAGTATTTCATCCGCCATGGCTCCCATGATACCTACACTTCCGGCACCGTAGATCATAGTAATTTTATTTTCAAGGAGTATACCGGCCATTTTCCTTCCGTCATCAAGGTAAATATCATCGATACCAGGACTGGAAGCGGCAAAAACGCAAATTTTTGAGATCATAGTTCAAATAAAAAATCCGCAGGTAATTGCAAATGTTCAATCACCTGCGGTATATTTCCAGTAGTCTGTTGTAAAGTGCTATAAAAGCTTTTCAAGTTTATTTACCAGGGCGCTTTTAGGAACGGCACCCACCTGCTTGTCTGCAATTTCCCCATCTTTAAAAAACAGGACGGTAGGAATGTTCCTGATCCCAAATTTTTGGGTAATACCGGGATTGCTATCCACATCCAGTTTTGTAACAATAGCTTTTCCCTCATAGTCATTGCCAATTTCTTCAACAATGGGCCCGACCATTCTGCACGGACCGCACCATTCTGCCCAAAAATCAACAATAACCGGCTTATCTGATTGAAGAACAACTTCTTCAAAATTTTTATCAGTAACTTCTAATGCCATAATGATATTTTTAGTTTTATTATTGTAAATGTAACGCAAAAATATAGTAAAAAGTTTTTCATACCAACTTGAAATCTATATCTGTTCTTTCATTCAGAAAATTTAAAAGGTTATCAGACAATTCAATTTGCCTGTTCCTGCTGAACAGATCAACATTGATGTTATTTTCATGATCAAACACATTTACTTTAAGTATCTTTCCTTTAGATGCAACCGAATATTTTTCAAGTTCATGGATAAACTGCTGGTTGATCGATTGGAGAGGGACATCCAGTTTCACTGCCTTGACCACTTTATCCTTCACTTCCGAGAGGTGCGAAATGTGCTTGATTTTCAATGAATACACTATTTTACCCGGTTCGTCCCTGGGCCTCCATTCATTCACGGACGCCCTGATCAGTAAAGCAATTTCAGGACTGAAAAAAGATTTGAATTTGGCATAGTCGTCTGTCCTGAGCCGAATGGTGTATGTGTCGTTAAAATCCTCAATAACAGCGATCAGGTATGGTTTGTTCCTCCACTGATCCACAGTATCTTTCACTGTTTTCACAATTCCGCAAAAGGTAAATTCCCTGCCGGCCAGGACTTTAAGATCACTCATTTCATACAGGCTGGTTGTGCAAAATGAATTGATTTCTGTTTTGAACCTGTCAAGCGGATGTGCGGTCAGGTACATTCCTATGAGTTCTTTTTCCTTGTTGATCTTATCCAGCAGATGCCATTCATCAAGATCCGGGGGGTCCGGCTTTGAAATGTTACCCTGGTCCATTTCCCCAAAGAGATTTTGTTGTGGGGTGTTCTTCTCAAATTGATGTTTGTTCCCGTATTTAATGAGTTTTTCAATAAACGTCGGTTCATCTTCCTCCGTTTCGATAAATTGCCGTCTGCTGATCTCCCCGATGGTATCGAAAGCTCCTGATATGGCCAATCCTTCCAGGGTTTTTCGATTTACGGAAGAGAGGTTATTCCTTTCCACGAAGTCATATATATCGAGATATGGTCCGTTCTTTTGACGCTCTTCAATGATTGATTCCACCGCTGATTCCCCGACACCTTTAATGGCTCCCAATCCGAACCTGATGTTTCCATCATCATTTACCGTGAATTTAAGGTTACTTTCGTTGATACAGGGTCCAAGTACAGAGACATTCATCCTCCGGCACTCATCCATGAAAATACCGATCTTTTTAATGTCCGCAATGTTCCTGCTGAGCACTGCGGCCATAAACTCGGCCGGATAGTTAGCTTTGAGATATGCAGTCTGGTATGAAACATATGCATAACATGTAGAATGGGATTTGTTGAATGCATATTGGGCAAATGCTTCCCAGTCCTTCCAGATCTTTTCAATAATGTTCTTGCTGTAGCCGTTTTTCTGACACCCTTCTGTAAATTTCACCCTGAGTTCATCCATCATCTTACGGATCTTTTTGCCCATGGCTTTTCGAAGGGAATCAGCCTGTCCGCCCGAAAACCCTGCAAGTTTTCTTGAGAGGAGCATGACCTGTTCCTGGTAAACCGTAATTCCGTAAGTGTCCTTTAGTGCCTCTTCCATTTCCGGAAGGTCGAACTCAATCTTTTCTTTGCCGTGTTTCCGGTTGATGAATTTTGGGATGTATTCCATCGGTCCGGGCCTGTAGAGCGCATTCATAGCGATCAGGTCCTCGAACCTGTTAGGCTTCAGGTTCCTCAGGTGTTTTTTCATACCGGCAGATTCAAACTGGAAAATTCCGGTTGTTTCCCCCCTTGAATAGAGATCAAAGGTTGCTTTATCATCCAGGGTGACATTTTCAATATCGATCTCCTTTCCCCTGGATAATTTGATGTTTTCCAGGGTATCTTTAATGATGGACAGGGTTTTCAAACCGAGGAAATCCATTTTGAGCATTCCTGCATCTTCCACATGTTTCCCATCGTACTGTGTAACCAGCAGTTCCGAATCCTTTGAAGTACAGACCGGTATGTTGTCGGTGAGATCGTTGCGGCCTATGATGATCCCGCATGCATGAAGACCTGTCTGGCGTACAGAACCTTCCAGTGTCTCCGCGTATTTTAGCGTATTGACAATGAGCGGATTGGCAGAATTTTTTTCCTTTCGGAGTTCTTCAACTTCTTCAAAAGCTTTTTTCAGGGTAATGCCCGGTCTTTCCGGAACCAGTTTGGCGAGCCTGTCGGCTTCAGGCAATGGCAGCCTCTGGATCCTTGCAATGTCCCTGATTGCCATTTTTGCTGCCATGGTTCCAAAAGTGATGATATGAGCCACCACCTCGTAGCCGTATTTTTCGGCAACCCAGTGGAGAACCTGGTCGCGGCCGTCTTCATCGAAATCGATATCTATATCGGGCATGGAGATCCTGTCGGGATTCAGGAATCGTTCAAAGAGGAGGTCGTATCTTATCGGGTCTATATCAGTGATTTTAAGGCAATATGCAACTGCTGATCCGGCGGCAGACCCCCTTCCCGGTCCCACTGCAACCCCCATTTTTCTTGCAGTCGAAATGAAATCCTGAACGATCAGGAAGTAGCCCGGGAACCCCATCCTTTTTACCGTATTCAACTCAAAGTTGAGCCTCTCTTCAATTTCCCCGGTGATCTCGCCATATCTTTGTTTGGCGCCTTCGTAGGTCAGGTGCCTTAAATAGACATCTTCATTTTCAAATTCCCCGGGTATATTGAAAATGGGCATGATGGGTTTTGAATTCAATTCATATTCCTGGATCTTTTCAGCGATTTCAATTGTGTTTTGCAGGACTTCCGGGAGGTCGCCGAAAAGCGACCTCATTTCATCCTGGGTTTTGAGCCACTCCTGGTACGTGTACCTGAGCCTGTTTTGATCATCCAGGTCCTTTCCGGTACTGAGACATATCAGGTGGTCGTGGGCGCCTGCATCCTCTTCATTGATAAAATGTACATCATTGGTTGCAATGCACTTGATGTTGTGTTTTTTACCAAGCTGAAGCAATGTTTTATTGACATATACCTGGTCGTCAAATACTTTCCGGTCTATTTCGGCATCCATGGTCTGGTGCCGCATCAGTTCGAGATAGAAATCCTCTTTGAAAATATCCTTGTATTGAAGCATGATCTCTTCCGCAGCTTCAACAGTTTTCTGCATGATGGCTTGCGGGACCGGTCCTCCCAGGCAGGCTGTTGTAACAATGAGGTCCTCATGGTATTCTTTCAGCAGATCAAAATCTATCCTGGGTTTGTAATAAAAACCTTCGGTCCATCCCCTGGAAACAAGCTTGATCAGGTTCTGGTATCCCTTCTTTGATTTGGCCAATAGAACCACATGGTCATTGCCATCCAGGTTTTTATCCTCTTTGCTGAACCTGGAACGTTTTGCAATATATGCCTCCACTCCCAGGATGGGTTTTATACCCCTTTTTACAGCTTCATTATGAAATTCCTTTGCTCCGAACATATTGCCATGATCGGTAATGGCTATTGCCCTCATACCGTCATCAACGGCTTTGCTGATCAGCTGGGGGATGTTGGCTGCCCCGTCAAGGATGGAATACTGGGTGTGGACATGCAGGTGACAGAACTGAACTTCATCTGCAGTAAGTTCTGACTCAGAAACCGTCTCAATTATCTTTTCGTGTGGTTTCTCCTCTGAAATTGGGGTTTTGATATTTACTTTGAAAGGTTGAACAACGGATTGATGTTTTTCCAGGAAGATTTTGTGATCACCAGGATGGATCCCCAGTTGCTCCGGGGAGATGATCCTTTGCCTGTAAAGTTCAAAGAAAGCCCTCGCTGTGGCACTTACATCGGCAGATGCATTGTGGGCTTCCGAGAAGGATTCAGAAAAAAGAACGGTGTACAGCTCATCAAGCCTGGGAGGTTTAAATTTGTTGCCCCTGCCGGGTATCTTGCAGAAATCCCTGGTCAGCTTCATTGTGCAGACCGATGGTTTTTCAAGCAGTTGAGTGCTGATGCCTGCTCTCAGAAATTCTGCAGCAGTTATATTCAGGTCGAATTTTACATTGTGTCCAATGATGTAAAATGCTACATCAATGGCCTTTGAAAACTTTGTAAGCGCCTCTTCAGCCGGAATTCCTTGTTCTTTGGCCACTTCTGTTGATATGCCGTGGACTTTCTCAGCAGCATAGGGGATCTCAAAATTATCGGGACGTATGATAAGATTCTCTGCCTCCAGCAGGTCCCCCTGCTTGTTGTGTAATTGCCAGGCTATCTGCACAACACGTGGCCAGTTATCCAGCTGTTCAACAGGTGCATTGTCCACCTTCGGCAACCCGGTTGTTTCTGTATCAAAAATTAAAAACATTGCAGCTTTCTAAAATACTATATATCTATAAATCAAATAATTATGTTTACAAGGGCGGTTACATAAAGTTATGATATTTGTTTGTATAATACATGGATGTTAATAAGTTTTAAAAAATGCATGCAGGGAAGTTGTGGAGGGCATCTTGCATAGTGGCCTGGTTTTTGAAGATAAAAATATAAATGTTATGTTTTGAAAAGAATACTACCCATATTCATTGCAGCATTCTTATTTGTTGTGTTGCAGGCATCGGCTGATGGACTGCCGGAAGAAGAGAATCCGTTATCGGTATATCCCAATCCTGCTGTTGACAGGATAAATGTGAAGCTGAATACAGATAAGCAGGAAAATCCGGAGATCATGATTCTAGATCTTACAGGGAAGACCGTGCTTAAGTTTGACGGTGTATCGGTAATGAAAGACCATGCTGTAAAAGCTGAACTGGATATAGATGAACTAAAACCAGGTATCTATTTTGTAAAAGTGATCCAGGGTGACCGGTCCTATTCAGAAAAACTTATCGTCAAGTAAAAATATTTTTCAGTACATTGCTTTTTATATCCTTTCCTTTTGTAATTATCGGTGGAAAAACTACCTTTGCAGCCACATTTTTTCAAAAATTTGTTTAATTAAAATTAACGAGTATGCCTGTTAAAATCAGATTACAGCGACGGGGTCGCAAATTTTCAAAGATCTACAATATTGTAGTTGCTGATAGCAGGGCGCCACGGGATGGTAAGTATATCGAAATGATCGGGCAGTATGACCCGCGTACAAATCCTGCTACCATAGAGATTGACTTCGACAGGTCACTTGAATGGTTGCAAAAAGGCGCTCAACCTACAGATACATGTAGGGCTATTCTCTCTTACAAGGGAGTATTGTACAAGAAACACCTCCTCGAAGGTGTAAAGAAGGGGGCTTTTGATGAAAAAGAAGCTGAAAATCGCTTTCAAACCTGGTTAAAAGAAAAAGAAAATAAGATCCGGACAAAAGCGGATAAAATAGTTGCAGATAAGGACGCAGCCATGAAAGAAAGAATTGCTGCTGAATCGAAAGTGAAAGAGGCAAGGGCCCTTGAAATTCAGAAACAACGATCTGAACTACTGAAGAAAGAGGCCGAATCCGCTGCCGGGGAAACAGCAGAAAAAGCGGCTGAAGAAACTGCTGTAGAGGCATCTGAGGTAAAGGAACAGAAAGATTCAGGTGAGAGCAAGGATGCAGTGGCTGGGGAATCAAAAGAAGAGCCAAAAGAAGAAGTCAAAGAGGAAACGAAGGAAGAACCCAAGGAGGAAGTCAAAGAAGACTCTAAGGAAGAGCCAAAAGAAGAAGTCAAAGAAGACTCTAAGGAAGAACCCAAGGAGGAAGTCAAAGAAGAAGCTAAAGAAGAACCAAAAGAGGACGTCAAGGAGGAAGCTAAAGAAGAGTCAAAAGAAGAAGTCAAAGAGGAAACGAAGGAAGAACCAAAGGAGGAAGTCAAAGAAGAGCCAAAAGAAGAATCCAAGGAGGAAGTGAAGGAAGAACCAACAGCCGGGGAGCCAACGGAAGCGACTGCCAGGCAGGAGAAGGAAACAGAAGAATCCGGTAAGGATAAATCCGGTGAAGAAAAGGATGCGGGGGAAGAAAAGAAGAAAGAGACTTCAGATGAGAAAGATCCTTCAGGTGATGCAAAGGAGGACAAGGCTTCCGAAGCAGAAGAAAAGAAATAACCTGAGTATAAATAAATGCCTGAGGGGAACCACATAGGGACCCTGGTCAAACCACATGGTTACAAGGGAGATCTGGTTCTAAGTGGAAATGCAGATCGAATCAGGAAATTGATTCCCGGGATTCCGCTGTTCATTGAGTTATCAGGACAGCGAATCCCTTTTTTTATTGAGGAAATCGAGGTCGATCAAACCGGTGCAAAATGCATCTTAAAATTTGAGTTCATTGATTCAAACGATGATGCGGGAAAATTTGTGACATGCCAGGTCTTCAGTGATATGCATCCTGAAAAAGTTGGTGAGCCGGATTTGAATACCAGTGATCTTATCGGATACCGTGTGCATGATACGGTCACCGGCGAAGAATTTATTGTAAAGGAAGTCATTGAAAATGATGAGAATCCAGTTCTGATCATACACAATGAAAAGCATGAATTAATGCTTCCGGCCAAAGCAGACTATATTTTGGACAAAGATCATAGAAGGGGGTTGCTTACAGCCAGGTTCCCCGATGGATTGATCATGGAATGAATCTTATTTCCTTATAATTTCGACCTCACCTCCCGTTCCCAGTTTGATAATGGAGGAAGGTTCAGGCCCGCCCGGGTCATCCTGTCTCCACTTCACGACATAATCCACCAGTTCCAATAGATCTGGGTCTATATCATAGAAATTTGCAGGTGATTTTTTCCCGGAGATATTGGCAGAGGTCGAAACCAGAGGTTTTTTGAAACGACGGATCAAATTAGAGCAGAATTCATCCGGTGTGATCCTGATCCCAATGGTCCCATCATCACCGATCACGTTCCTGGCCAGGTTCCTGGCTCCCGGATATATGATGGTAAGGGGGTCCAGGGAGGCTTCCACCAATTCCCAGGCAACATCCGGGACCTGGTTTACATAAGATCCGATCATGGCCTCTGAGTGAATGAGGATGATCATGCTCCTGGAATCTTCCCTTTTCTTGATGTTGTAGATCTTTGAAACAGCCTCCTCATCTGTTGCATCACACCCGATGCCCCAGACCGTATCGGTCGGATACAATATTACACCGCCCTGTTTAAGGATCCTGAGTGCATTATTTATATCATCAATCATAGCAGGCAGTCCTTATAAATTGCATATAGCTGTGGGATTGTATGTTCTTCCCTGAATTTTTTCGCGTGTTCCTTGCCTTTTTTTACAAGGTCCTCCCGCAGGCTATTGTCATTCATTATATTCCCGATGGCCAGGATCAATTGTTCAACATTCCCGGGATCAATCAGCATGCCTCCCTCCCCGGCAGTTTCTTCCAGGCATCCTCCTTTTGTTGTGATCACGGGAATACCTGAATTCAGCGCCTCCAGTACCGGAATGCCAAATCCCTCGTACTTGCTGGGATATATAAATATCTCAGCCTGCTGGTATACCGCGGGCAGGTCTGCATTCTCTATATGATGGTAGAATTTTATATTGTCTACATGGTTGTTTTCTATATATTCACCAACCTTTTTGTAATAATTTGTTTTTTTCCCCACAACCACGAGCGGAATATTTATATTTCCCTTATGAACCGCTCTGATTATTGTAAGCAGAGCTTTTCTTTCCTCAATTGTACCAACATAGAGCAGGTATCTTTCCGGCAACTGGTATTTTTGTCTGATCTCAAGCTTTTTTTCCCGGCTTGTTCTTTCATAGAACCATGGATTACATCCCTGGTAGACAACATGGATCCTGCTCTCATCTGTTCCGAATAATTCGATAAGATCTTCACGGGTCTGTTTGCTGATGGCAATAATACGGTCGGCTGTTCTGACCGCATTTTTTACTTTATTGTAGTAAATACGGCGGTCAATGGGATGGTATAATTTTGGCAACCTCATGAATATAAGGTCGTGTATGGTAACAATGCTTTTAATTTCTGTTTTATTGATCCCCACAGGGAGTTCATTGGATAATCCGTGGTAGAGCTGTATGTTATCTCTTTCCAAACTTTTTGTAAGACCGAATGTTCTCCAGTAGCCCTTCAGGTGAGTTGACCATATCTTATCAGGCAGGCGGATGGAGGCTGAATTTGGCGGATTGTAGTTGATTGTTCTGTCTGCAGAGGGGGTATAGAGCGAATAGTGATTTTCCGGGAATAGCCTGTACAGTGCATCAATGGTTGTTCTGCTATAGTTTCCCAATCCGGTTTTGTTGGAAAAAGCCCTTTTGGCATCAAATCCTATATTCATTATACAGCAACATTATATTCGCGCAAGGCATCGTTCAGCGATGTTTTCAGGTCTGTTGAGGGCTTTCTTTTCCCTACAATAAGGGCACAGGCTACCTGGTAACTGCCTGCTGGGAATTCCTTTGTATAGGAGCCCGGTATTACAACTGAGCGTGCAGAAACAATACCCCGGTGTTCTACAGGTTCTATTCCCGACACATCAATTATGCGGGTTGAACGTGTGATCACCACATTGGCGCCCAATACTGCCTCTTTTTCCACTTTAACTCCTTCAACAACAATGCTTCGTGAACCGATAAAGCAATTGTCTTCAATAATTACCGGAGATGCCTGCACAGGTTCAAGGACTCCCCCGATCCCGACGCCTCCGCTCAAATGCACATTCTTGCCTATCTGAGCACAGGATCCCACTGTTGCCCATGTATCCACCATGGTACCGGAATCCACATAGGCCCCGATATTCACATAGGATGGCATCATGATCACACCTTTTGCTATATATGATCCGTACCGTGCAATTGCATGGGGAACCACCCGGATCCCTTTTTCCTTGTATCCTGTTTTCAGAGGGATCTTGTCGTGAAATTCAAACGGAGGTACTTCTATTGATTCCATTTTTCTTATAGGGAAATAAAGGATCACAGCTTTTTTTACCCAATCGTTCACTTTCCATTCATCACCCTTCTTTTCAGCAACCCTGACATCCCCATTGTCCAGCAAGCGGATAACATCTTCTATTTGCTCCCGGACCTTCTTCTGTTTTAACAGTTCCCTGTTTTCCCAGGCTGCATCGATAATTTTCCTGTGTTCCATAGACATTCTTTTGGTTGCTGCGAAATTAATGAAAATTAATTCTATTTCAATCTGACAGTTACAGTCCTTGTACGGGGCCCTTGCCGTTGCTGACTGCTGTTGCCGTTCCTGCTCCTGTAAACCGCCGCATGACCAGGACCATTTTCACCAGCCGTCCAATAAGGTACAGGATTACAAGGCTGAAAATTATGGTTCCACCGGAGGGGATGTCCAGGAAATAGGAGGAAATCAGTCCGATAAATGCACCAGTAAATCCAATAACGACAGACCAGAAAAGTATCTTTCCAAAATTATTTGTAAACAGGTTGGCGGTATTTTGTGGAATTGTAAGCAGACTTAATACCAGGATGATCCCGGCAACGCGAATGCTTAGCACGATGGTCAGCGCCACAAGTATGATCAGTATATAATTGATAAGCATCACGGGGATGCCCCTTGTCTTTGCAAATTGTTCATCAAATGAGACAAACAAAATCACTTTATAGAATACAGTGAAAAACATCATCACAATGATGGTCAGTGCCAGCATCAGTGCCAGGTCAAGATGCGTTACTGTGATGATGCTGCCAAACAAAAAACTCATCAGGTTGGGGGAATAACCGGGTGTCATGTAAATAAAAATGATTCCTATGGCCATTCCCAGCGACCACATGACTGCAATCAGCGAATCATTCCTGATGGCTTTTTTTCGGGTGAGGTTTTCAGTGGTAATCGCAGCGATCAGTGCAAATACTGCGGCGCCTGCCATGGGCGGCCAGCCAAAAAAATAGCTGATGCCCACACCACCGAATGAAGCATGTGTAATACCTCCACTGATAAATACCATTCTTCTTGAAACGATATATGTTCCCACCAATCCACATGATATTGCCATTAGAAATGCTGAAGAAAAAGCGTTTCTGAAGAATTCGTATTCGAAAAGTTGTATTATTTCCATATCATCCGTGCTTATGTTCGCCCATGACCCTGTGGGGGACCGGTCCATGGGTCACCAGTTCAATGGGACAATTGTATACTTTCAACTGTTCGTTCGTGATCTCATTTGAAGGATGATAATGGAAGCTGTAGTTCACACAGGCGATGGTTTTTATATAGGGTGTTATCGTACCAACGTCATGAGATACCAGGAGGATTGCCATGCTTTTGTTCAGATCTGCAAGTATCCTGTACAATTCCTGTTCAAACCTGTTGTCAACGTAAGTATTTGGTTCATCCAGGATCAGGAGCTTTGGAGAAGAGATGATTGCCCGTGCGAGCATTGTTCTTTGTAATTCCCCGCCTGAGAGTTCACCAATGGGCCTGTTTCTTAATTCGCAGATTCCTATTGTATCAAGGATCTTTTCAATTTTATCCCTTGTCTCTGATTTCTTCCTTGTTGTCAGATGCATGCCTTTGGAAAGTCCTGAAAGAACAACATAATTGACCGTTATTGGAAAATGGTCATCAAATTGACTTATTTGGGGCAAATATCCAATTTCATATCTGGCAATGTTATATTTCAGATGGCCTGACTGTGGATTAAGCAATCCCAGAATTATTTTTAACAAGCTTGTTTTTCCTCCTCCGTTGGGACCTATGATTCCGATAAAATCATCCGGCATGATATCGAGATTAACTCCTTCGAGGACTGTTTTACCGGAGTAAGCAGCGCTTACATTTCTTAATGACAGGAGTAATTCTCTCATTGAAGGTTCTCCTTTAACTTTTTTGTAATAAACACCATCTGGTCAAACCATTCTGAGTCAAGTGGATTGATCTGTACAATTACAGCATCTATTTCCCTGGCGAGTACCTCTGCATTTTTCTGGTCGAACTGCATTTGCAGGAATACTACACCGATGTTCTTTTCAAGACCTGTATCAATCAGTGATTTCAAATAGGCTGAAGAAGGGGTCTTACCTCCCAGTTCAAGCGGATACTGTTCCAGTCCGTAGTCCCTCGAAAAGTAGGACAACGATGGGTGATATGTAAAAAATGCCCGTGAACCCAGGGAGGACAGTTCGGAAGAAATATAGCGGTCAAGTGAATCAACCTCCCTGAGAAAATGATCCAGATTTATCCCGAATTCTTCCTTGTGCCCGGGATACTGAGCGCTCAATGCCTTGTGAATATTTTTAGCGATGATCCTTGCATTTACCGGTGACAACCAGGTGTGCGGGTTAATTCCGCCATGGTGGCGGCCATCTCCGGACTCACCGTTGTCATGCACACGGCCCTCTGTAATTAAATCAATCCCTTCTGAAAGATTATAGATCTTCATTTGACCGTTGGAGGCGCTGATCTTTTCCATCCACGACATTTCAAACCCCGTATACCCCATTTTAAGATACGTTTCGGTGCCTGATAATTTGGTCAGCTGTGCAGGTGTCGGTTCATAAGTGGCAGGACTTGCTCCCGGAGGGATCATCACATTTATTTGAAACAGGTCGCCGGCAATTTTTTTTACGAAGTACTCCTGCGGAAGGATACTTACAGCAACAGACGGTTTCTCATTTTCAACTGTTTTGTTCTTACATGCCGGAAGCAGCAATGCTATAATCATAAGCATGTGTGTCAATAATTTTATCATGGCTCGGCTCATTTGGTTTTGAATTTTTTAAATTTGAAAACAGGAGTTCCGGGGGGAGGTACAGGATCGTACCCGTGTCCTCCCCAGGGGTGGCAGCTCAGGATTCTTTTGGTTCCCAGGAACAGGCCCTTTATAGGACCATGGGTCTTGAGCGCTTCAATCGCGTATTGTGAACAGGTCGGTTCGTATCTGCACGTGCCGGGCAGCATCGGAGATATGACCCACTGGTATATCTTAACCGGCAAGATCAGGAGGGCCGACAATCCCTTCCTGAACCATTTTACCGGGCAGCTATTGTTGATTGTATTGATTATTGACATTCTTTGCATATTCCTATTACAAGAAACTGGTTCTCTTCTTTTATAAATCCTTCAGGCAGCTGATAGTCCTTCACTTCGATTTCCTTAAAACAAAACAGTTTTTCACATTTTGAACATTTAAAATGAATATGGTCATTGTAATGTCCGTTTCCCTTTGGGTCATAGATTTTCAAGGCATACTTCACTTCATGGTCAATGATGATCCTCAGCAGAACATCTTTTTCATACAGAGAATTCAATGTCCTGTATATGGTTGACCTGTCGCATTGTTCTGACAGTCTCCAGGATATCTCTTTTCCCGACAAAGGTACAGGCGCTTTTTCCAGGGCATATAGAATGTTTACCCTGTTTTTTGTCTTGCTGAGACCGTTTGTCTGCAGAATTGCTTTTGCATCCATAGAATTTGCAAATGAGTTGCAAAAATAAGATATTTTTATAAATACTTCTTCAATGGGGTCTGTTTTTTTGAGTACCCAAGGCAGAGAAACCATCAAATTTGTTTAATTTGGCGCACTTAAATTGAGCGTTAATTCTATTGATCCGGAACTTTAAAAAAAGAATTTTAAAAATGAAAGAAGCTGTTGCAATTTTATGCGCAGGAGGACCCGCCCCGGGAATTAATACGGTGATTAGTTCTGTTACCAAGATATTTATCAATAACGGTTACAATGTCATTGGATTGAACGGGGGATACAAGAGTTTGTTTGCTGAGGAGCCTGCATTTGAGTACCTCGATTTTGATTATGCCGATCAAATTTACAGTCGGGGCGGTTCTGCTTTGAAGATGAGCAGGCACAAACCCAGGGATGATGAATTTACAGACGATTTTTTTAAGAAGTACAATGTTAAGTTGATTGTTACCATTGGTGGTGACGACACTGCATCAACAGCGAACAGGTTAACAAAGTACCTGGCAAGTAAGAAAATTGATGTAAAGAATATTCATGTTCCAAAAACAATCGACAATGATCTTCCACTGCCGGAAGGAACGCCGACTTTCGGGTATCATTCGGCAAAGGAAGAAGGTGTTCGGCTGGCTTCAACAATCTATGAGGATGCGCGCACCAGCGGAAATTGGTTTGTAGTTTCTGCAATGGGTCGCGAGGCTGGTCATCTTGCAATGGGAATCGGAACTGCCACGCACTATCCCATGATCATCATTCCTGAAATGTTCAATAAAACAAAGATTACCTTCGAAAAGATTACAAAGCTGGTTATCTCATCCATGGTAAAGAGAAGGATCCTGGGAATTGATTATGGTGTGGCAATCATCAGTGAAGGTGTATTTCATTTTATGAGTGAGAAAGAGATCATTGACACGGGCATCAATTTCACTTTTGATGACCATGGTCATCCCGAACTGGGGAATGTCAGCAAATCCCATATATTTAATATGCTTACCCAGCAGGAGCTCAAAACTCTGAGGATCAATGTAAAAAGCCGTCCCAATGAAATGGGATATGAACTGCGCTGCTGCCGGCCGGTGGCTTACGATCTGGCATATGCCACGCGGCTCGGACTTGGAGTATTCAAGTTATTCGAAGCCGGGCAGACAGGATGCATGATAACCATTAACAGGAATTCGGAAGTTAAGCCTCTATTCCTGAAGGATGTTGAAGATGAAAACGGAAAGGTAAAGCCACGGCTCGTGAATGTGGATTCTCCGAATGTTCAGATGATTTTCAGGAACAACCTTCATTATATTACGAAAGAGGACTACAGGGCTGCCAGGAAGTATGTTAAGAATCCGGAAGAATATGATTTTTTCAGGATCCTGGACTGGGAACAGTAAAAGTTCAACGTCTCCAGGTAACTCCCCGGGCGAAGCCCCCTCCGTAAAACTCTCATAACGCAATGAATATAAATAACTTCGCGAAACTCAGCGAAAAGTTTTACGCCTCCAATTAACTCTGCAGTTAAATTATTCGGTTAAATAATTCGTTTAAATTCAGCGGTTTACACTGTATCCGTGTTTTTATCGTTTATCCCTTGTCAAATCTCTAAAACTTCGGTCCAGCCTACAAAACAGAAATATCAAAGGAGAATATTGGGGAAAGTCCAAAGGGTTTGCCTCTTGACATCCAGCTGATAATGTTCTATTTTTAAAAAAAATTAGAGATTATGGCCAATATCAAGAAAAAAGGAACCATTGGTATACTTACCGGTGGAGGGGATGTACCGGGTTTGAATCCTGCCATCAGGGCAGTAACAATCAGGGCGCTGAGGGAAGGTTTCCAGGTGATAGGTCTGCGCCGCGGCTGGGAAGGTATCATAGATATCCAGCGGGATAAATCGGTTGATAACAGTGACTGCTATACAATTTTAACCGAGCAGATTGTCAACAAAGCAGGGCGCACCGGAGGCACCTTTTTACACACTTCAAGGATGAATCCCGGACGTGTAAAGAAAGCTGATGTTCCTGTACATCTTTCAGACAAGTATGACAAAGAGATAAACGATCTGACCGGTGAGGTAATTAAGAACCTGGAGTTCCTGGGCATAGAATATCTGATCCCCATTGGCGGAGATGACACGTTAAGTTTCGCGGTCAGGCTTTTCAAAGAGGGGTTCAAGGTAATTGCCATCCCAAAAACCATGGACAATGATGTTCCCGGCACAGATTATTGTATTGGTTTTAGTACCTGCGTAACGCGTACCATTCAGATGACAAATACATTGCGCACCACAGCCGGTTCGCATGAGCGCATTCTGGTGATGGAAGTTTTCGGCCGGTATTCCGGCTTTACTGCCATGCTTCCCACGATGGCGGGTTCAGCAAACAGGTGTGTTATTCCGGAATATAAGTTTGACATGGAGCATCTGACAGAACTGCTTGTTGAGGACCGCAACAACAATCCAAGCAAATATTCCGTGGTTCTTGTTTCTGAAGGGGCCACATTTAAAGGAATGGATAAAATGGTATTGAAAAGCGAAGAAAAAGATGCCTATGGTCATGCAAAACTTGGCGGGATAGGAACGCTGGTTTCGGAACAGATCAAAACGTTAACGCCAAAATTTAACAATGGAGTGAAAGTGAACGTGATCAACCAGTCACTGGGTTATCTTGTGAGAGGAGGGAACCCCGACGCCATTGATTCAATTGTTCCAATGGCATATGGCAATCTCGCTCTTGACCTTATCCTGAAAGGAATTCACGGCCGGCTCGTGGTACTCAGGAACGGCAGGTATGACAATGCTCCGATAGACGTGGTGGTCACTGATTCAAAATTCATTGATATTAAGAAACACTACAATACCGAACGCCTGCGGCCGCATTTCAAGAGTTTTGAATTTCAGCCGCTTTTCATTATGACAGGAAGCGGTATCAGCTGATGCCTACTTTTCCATATAGATCCATGCCTCATCCGTAAGGTTTTCGCGGGCTTTATACATGCTTTGTGCCGCTTCTCTCAGGGTGGCATGTGTCGTGTAAACTACCAGGTTAAAATCATAGGGGCCGGCAATGATATTGCCAAGTCCTCCCATACCTTTAACTTTGACTGAGTAGTCTTTAGCATATTTCATGTTCTTGAAGCTGCCAATGATAACGGAATATTTTCCAATGGCGGCTTTCTTTTCTTTCGTCTGCTGCTCGAGCATTTTCGCACACTCTTCAGCTTTCAGGTTAAGTAATTCATAATCCTGCTTCAGGTTGACAAGTTGTTCCTCAAGGACAGCTTTCTCCTCTACCAGGGAATCGATCTCTTCCTGGCTCATGGAAGGTTTTTCAAAAAGTGAACATGAAGATGCAATTATTACCGTGATTAATAGAATGGCAGCCTTTTTCATAATATGTGCATTTAAGTTTAAATCAAAAATAAAACATTAATCTGTTAATTTCCATAAGATTATTAACAAAAAAGACAATTATTTTTTGATGGTACCGGTTTTATCTGCATTTGTTTCCGCTGTTTCTGATCGAACCAGCCTTGCTGAAATTGGAAAATGATCTGAAAATCTTGATTTTATCCGTTTGAATCCGGTTGCTTCGATCTCTTTGCTGTAAAGGATAAAATCTATCCTGAATGATGGAAGGTCGCCCGCATAGGTGTTGCCCAGACCTCTCCCTGCTTCCCTGAATGCATCATGAAGGCCCTTTTTGATCCTTGTGTAGGCAAAGGAGACCGGGGTATCGTTGAAATCGCCGGCCACTATAACGGGGTGAGGTGAATTTTTGATATAGCGGTGTATGATGATTGATTGTTCCGAGCGTTGTATGAATGCATCCTTTAACTTCATTCCTATCTCTTTAACCTCTTTTATTTGCTGGTTTGAATATTTCAGAGAGAGTGTATCAATGAAACTGTAATTGTTATGTGCAAATTTTATCGATTGAAGGTGAATGTTAAAAATCCTGACAGTGTCGTTCCCAACCCATATATCTGTATAAACAGCCTGGTTCAGGGTATTGTCAAAGGGTATCCTGCTGGTTTTTACGATGGGGTATTTACTGAAGGTTGCGATTCCTATGCCGGTATTCGGACTGCTTTTCCTTGCGTAGTAGACAGCATTGTATGGATGGGTTTTTAACCGGTCAATTATATCAACTTCGTGCCTGCCTTTCTTGTTGACCGTGTAGAATTCCTGGAAACAGATCACAGCTGGGGATTCCTCTTTTATGATACGGAATATGCCTTCCCTGGAGTTTTCTGAGCGGCTCCATTTGTACTTATCAAATGTCCTTACATTATAGGACATAATGCTGATCCATTCCGGGGCATTATTTGATGGAATATCATTGTTGCCTGAAAAATTCATAGGCAGGAAATTCATCAGGTGGGTCCAGCCTATGATTATGGCCAGCAACGAGATCAGAAGTTCCTTCCTGAACCGTATGATCCAGTATATAAGAAATATTAGGTTGACCAAGAGGATGTATGGATAGATAAGACCAAAGAAAGCAGGGAAAAGGATTTTTGATGGATCGATAAAAGGCGCTGAATAGGATATAAGCAGGCTGAACGCGGCCAGGTAATTAAGATATTTGATGAGATTTCTGAAGGCTTTTTTCAAAATACCACCTGTTTTTTCCAAATGTATAACTCCCGGAGGAAAAATCCCGGATTATTTTTTCATATTGAATAGCTTTTTCTTTTCGGAGGCTGACAGTGAATCATAACCACCTGTTGATATTTTATCCAGTATCCTGTCGATCTCTTTTTGCTCTTCAGCTTTCTGTTTGTTGTATTCAAGATCATCGGCCGGACGTTTGTAGGTGACTTTCAGCTTTTTTTCTCTTTTGAAAAAGCTGAAAAAACCATCCATGAACCTGTCAAATCCTCTTGTGATATCTTTACCTCTCCTGTAGTAGTGGGCAAAAAGGTAGCCCATTAAGGCGCCGCCAATGTGTGATATCTTACCACCCGTATTGTCTGTGAAATCGAAAATTGTTGAAGTAAAAAACAACACAAGGGCAACGTATATAATTTTAATGGGGCCAAGCAGTACAATATTCATCCGGCGATTCGGGACCATTATTGCAACTGCAATAACTATTGCCATTACTGATGCAGACGCCCCTGTTGCAATTGATTGTTCCCTTACTTCTTTAAAAAACGGAAAGACGTTATAAAACAATACAAATAATAATGCACCGCTTAAGCCTCCGAGTATATAAGTGCCAAATAATTTCTTAATTCCGAATTCTGCTATGAAATATTTTCCGAACCAATACAGGATCAGCAGGTTAAAAACAATATGGTAAAGCAAGCCATGAGTAAACATATAGGTTATGATCGTCCATGGTTTTCGGCTTAAGGCACCCAGGTCAGACGGTACAGCAAGGTATTGAAGGATCTCGTAGATGCTTTGCGTACGGTCTATTTTATTAAGTAGGACAAGAAAAATAACACCAATATGCAATGCAAGGAATACGGCAACATTAACATAGATCAGTTTGTGCAGGGCATTACCGTTGCGGTAGGAATCTTTTATTTCATCGAAGATTGACATCTCAAAATCCCAAAGCAAAATTAATAGAACCTGTTGCTTTTTTTATTCCAGTATTTTATCAGCGCAAATCCGAATATCATCCCTCCAATGTGCGCAAAATGTGCAATGTTACTTCCAGGCTGTGTAACGCCAAGGTAAATTTCCAATGCACCGTATCCAATGACAAGCCATTTTGCTTTTATAGGGAAAGGGAACGGTATTATGAAAAGCGGTGTGTTGGGGAACAGCATTCCAAAAGCAAGCAATATTCCAAAAACTGCGCCTGACGCTCCAACAGTCGGTGTTCGCAGTGCCTGGTACAGGCCGCCATGTGTTGATGCAAGTTCCCTCAGTCTTTCATAAGTTATCGTATCGAAATTATACTGTGCCTTAACGGCATTTATTGTTGGAGCGAGTTCGATGTACTGCACAAACTGGTGCAGGAATGCAGCGCCAATACCTGTTACAAAAAAGTAAATGAGGAATCTTTGTCCTCCCCACACACTTTCCAGGGTTTTCCCAAATATCCACAGGGCCCACATATTAAAGAAAATATGCATAAAACTTCCATGCATGAACATATGCGTGACGATCTGCCAGGGTTTGAAAAGCGGGGATTGTATGTAGAACATTCCAAGGACCCCATTGAGGTTAATAATACCGCTTCTGCCCAGGATCCAATAGAGCACAAATGCCACTACATTTATGATAATCAGGTTTTTAACAACTGGTGGCGTGCTGGATGTACGTCCAAAATTAAATCGACTCATTTGAATTAAAAATATATTTGGTTACCCAAAGTAACAAAAATCATGCAAGATGTTTCTCCAGATCTTCAAGTTTAACAATATTTAATATGGTTCGACCCCCGGGCGTTGTATTCGGATTGGAACATGCAAAAAGCTGGTCTACAAATTCCTGCATCTCCTTTATGGTCAATTGTTTGCCGTAATGTATTGCAGAGGCTATCGCGGTTGATCTTGCTACTTTTTCGTGTTGGTCAAGCTTGAGCTCGGAATGTAAATTTTTGTATTGTTCCAGCAATGTTTCAATGACTGACTTGATGTCATGCACCGCAGTATTGGCAGGAACACTGTGTATAATAATGCTATTTTGTCCAAAATCACGTATCTCAAATCCCAATTTGCCAATTTCGTCCAGGATTTCCAGACATAAATGGTAATCTCCGGTATTCAGCTGAATGGTTTCCGGGAAGAGGGTTTGCTGAGAAGCGCTGCTGTTCTTTTTAAATATGGCAATATGTTTTTCATAAAGGATCCGCTCATGCGCTCTTCTTTGATCAATGACCATTAATCCGGACTTCACAGGAGCAAGAATATATTTTCCTTTTAATTGCAGGTACCTTGCCTCATTTGCAGCAGTATCACTTTCATCTTTAAAAAAGCCAAGACCCGGTGACAGGTCCTGGTTGTCTTTTTTGTCATATAGTTTTTGCCAATCCTGGTACGAATCGCTACTGCGCCTTTGCAAACCAAAGGGCTGATTTTCGCTTTCAAACGGGTTGAAATCGTGATTGATATTTTCTTTGGGCATGTTGATTTGCTGGTCTTTTCTGAGGGAAGGAATATCAATGATTCCCTCTTTGTCGAAATCAAGTGAGGGCGAGAGGTTATGTCTTCCTATGGCTTCTTTTGTTGATGCATGAAGTATATGCCATACTGATCTTTCATCTTCAAACTTGATTTCAGTCTTCGTTGGGTGTATATTGATGTCTATTGCTGAGGGATCCGTTTCAAAATATATAAAGTAAGCGGGGTAATGATCGGAAGGAAGGATCTCTTCATAAGCTTTCATGATGGCTTTATGAAAATAGGGATGCTTCATGAAACGGTTATTGACAAATAAGAACTGTTCACCATATGTTTTCTTTGCATATTCCGGTTTGCCTGTATAGCCATATATTTTGACAATACTTGTTTCTGTACCAATATCGATAAGGTTTTGCTGTATGTTTTTGCCAAATATCCCGGAGATCCGTTTCTTTATATTAGAGACAGGCAGGTTAAATACCTGGGTGTTGTTATGAAGCAGGAAAAATTCAATATCAGGATAAGCGAGGGCAGCATGATTGAATTCAGCGATGATATGCCTGAGTTCCGCCTGGTCGCTTTTCAGGAATTTTCTTCTGGCTGGCACATTGAAAAAAATATTCCGGACGGTAATATTGGTTCCTACCGGGGTGTTTACAGGTTCCTGGGAGTTAATGGCGGATGCGGCGGCCCTGATGAGTGTCCCTATTTCATTTGATGAATTCCTGGTCTTTAAAGATACTTCAGCAATAGCCGCAATGGATGCAAGCGCCTCCCCCCTGAATCCCATGGTCCGGATTGCATACAGATCGTTTGCTTCTGAAATTTTAGAGGTTGCATGCCGCTCGAAGCACAAACGTGCATCATTGTCCGACATCCCCCTTCCATTGTCAACGACCTGAACATAGGTTTTCCCGGCATCTTTAACCCTCACTGTTATGGAACTGGCTCCTGCATCAATGGAGTTCTCCATAAGTTCTTTTACAATCGAAGCAGGTCGTTGAATTACTTCTCCGGCTGCAATCTGATTGGCAACGGAATCCGGCAATAATTGAATGATGTCTGACATTTACCTGTAAAACAAAAGATAGGCGAGTAGCATGAGCACAGCTGCAATAACAAACAGGCGAAGATTTGATTCCCGACCTGCTTTCCTGCGGGTTTTACCGCTATATTGTCGAAAAGACCCCCTTGTAATGGCAGAGGATTTTTTGTTGAATTCAACTTCCTGTCCAAGTTCTGCCTTTATCCGTCTAACCCTTTCCTCACGATCTTCTTTGTCAGGATCCCAATACAATGGTTGATAATTGAAACGGTTGGGCTCTGTCAACTTGAAAAATCTTGGTATACCCATTTCTCTTCATTTACTCCGCAAAGTTACCATTTTTTAAAAGCAATATGAAATTGCATAATCAATATTAAATTCCATTCAAAATATTGCGTGCAAATAATTTGTCGCGATTGTTTACCTTTGAAGTAGTTTGATTCCTGGAAATTCAGTTGCGGAATCTATCTGGCAGCTAAAAGGAAATGATTTGAAGATACAGGATTTTCAGGGACAAGCACTGCTAAATAATATGAGTTTTCTTTCTGACACTAAATAGTAGTTCGCCAACATTGTTCAGTTAATTACAAATATTACAGAAATGAAGGATACGATTATATCCAATCTCAGGGAAGCATCAGAAGTGCTGGAAAAATTCCTTAACAACGATGAAAATATTGACAGGATCGAACAAGCTGCCGGAATAATGTCTTCTTCAATTTTAAGCGGAGGAAAAATAATTTCGTGCGGGAACGGTGGTTCCATGTGCGATGCCATGCATTTTGCCGAAGAATTGACCGGAAGGTTCAAAAATGACAGACCCGCGCTTCCGGCAATCAGTATTGCTGATCCTTCTCATATAACCTGTGTGGCCAATGATTTTGGATTTGAACAGGTATTTTCCCGCTTCGTTGAGGGCATTGGTAAAAAGGGAGATGTGCTGCTGGCCATCAGCACAAGCGGAAATTCAGCCAACCTAATAAAGGCAGCCGAATCGGCCCGGGAACTGGGAATGAGGGTCGTGGCCCTGACCGGTAAAACCGGCGGACTGCTATCAAAGATGTCCGATATTGAGGTTCGCGTGGAAGGAGGAAAATTCAGCGACAGGGTTCAGGAAATACACATCAAGGTCATTCACATCCTTGTTGATCTGATTGAAAAGAAGGTTCTGAAATGACCTAAATTCCTGACTCATGTAAGCGCCAGCAGTGAAAATGATCTGCAAAAGGCAGCAGCATCAGGGGGGCGCTCTTGTTTAGCAACTATTTTTTTCTATCCGGTTGATCAGAATCAAGCAACGGTTGTTACAGAATCAACAAACAAACAGCCGGGCATCATCAGAAAATTCATGATGAATATGTTCCAGCAATGCAGGAGCTTTGATTACATTCTTTGTCTGTTTTTCAATGGCCTTGCCGTTTAGCAGGACGATCGCTTTATCCTTGATATCTTCTTCATCAAGTTCAGCATGGCTGATAACTTTCCCTTTTTGTACCAGAGACTTCAACTGATCCGGCTTCCATTGGTTATAAGGTTTAACTTTTCCCAGTGTGTTTTCTGCAATCCGGACACCTCCGATTTCCCAGATCCTTTCTGCAAGTTGAGGATATTTTTCAACCATTTTTGACAGGTCTTTTGATGGAATCCAGAAAACAGTGACGGGCGATTCTGCATATACATTTGCTGTACGTGAACCTGTAAGGCTTGCAATTTCGCCGATAAATGCCCCGGTGCTCAGTATGTCTATATCATGATCGTTTACTGAAACCCTTACGGTTCCCCTTGCAACAAAATACAGGCCTTCACTTGGAGCATTTTCTTTAATAAACCTGTCACCCACCGAATAGATCCTGGTCTGGAATTTCGGCACGATCTCTTCCATGATCTGAGCATCAAGATCTTTAAAGAGCGCAGAATCTTTGAGCAGGTTATCAATTTCAGGTTGATGTATAACAGGAGGTGAATACATCAGCCGCTTCATCCTCTCTTCAATTTCCTCTGTTATTTTATCTGCTTCCCCTGTTTCAAGCTGACCGTTCTTTTGCATCCGTTCGACAGTATATCTTTCGTAGTTTAAAAGTGTTCTTATGGCCTGCCTGGTTGCAACTGCTGTGTATATCTCCGGATAATTCTTTCGCAGATTTCTCAGGAAGGTCTGACCGAGCATCCTGTTCTCTGTGATCTCCTCTTCAAGTTTTTCAAGTATTTCCGCATCTTTTTCCTTATTTTCAACGCTTTCGGCTTCCAATCCCCGAACCATTCGTTCAATCAATTTGAGGGCATCTTCCTGGGCCTGGACAAATCCCCTTGCACTGTCGTAGCTTACTGATATATTTTCAAAGAATATCCTCCTGGAAATTTTTGAAAGGAAAGGAACGCGCTGCATAATATCTATCCATTTTCCCGTCTTCCAGTTTTCTTCCAGGTCTTTCCTCTGAGAAAGTGGGATCATTCCTCCTTCATCGAGGATTTTCTGAATTGTTTCAGAAAGACTCATCACAGCAGTTGGTCCCAGTAAACCGTCCTTAAACTGGTGCCAGTAACTGCTTTTCTCCTTTTCCAGGATCCTTCGCCTGTATTCTGCGATCGTGTCTATTTTAATGTCAGATCCTTCACTTTCACTCACCTTCTGCGGAAGATAGTCCTCCACGACATTCCAGTTGGCCCGGCTCAGATACCTGTCAAGTTTTGTTTTTTCCATTGCATTCCTGGAGCTGTTGTACAGGTATTTCTGCGCATTGATCTGTATTAATTTCTTCGCCGGGGAGACCTTTGTCAGGCCCAGTCTTTTCACAATGGGTTTTATGGTTGTGGCATTTATCAGCAATGTGAGGGTTACAAGACCTGCAGTAAAAAACAGGAACTGACCCCGGATCTCTTCCGGGATGGCACTCTCACCGGCAACAATAAGTGCCAGGGCGAGCCCGACAGCGCCCCTGAGCGCGCCATACCAGACAACAATTGCGTCTTTTTTAGGCAAACCATAACCCACTTTTTTCATTATCGGGTAAAAAATAGCAATTACAATGGCCCTGATAATATGCACGCCAACATAAAGGATCAGTAAGATCAGGGCATTTTTTACTGTAAATGACGATTGTTCTGCAATGACAACGCCAACAATAATAAAGATCAACGTATTGGCGATAAACGCAAACAGTTCCCAGAATTCATGAAGAAAATGCTCTACTTCCGGACTGATCCTTGTTTTACCTACACTTGCCATGGCAAGTCCAAGTGCAACAAGACCAAGAACACCTGAAACATGCAGGAAATGTTCACAGATGAAAAAAGTTATATATGCAGCAGCGACAATTACACTGATCTCAACAAGCGCATCGTTGAACACTTTTCTTACCCAGCGTATGGTCAGACCTCCAATAATTACACCCACTAGTATTCCACCCACGGCGACTTTCAGAAATTCCACGATGGGTGATGTATCTGTACTGCCACCTGTAACCATTAATAAGAAAAGCATAAACAGTACAATGGCCGTACCATCATTCAGCATGGATTCACCTTCAATAAGCGTCCCCAGTTTTTTACTTGCTCCCAGTTCTTTTAACAATGCCACCACAGCAACCGGATCTGTTGCACTGGCAACTGCACCGAACATAAGCGCGTATGCCCATCCCCAGCCTTCCAGACCAAGTCCGATGCTCTTGATGCCCAACATGATGAATGCAGTAAGAAACATGGCTATAATGATGCCGGGAATGGCAAGAAGGGTTGCATTGACAGCGCTTTTTCTGAAGGTATGTACATCCATGGCAAAAGCAGCCTCAAATATTAAAGTCGGAAGGAAAACGTACATGATAATATGCGGATCAATGTTGCCTGCCCAGCTAAAAGCATTTTGGAGAAGACTGAGATCCAGGGTAACATTCCCGATGGTTGCGATGCCAAACCATCCCAGTCGCAGCATCGCACCAAGAGCCAGACCGATGATCAGCAACCATACAGTAAAAGGTAAGGGACTTTTCCTGAGCAGGTGCCGTACTGCAGCCCCGATTAACAATGCAAGGATAATAAAGAACAGCGGCGACATATCCGAACCGTGTGATCCGGAATGCTCGTCTTCATCTGTAGTTGTATGTTGCTGAACGTTATCCTCTTCAGGACCGGAACTGATTCCCGTGGAGTTCAAATTTTCGGAAATTTCTGTTGCTGGTGAGGATTTGCCTGAAATATCTATTGCGCTTAGTTGTTGTGCGCCGGCAAACAGAAGCCCAATACTAAGGGAAAGAATGATAAGTCGTTTCATGTAGAACCATTATTGAGATTAATTTTTGAAAGATACAATTTTTAATTATTTCGCGGAACAGTATATTTTAAAAATAATACACATCAATTTAGCGCCGGTTAAGCTTATAGCACATTCTATCTATATTTTATGAGTCTGTAAGTATTTGTTAAATAGCTATTTGAAAAATAAAATATATATATTTATATAATGAGATAAATATATATATGCCAGGGGCCAGAGCGAATTTCGAATATCGAATGTAGAAGTAATGTTTCAATTGTGAATTACTGCTTTGATAAGCCACTTCATCATTCTACATTCCTTGTTCGATATTCGATATTCCTTCGGCTTGTACCTCGGCAGGCTCGGTACTGTGCTCAGGAACCTGGGAGACTGTGAGACGGTGAGACGGTGAGACAGTGAGACTGTGAGACGGTGCGACAGTGAGACGGTGAGACTGTGAGACGGTGCGACAGTGCGGTAATGAGCGGTCCCTCGACAGGCTCGGGAACCGGTTGGTTGGGGTGTGAAGTGGAAAGATCGAGCTTGTCGAGATCGGTTCCTAACAATATAGACCGGTTCCTGAGCGAAGAGGTGAGCTCCGCTGAACCTCGAGCCGAAGTGTCGAAGGATTTAACTCATTAGAATGGGAAGTAATGTATTAGAATTGTGCCTTTCAGCAAAGAATTTTTATTCATTTTGCACGGTGGCCCGAATATTGTTCAGATCATTAAAATTTATTATTTGCTGGTTTTATTGACAATCAAAAGTTACTTTTGTAGCCCCTCAGAGTGAATACGGAGATGAAAAGGATCATTACGTATGGTATATATTTTTTTCTGGCAGTGCTGGTATTTTCGTGCGGCGTTGCAGGTGATCCGGGACATTGTTACTTTGCACTGGATTGGGAGTATTACAATCCCGGATACGGTGTCTACTATTACGAGGATAACAATCCCTCAGTTCCTGATTCAGAGGAGATAGTTCAGAATTATTATTATGACTGCTACCCGGGTATTTATGAATACTCCTATGAATCTGAAGACAGCCTTAACTTGTATTTCTACACCGGAACATATGAACTAATTCAGAATCCGGGACTTCCCGGCGGACTCTTTCATGATGGTGTCGATGGAATTGATACCTATTTTAAATTGTATCTGAAGATCTATGCAAAGAAAGGACTGAAACAGGATGGTGAAACAGGGAAAAGTATTTCATTAGCCTCTGATAATGATCTATTTAAAACGCTTTGCTCATCCCGGAAAATTAATGGAATGGTTCCAATTGTTTCGGAAAAAAGGAGCTGGGAACAACGACAGGGTGATTGGATTTTGAGGTTTAATGAAGATGTGCATACCTACAGGAAGTATAAATAGTGTCTGTCCATAATGTCCGTTTGCTGCGTTACGCTCGTTGGGAAATTGCTCATCCCGATAATATATCGGGACTCCGCATTTCCCAACTTCGCAAGCCTTGCAAACGAACATTATGATCCAGCCACTGCACTTTATTGACAGACTCTAAATAACTGATATTAGCCTCACACTGAAACGGGTTGTAAATTATTGCGTGGCAGGGATAGTAAATAGTGCTGGTGAATGAATGTTTAAGCTCCATGAAAAGCATTTTATTTTAACAAAAACAAACCTGTTAAAAAACCTGTTGCCATAGAATAAAAAATTATTACTTTCGCATTCGACTCGTTCGATCTTAAGCTGCCTTATTTTATTTGTTCCAATTTTTTTGGATGTTAATGTTGTTATACAATGAGAATTGAAATCTCCTTAATTCTTTGTCTTTTTGTTTTTTTGTCTGGACATGGACAGGCATCTCCGGAAGTTAACGAAGAAAGTTTTTTTAAGATTTATGAACTTGCCAGGGAAAGGACCGGGGATAATCCATTGCTGAAAAACGGGATTTATTATGAAAATCTATACCTGAACGCAAAAGGAAATCCATTTTTTGTTGCGGATAAATTTTTCCAGGGATCCGTCACTTACAGAAATACATTGTATGAGGATGTAATGCTTAAATATGATATTTTCAACCAGGACCTGATCATTAGGCACGACGAAGAGAACGTTGTAACACAAAGTATTCTTTCACATGAATTTGTTTCGGAATTCACCATCAATGGATTGATATTCAAAAACCTTTCAATGGATCCTTCAGAGAAAGGGTATTACCAGTTGGTTGCGGATGACAGCCATCTATCGTGCTTCTATTTCTGGTATAAATCAAGAAATGAATCTCACGAGGGTAAATACAAAATCTATGTTTTCAGTGACAATCAAAAAAGAAAGTATTTGCAAATTGAAAACCAGCTGTTCATTTACAGGAATAACAGGAATTTTGTCAGATCTTTTCCAGAAGCGTCAAGATCCCGGATCAAGAATTATTTAAAAAACAACAGGATCAATGTCAGGAAAGCAGATGACAGTCAGATGCAGGAACTCATTGGTTTTTGCGATCCTTTAATACATTAGCGATTCATCAATTGTGAGGCATTTTTCAATAAGCATAATGATCATATTGTTATCCGTTCAATCAGTTGGACAGGACCGGGCCGTATTGAAAAACACATATGAAAATTTGTCTTTCACCGACTTTATTCATGATGCAGAAAAAGGTGAAGAGATAAAATTCTATTACCAATCTCAGTGGATCGATGGTTTAAAAATTCAATCCCTGCAGAGTGGAGTTGCCTGGGATGAAGCTATGGAACAGGTTCTTAATGGGACCGGATTGAATTATTACAGGAACAATAATGAGATTTACATCTTTCCGGGCAAAGCGCTGGTCACCGATCTTCCTGAATATGAGCCTGAAAAAGATGTTCCATCTGAGGCCCTGTCCGGCAATGACACTGTTGAGGCTTCAACAAGGTACCTGCAAACCAAAAGTATTTCAGAAGAGAAATTTTTAACCGTCGGCAGCAAGCAATACGCTGACAATGGAGAAAAATGCAGGATCAGGGGAAGCATTACAAATCAAAATACAGGAGAGGAACTGATCGGAGCCACGATCTATGTTAAAGAGACAGGCTCAGGTACCATCACGGATAATCAGGGAAAATTTCAACTTCTTCTTCCGGCCGGGATTTACCATATTTCGATTGATCATATGGCAATGAAAAATGTTGAATACGGACTCAATGTACTGTCTGATGGTGAGGTTACCCTGCAACTGGAGAATGAATTGATCGAGATTGAAGAAATAACCCTTGTCAATAAGCGTCAGAGCAATGTTGAAGGGATGCTTATGGGTTTTGAAAGAATTTCTACAAGATCGGTCAAAGAGGTCCCGGTAGTTCTGGGGGAAAAAGATGTAATAAAGATTGCCCAAATGCTTCCGGGGGTCCAGAACGCGGGTGAAGGATCATCAGGTTTTAATGTCAGGGGAGGATCAGCGGATCAGAATATGTTCTATATTAACAAAATTTCGGTATACAACACCTCCCACCTTTTTGGATTTTTTACCGCTTTCAGTCCGGACATTATCAGCGATTTTTCCCTTTACAAGAACAATGTGCCGTCGAAATACGGAGGAAGGATTGCGTCCATTTTTGAGATCACAACACGACAGGGCAACAAGGAGGATTTCTTCGCGCAGGGGGGTATCAGTCCTATTACCGGACATATTGCTGTAGAGGGTCCTGTAATAAAAGAAAAGGTCACATTCGTTGGCAGCTTCAGGAGTACATATTCAGACTGGATCCTCAAAAGGATGAATGACAATGATCTCAGGAACAGCAAAGCATCATTTTATGACGGGACGCTTGGAATTAATGCGGAAATCAATGACAACAACCAGGTAAAAGCATTCATCTATAAGAGTTCGGATGATTTTTCACTTTCCGTGCGTAACGATTATTCCTATTCAAATACAGGAGGGTCCGTCAGCTGGAAGCATAACTTTAGCAGTTTCCTGTCTGCCGATTTTTCTGTTGCAAGCAGCAATTACAGGTTTTCTGTTATCGACAAGAACAACATTTCCGAGGCTTACAGTCATGAATACTTTGTAGAGCATACAGAGGCACGGGCAGATTTTTTGAGCCTGCAATTGGATAACCACAGGCTAGAGTTTGGTATCAACAGCATTTTATATAACCTGAACAGGGGGGATATTCTTCCCTATGGGCAGGATTCAAGAAGGATCCCGATATCCCTTGGCTTGGAGCAGGGGATCGAGAATGCAGCCTATCTTTCGGATGAATTCAGGGTTCTTCCCCGCCTGGATCTCTTATTTGGAATGAGATACAGTATATACGCGCAACTTGGGGCAGCTGAAGTAAGGGAATATCTTCCGGGACTGCCCAGGAACGACAACAACTTTGTCGAAACGGTTCGTTTTGGAAGGGGAGAGGTGGTAAAAACATATTCAGGTTTCGAGCCCCGTGCTGCCCTGAATTACAGGCTTGGTAGCAACAGTTCGTTGAAAGCATCCTACAACAGGTTACAACAATATATCTTTTTATTAAGCAATACAGTCGCCATCGCTCCCAGCGACCAGTGGAAACTATCGGATTACCATATTGAACCCCCTGTTTCCGATCAGGTTTCAATTGGTTATTACAAGGATTTTCAGGATGCAGGCATCAATTTCTCGGTGGAGGTATACAACAAATGGATCAAAAACGTGGTGGAATACAGGGACGGGGCGGATTTCATCTCCCCGGAACCCCTGGAAACCCAAATATTACAGGGATCACAGGATTCTTATGGTGTGGAATTAATGGTAAGGAAAAATACCAACAAGCTGACAGGTTGGGTATCTTATTCATTTTCAAGATCGGTCGTTCAGGTAAACGGAACCTATTTCGAGCAGAAAATAAACAATGGAATACCTTATCCGTCAAATTATGACAAGCCCCATAGTTTTAACCTGGTATCAAATTACCGCGTCAGCCGCAGGTTAAGTTTTTCAGCAAATGTGGTTTACTCTACCGGGCGACCGGTTACTTTGCCTGTTGCGGCATATTATTCAGAAGGCAGGCCATACCTGCTGTATTCTTCAAGGAATGCATACAGGATCCCGGATTATTTCAGGGTTGACCTATCCGTTAACCTGGAAGGAAACCTGAAATTTAAAAAGCTTGCCCACAGTTTCTGGATGTTGAATGTTTATAACCTTACCGGCAGGAACAATGCCTACTCGGTTTTTTATGAAGTGAATGGAGATCAGATCAACGGATACCAATTATCAATATTTGCCAGACCCATTGTGACCCTGTCATGGAACTTTAAATTCGGTAATTATAACAGCAATTAAATGCAGGTAATTTCAAAATACGTACACAATGATTCTGTAAAGAATGGAAGATCTTTCAGGTTCACGGCCTGGTTTCAAAGAATGTTGATATTACCTGTATTACTGATGCTCCTGAAGTCTTGTATAGAACCTTATATCGCTGAAATTGAAGATGAACCGGAGTTGATTGCAATTGAAGCAAGCCTTATTAAGGGCATACAGAGACAGCGTGTTATGATATCGAAAACCACACCCTTGCAAAATGCTGAATTTGTTCCCGTAAAAGGATGCACGGTGCGTTTATTTGATGATGTCGATAATGCTTACAGGTATGATGAATACCAGGATGGTTATTACATTTTGGATCTTCAGGACGGGGACCTGGTTGAAGGCAGGAACTATCAATTGCAGGTCCTGACACAAGGTGGAAAAGAATACAGGTCCAAATCAGTTCAGTTACAGGCCGGCGTGGAAATCGATTCGGTCTATTTTGAGATCGAAAGCAGGATAGAATCATATACCGGTGATGATCTGGAAGGTCTTCAGTTTTATATAGATTTGAGGGCGCCTGATACCATCTCAAGGTTCTTCAGGTGGAAGCTTGTCGAAACATTTGAATATACAAGTGCGGGTCCCATTAATTATTTTTATTACAATTCCAGTCTTGAACCCGTTCCTCCTTCGGATATTTGGGCGTTGTACCGATGCTGGAAGACGACGGACATTAAGGATATATACCTGTCAAATACCATTAATCTTATCGAGAATGAGAAAAAACGGATTCCACTGAAATATGTATCTACAGAATCGGACCGGTTAAAAATCAGGTACAGCCTTTTGATCAATCAGTATTCACTGAGTGAAGGGGCCTATAATTATTTCAATCAGAACATGGTAGCAACCCAGGAAGGAGGAGGACTGTACAACAAGCAACCAGAGCAGCCTCTGACTAATTTTTTCAATGTTAATGATACCACCGAAAGGGTAATAGGTTATTTCTGGTTATCAGTAAAAAGCAGTAAAAGAATATTTGTTGAGCGGATTAATGATCTTGATGTGAAGGACCACTTCTATCCGCTTGAAGTTTTCAATCTTGAAGATCATGGTGACGGACCTTTCCCGCTTTATATTATGGAAGATGCCAGTGGAACAAGAATAACAGGAAGTCCCTATTGTTTTGATTGTACACGAAGAGGAGGTATAACTGTAAGGCCTGATTTCTGGTAACAGACAACAAAGAATGCAACAATTAAGAACCATACAGATAATTGCAGGTTTGATTTTTCTTGTGAATGGATTTTCACAAAGCAATGAAGTTGTTAACATCGTGAAACCAGAGCAACACGGCGAAGAACTCACGTTGTTTGTTGACCGGCCTGTATACCTTGTTTCGGATGATATCCATTTCAGTGCGCTTTATTTGCCTCCTTTAAGTCAGCCTGCCAAGAAGTGGAGTTCGGTGATCTATGTTGAACTGATCAGCTGGGACGGGACAAAAGTTGCTCAGTCTGTTTATGAAATTTCGGACAATGTGGCAACTGGTTCACTTACAATACCGGGATCAATCAATACAGGAAATTATTACCTCCGTGGCTATACAAAATGGATGCGAAATTATTCTCCCCTGACGTATACCTATCTTCCTGTTAAAGTTGTTAATCCATATTCAGATAAGGTAGCCACTGGTCCTGAGGAAGATGTCAAAAACCTGAACACTGTCAGTACTCATTTTACAGATATTTCCGGTCAGTTGAAATTAACGGATTTAAAGGAATCATACAGCAAAAGGGAACAGGTCAGGCTCAGTATAAATATAAATGGGCAGTATGCGGGCAAAAATGCAAGCATAATGGTATTGAAGCTGGGATTGGATTACCATACTGATCTGTCATTCAGTTTTGATGAGTCAGCAGATTCGTTGCATAACAATGAAATTGAGTTTTTTCCTGAACTATACGGACTGACACTATCCGGTAAGATCACCAATGAAAAGGGCGAACCTGTAAGCGGGGCAGAAGTTAACCTGTCATCATTTTCGGATGCATTTTATTTTTATGGTGACCTGTCTGATCAAAACGGCAAGTTCGGATTTGTTTTGCCAAAAATATCGGGGGATCATGAATTTCATATTGAAGAAGCGGCTGATACAACAACAGACAATAACTTGCTGGTTGACAATCAATTCTGTAACCAACCCGTTACATTGCCTTGGTTCCCATTTAAATTGAGCGAAGATGAAAAGGAATATCTGAATGAATACCTGTTAAATTTTCAGATACAACAACGTTTCAAGACCGAACCGGGAAATAATTCAGAAAATTCAATTGCATCAGGATCCTTTTATGGGAATCCCAGTTCCACAGTATTTGTGGACGAATATATTGAACTGGTTGACCTGAGAGAATTCTTCTATGAACTGGTCCATGATGTATCCGTGGATTACATCCGGCAGGAACCATTCCTGCGCATAAATGGCCAGGGCAGCCTGTCAATGTATCCACCCCTTGTACTGCTGGATAATGTCAGTGTTCCCAACGGCCCCGATCTGTTAAAACTGCCTTCTAAAAGTGTTCAGAAAATTGAAGTTGTCAACAGGGGGTATATGATCGGGAAAAAAAGGTACAGCGGGATCATCAAGATCTTTTCAAAAAATAAAGACCTGGCTGGATTAATTCTGAGGAATGATCATCATTTCTTTACTTACATGCTTTACAATGATGCATCTTTGGATGCGCCATCAGAGGATGTATCAATACCTGACAAAAGAACAGTGTTGTATAATCGAAAATGGATGGCTGATCACGCGGGATCTGGAGAAATTGTATTCACAACCAGTGATGTGGAAGGTGTATATGATATCATTATCAGGTATCTTGATCCTCAAACCCAAAAAATCTTTTATGGAAGGGAAAGCTTCCGGGTAAGGTAAACAAATATGATGATTGCTTTTTTCCGGACAGCAATTTTAATTGTATTTTTATAACTCAACCAATAATTGAAACACCATGAGTTCTCCCAATCTTCAGGTTTTGCTGCCCCAGGAATGGCCTGGCGCCCTTTATTATGACCAGGATGAACTGGATGCAGTGACCCGTGTAATCAAGGCCCGCTCTCCCTTCAGATTTTATGGAGAGAGGCCACAACAGGAAGCAGATCAGTTTGAAAATGAATTTGCAAAGCATATAGGTACAGAACATTGCCTGGGTGTTTCATCAGGCACGGCTGCATTGCAAATTGCGCTGGCAGCCATGGGTGTAGGACCGGGGGATGAAGTTCTTGTTCCCGGGTATTTCTGGGTTTCAACGGTTGGAGCTGTAGTTAGAAGCGGCGCTGTTCCGGGGCTCGTCGATGTTGATGAAAGCTTCAGCATGGATCCACTGGATCTCAGGTCAAAGATCTCGGAGAGAACAAAAGCAGTTATCATTGTTCACATGGGTGGAGTTATCGGGCAGGTAGAAAAGATCGTTGATATTTGCAGGGATAATGGCCTTTTTTTACTTGAAGACTGTGCCCAGGCAACAGGAGCAGGTAAATTCGGGAAAATGGCAGGATCTTTCGGTGATATGGGAATATTTTCATTTCAACTGAATAAAAACATTACCGCGGGAGAAGGGGGCGCAATAGTTACCAACTCCAGGGAATTGTACAATAAATCATTTGCGATCCATGACCTGGGCTACTACAGGAACGAAAAAGGAAGATTGAACTTTGATGATCCCGATGGACAGTTATGGGGAATCGGCAGCAGGATGAATGAGATCACGGCAGCCATTATGAGGGTGCAATTGAAAAAGATAGATACAATCCTGGGCTCAATGCGGGAATTTAAAAATGAATTGAAGAGTGAACTGAAATCCTGGCCATGGTTAAAAACAAGGTTTGTCGAGGACCCGGAAGGTGACGGTGGTGCTTTTCTGAAACTTATTTTTCCAGACAGGCATATTTCCATTGATTTCATTGAAGGAATAATGAAACGCGGGATCTCCGTGAAAGAGGGTGGCGGATATCCGGTGCATATGACGGATTGGGGCCTTCATATCTATTCAAACATCCCCAGCCTGGTAAACAAGCGGTCGATTTGCGGTCATCACCCGGTCTGGGAACTGGCAGAGAATTCATGGGCGAAAGAGAGGGAATATTCCATTGGAACATTGCCTGTGCTGGATTCATACGTCGAAAGAACAGTTATTTTCTGCATTGCATCCAGGCTTGAAAATGAACAAAAAAATGGCATAAAAAAGGTATTTACCGATACATGTGAAACAATCAACAACATTCATAATTTACTAGATCATGGGTAAAAAAAAGATTCCGGGTTTGCTTTCCCTGATAATGGTTTTTTCTTGTTTGAATCTATTCTCCCAGGGCTACGGGACGGGTTCGGCAGCTCCTGGAAAGGAGGAATTCCGGTGGCCCGGCGGTAAATCAATGGCCCTCAGCCTTACATTTGATGATGCCAGGTTCAGCCAGGTGGAAAAGGGGATCCCGCTTTTGGATAAATATGGTGTGAACGCAACTTTTTATGTGTCCCCTGAAAATTTCAGAAAATACACCAAACAATGGAAGAAGGCCTCAGAGCAGGGACACGATATAGGCAACCACACGCTCACCCATCCCTGCAGCGGAAATTTTCCCTGGTCGAGGCATAAAGCGCTTGAAGATTATACCCTGGAGCAAATGAAGAATGAATTGGATTCTGCCGGCAGGATCATTGAAAGGATAACAGGCAGACACCCATCTTCATTTGCCTATCCTTGTGGTCAGACATACATAGGCAGCGGAATGAGTAACCAGAGCTACGCTCCGCTGATCGCAGCCATGTTTTCCACCGGGAGGTCCTGGCTGGACGAGGCTCCGAATGATCCTTCCTATTGTGATCTTGCAAGGCTCAATGGAATGGAACTGGACGGAAAATCATTCAGTGAAATTAAAATCCTGATCGATCAAACAAAAAAAGAGGGGGCATGGCTTGTTCTTGCGGGCCATGAGATGGATGAAGGAGGAAGGCAGACCTCGCTGCTCTCGACGATTGATTCCATATGTGAATATGCCTCAGATCCTGCCAACGGGATATGGATTGAGGATGTGGATGCGGTGGCCGCCTATGTCCGGGAAAAAAGAGGGATGCCAGCCTTTGAGCCTGCACCCGACTACCTGAATCCGGCATTGCCTGTTGAGGAGCGCGTTGACATTCTTCTCTCGGAAATGACACTGAAGGAAAAGATCGGGCAGTTGAACATGCCCTGCGGCTATTTCTCTGAGTTGGGCAACAGTACAGAGGAAAAAATGAGAGGATCCGAGGCATTTACCAGGGGTGAACTGTCAGATGATTTCGGACCGGCCGGGGGATTTTTTACCCTTGCGAACAATGTTCTTTTTGAAGGTCCCGTGCAGCAAAGCAACTACTTCAATAATCTGCAGAAGATCGCCCTTGAGGAGACAAGGCTGGGGATCCCGCTGCTGCAGACCGAAGAGGGAACGCATGGTCTGATGTGCTCCGGTGGCACCATTTTTCCGGAAGGTCCGGCACTGGGAAGTACATGGAACATGGAACTGATCGACCGTGTCTATTCAACCACCGCCATGGAAGCCAGGGCAGTGGGAATTCACCAGTTGTTCACCCTGGTGATCGAACCGATCAGGGATCCCAGGCTTGGAAGGAACCAGGAAGCATACAGTGAGGACCCTTACCTGACGTCGAGGATCTCTGAAACGATCGTAAACGCGGTCCAGGGCGAGGACATTTCTCAACCTGGTAAGGCCGTTGCCGGTCTGTGCCATTATCCGGGTCAGAGTCAGCCTGTAAGCGGACTGGAACGTGGGGCGATGGAGATTTCGGAAAGGACACTACGGGAAATTTTTCTGCCGCCCTGGGAGGCCGGAATTAAAAATACCGGCGCGCTCGGAGTTATGGCAACATATCCAACCATTGACGGGGTTCCGATTCACAGCTCAGGCAAATATCTCACGGATGTTCTGCGCGGTGAGCTCGGTTTTGAGGGCTTGGTGCTTAGCGAAGGGAATGGAGTGAATACATTGGTTTATACCGGGATCGCTTCCACGGAAAAGGAAGCGGCTGCCATTGCAGCCAATGCCGGAATGGATGTCAGCATATCATTCAGCCAGGGATACGGATCGGAGATGGAAGAAAATGTGCGTGAAGGACGTGTTTCCATGGAGACAATAGACAGGTCGGTTAAAAGGGTGCTGAGGTTAAAATATGAACTCGGTCTTTTTGATGATCCCTTCACGGATCCGGAAAAAGCAGCGGAGACCGTCCATCATGTAAAAAGCCGGGAACTGGCCCTGGAAGCGGCACGCGAAGGCATTGTTCTTTTAAGGAACGAAAATGACCTGTTGCCGTTATCAAAGAATATCAGGTCCATTGCCGTTATCGGTCCGAATGCGGATGATGAGAAGAACCAGCTTGGCGACTATACATCAAAAGTGGTATTACAGGAAATTGAAACGGTGCTTGACGGTATCACTGCACTTGCCGGGGATGATGCGGAAATACATTATGTTAAAGGATGCAATGTTACGGGGACAGATCTGGATGAGATAGATGAAGCTGTGAATATAGCCGCAGAATCGGATGTTGCCATTGTCGTACTTGGCGAGAATGAATGGCAGAAAGAAGGGAAACTGGGCACCAGCGGAGAAGGGTATGATGTTGCCACACTTGAACTTACCGGGTTGCAAAAGCAGTTGATAAAAGGCATTCATTCAACCGGTAAACCCGTTGTGGTTGTACTTATAAACGGACGTTCTCTTGCAATACCATGGATCGCGGAAAATGTGCCGGCGGTGATTGAAGCTTGGTTGCCGGGAGAAAAAGGAGGGAAAGCAGTTGCTGAAATAATTTTTGGGGATTTTAATCCCTGCGGAAAGCTGCCCGTTACTTTTCCGCGCCATGTCGGACAACTGCCGGTTTATTACAATTACAAACCTTCGAAATCCTATTGGCTTGAAAAGGGATGGGGGAATTCTTATGCGGACATGGAAAAATGGCCGCTCTATGAATTCGGATTTGGAATGAGCTATACGGAATTTAAATACGCTAACCTGATTATTGATCCGGATAAAACATGGATCCATGGATCGTTCAATGTAACAGCCGATATAACAAATACGGGAAAACTGGAGGGTAAGGAGGTTGTGCAGCTGTACATCAGGGACCGGATCAGCAGCGTGGTCAGACCGGTGAAAGAATTAAAGGGATTTACCAAGGTTTCCCTTGGACCTGGCGAAACCAAAGAAGTTGGTTTTGAACTTGGTTTTGAAGAATTGAAGATGCTGGACCGTGAAATGAACTGGGTTGTTGAACCCGGGGAATTTGAAATAATGATTGGTGCGTCATCGGAAGATATCAGGCTTGTGGGAAGGCTGGTGGTTGAATAATGAATATCGAATATTGAATAATGAATGTTGAAGTGAATTTCGAATGATGAATTACGAATGATGATTCGGCCTTTGTGTTTTCAGGAGGGCGTTGGTTTAGACGGTATTTCAAGTCGGCTATTTTTTTAATCGTTGAGAACGACCAATTAAAAGATATAGAATTGCTCCTAAATATGGAACTAAAATAACCACTATGACCCAAATTATTTTATTTGATCCTGTAAATTCATTACGCAATATGCTAATTAATGCTAATATTGGCAGCAAAAGACCCACTAAAAAGATTAGGATTAATAGTAGCTGACTCCATCCTGGCATTCCAAGCAGTATCATATGTTTTAATTTTAAAGGAAACTACACTCTAAAGATATAAAAAAACAACCACCATGCAAAAGCAAAACACCCTCCAAATGCTACAAAATTTGTCAACCGAAATGTCTATTATAACTCTGAGAAGGTACAGATTCAGAACAACTGTAAGGGGACTGTTTTAAGGAATGTTTCCCAGGGAATTCCTCCGGTTCCAATCACCAGCGTCTTTGATCCCGGGAACCTTTTTGCAAATTCATGAAGTCCGTTTGCATTTTTTTTTCTTCCGCTTTTCACTTCTAAAGCAACCAAACGGTTCTGGTTTTCCATCACGAAGTCCACCTCCATATTTCTGTCTCTCCAATAATAAAGATTAATCTCCTTGTTAAAAGCGCTGTTTATCAAATGCGATCCTACGGCGGACTCAACGAGGCGACCCCAGTAATCTGACTTTTCTCTTGCCTCTTTGAATGACATACTGGAGAGACAACCAGTTATTGCAGTATTATACACCTGAAGTTTGGGACTTGACGATCGTTGTCTCAGTTTTTGCCCACTGTATTTTTCAATTCCTCCAATAAGTCCAGCTGTTGAAAGGAGGTCTAAATAATGAGCAATGGTCACCGTGTTACCCGCATCCTGAAGCTGTCCAAGGATTTTGGTATATGAGATGATCTGACCACTATAATTTGCTGATAAATCGAATAATCTTTTTAACAGAGCAGGCTTGTTAATTTTTGTCATTTGAAAAATGTCCCGGCTGATGGCTGTTTCAACCAGAGAATCCCTGACATATTCTCTCCATCTTGTTTCATCATCCACCAGTTCAAACGCTCCCGGATATCCTCCAAAATATACGAACTGATCCGGGGTCATTCCAAATGCATCATTCATCTCTAAGCAACTCCAGTGATTCATTGAAATTGATTCAAATCTTCCCGCAAGTGATTCAGACAAACCTTCCTGAATTAGTAAACGTGAAGATCCAAGTAGAATAATCTTTATTTGTGTATTATTGAGGGTATCCTGATCCCATTCCTTCTTAATGTACTCACTCCAGTTATCAATTTTTTGTATCTCATCGAAGCAAAGAATGATTTCGGATGTTTTATCATTTTTTAATTGCAACCGGGCCCGTTCCCATGCGTTGTTTATCCAGATCCCTGAGTTATCAAGCTGTCCATCCGCAGAAAGGTATATTGAAGGCAGTTTTGCCTGATCCAGGGTTTGCTTCACCAGGGTTGTTTTTCCAATCTGCCGGGGACCACTGATCACCTGGATGAACCTGCGTGGCTCAAGTATCCTTTTTCTAAGTGTTTCAAGATAATGGCGCTGATACATGTGATTACAAATTACTCAATATAAATAGTAAAATTACTCAATACAATGAGTAAAAATAGTAAAAATTATTTATAAACGACAAACAATGATTGAGCAGGCAGGAGCAGGCACCTGAGCCGGTTCAGAATTTTCCGGGTTCGAATCATTCAAAAACATTGGTTTTGCTGTTGATATTCTTTGTTCACATCACATTATCAGGTGAGGGAAGGGAAGGAGAATGTAGAATATCGAATATCGAATGATGAATGTCGAATGATGAAGTTATAAAAATGATATGCGATGAAAAGGGAGCGCGTTTTTTTTACTTTTATACAAAGCCAGAGGAGTTAGATCTGATTTCTTCTAATTGCACCTTGGCAATGCGATGATCTCAATCAATCTTCAACTAAATTTTAAAAACGAAACAGAAATAATCGCAATTATTTTTGAGAGCGTGCCAGGCACATGTATCAAAGGGGAGTTGGAGGTTCTCTCCAAAAGCAAAAGCCAAAAAAACTCACCCCCAAGCATCTCGCAAAGTCTTGAGGGTGAGGAAAACCGAAGTTTTACTTAACAAATACAAAGATGAGAAAAAAATCAATCATTATTCTAATTGCGGGATTTTTATCATCCGCAACGATTTCCGAAGCGCAAGTCGAAGTTGTATCAGATGGAACCGTAAGAGTTGGTGCAGATAATTATGATCCAGGCGATAAGGACTTTACTGTAATGGATGTCCAACATAGCAGATATTGTTGAAATAGTAGACGAGCCTGATTTAAATTATAATGTGACTGGCGAAGTAGTAATAATTCAAGATGCTACAGTTAATAGTAATTCCAATATAAGTATTGATGCATGTGGTCCAGTTATAGATGAATTAAAATCAACCGGGCTATTGATTTATTGATCGTGTAATTGAGAATAGATTTTGGACATATAGTTTAACAGGAAGATTAGGATATCGATATCAGAAACCTGATGGAAGATTTATTTGGAGAATTGGCTTTACACCATTATTGCAAAGAGAAAGGCCAGGATTAAATTACCATCCTAATGCACCATTTAAAATATTAATACCTTTGGGGGGATTATCAATAGGCTATGCCTTATAATTAGAAATAAAGAGAGGTGTTTGCATAAGACTGAAACATCATCATGAGCGGGTCCCCGAGGGCGGGTAAGACAATGCTGGCAAAGCGGATGCCTACTATTTTAATTTAATTGAACTGTTTATTTAATTGTTTTGATGTAAAATTAGCTTGATATTGTTTAAGTTTTTTTTGAATCAATCATAGTTATTATATTAATATCATACGCTTTGGATATTGTAAATTTAAATTCAGGTATGTATATCTTTCATATATCAAATAGTATGCAAATGCGCAGTGAAAAACTTATAATTACAGATTAAATAATGTAATTCTAAAAATATTGTATTTGTCGTTCAAAATTAAATTTTAAGATAGTGTTCCACTTTGTGTGTCTGGCGAACTGGGATTTAAAAGCACCTTTTTCCACATGAAAAATGTGAGATTAGGTTCCATATCCAATTTTGTCTTTTTTAAAATTTTATTAAGTCGAGATTTTGTTTTATTTCCAACATGCACTATTTTTAATGCAACATAGAAACAAATAAGTTGGTAATAGATTATAAAAGCTGATGAATTATCTCGAATTTAAAAACAGGATGTTTGAATTAGGGAGTTTTAATACACACCAGGTTTATGCCTGGAAGCCGGATTTTGACAGGAACAATTTTTTCCGTTGGGTTAAAAAAGGCCTTTTACTTCGATTAAGACAGGGGTATTACACATTCCCTGAGTACAAAAGCAAACCTGACTTTACCCTGTTCTTTGCAAACCGTATTTATCGTCCTTCCTACATTAGTCTGCATACTGCTCTTGCATTCTACGGGATTATTCCTGAAGCAGTGGTGCAGATTACAAGCGTAACCTCGCTAAAAACAGCAAGTTTTCAAAACGACTTTGGGGAATATCAATATAAAAGTGTTCGGGAAGAACTGATGTTTGGTTATGATATAAAACCCATTGCCAATGGTCATACATTACAACTTGCCCTTCCCGAAAAGGCTTTACTGGACCTGCTGTATCTCTATCCATTTTACAATACAGAACAGGAAATGGAAGATTTACGACTTGACGAGGATTTTTTACTGGATGAACTTGATCTCCAACTATTGGAATATTATTTATTGAAATTTAAAAGTAAAGCTCTCCAAAAAAGGGTGAAATTATTAAAAAATACCTATGTTTTATGATCCAACTTGAATTAATAAAAAACTTCTTCCCCGCAGAAATAAGAGAAAACGCCTCACTTCAAAAATATATGTTGAAAGAATATATCCAGCTATTAATTTTGGATTTCCTTTCCACAACTCCATTTATTAAAATGATAGTTTTTATTGGCGGTACAAATTTAAGACTGGTAAAAGGGATTGATCGTTTCTCTGAAGATCTGGATTTTGATTGCAAAAACTTATCAAAAAATGAATTCATGGAAATGACAGATGCTGTAATACACTTTTTAAAGCGTGATGGGCTACGAGTTGAAGTACGTGATCGTGAAATTAAAAAATTAACAGCCTTTCGGAGGAATATCCATTTTCCCGAACTGCTTTTTGAATTGGGTCTTTCCGGACATAAAGAGGAACGATTTTTAATTAAGATTGAGAGTGAGGATCAGCAAATGGACTACAAACCGGTATTGGTTAATATAAAAGGTTGTGGGTTTTATTTCCCGTTTCCTGTTCCTTCTGATGGTGTACTTTGTTCAATGAAAATGTCTGCAATGCTTTCCCGCCGGAAAGGAAGGGATTTCTATGATACTATGTTTTTGCTGGCACAAACTCAACCAGATTATTCTTTTCTTGCTGAAAAGCTGAATATTCATAACCTGGAGGAATTGAAAGCTATAGTGTTCAAAACCTTAAAAACAGTCGATTTAAACAAAAAAAAGAGAGACTTTGAACACTTGTTATTCAACAAAAGAAACAGTGAGCGTATTCTCTCTGTTGGAGAATTCATTCAGGATTTAAAATAAAGCTTTTAAAAATAGTTTTTTGGTCTAAAATCGATCCAGACCACTGCAAATGTTTATGTTTCATATTTTTCAGAAGTTTATTGGAATTATTAACTTGATAACGTAAATTCTTGATACTGTTTCAAAGTTTCAAAAAGTGTGTCTGAGTAGATTTTTTATCAAATAATCAGCTTTCCTTTCGAAATTTCCCCTTCTCATTACATTAACCAGTAGAATGAATTTCGACATTCAGAATTTTAAAAAAATGTCATGCTCATTAAAGCTTACGCCAGCGCGGTCCACGGGATACGTGCCACCACCATCACGATCGAGGTCAATATCACCCATGGTATCCGGCCTGTATCAATTAAGTTGCCTCTGATTATAATAACTTATTGTTTCTTAATAAGGAAACATTTATCTTTGTAAAATGGAATGAAATGGTAGTTAGGTTTAAAGTAATTTTCCTTGGAGAAGCAATTGATTTCGTAGAATCACTTGATGCTAAAGCCAGAGAAAAAATTTTGTATAATGCCCGGAAGGCTCAACTGATCAATGATCCGGAATTATTTAAGAAATTAAATGAACAGATCTGGGAGTTAAGGACAAAATACAGTAATACATACTACCGATTGCTTGCGTTCTGGGATAAATCTGATAAGAAAGAAACTTTGGTATTAGCAACACACGGATTTATTAAAAGAACAAAAAAGACAAAAGCAAAAGAAATTAAAAGAGCCGAAGAAATTAGAAGGATATATTTTGAGCAAAAAATCAACAACAATGAATAAAGATATATTAAGGAAGAAAGATCTTAACGAAATGATTGATGATCATATCGGAAAGGTTGGAACTTCTAAGAGAGATATTTTTGAAGATGAGCTTCGCCTGGATATTCTTGGTCAGACGATAAAGAAAATAAGAGAAGAAAAGCATCTTACACAGGAGCAGCTTGGCGAATTGGTTGGAGTAAAGAAAGCTCAAATTTCGAAGATTGAAAACAATTTTACGGATGCAAGGTTTGAAACGATCTTAAAAGTCTTCCGGGCTTTAAACGCAAAAATCAGTTTCAATGTTGAAAAGGGCAAATAATCAGCTTTTCTTTCGAAATTCCCCCTTCTCATCATACTAACCAGTAGTAAATTCACTTCTACATTCGTCTTATTTTCTTCTGTTTAGCAACAAATTGTTAATCAAAACTTTGATTTTTCCGTTTTTTTTACTTTTATACAAAGCCGCAGAAGTTTGACTTTGTCCGATAGTGTACCACTTTGTGTGTCTGGCGAACTGGGATTTAAAAGCACCTTTTTCCACATGAAAAGTGTGAGATTAGGTTCCATATCCAATTTTTTCTATTTTCAAACAGATATTTCCCCTTCTCATCCCATTAACAGGTGAGGAGTAATTCAATTTCGCACTTACTAAAAATTATGCATAATATTAATTCAAGCTTCCAGTTCCACCATCCACAGAATCCGCACCACAACCAATCCCCTTCCCCAGTCCCCATCATACAATTTCTGATGTAGCTGTATGGTTAAATGCGGGGTGCAAAAATTAGCTATATGCTGCATTTTGATTCATGTTATCTTTTGAACATCAAATTATTAATCAATTATTTTTCTATTTCGCTTTTTTTTTAAATTTACTGAAAGTCCATGAAATAAGAAAACTATTAAGATAACAGCATGTCCCGGGATTAAATGTATGGGAATAATTCTTGCTGAGAATGTGTGCTGGTTATTAATAGTTTACCCTCTTGAAATTATAATTTTTTGTGTTATAACTATAGGGCCATAAATATAATATGCTGGCTGAGGTATAATAGAAAATTAGTATTGAGCTTAAGGCTCTGATATCAATTTCAACAAAATTACCCCAACAAAATGAAACATTTTAATTTATTATTTCTACTCTTTCTGAGCGTAAGCAGTATTTCTTTTAGTCAGGACAAGCTTAACTTCAACCCGAAAATCCTTGATTTAGGCGACGCTGAAATCCTGAGCTCTTCCACTATTGAATCCAGTGACTTTGTAAGCCAGGAATTTACAGTTAAAATAGCAACTACAGACAGGTATTACCTTGCTGCATGGATCATTGGTAGTTTTGCCACCAATGAGAATCAGATTGAATACCGCTTTTCAGTCAACGAAAATAAGGAGTATGTTGTAATGATAAATAAAAGCGGACCTCAGCCTTTAAATATTTTAGATCAAAGTTTTGATTTAAGGGCAGGCACCAATTCCATTACCATTAGTACCAGAAAACCCTGCATCCCGAATATAGAATTCATTAAAGTAAGTCTGGATAAGCAATCTTTCGCAATTTCGGCTGAAAAATATGATCAGTACATAAATAACATCTCGAATCTGAAATTGCCTGATAATTATGCAGCTTTAAAGAAAGAGACTGAACAGCCGGAACAGCCTGCCTCAAACCTTAAATCTTATGAACTGGTCAACCCATCCGGTAATTATGATCATGAAATGGATGTTGATTTTAGCTACTCATTTTCAACATATATCGGTCTGGATCAGGGTCAGACCTACACCATTGAAACAAAAAACGCAACATCCGATCCGGTGCTGCACGTTTTTTATAAAGACTACCCAAGTGGGTTTACTAGGACAGCTGATGAAGGGGGTAGCGGCTATAACGCGAAACTAACATTTACAGCTCCATATACCGGGAATTATAGAGTATTTATTAGAAAAAATAGTGATCCGGCATCCGTAAACGGAACTTGCGATCTGTTTATTTCTGGGCAAATTGGAGGTTATTATTTGAATGAAGTGCCTATTGGTTACTATCTGGCTTATGCCGGGACTGAGATTGCCTGTCCAAAATCAGTTTCAGAAACCCTAAACTGGTTTACGGCGGACTTATCAGGTGCCGACAGCCGTATATGGGTTGTGAATACTTCATCGCCGGAGAGAATAATAGCCGAAAATGATGACTGGACCGTCGATAGTGATTTTGATTGGGGCCATGCATCAAGAATACGCTCAAATCTCTCAACGAGTATAAGTGGAGTGATTGTCAGTGGTGGATCTTACGCTCCGTCCGGCAGTTGCGACATGTATATGAATTGTAAGAATGGCAACTTAGCAACTGCATATACTAACTGGCCAAATCTGAAAGCAAACGATGCAATTCAATCAGCACCTTATTCAAACACATATAACTGTATAAGCTGGTCAGGTGGTATGGATTATGTATGGAGTTGGCCAATTTCAGTAAGTTCAGGTTACTGTGTTAAAACAGAATATTCAGGTCAATATTGTGATAGTTTATTATCTTTTGAAAAATTTTATGATTCTGTCAGGTACGAAGGTGCAACTCGATATGAGATTACAGGGGAATCCGAAAATAGTGTCATAGATTTATGGTACAATTCAACCGATCACGAATTTACACATGCATCAGTCCGTAAGCCGGGCAACAATTACCCTCATGGATATGATTGGGAAAGCAAACCTGGACCATTACAGAGGACCTTTCATCCAAGAAATAGCTTATACAATAATGCTCACAAAGGTTACGGCTTTGTCTCAGTAAATTTTGTTCCTGTTTCAGAACAGAAAAAGATATTGATGCAATTAGATGAATCAATTGCCAGAGGATTATCTAAAATAGAATACGTTGATTTAAATTTAGAAGAACTTACAATAATTAATGAATCGTTAAATTTAATTCCGCCGTCCCAATTAATTGAACTACAAGCCAAATATAATCTTTGGAAAAAGACTTGGAAAGAACTTGAATTATATGGATTTAGTGATCCTAAAAAATATGCCTCCAGCAAAGAATAATATGATTTCCTTTCCTATTGTAAATCAATAGGAAAGGAAGCTTGGCTATTTTTGTTTGATAAATTCAATGATGGAGATTTTTATACAATTAGTCCAATTGAGGAATTAGTTATTAGAAATCATGTAGATATTCTAAATGACATTAAGAAGGAAAATTGTCTAAATACTTACAGTGAATCCGGGACGAAAATTGTTCGTTCTTTAGATACTAATGTAATGGAATTTATAAAAAGATATTTAAATTTAGAATATAAAACTTTTTCATTCTCTGAAGATTATCATTATAGTAATGAATTTGATTTCGCCATTTTTCCGAATCCAACAAATAGTTCAAGCCAACTTTCATTTGAATTAAAAACGAAAGCATTGGTAACAGCTTATATAATTGATCAAAACGGACAGATATTTTCCGAGCTTATTCCATCGCAAAAGCTTCCCGCGGGAACCTATAATTTCCCTATTAATATATACTCTTATTTATCTGGAACTTATCTTGTCAAATTAAATATTGATCACCTAGATAATGTTTAATTACTAATCGTAGAATAGAAAAAAGATGATGATCCCTGCAATTATGCTCAGTACATTTATCTGCCTTCTAAAGTTCACTAGATATAAATGATTAGGTATTTTTATAACTGAAACCTAAATTATTATGACAACAAAAATGAAATTCTGTTTACTTCTCACAAGCTTATTATTTTTTTCATTACCCAAAGGAATTGCTCAGGATTATCTTACGATCAAGAAAAAAAACGGCGAACTTATCCAGGTACTCTTATCTGATATTTCAAAGCTAACTTTTAATTCCGGAGCAATCGATAGCTTGACAAATACAGACTCAACATTGCAAATTGTTAAAGAATTGCAAATGATTTTAAAACTTAAATCGTACCCTAATCCGGCGACTGACTTTCTGAATATTGATTATGAATTAACGGAACATGGCAGTTTGACCATTGAAATTTTCAAGCTGTCAGGAGGCTTAGTTAATGAGATATTGATAAGGGACCAGGGAATTGGGAAACATACTTATCAGTGTGATTTGAGAAATTTGCAGTCAGGTGTATATATCTTTAAAATTCGTCAAAACAATAAATTCTTAATTGAACAGATAATTAAGACTAACTAAAATAAAATACATATGAAAACAATTATTTTGACTATTGTACTGTTTAGCTTTTCATTCGTAACTCATGCCCAAGCTCTAAACATTCATAAAAATGATGGAAGCGTAGTGAAGGTAATGCTCAGTGATATAGACAGTATTTCATTTACTACCGAACTTGCAGATCTTGATGAATTCTATAATTCAACGCCAGAAGGGTGGTCATGTGAAATACTTCAAAACTCTTTTGATACATTACCGATACCTCAGGGTCCTGATGGCCGTCTGGAGGATCCAATAGCTGTAATTATTTATTCCAAGGAGTCTTTAGGTTGTACAAATAATAAGTCTCTTTTCTTACAAGTTTATGATATTTCTAAAAAGGATAAATTAGAACAAATAATTGCTGATTCTCAAATATATTCATGGTGTATTCCAATTTTTTTCGGAGAAAATGAAAATTATTATGTAATTACCTCACCATGTTACTTATCAAATGGATGTTGGACGATGGATAATATAATTCCTCTTTACCTGGCAATAAAGGGTTTGTTCACAAGAAGTATCATTGAAATATGATATAATAGACCTATTTTATTGAAATAATCACCGAGAACAGGAACTGTATGCGCACTATTATTTTGTATAATTAACCCCTTCAGGGTGTGCTACGTGTGTTGAAAATGTGCTAACAATTAAGCATCGTTTTTGGCGATAGCCAAATATGTGCTTTGTGTTGAACGAAACCGGGGTTACCTTATATATTGTGGATTCAATTTTCAGTGTATCTTGCCAAAATGTTCTTTGACGTATTGAAATGGAT
>JAIPBT010000045.1 GCA_021738565.1 Bacteroidales bacterium
CTTAATATACCCCTTAGGTTCAACCTAAAGTCCAAATAAAGTTAGTGCAGCAGATGGAGCTTTTTATCAGAGTAAATATCAAGAGAAATAATTTTAGTTTGTTTCCTTTCTTTTAGTTCTGCAAACTAACGATGTCCAACTGCGTTCCCCTTGACTTTTACCTCAAATTTGCCGTAATTTTGTTTGAGTCCGTGGAGAATGGAATAACTCAAAATCAAACACAATCATTTTTCCCAATCATGGCAGCCAGGAGGTTGGTAAAGGACTTGAAAAAAAAATTTTAAAGGATGCTGGTATAAAAAAATAAGAATTCATGAATAGATTAAAGAAGAAGATTAATATGGTGGTAGAAAAAACCGATACCGGTTTCTCGGCATATTCCGAAGAATACCCAATTTTTACTACAGCAGAATCAATTCCGGAATTGGTAAATAGTGCCTATGAAGCTATGAATTTTTATTTTGAAGAACAAGAACTTGATGTCTCCGAAGAAAACGTTCAATTTGACATTGATTTCAAACAATTCTTTCAATATTATAAAGTTTTGAATTCTAAATTTCTGGCTGAGAAAATTGGCATGAATCCTTCCCTACTTTCCCAGTACGAAAAAGGCAGTAAAAAGCCATTTTCTAAGCAGACTGAAAAAATCTTATCTGGCATTCATCAGATAGATAAAGAATTGTCAGAGATTAATTTAATCTATAAGCACTAAATCTGCGCAGGCTCTGACAGGCGGTCATAATTAATACTTTGCTTAAACCCAACAGTATGCAAAATTGTAAATATGAAATCCCAATTCAATTACATTTGATTAAAAAATGATTGTATGACAATTCCAGTTTTATTGGTTGTTGCAGGATTTATTTCCTTGATTTTTGGAGCAAATTGGCTAGTTGATGGAGCTTCTGCATTAGCGAGGAAATATAAAGTGTCTGATTTAGTGATTGGTTTGACTATTGTTGCATTTGGCACTTCAACTCCTGAATTAGTGGTAAATAGTATTGCTTCTGTAAATGGTTACTCTGACATTGTTCTTGGAAATATTGTTGGAAGCAACAATTTCAATTTGTTTATTATTCTTGGATTATCAGGACTAATTTTACCGATTAAAGTTCAAACTACAACAGCGTGGAAAGAAATACCAATTTCACTTTTTGTTTCAGTATTGTTATTGTTCTTACTAAATGATTTCGTATTCGATGGACATACTTATTCCAGTCGAATTGACGGAATGATTATGTTGGTATTGTTTTGCCTTTTCTTGTATTATGTTTTCAATCAAATAAAAAATGACCCTCAAACTGTTACAACAGATAATCAAAAATCTTCTAAAAAGATTTGGGGATTAATAATCGTCGGATTAATCGGAATGATATTGGGAGGACAGCTTGTTGTAGATAATAGTGTAGGTATCGCAAACGCATTAGGTGTTAGTGAAAAAATTATCGGCTTGACTATTGTTGCCGCTGGAACATCATTGCCAGAATTGGTAACGTCAATTGTTGCCGCAACAAAGAAAAATAGCGATATAGCAATTGGAAATGTGATAGGTTCTAATATTTTTAATATTCTTTTAATTTTGTCAATAAGTAGCCTTATTAAACCAATTGATTATAATCCTAAGTTTAATTTGGACTTATATATTTTAATCGGAGGAACAGTTTTTCTATTTACATCAATGTTGACTGGACAACGGAAAAAATTGGATAGATGGGAAGCTGGAGTTTTATTTGGATTTTACATTATATATACAGCCTATTTAGTGATGAAAGAAATATAAAAAACACACTACAATAAATAGGACTCTGGCGGCCTGCAAGGCCCGGTGATGAGTACATGTTGAAACTACCTCTTTTTGATGACCACAGGGCACACCTTTCCCGGCTTAATAATTAATAGTTTATAGAAAGTTACGTAATTTTCAGTGTATATGATGATTAAGCCATCATCAAGTGGCTGAAGATCATCCCATTCCGGATGTTTAATTGCCTTTCTTAAAATCCATTATCCCAATTGGGATTTCCATGTTTCCCCATTGAATTGCCATTTTCCCACATTGATTTTCCATTCCACCTTATTAAAGAACCAATTTTCCATTTTGATCCTGCAGTGTTCCACTTTGAAATCAATCGAACTGTTAATGGAAATTGATCTTGTAATATCCCGGCATGAAATATTGAGTTTGCAATGCGACCAGGTAAATCAGGAATGATGTTTGAAATTATGGTGGTCCAAATCGGAATTGAGCGGTTCATTAACCGCAATGGTTTCTATTTCCACCATTACGCCCAATGGAAGTTCTTTTACCGCAAATGCTGCCCTGGCCGGCTGATCTTCCGGATAGTAATCAGCGTATACTTCATTCATGGCTTTAAAAAACGACATGTCTGACAGCAGGCAGGTGGATTTGATTACATGTCTGTAGGTATATCCGGCCTCTTCCAATATTGCACCGATATTTTTCATCACCTGGTGGGTCTGTTCCACGATATCGCCGTTAACGATCTTTCCTGTTTCCGGATCCATCGGGACCTGTCCTGAAATAAAAAGCATGCCGTTGGCTTCCACTGCCTGGGAATAAGGTCCAACAGCTTCGGGGGCTTTTGTTGTGTGAATAATTTTTTTCATAAGAGACGGTTTTAATAAAGCATCAACAATAAATCATTCGATAACACAATATAAAGAAATAAAATGACATATTTTTACCTGGTAAACTTTTAATGAATTCAGATGAACCGGTTAGTTTACATCTCATTATGGGTTTTTATTGCGGCTTTAATAGTATGTTTGATCCTGCCGGGATTATTCATGGACGGTATGTTCGCCGATGGTACCCAGTATGCGTGTGTTTCAAAGAATCTCTCAAATGGTCTGGGTTCTTTCTGGTTCCCGTTTATCTCTGATTCATGGAATAAGCAGGGTACTACCTTTTTTCTTGAACAGCCACCACTATTGTATGGTTTGCAGGCACCATTCTTCAAAATACTTGGAGACTCAATGTATACGGAACGTATATACATTTTTCTTACACTAATCGTCAATACGCTGATTATTATTCTTATTTGGAGGTATGTAGCGCCGGAGAAACATAAAAAACATGCATGGCTCGCATTGCTCTACTGGATTTCTATTCCCCTGACCAGCTGGACATTCATGCACAATATGCAGGAAAACACAATGATGATTTTTACATCACTGGCAATATATTTCGGACTTCGCAGTGTAATGGGGCAATCGTTAAACCTGCTCAACGGTTTTATAGCCGGAATATTTATATTCCTGGCAACGTTAACAAAAGGCATGCCCGGACTATTCCCTGTGGTCGTTGCCGGAATTGCAATGATCACAATACGTCAGGTAACCTTAAAACGAGCATTAATACTGTCATGTATATATGTATTCACACCTTTGACCATTTACATTATCCTCATGACATTTAATGACACGGCATATGAGAGCATCATGTTTTACCTGCGTTCAAGACTTTTGGTTCGGGTCACTTCGAAGCCTGTTGTGGATTCTCATTTCTACATGCTGGGCCGATTAACAATGGAGTTATTGCCCGGGTTATTCCTGGCAGCACTTTTAATAACATGGGACAACATCAAAAGCTCACGTTTTAACATGCCGAACAAATTGCGGTCTGTTGCCGCCTTATTTATCCTTCTGGGATTGGCTGGATCCCTCCCCCTCATGCTCACTCTTGTTCAAAGAGGGTTTTATATGAATACGAGTTTCCCGATGTTTGCAATCGGGTTGGCTGCTCTGACTTTACCTTCATCATTACATATCTTTTCCACAATAAAGGAAAAAGCTGGCAGATACATGCTGGTGGCAAGTGTATTTCTATTGATTGCCGGGCTGACCCTTACAATCGTTCTTTCAGGCAAACCAAAACAAAATAAAGATTCGCTTTCTGATGTTTACACTTTTCAGAAATATATCAATCCCTTTACAACTGTTGGTTGCGACAGAAATGCTTTTGATGATTGGCATTTTCATTTTTATCTCATCCGATATAACGATGTGTACCTGAAATATTCTAAAAAAACAATGCCCGAGTTTTTCATTACCTCAAAAGATGAATTGCCATATAGTGATGATCTATATCATAAGATAGATATCCAAACGCAAAAATATAACCTATACAAATTTGGTACGGGGCAATGAATACATTTAGCCTGAATTATTCACAATTTGATCTGTTACGAAAAACTCGGAATAATTCAGGTTAGAAATTATCCTGCCAGCTCTTCCGTTTGTCGTATTTCAGGTCGGACAGGATGGATGATTTGGCATTGATCTGGAAATTATAGGATTTATAAGACCCGAAGGGCACGACGGATATACGCATTTCCCAGCAGTGAAGGTCCCTGTAAAGACTCAGGTTCGTTGTGGTGAACTGGCGGTTGAATATGTCATAGCCTGTATTAAAACCGATCTTCCATTTTGGCGTGAGGCTGAGGTCTCCAGACAACCTGACCGTCTGCACAATATCAGATACATCCTTCTGTTTCCTGTAATTGAATGAATAATCAATATTAACGGACCAGGGAACATCAAAATCCACGTAGTCACCGTACTGGTCATCCACACTGGGGTCATATCCGGCATTGGGGTCGTTAATCCCATTGTTATCAAAGGCTGAGTTCAGCAACGGGTCATCTTCCTCCCCTTCTTCCTCATCTTCCTTACCGCTTTTGGAACTAAAAGATGTACCCATGGTAATACTTGCCCTTGTGAGTCTCACGAGCTTCCCTGACTGTGAAAAATAGGTTTCATTTACCCTGGAACGTGTTTCGTCGTATCCGAAGGGATCCAACACTCCCCGGAATGAGACAGACAATTTGTTTTTAAACAACCTTGTATTCCCATTCATATTTATCGGGGCCCATGAGGGTGATAACGAATCCCTGTTAAAGAAATTGTAGTTGGTTGAAAAGTTAAAATTATCCAGGAGCTTTACCTTTTCCAACTCATCGATGGTATCATTTCTTGAGACCATCTTCGCTTCAAGGTTGTTCCTTAATGAAAGGCTGAGAGATCCTGAAGCCCCATTGAAAGTCGGCGTGCCATAGATCTGGTCCTCAAAAATTGAATATGTTTCAAGAAGGACATTGTTTACAGAGTCATAAAGGTCCCGGTAGTAATCAGGTTGAATGCCCGTCATATCCGGAACGTAGGATATATTTGCCGATGGTGTCATTACATGGCGGATTGCTGTTAGTCTGCTGTTCCCTGAAAACTGGTACATTCCATAGAGTTTGGGCGACATACTCGCGCTGACCCTCGGCAGGTAGGCATGTGCATATCGCAGTCTGCCTTCATATGTGGTATCCTGCACAACAGGATGGGACACAATCATCCCGTCCTCCTCCACTTCATCGTAACCTGTGATGCTTTTTTCAGTGTACCCGGTATACACCATCCCGGAATAACTCATATTGGGTGTAATAGTCAGGTTCTGCAGGGCCGCAACCTTCTTGAATGGTTTGATATTCAGACTCAGCGGGATTTCGTGCCGGAACCCATTGCTCATATCACTCCACACCTGGTTGGTAAAAAGAAGTGTATCGTTCGTCCTGATCCTGTTCTCAAGCAAACTGCTGTAGCGCAGCTGAATATCCTCGTACCACTTCTTTGGTCCCACGCGCTTCTTTCGCTCAAAAGGGGTGATCCTGCCCATATTGAAAGATATTTTCGGCAGGGTCATATTTACCCCACCTGTATTACTGTTCTGTGAATGGTTCAGCGCTGCACTCAGATTGAAAGGGCTGTTGGGCCAGGATCGTGAATAGGAAATACTTGACTGTTTGGTATTGGTGACAACCTGGTTGATGTTACTCGTGTGATTCTTGTCGTATGAAGAGCTGGACAGGTTTACACTTGCACGGAAATTACTGTTGGGGTTGGCTTCCCTTGCCTGTGCGTGGCTCCATCCCACAGAATAATCCTTTGAAACACTGTACAAACCTTCTATATTCTTATAGCCGGTAATGTTGTTGAAATACTGGATGTTCAGATTACCATTGAATTTATATCGGACCCTGTAATTGCTCCCTGCCCGCACACCCCAAGTTCCGTTAGAATAGATGTCCCCGGATACACGCAGGTCCATGTAATCGTTCATGGCAAAATAAAACCCCCCATCACGCAGGTAAAATCCCCTGCGCTTCTCTTCCCCGTATTGGGGGATCAAAATGCCAGAGGTTTTTTTCCGGGAATTCGGGAAAAATCCAAAAGGTACGCCAATTGGCAATGGTACGTCTTCAACCACCATATATGCAGGACCTGCAATGATTTTATCTCCGGGCATAGAGATTCCCTTGGTTATTGCAACATAAAAATGGGGATGCTCTGCATCGCAGGTAGTATATTTTCCGTCCTTCATATGGATGTGCCCGTTCTTATGCATCTTTGTCTCCTGCGAGTGCAGGAATCCCCCCTCCTGCTCCGTTATCACCTCTTCAATGTAACCCCTTTTTGTTTTGAAGTTATAGCGGATGTATTTTGCCTCATAACTGTCTTCCCCCTCTGAAAATACGGGATTTTGCACAATCTCACCTGTAGAATCAGGAATGCCATAGGCCTCTACTTCCGAGAGTTGCATCTGGTATTTTATATACCCGGCTTCAAGCTTTATATCACCGTATGTTATTATAGCCTGGTTGTACATTTCAACTGTGCCGCCATCCATGGAAAAATTCAGTGAATCCAACGCATCATAATCCACCAGGTCGGTTATGGAACTTCCGATATCCGAGGAACTGACGGTATCGTTAACAAGTGAATCATTTAACATGCCTGTTGAATCCCGCGTGTAATCCACCGAATCGGGATCGCTGTAGAGGGTGTCATCAACAAAGACGCCTGCATCCTCCTCTGAACTTGAAGAATCGGCAACTGCAACAGGTATTGGGGAGGTAACATTAACAGAATCGGGGTCCTGGGCATACAATAAAGTGCCTGTTAAAAAAGTTACAACAATATTGATAACTATCCTGAAACCTGTATACTGCAAAGTGATTTATCTATTAATTTTGTAACTGTTGAAAAGAGTGCAAATCTAATGATTTTACTTGAAATTATGGTAACTTCAAATACTCTGCCGATATATGTTAAACGGATTTTTGCGGTATTTCTTATATCTGCTTTCAGTACTCTTTTTGTATCCTTTCAGTTTCCCGGTGATCCTCCTGATGAAATCAAAAATACCATCAAAACAGTGGTCATTGATGCCGGTCACGGTGGCAGGGATTCAGGGGCCGTTGGGAAAAAGGCAAAGGAAAAAGACATTGCCCTTTCCATTGCCCTGAAAACGGGAAAATACATAGAGGAAAATGTCGATGGTGTCAGGGTGATCTATACGAGAAAGAGGGACGAATTCGTTGAGTTGTATAAACGTGCTGCCATAGCAAATGAGAACGAAGCCGATCTCTTTATCTCAATTCATGTGAATGCAAATTCAAACCCTACTCCTTACGGGACATCTTCCCATGTACTTGGACTGCATCGCACGGGCGAACATTTTGATGTTGCCGTGCGTGAGAATTCCGTGATCCTGCTGGAGGAGAACTATGAAACCCGTTATGAGGGATTCGACCCCACTTCACTTGAATCGTATATCATCTTTTCTCTCATGCAGGATACATACCTCAAACAAAGCATCGAATTTGCATCCTATATTCAAGACCAGTTCAGGGAACGGTCAAAAAGAAAGGACAGGGGGGTCATCCAGCAGGGTTTGCTTGTACTGGCGCAAACTTCCATGCCGGCTGTATTGATCGAAGCCGGTTTTATTTCCAATCCGGAAGAGGAAAAATTCCTGGTGACTGAATACGGTCAGGACCTGATCGCTTCGGCAATTTACAGGGCTTTTAAGAGATATAAAGACAGGATAGAAGAGAACAGTCACTTCACGATTGAAAAAAAAGAAGATGTGTCTGAATCACAGCCGGAAACCTGGGGTGAAAATTCAGATGCAGTTGTGCATGACACAAAGGAATTTTCTGAAAATGCAATTGTATTCTACGTTCAGGTCGTTTCTTCAAAAAACCTTGTTGAAACAGATCCCGCATCATTCAACGGATATGAAAATGTTCAAGTCATTGAGCAGGGCAGCTGGTACAAATACGTGGTTGGAGGGAATTCCTCTTATCACGAGACACTTGATTATTGCTCAGAGGTAAAGGGTGATTTTCCCGGAGCATTCATCATAGCTGTGAAAGAGGATAAAATTATACCTTTACGTGATGCAATCCTGGAAATTAATGAATAACATGAAGATCAGTACGGAAGTTAAACTTGGGGTCATCGGGATCATAACAGCTGCCGTAATCATTTGGGGCATCAATTACCTGAAGGGACAATATATTCTATCAGGCAACCGAACTCTCATCGCTATGTACAATAATGCCGGCGGACTTGAGCCGTCTGCCGGTGTCATGCTTGATGGCTTCAATATAGGCGTGGTCGATGAAATCAAATTCGACACGGAAACAAAACCACATTTTACAGTGATCCTGAAGATCAAAAAAAAATACATGATCAGGAAAGGAAGCACTGCTGAAATTTACAATGCTGACCTTCTGGGAACCAAAGCAATAAAGATCATACAGTCAGGAAGCACAGAAAACGCTGTTTCCGGGGATACGCTAAAAAGCAATATAACAGGCGATTTGCTCTCATCATTGGTGAATGATATTTCTCCACTCACTGTGCAGCTTAAAAATACGGTGGCCACAATTGATTCGGTAGGAATTTCAATCAATAGGATACTCAGCGATCCGGCCATAGATGAACTAATTAACAGCATAAAGAATGCATCCGGATCACTTGACGAACAGTTCTCAGAAACTGGAAACCTGAGCAAAACTCTCAATAATCTTAGGATGCTTTCAGACAGCCTTTATCAGAAAAGCAATGCAATTGCAAACACATTAAGTAACCTGCAGGATGTATCTGCAGAACTCAGACAAGCGCACCTGGAAGAGTTGGTCATTGATTTTCATAATGTTGTGTCAAATCTTTCCGAAATAACAGGTGACCTGAGAAATAATACAGGAACCATCGGCAAACTGATCAATGAAGACAGCATCTACGACAAATTAAATTTAATGATTGCGGATTTTGACTCGCTCATCAATGACATTAATGAGCATCCGGAAAAATATGTTAATTTTTCCATTTTCTGATCTTATTTTTCCTAAAACAGGAAGAATTCAAAAAATACTTTTGATAACTTTATCAAATTTGGTGACGAATGTTACATGAAATCTTCTGTAAAATCTAAACCAAATATTGAATTACTTTTTCTAAAGATTTAGTTAACAATTTCTTAAGACTGTAATATATCTAAATTATTGTATTTCAGTTATTTAATTTTTTTTCATTTTTTTTTAAAATCTAATTTACTGAGCCTAAACGTCATAAAATTTATTTCTAAAATACAAGTGCATCTGCTCTTTTTTTATAATTTTTTTTTCACAATATTTGTTCTACATACATCTGATTCTAAATTCTAACCCTAAAAAGTATTTTTAATGCACGAGCATGTCTGGAACAATTGTCTTAAGGTCATCAAGGATAACGTTCCTTCAATTAGTTACAGAACATGGTTTGAACCCATAGTGCCATTGAAACTGGATGATGACATCCTGACCATACAGGTACCCAGCCCTTTTTTTTATGAATACCTTGAAGAACAGTATATTGATATATTGCGAAAGGTACTTGTAAAGGAGTTGGGTGAAGAAGCCAAGCTTGAGTACAATGTTGTAATGCAGAACAATTCATACAACAACAACAAGCCCTACACGGTCAAATTCCCGGCAAAAAGCGGCAAGGAGATCCGCAACCAGCCGGTGAAGGTTCCTATTGCCGGTTCAGACAATGTGATCAAAAACCCTTTTGTCATTCCGGGCATCAAGAAGCTTGATATCGATCCCATGCTGAATCCCGGGAATTCATTCCCGAACTTCATAGAAGGAGAATGTAACAGGTTGGCCAGATCTGCAGGTTATGCAGTTTCCAACAATCCCGGCGGAACCGCTTTTAATCCGCTGCTTGTCTACGGGGATAGCGGATTGGGTAAAACACACCTGGCACAGGCCATAGGAATTGAAGTAAAGGGCAAGTATCCCGACAAGACGGTTTTGTATGTGAATGCCAATAAATTCCAGACTCAGTTTGTCGATGCCATCAGGAACAACAACAAAAACGATTTCATTCATTTCTACCAGATGATTGATGTTCTGATCATTGATGATGTGCATGAATTTGCAGGAAAAGAAAAAACGCAGGATACCTTTTTTCACATTTTCAACCACCTTCATCAGTCAGGGAAGCAACTTGTGCTGACTTCCGACAAGCCACCTGTTGAGTTGCAGGGACTCGAGCAGCGGCTTATCAGCAGGTTCAAGTGGGGATTGTCGGCCGACCTTCAGGCGCCAGACTTCGAGACAAGGATGGCCATACTTAAGAAGAAGGTGTACAACGACGGTATTGAAATGCCGGATGATGTTCTTGAATATATTGCCACACACATATCAGACAATGTCCGTGAACTGGAAGGCGCTCTGATATCATTGCTGGCACAGTCGACACTGAACAAAAAAGAGATTACACTTGATCTGGCTAAGGAGATGATCGATAAGCTAATCAAGAACACAAATAAGGAGATCTCCATCGATTACATTCAGAAGGTAGTATGCAACTATTTCAATATCGGTTTAGAACAGATTCAGAGCCGGACCAGGAAAAGGGAGATTGTCCAGGCAAGGCAGGTTGCCATGTTCTTTTCAAAAAGTCTGACAAAGTCATCATTGGCTACCATTGGATCCCAGATCGGAGGTAAAGATCATGCCACTGTGCTTCATGCCTGCAAAACCGTCAATAATTTACTGGAAACGGACAAACGATTCCGAATACAGATCGATGAGATCGAGAAAAAATTGAAAATGTAAAAATTGAAACAGGTCCCGGTTCGAGGCCTGTTTTTTTTTGATCCCTGCAAATGATATACCTGATACTCTGCATACTTTCTTCAACCGGGATATTCCTGGTATTTAAATTCATTGATAAGAAGAACCTTCCATCTTTCCCTGTTATCCTCATCAACTACCTTGTTGCCTCTGCACTTGGATTTATGATCAACAGGGATCCCGAACAATTCGCAGTTGTATTGAATGCTCCCTGGATCCCGCTTTCGATATTGATAGGTTTCCTGTTTATAGTCATGTTTTTCCTGGTTGCCAGGTCATCTGCTGAAGCAGGAATTTCGATAACCACCGTTGCAGGAAAAATGTCGGTCGTATTCCCGATTGCTTTTTCAATTGTGATCGACCCTTCTGATAGCCTTACATTTATTAAAGCTGCCGGGATCGCCGCTACACTTACCGGAGTGATGCTTACCATATACCAACCCGGCAATATGATATCCTCCCGTTCCAGGATCTATATTCCTATCCTTCTATTTGTCGGAATGGGCCTGGTGGATTCTCTGGTCAAATTCGCACAGCACAAATACATCAGTAACAATGAGTCCGCGTTGTTCAGCGCTGTTCTTTTCACAATGGCTTTCCTTACAGGTATGGTCATACTCCCGTTCACAAAAAAAAGATTCAGCAATTTCAAAAAGGCCCCGATCTGGTTCTGGGGTGTGATTCTGGGTATTGTTAATTTTGGTTCCATTTACCTGATGCTTTTTGCATTGAACCATGTAGACGAGTTCGGGGCAGGAATTGACAGTTCAGTCATTTTCGGTGCAAACAATATCGGGATCGTAAGTTTAAGCGTACTTTCCGGTCTGGTTATTTTCCATGAAAAACTCAGACCCGTTAACTGGACAGGTATCGTTATATCGTTAATTGCGATCCTGCTTTTTACCGTATCATGATATGATTACTCAATACCATACAGTAGCAAAGAATTCCACCGGTGAATTCAAAGATCGCGGCAGTAAATTCATATCCCACTGTATGCCGGTAAGAAGCGAAACCGAGGCAAGAGGTATTTTAGAGGATCTTAAAAAACAATACCATGATGCCCGGCACCACTGCTTTGCATGGAGAATTGGGACTGCCCCCCCGGAAGTCAGGGCATCCGATGACGGGGAACCCTCCAACAGTGCAGGAAAACCAATCTTAAATCAAATAGAAAGCCATGACCTCACTAACGTTGTGATCGTTGTGGTGCGCTATTTTGGAGGCACTTTGCTCGGGGTGGGCGGACTGGTGAATGCCTATAAAAGTGCTGCGGAAATTGCAATCAGCAATAACCGGATCATTACTTCATACATACGGCACAGCTACGAATTGCACTTCCCCTACAAGCAAATGAATGATGTGATGACAATCATAAAAGAGAACAGTCTGCATACATTTGATCAAAATTTTGACAATCGGTGTATTCTGAAGTTTGAAGTCAAGCTTACTGACGAAAAGAGAATCAAGGGACTGCTGGGAAAGATTCCCGACTGCAGGCTAAAGCGAATAGATGATACATAATTATTAATATGTTATTAACAATCGGATAATGAAATACTCTCAATGTTATATTTGTAATAAAATGTACCTAAATGAAGAACAAAAGTTTGGTTTCCATTAATGATTTTACCAAAGATGAATATCTGAAGATTCTGGAACTTGCTGCCGATTTTGAAAAGAAACCGACCCAGAACATACTTAAAGATCATGTCATCGCGACCCTGTTTTTTGAACCCTCTACCCGGACAAGGCTGAGTTTTGAGACAGCTGTCAGCAGGCTCAGTGGGAAAATTGTCGGGTTTTCCGATTCTTCGTCCACAAGTACGTCAAAAGGCGAAACACTCCGCGATTCCATCAGGATCGTTAGCAATTACAGCGACCTGATCGTTATGCGGCATCCACTTGAAGGCAGTGCAAGGCTTGCCAGCGAAGTTGCTTCGGTTCCCATCGTTAATGCCGGTGACGGTGCAAACCAGCACCCTACCCAGACTTTGCTTGATATGTATTCCATTTGGAAAACCCAGGGAACTTTAGACAACCTCAACCTTTTCCTCGTCGGCGATCTTAAGTACGGCAGAACTGTGCATTCTCTGTTAATGGCAATGTCTAAATTCAATACAACCTTTTATTTTATTGCTCCTGATGAACTTCGCATGCCGGACGAGTACAAGCTTTACCTCGACACGAAAGGATTGAAATACATTGAATGCAAGGATTTCAACGAATACATCAAAGAAGCAGACATCATTTACATGACACGCGTTCAGCAGGAACGATTTACAGATCCCATTGAATATGAGAGAGTTAAAAATGTATACATCCTGCAACGGTCAATGCTTGAAGGTACCCGCAAGAATATGAAAGTTCTGCACCCGCTGCCGCGGGTTAATGAGATCGCTCGCGATGTCGATGAATCTCCGCAGGCCTATTATTTTCAACAGGCGCTGAATGGTGTCTATACAAGGCAGGCAATCATTACTTATATGTTAGGTATTAAATGAATGCATTATGAAAGATAGGCAATTAAATGTTTCAGCAATAAAAGACGGAACCGTCATTGATCATATTCCTGCAGGAAATTTATTCAAGGTCATTACAATACTTGGACTGGACAAGGTGGAAACCCTGGTTACGTTCGGCAATAGTTTTGAAAGCAAAAAGCTTGGCAAGAAAGGGATCATCAAAGTATCCAATGTGTTTTTCGATAACGTCGATATCAACAAAATTGCTCTTGTCGCCCCGACTGCAAAGTTGAATATCATAAGGGATTACGAGGTTGTTGAAAAAATGAAGGTTGAAATACCTGATGAAATACAGGGAATTACAAAATGTGTAAATCCAAAATGTATTACCAACAGTGAAGATGTGACCACAAAATTCCAGGTGATTTCAAAGGATAACCTGAAATTGAAGTGTCACTATTGTGAAAAAATAACTTCCAGGGAAAATCTGAACATGATTTAAAAAAGACAACCCCTGACTGAGCAGGAACTGCCTTCTATGTATCACCAGGATTCAATGGATCGGGCATGTTTATTTGTGTCTGTCAATAAAGCCACTATTTAGTGCTTGTCAATAAAACCACTATTAATTTATCTCAACCTGTCATAGGCCTTTATAAGCAATTCATCCCTTCGTATTCCCCTGAATGCCATAATTAGCAGCACAAGCATGATTGGCGGAATGACCGCACGCCACTGGATAACAAACTGAATTCCTTCATAATTGTGCATTACATAGCGCACATAATAGTAAGCTACAGCAATCAAACCGAGGTTAAAAAACATCTGGAAGAGGGTCAATCGCATCTGCCTTTGTCTTTTCATATAAGAAAATATGGTAAAAAAAGACAAAAAGGCAGAGATACTGATCATAGCTGTAAGGGGCCATGTTGACACATCAATTTTCTCCCCTGAAAGGTCGAAAACACCTGTATGCTGCAGGAAATATCCACCATCTGCTGTACCGATAAAAGCGAGGGGCCCCGTGTAAAGCAAAATTGACAGTATGAATACGATAAGCAAATACAGCGACTGACTTCTCTGTATCATCTTTCAAAAAATTTAGTTGCCACCAAGTATCAAAGGCATCCCATCGTCACCGCTTCCGATAACAACGATCTTTGCGTTGGGGGAATTGGCCAGTTCAAGAGTGGCGTCTATTCCTTTCTGCTGCAATATCCGGTCTGTAAGTGAAGCGCTGATTATCTTGTTATAATCGGCAATACCCTGCGCTTCGATCCTCCTTCGATCTGCTTCGCTTCTCTCACGATCGAGTCTGAACTGATAAGCCAATGCTTCCTGTTGCTGCTGCAATTTAGATTCAATGGCAGCTTTGATTTTCTCAGGAAGGATGATTGACCGGATCAGCAGGTCTTTCATGTCAATTTTTTTTGCAGCAAGCGCTTTCCTTGTAGCCTCGATAATTGCTGTTTCAACTTCTGTCCTCTTGGTCGAATAGATCTCTTCGGCAGAATACCTGCCTGTAACCGCCCTTACAGATGACCTGACATTGGGGATGACCATCACCGAAACATAGTCGGCACCGATATTTTCATGAAGGTAACCAATTGCATTATGTATTGGGTTAAAAATAACCGTTACATCAACATTGATTGAAAGTCCTCCCTTATCGAGAACATCCATTGTCTCTTCACTTTTCTGTTCCCTAACATCATATTTGATCATGTCATTCCATGGTGCGATAATATGGAATCCCGGGGTGAAGATGTTGTCTTTATCAAGACCACCGGCAAATTTCTTGAAGATGACTGCACGCTCTCCGGGTTTGATGACATAAAACATCTGGCTGCCAAAGATCAGCAACAATACGCCAATAACAGCAACGACTATAATCGATATTTGCGTTCTTTTTTTCATAATTCTAATTTTGTGCTTTTAATTCAGTTTAACTGTGGCAAATAATTTACTTAAACATTTGTAATTCAAATAATTGTAAATTAAAAAACATGACAATCCCGATATTGTCGCTGTAGAATCCTCAGGTTGATTGCATGCTCTGTTGTGAACTGTAGTGTATGAGGGATTTAATTGTTTATAAACTATTTAAACCTGCCACAAAATTAACTTAATTTTGCTGGGAAACCATTTTATGCATGAAAAAGCGCAGATTAACAAATGCTGAATTAGTTCTCACTGAAGATCAGAGGATTTATCATTTAAATCTCAGGCCTGATGAGATTGGGGATACAATTTTCCTTTTCGGGGATCCCGGCAGGGTTCAAATAATGTCATCCCTGTTCGATTCTGTTGATGTTGCTATTGAAAACCGGGAATTTGTAACACATACAGGCTTCTGCAACGGAAAAAAGGTCACAGCCTTATCCACGGGGATCGGGACGGATAACATGGATATCGTAGTTAATGAGTTAGATGCCCTTGCCAACATTGATTTTGCCAAAAGGGAGGTCAAGGACAGCTTAAGAAAACTGAATTTTGTCCGCATAGGAACCAGCGGCGCACTCCAAAAAGAAATATTGCCGGGTTCTGCAATCATCTCATCTGTTGCAGGAGGGCTCGACAACCTTCTTTATTATTACAAAGAAATGAATAATGTTGTCGACAACCGGATTGCTGATGAATTTTCCTCCCACATGCAATGGCCGCAAAAGAACAGTCAACCCTATTTCATTCATGCTTCAGCAGCACTTTGTGCAAAATTAGAAGATAAAAGGTATTTCCGAGGAATCACCCTTTCTGCTCCCGGTTTTTATGGTCCGCAGGGAAGATCGCTCAGGATGAATGCATTTGACAGCGCATACATTTCAAAGATCAGCCGTTTCAAGTCAAACGGCTATACTGTCAATAATTTTGAGATGGAAGCTTCTGCCCTGTACGGTTTGTCCAGCATCCTGGGCCACAATGCACTGACAGTCTGCATCGCCCTTGCAAACAGGATTACGGGAGAATTTGTTACGGATTACAAACTCCTGATGAAGGGATTGTTAGAGGAAATTCTGAAAAAGATCACTGCTGATGAATAAGCAAGGTGAAGAGATAAAGGCACTGATATCATTGCTGGACGATCCTGATGCCTCAGTCTATGATCCTGTTCTTAACAGGCTTGCAGAACTGGGTCAGCCTGCCATTGAAATGCTCGAACACAACTGGGGAAGATCTTCAAACAGCACGATGCAAAAACGAATTGAAGATGTAATTTCCATCATACATCAGAAAAACACATTACGGGATTTTAAGAACTGGAGCGATTGCAGGGGTGAACAATTGTTATACGGGCTTTTTCTCATGGCTAAAACGAGGTATCCGTCACTTGACATTAATGAGCTGGAAAGTAAGATAGAAACTTTGAGGTCGGAGATATGGCTTGAACTCAATGAACATCTCACGGCACTGGAAAAGGTAAATGTTATTAACCATTTCCTTTTTCGCGTACATCATTTCAGTCATCTCGGCGGTGAAGTGCTTTCCCGCCGGATGTATTACATCAACAACATGCTGGAGACTCAGAAAGGACATCCTGCCCTGCTTGCATCCATGTACGTTGAAATAGCTGAAAGACTTGATCTTCCGATATACATCATAAATGCTCCTGGAAATTTTATTCTATGCTATAAGGATCCGGCATACCTTGAAGATCCCGATGGAATTCTCTTCTACATCAATCCGGCTGCAGAGGGACAGGTACTGGGGAGGCAGGACATAGAAAATTACCTTAAGAAACAAAACATACCTGTTACAAGAGAATTGATGACCCCGGCTTCAAAAATAGATGTAATCAGGCAACTCCTGGCCGGGTTACAGAATATAATAGAAATTAAAGGTAATTATGAAGAATCAGATTACCTGGGTGAGATCATTCGGTTGCTTGATAAGCACTCCCAGTATTAAACTCCATAATACGCACGGTACCATTTAATGAAGTGATCCACGCCTTCCTCCACAGGCGTACGCGGCCGGTAATCAAAATCTGATATCAGATCATTTACATCAGCCCATGTTTTTTCAACATCACCCGGCTGCATTGGTTTCATGACCATCCTGGCCTTCTTGCCTATTGCATTTTCAATTGCGGCAATGAAATCCAATAGTTTTACAGGATTGTTGTGACCGATGTTATACAACCTGTAGGGCGCACTTGAAAAAGACGGATCAGGATGTGCCGCGTCCCAGCTTTCATTCTTCTCCGGAGGATGATCAATCATTCTTGAAATACCATCAACAATGTCATCGATATATGTAAAATCCCTTTGCATACGGCCATGATTGTATACTTCAATGGGCTGGTCCCTGAAAATGGCATCGGCAAAAAGAAACAAAGCCATATCGGGCCTTCCCCAGGGACCATACACTGTAAAGAACCTCAACCCGATGGAAGGAATTCCAAAAAGATGGCTGTATGTATGTGCCATAAGCTCATTGCTTTTTTTACTCGCAGCATACAGGCTGACAGGATGATCAACATTTGATTTTACTGAAAAGGGCATGCTGGCATTCAACCCATATACACTGCTGCTGCTGGCATATATCAGATTGCTTACAGGATTTGCACGGCAGGCCTCAAGGATATTCAAGAATCCTGAAATATTACTGTCTATGTAAGCATGGGGGTTGGTAAGACTATAGCGAACGCCGGCCTGTGCAGCGAGATTGACAACCACATCAAAGGACTCCTTATCAAACAATCGCATTATTTCTCCTTTGTCTTCCAACTGAAGCTGGACAAATCGATGGTTTGAATTTTCTCTGCTTGCAATAATTTTTGCATATTCCATTTCCTTTACAGGTATCCCATTCTCTTCGAGCCTTCCGTATTTCAGGTTGATATCGTAATAATCATTTACAGAATCCATTCCCACAACCTGGTATCCCGATTGAAGCATTTTCTTGACCAGATGGAAGCCGATGAATCCTGCAGTTCCGGTGATCAGTATTTTTTTCAATTTTTAAAGTTTATTTTGTTGTAAATATCTGGCAATTAGTGCTTGTCAATAAAGTTCGGGAGCAAAGTGCGCAAAGCAGCAATGCAGCTATCGGGCTTTAATGACAGACACTACTTGGCATAGTTTACCGCACGAGTCTCCCGGATAACAGTGATTTTTACCTGACCGGGATATGTCATTTCATCCTGTATCTTTTTGGCAATATCATAGGAGAGCTTTTCTGCATCTTTGTCGCTTACATTCTCACTGCCCACGATAACCCTTAATTCACGTCCTGCCTGAATGGCATATGTTTTAATGACACCAGGATATGAAAGCGCCATCGCCTCAAGTTCCTTTAACCTCTTAATGTACGATTCAACCACTTCCCTTCTTGCTCCCGGACGGGCGCCTGAAATGGCATCACAAACCTGAACTATGGGTGCAATCAGCGTTGTCATCTCAGCTTCATCATGATGGGATCCAATGGCATTGCATACTTCAGGCTTCTCCTTGTATTTTTCAGCGAGTTTCATTCCATGAACAGCATGTGGGAGTTCCGGTTCATCATCAGGCACCTTGCCGATATCATGCAGCAATCCGGCCCTGCGGGCAATTTTTGCGTTCAGTCCAAGTTCCGAAGCCATGATGGCACAGAGATTTGCGACCTCCCGTGAATGCTGTAATAAATTCTGTCCGTAAGAAGAACGGTATTTCATCTTGCCGATCATACGAATCAGCTCGGGATGCAACCCGTGAATACCGAGATCTATCGCCGTTCTTTTCCCGGTTTCGATCAACTCTTCTTCGATCTGTTTCTTGGTTTTATCAACCACTTCCTCAATTCTTGCCGGGTGTATCCTTCCATCGGTCACCAATTGGTGCAGCGCAAGTCGGGCTATTTCCCGGCGGACAGGGTCAAATGCTGAAAGTATGATCGCTTCGGGTGTGTCATCTACAATCACTTCAACTCCTGTAGCAGATTCAAGTGCACGGATATTCCGTCCTTCCCGGCCAATAATGCGTCCCTTCATTTCATCAGAATCAATATGAAATACAGTTACAGCATTTTCAATTGCATTTTCCGCAGCAACGCGCTGTATGGTCTCGATAACCACTTTTTTCGCATCCTGGCTAGCCGTCATTTTTGCCTCGTCCATGATCTCATTTATATAGGACATTGCATCTGTTCTGGCTTCTTCTTTAAGAGATTCAATCAATTGCTTTTTGGCCTCCTCTGCCGACAATCCGGAAATTGCCTCAAGTTGTTCAACCTTCTGTCGATGTGATTTTTCCAGTTCCTCCTTCCTGCGCTCAACCAGGCTCAATTGGACGTTCAGATTTTCCCTGATGGCCTGCATCTCGTTTTGTTTTTGCTGCAGGTCGTCTGATTTCTGATTCACCGAATGCTCCTTTTGCTTAACTGCATTTTCCCGCTGGGCGATCTTACCGTCCTTTTCATTGATCACTTTTTCGTGATCTGCTTTTAGCTGCAGGAATTTTTCCTTGGCCTGCAACATTTTGCGTTGCTTGATCATCTCAGCCTCCTGTTCGGCCTCGGTAATAATTCTGTTCCCTCTATTTTTTATTGAAGCCTGGGTAATCAGGTAAGCAATTATTGCTCCCAATATCAATGCTCCACCACCTGCAAGCAGATAACCAACCAATGTGGATATCTGCATGACTATCATTTGTACAAACAGTTCCATAATTTCTCAGTTTTAAACAAAAAAAACCCGCATATTCCTTCAAGATTTATTAAAACCCCAGTAAAACATATATGGAGTCTCCGTTTCGGGTCGAGTTTCCGCTGATTTCCTGGGGAGAAAATACTTCGGCGAACCGAAGTTGCGGCCTGCTCTAATCGAATCGAGTTCAACTCCAATTTGTTAAGTGTTGAGTTTCACAAATGGTTGAAGAAACAATGCGGGCAATGTTCTGTATTATTTTAAAGAACGCTATTACTCTTCTTTCAGTAAAATATCAAGTTCCTCACTTAGAACTTTCAGATCCTTTTCCAAAGATAACAAATTTTGCCTGGATTCACAATCCAAAAGTTGTATAACAAACTGCAGCGCTGCCATTGCAAGGAAATCCTGCGGATCCTTGTCAGTATACCTTTGCTTATACTGTAATAGCCTGTCATTTATAAGCTTAGCAGCTTTCCTGATCTTCTCCTCTTCTCTTCTTTCTATTTTAAGTGGATAGAACCTTTCGGCTATTTGTACTTTTATGGCCAGTTTATCATCCATCTATCCAAACTTATCTGTTTAAAAGAGCAATACACCTGTCAATCTCCCGCACAATCTTATTAATCTGCAACCTGGCTTCCTGGGTTTCCCCATTCCCGGCTTCAAAAGCCTTCGAAAGCCTGAGCGTATTGTTTTGCTGTTTTAACTCATCTATCTCTTTTTCCCGCTCATTAATTTTTGATTCCAGTTCTTTGTTGTACACAGTAAGCTCTATAACATTGTGCTTCTGATTTTTGATCTTTTCTGCAAGCAGATGTATCTTTTGCTTTAAATCGTCAACAATATAGAGCTGATCATCACTCATTAAAAAGCAGTCAATTATATTACAAATATAAAACTGTTTTTGTTAAAATAAAATCAGATAAATTCTATTTTTGCAGGATGTTACAGAAAATTACCATGCGTTCGATTTATATTGTCTTGTTTGTTATTATCCAGTTCACCTGCCTGTCAGCACAGGTGAAGACCAGTTTCCGGGCACCATTGGACATCCCGCTTGTACTCTCCGGGAATTTTGGTGAATTGCGATCCAACCATTTCCATTCCGGGATCGATATCAGGACAAACGGAAATACCGGTTATGATGTTTTCTCTGTAGATTCAGGCTATGTGTCAAGAATCAAAATCCAGACCGAAGGTTTTGGCAAGGCGCTGTATGTGGATCATCGCAATGGATATACATCGGTATATGCCCACCTTGACAATTTTTCTCCTGAGATTGAAAAATATATCAAAAAGATCCAGTATCAAAAAAAGACGCATGCAATAGATGTTTACCTGAAACCCGGGACAATCAATATCAGTAAGGGGCAGATCATTGGTTTTTCAGGCAATACCGGCAGTTCTTCAGGTCCGCACCTTCATTTTGAAATCAGAAAAAGTCGCGGACAGGTGCCCACGAACTGCCTGTTTTATGACCTTCCTGTTGAAGACAGCAAACCTCCGCATTTTTTCTCATTTGCAGTGTACCAGGAAAACCATCGTTCCATGTTAAATCATTCCGGAATTCGTAAAGTCGTCAAGGTGAAGAGGAACGAAAATGGTCACCAACCTGCAGATGATCTGCCGATCACAGTTTCGGGGAAGGTCGGAATTGGTGTGGAAGTATACGATTACCTGGATAAATCACGCAACAGGTGCGGTATATTTTCACTTGAATTGCTTGTGGACGGAAAAAGATATTATTATTATGAAATGAATGAATTTTCATTTTCTGAAAGCAGGTTCATTAACGCCCACATCGACTACGAATTGAAAAGTAAAGAGGGAAAAACTGTTCAGCGGCTGTTCAAATTACCATACAACACACTGAGCATTTACAAATTCATGGAAAATGATGGGTGGATCGAGATCCAAGACACACTGATCCATAACATTACAATAATAGCAAAGGACAGCTACGGGAACATGAGTGATCTGAAATTTCGTGTGAAAGGCACAGGTACAAGCCAGGCACTGAATACAAAAAGCGATTTCACGGGCCGGGTTTTGCCCTATAATGCTCAAAGTGAATTCAAAGACAGGAATATAAACATTTCATTTCCTGCCTATTGCTTCTACGAAGATCTCCCATTTTCATTTCTCAGGACCAAAGGTACAGAGGAGCTGTATTCCGATATATATTATTTGCACAATGAGCATACGCCGGTACACAGGAACTTCAGCCTGTCAATCACGCCAACCAAAAAGTATGGTGAATATTCAGAAAAGCTTTGTATAGTGAAGGTCATTGACAGAGAAGAATCCCAGTATGTTGGAGGAGAATTTGAGAATGGCAGGATAACTGCCGATACCAGGGAATTTGGAAAATATGCAATTTCAATGGATACTGCGGCTCCCACGATCGTGCCGGTGAACCATTCAGGAAATCAGGATTTATCAAGTCTGGATCAAATCGTTTTCAGGATCAAGGATGACCTGTCTGGCATAGCATCCTACAACGGTTATATAGATGATGAATGGGTCCTGTTTGAGTTCGACCCAAAAAATGAATTGCTCTATCATGAATTTGATCCGGAAATTTTAATTTCAGAAAAAAATCACGATCTTGAAATACATTTAACGGACGATCGCGGGAACAAAACCCTTTACAAAACAAAATTTTATCGATAACCAACCTATGCCTGTATCAAAAGGAAAGCTGGTATTAGGAATAATGTCGGGAACTTCTCTTGACGGGGTTGACCTTGCACTTTGCGAATTCTCTGAGAACAAAAGCAAGATTGATTACAAATTATTGCATGCTGAAACGATCCCCTATCCCTATTATCTGAAAGAAAAACTCGAAGATGCCCTGCACTTGAGCACCAAGGATATGCATGAGCTTGATCAGGACCTTGGATTTTATTATGCAAAGCTGGTTAAAGATTTCATAAAACGAGCCGGCACGGATGCTGAACTGATCGCATCACATGGTCACACTGTTTTGCACCAACCCGATAAGGGCATAACATTACAAATTGGCTCCGGGAAGATCCTGGCAGAAGAGACAGGCGTCACTGTGATCAACGATTTCAGGGCCCGCGATGTTTCAAAAGGGGGACAGGGAGCTCCCCTTGTTACCATTGGTGACAGGGACCTTTTTGGAGAATTCGACATTTGTCTGAACCTGGGCGGAATCGCAAATGCTTCATTTGACCATGATAATAAAAGAATTGCCTGTGATATTACTCCCTGCAATATGCCTCTCAATACAATCGCTTCATGGATCGGTATTGAATATGACAGAAACGGAGACATTGCTTCACGCGGAAGTGTCCATCTGGATTTGCTGAAAAGGCTGAATTCAATAGGATATTATGAACTTGCACCTCCCAAGTCGATTGGCAAGGAGTGGTTCCTGAGGATCTTTCTACCCGAGATCAGATCCACAAGGATCAAATTTGAAGATGCACTGAGAACTGTAAATGAGCATATTGCTGTTCAACTGGCGGGCTTTATGAATAAATACAGTAATCCTTCATCAAATATACTTGTCACCGGTGGAGGAGTATACAATACATACCTAATTGATCTGTTGAAAAACAAATGTGCCGGCAGATTGGTTATTCCCGATGATCAACTTGTCAATTTCAAGGAGGCGATCATTTTTGCTTACCTTGGATACCTCAGGATCAACAACAGGATCAACATCCTGGCTTCGGTAACCGGAGCCGGATCAGACACATCTGCCGGAAAAATTAATCATGCAAAATAACTATTTATGGAAAATTTCAAAGCGTATAATCCAACGAGACTGCATTTTGGAAAAGGAGTGATCAGTGAATTGGGAGCTGCAGCGTCAGCATTTGGTAAAAAGGCATTGCTGGTCTATGGAAAAGGTTCCGTGCTGAAAAATGGAAGCTATGAAGACACTGTGGATCAACTTCGCGGGAACAATATTGAAATTGTTGAATACAACGGTATCAAACCCAATCCTGTTGTTACCGCAGTTGATGAGGCTGCAAAAACAGGAATTACAGAAAATGTGGATATGGTCGTTGCAGTCGGAGGAGGAAGTGTCATCGACTCTGCCAAAGTAATAGCGGTGTGCATTTCAGAAAAAGCGAGCGGTTGGGAGATCATGACAGGCAATCATCCCACCAGGAACGCGCTGCCCCTCGTCGCGGTACTGACCCTTGCTGCAACCGGCACTGAAATGAACCAGGTTGCCGTTCTTCAAAACCACGATACGGATGAAAAGATAGGTTTCAGGAATGAAGCAATGTTTCCAAGGCATTCCTTCCTTGATCCCACTTATTATATGACCGTGCCACGGGATTACACTGCCTATGGCATTGCGGATCTTGTTGCACACTCACTGGAAGCGTGGTTTGGGGAAGGCAATGCAGGACTGTCTGACCGTTTTGTTATCTCAATAATACAGGAAGCCCTGGAAATAGGTCCCAGGCTTATCAATAATCCCGGGAATTATGAATACAGGGAAAGGATCATGTGGGCAGCTACCTGTGCCTTGAATGATACGACGATGCATGGCCGGGTTTCGGGAGATTGGGGTGTGCACGGACTGGGACATACACTTTCTTACCTCTATGATACACCCCATGGGGCAACATTGTCCATATTGTATCCTGCCTGGATGCGCAGAATGGGCAGGAAATATCCCGACAGGATCATTCAACTGGGAAAAACACTATTCAACGTTGATTCAGCTGAAATGACAGCATCCTCATTTGAATCATACTTCAGCGAACTTGGCAGCCCGGTTAAAGCGGCTGAAGCGGGAATTCAGGATGAACAAAAAACAAATATTCTGACACTTATGAATAAGAAGAAAATTACAGGGATGCATTATAAACTGGATAAGGAGGACAGACAGGCGATTGTTGAAATGATCTGAAATCAAAAAAGGGGGCCTCGCGGTCCCCTTTCTTTTTTCAAACTACTAAAACTACCAACTAAACTACACCCGTTAAAATATCTTGCTTCAATTAAGCTGATGCAAAAATAAGATGGTTTTACAAATCATCAAATTAAATTAGTGTTAAATAATCATAAAATTAGTTTTAATTTATTAACACCCCTGATTCTTCGTTGTTCATAAACGATATTTTCATAATTTCCCATCTTATACCCCCCCTATTTTTGCATATCCAATATAAAATGTTGGTTAGCATCATAAGTTTGTGTAATGAAACGTATAATTAGTGTCTGTCAATACAGTTCGTCAAATATCCCGCATAAATGGACTACAAAGGATAAAGATCAAGGGTGGCTGACGTTGTAAAAGGCATCTTATCTTCATTTCGGCCGGTATGATTTTTTACACAGGAGTCTTGTTTCTTCAGTACAAAAATGATTTCTTTGCTTTCTCTTAATAAATATTATTGCAAACCAAATAATAAAAATATGAATCGATTGGGTGTTGTTTTGATTTTTATCGGTACAATGAATTTCTCCGCGGAGGTCAATTCATGTACCAATTTTCTTGTTACACCGGGTGCATCCGCAAACGGAACTTCCATGATCACATATGCAGCTGATGCACATGTTTTGTATGGAGAATTATATTACAGGCCGGCGGCAGTGTATCCAGAAGGGACAATTTTGAGCATATACGAGTGGGACACAAATAAATTTCTGGGGCAGATCAGGCAGGTACGCGAGACATATTCCGTAGTGGGGAATATGAACGAACACCAGGTTGCCATTGGTGAAACGACTTACGGGGGAAGAAGCGAACTCAGGGATACCACCGGAATCATTGATTATGGCAGCTTGATGTACATAACGCTTCAACGTTCAAAAACTGCCCGGGAAGCAATTCATACCATGTCTGAATTGGTTAATGAATATGGATATTACAGTTCCGGTGAATCTTTTTCCATTTCTGATCCAAATGAGGTCTGGATCATGGAAATGATCGGCAAAGGAACGAAAATTGTTACAAAAGGCAGGGGAAGCAAAGCAGTGACATACAATGAAAATAGGGGAGCTGTCTGGGTAGCTGTTAAAATTCCTGACGGCTATGTTTCCGGGCATGCAAACCAGGCAAGGATACAGCAATTCCCCCTTGACGATCCTGAAAATTGCCTGTATGCCCCTGATGTCATCGACTTTGCCCGCGAAATGGGATATTATGAAGGTTCGGATGAGGAATTCAGTTTCTCCGACACTTATGCTCCTGTGGATTTTGGCGGGGCACGATTCTGTGATATGCGTGTATGGTCGTTTTTCAAGGATGTAAATGATGATATGGACCAGTATTTTTCATATGTAAAAGGAGAATATCTCTCTGACAGGATGCCGCTTTATATCAAGCCAAACAGGAAGATATCAAATTATGACCTCATGAATTTCATGCGTGATCACCTTGAAGGGACTGAGCTCGATATGCGCAAAGATGCAGGTGCGGGTCCTTTTGAACTTCCGTATCGCTGGCGTCCGCTTTACTGGGAAGTTGACGGAAAGGTATATTGCAATGAAAGGGCAGCTGCAACGCAACAGACTGGTTTCTCCTTTGTTGCAGAGTCAAGGTCGGGAATGCCGGATATTATCGGGGGCATCCTCTGGTTTGGAGTGGATGATGCGGCTTCAACCGTATATGTCCCGATGTATTGCGGAATGACCATGGTGCCGGAAACCTATGCGGTCGGGAACGGCGATATGCTCACTTATTCCGATAATTCCGCTTTCTGGGCCTTCAATTTTGTTTCGAATTTTGCTTACCTGCGGTATTCACTCATGATTGAAGATATAAGAAAAAAACAGGATGCATTGGAAAAGGGATTTATTGAAAAGGTGAAAAACATTGATAAAAAAGCAATTGAACTGTATCAGAATGATCCGGAAAAAGCCCGTGCATACATCACAAATTTCTCTGTAAATGCAGGAAACCATACCGTTGCAGTGTGGAAGGAGCTGGGCAGGTATCTGCTGGTTAAGTACATGGACGGCAATGTAAAAAAGGAAAAGAACGGACAATTTCTCAGAAATGCATACGGGTATCCGGCAGGACCGGATCAGCCGGGCTATTCTGAAGAGTGGAAACGAAATGTCATCCGTGACACAGGCGATAAATTATTGGTTCCCGGTAACGGGGGGCACTGATTAACCGCCCTGGATAAATTCCATCATTTCAACAGGTTTTTGTTGATAAAATCTGTTATTTATTGAAATAATTTCCTAATTTTGCGACCTGTAAAATCAAGAGGTTAAAACATATAAAAATATTGGTCATGAATCTGATGGATGTGGTAAAAGAGAATTACGCTGTAAAGAATGAATTTCCCAGGTTTTCTGCTGGTGATACCATAACAGTGCATTACAAAATCAAAGAGGGAAGCAAGGAGCGGATCCAGCAATTCAGGGGAACCGTCCTGCAGCGCAGGGGCAGTGGCAATACCGAAACTTTTACAGTGCGCAAAATGTCCGGGAATGTCGGTGTTGAAAGGATCTTCCCTACCGCATCCCCCTTTATTGATAAAATCGACATCAACAAAAAAGGACGTGTTCGCCGGGCACGAATTTTCTATCTCAGAAAACTCACAGGAAAGCGTGCGCGCATCCAGGAAAAGAAGTTTTAGATCGTACAACTGGACCAGTAGCTCAACTGGATAGAGTACCTGACTACGGATCAGGAGGTTGGGGGTTCGACTCCTCCCTGGTTCACATGGCCCTTCTTCGCTTTGGCGACGGAGGGTTTTTTATTTCCACACCTTGCAATGATCAATTCAATAAAATATCCCCGGATTATGCTTTAAGCAAATTATTTATTAATTTCGAATTAGCAATTGTCCAATAAGTTTGGTCATACATCTTTGCAACACATAACTAAAACCCTAAAATACATTGCAATGAATTCCTTCAGAATAGCTTTGTTCATAGCGATTTCAATGAACTTTGTCATAACCACCTCAGCCCAGGATTCCATTTCAGTCACACATGCCAACGATTCTGTAACCGATATTGACGGGAATACCTATGCTACGATCCGGCTGGGAGACCAGGTATGGATGTCAGAGAACCTCAGGGTAACCCATTACCCCGACAGCAAACCCATCATCCGGGTTCTTAAAAGAAGAGACTGGAAAAAGCTGAGTGTTGCAGGAAGGGCTTATTGTTACCACAACAATGATGAAGTTGCATTTTCAGAAACCTACGGTGCGCTTTATTCATGGGCCGCCGCCGTTAATTATGACCCGTTGAACAAATATGACGGACGGAGAGTGCAAGGTATCTGCCCGGATGGCTGGCACATCCCCGGCGACGCGGAATGGAAGCAGTTGGAAATATACCTGGGAATGAGCAAAGCCGCAGCTGATAACGTTAAGGAGAGAGGCACCATTGAGGGAAGCAAACTGGCCGGTGACAGATCGTTGTGGGTCCAGGACAAATTAACAGAGAAGTCAGAGTTCGGCGCCAGTGGATTTAACGCCCTGCCAGGCAGCTTCAGGTATGATTACAGTCATTTTTACATGATCGGTAACAGTACATACTGGTGGACATCTACTGAATTCAATCCGAATTTTGCATGGTACAGGGGCATCAGCTATGTGGGCAGTACGATTTATCGCTATACGATCGATAAACGGCATGGTTTTTCCGTTCGCTGCATTAAAGATCAGTAAAGTACTCACGGCTTTTCATCTTTTAATTTTTTAGTTACTAAGTATTCCATCCACCTTCGTTCCATTGTCATATTTGGAAATGCAGGAATGGTTTCTATCATTCTTGACAGCATAAATATTCATTACAAACGCGTATTAAATGAGCAGCTTTCCGTTCACTGAGCCATTGTAAAAAAACTAATTTCACCCTCGCTTGCCAAACATATCCATATACATTGTGTTATACCTTAAACATATTTTCAATGGAACTTACAAAAAAGAAATGTGTGCCCTGCGAAGGAGGCATACCACCGCTTACAGAACCGGAGATCCTCGAATACATAACGCTTGTTAAAGGCTGGATAGTCAGGGACAACAAGAAGATTGCCAGAGAATTCAACTTTGTTAACTTCAAACACACAATGGATTTCATTAACAAGGTTGCGGAACTTGCAGAAAATGAGGGACATCATCCCGTTATGCATGTCACATACGGAAGTGCCGAAATCGAACTCTGGACACATGCCATCGATGGTCTTTCAGAGAATGACTTTATAGTTGCTGCAAAAATAGATCAAATTTGATGGGTTAGGCATTGATATTCATGATTTCCTTCTCGGTTATCATGTTGGATATAAAATACTTGGGTATTTCTTCAAAATATCGGTTGTCAGCTTTCAACCGGGGATGCGTGATCTCTTTCATGATTTCGTTGCAGTTTCTTTCTTTGTCAACGAAAGCTCCATCTTTTACCGACAAGTTCAGTTTTCGTGATTCAGTAATTACCAGCACAGGGACATTGAATTCCTGAGAAGCCAGTACCATCTGAAGTGAACCAATCTTATTTATAATGGTCTTTTCAGTTACTTGGTCAGCTGCAAGGATGAGGTAATCTGATGATTTAAGTTTCTCAGCCGACAATGCATCAGCGATCAATGTCACATCATATCCCATATTGGCAAGATCGTGTGCCTGGATCCTTCCCTCCTCTGCAGGCGCTGAAAGGGTCTGGTATATGTTGACATTTGTTGTTTCTTTGGCAAATAGTCTGAATACTTCCCTGATGGTTCCGCTGTTGCTGTGCAGCATGATGGTCTTCCCATTGAGATCAGCAGTTCTTTTCAGGTTGTTTAACAACAACTGCGGAGCATGCTCCCAGAAATTCTTATAATCACAGATAAAATCCAGGTAGTTTTCAGGATACTTCCTTGAGGATACATTGTGACTCAATATCAACTCATCACAAAAGTGCCTTATCACTGTGAACATTTCCATTTTCGATCGGAAATGCTCTATGTAGCTCATAAATGTGACCGCATCCATTTCAGGATTCATCAACTCGTTTTCAAGTGCAACCATCAGCCTTTTTAAAAGGGTGACGGAACCGCTCAAATTATCATCCTGTATTTGTTTTAGAGGTTCTGGCAGTATCATCTGAAATTCGATTTTACAATTATCGATGGCACTATTTTACTGAAATTAAAGATAAAGATATATTTTTATATGATTGTAAATCATTGTTGTCCGGTAAAACCGGATTTTAGTTATTTTTTTAATTTAACCATCTGATTTACAGATGTGATATTTTTACTTTTCAAAAGTAAGCCCCCTTTAATTCGGGGAATAATGAGTTTTTATAGCGTTCTTCCTT
>JAIPBT010000046.1 GCA_021738565.1 Bacteroidales bacterium
AGGTGAGCTTGCCGAACCTCGAGCCGAAGGACCCAGATTATAATTCACCTTTTTCCTATAAGCAATAAAGCCCGCCGAGATCCCTCCCCTAACTACCAAATGACCGGTTCCTGACCGCCTTCGTTTAACTACGGCGGTGAGACAGCGAAGAGGTGAGCTTGCCGAACCTCGAGCCGAAGGACAGCCAACCTCCAACATTTTTGGTAACGTTAGGAGCTCATTTCGTGATCAATAGGTGGTCCTTCGGCTTGTAACTCGGTAAACTCGTTACTTCGCTCAGGAACCGATCTTTATTGTTAGGAGGAGATCTCGACACGCTCGATCTTATTTTTTCACTGATCACGGAATTCCACAATTATCTTTCAGAAGTCTGGCATTTGTAGTAGTTTTAGATGACCATTTACTCTTGCTATGAAAGCACTTGTACTCACAGCATACAACAATCTGGAATACCTCGATTTTCCTGATCCCCTGATAAATGACAACGAGGTGCTCATTAAAGTGAAGGCCTGCGGCATCTGTGGAAGCGACGTCCAAGGGATGGACGGGAGCACCGGACGGAGGCAGCCTCCGGTCATTATGGGGCATGAGGCCTCCGGCATTATCGAAAAAACCGGAAAACAGGTAAGGAACTGGAAAGCAGGCGACAGGGTTACCTTCGATTCAACCATATATTCCCTTGACGATTGGTTTACACAAAACGGACACTACAACCTCAGCGACAACAGGCAGGTACTGGGTGTATCCACCGGAGAATACCGCAGGCAAGGCGCCTTTGCTGAATATGTTGCCGTCCCCCAACACATCCTCTACAGGATCCCGGGTAATGTCAGCTTCGAACATGCCGCCACAACCGAACCCATCGCCGTGGCCCACCATGCCATGAACCTGGCAGGACCGGTAAAAGACAGGGTTGTTGTTGTGACCGGGGCCGGAATGGTGGGAGCATTTCTGATCAGTCTGCTGAAACTTAACGGAGCCTCCCACGTCATTGCACTGGATATCAATCCTGAAAAACTTGAGATGGCCGGGGAATTCGGTGCGGACCATGCCATGCATCCAGATGATCCGGAACTTGATATCTTAATAAAAGATCAGACCTCAGGCAGGGGGGCGGACCTTTCCTTTGAAGTGGTCGGAAAATCAGAGACAGTGAACACCTGTATTGAAAGAACACGAAAGGGAGGCAGGATCGTGCTCGTGGGAAACACAACCCCGGTCATTGATTTTCCTGTGCAAAAAGTCGTTACACACGAGCTGAACGTGATGGGAAGCTGCGCGATCAACGGGGAATACGAAGCTGTGCTGGCCCTGCTGGAAAAAGGCAGCATACTGGTCGGCAAAATGATCTCCGCAACACCCCCGCTTTCTGAGGGAGCGATCTGGTTTGATCGCCTTTACAGGCAGGAATCGGGACTGAACAAGATAATTCTGACACCATGAAATCATCTATTGTATGCCCCTGAACAAATCCCACCGAATAGCGATCCTCGGGTGCGGTAAGGTTGCACACCTTCATGCAAAGGCTGTCAAAAACATCCCCAATGCCCAATTGGCCGGCGTTTGGAGCAGGACCCATGAAACTGCAAAGAAATTTGCAGATGAATATTCCACGAAGGCATTCCGGGAAATTCCCGATCTGATTCAAAAGAAAAAAATCGATCTTTCAATCGTCTGCACACCCCATCCTTTTCACAGGGAACCGGCTGTGCTTGCAGCAGAAGGGGGTTCCAGCGTTCTTGTTGAAAAACCCCTTGCGTCCGGACTTGAAGATTGTGATGCAATGATCGAAACATGCAGAAAACGCAGTGTTACACTGGGCGTGATCAGCCAGCGAAGATGGTACAAACCGGTACAGCGCGTCAAAGAAGCCATTGAAAACGGGAAGATCGGTAAGCCGGTTTTCGGCACTGTCAATATGCTGGGATGGAGAGACAGGTCTTATTACGATTCTGATGCATGGAGAGGAACCTGGGACATGGAAGGTGGAGGTGTATTGGTGAACCAGGCCCCGCACCAACTCGACATCCTGCTCTGGTATATGGATGAGATCGATGAATTGTACGGAATATGGGGAAACCTCAACCATCCATACATCGAAGTTGAGGATACTGCCCTCGCTATCATCAGGTTTAAAAACGGGGCAATGGGGAATATTATCCTTAGCAATGCTCAAAAGCCAGGCATATACGGAAAAGTGCATGTGCATGGGGATAGCGGTGCATCTGTAGGCGTGCAGACCGATGGCGGAGCCATGTTCATTGCAGGAATGTCCGGGATCAGCGAACCTCCGGTTAATGACCTGTGGACAGTTCCGGGTGAAGAGCATTTACTGTCCGCCTGGAAAAAAGAAGATACCGCCTTTTTCAACACAATAGATCCTGCTGTTTATTATATAGAACAGCAGATCATCGACTTTCTGAAAGCCCTGGAAAAAAGCCGGTCTCCGCTGGTTACCGGTGAGGATGGGAGAAAGACCGTGGAATTAATCACCGCCGTGTACCGTTCATCAAAGGAGAACAGACCTGTCAAATTCCCTCTTTAACAACAACGGGAATTCTTTCTGTTATATTCCACAGGAAATGGTTGGTTATTTCAATTTATTTCTGATTTTTATGCTTTCAATGACTCAAAAAGAACATAAAATGACAATAAAAGAACTCATTTTGAAGAACCGCAGTTACAGAAGGTTCGATGAAAGCCATCCTGTGAGCCGCAACGAACTGCTGGAAATGATCGATTCCGCCAGGATTTCAGGCTCTGCCAGGAACGCGCAGCCACTGAAATACTATCTTTCCAATGAACTCGAACTCAATGAAAAAATATTTTCGACCGTTTCGTGGGCAGGATTCCTGAAAGACTGGCCCGGACCGGGACCCGGTGAACGACCAACTGCATACATTGTTCAAATGCACGATACAACGCTGGGCTCCAATTATTTCTGTGACGACGGCATCGCAGCGCAAAGCATTTTGCTGACTGCCGTTGAAATGGGTCTGGGAGGCTGTATACTCGCTTCAGTCAGGAAGGAGACACTTTCCGGCATCCTCAATCTTCCAAAGCATCTGAAGATCATACAGGTGATCGCCCTTGGAAAACCTGTCGAAAAGGTGGTGCTTGAAGAGATGAAAGAAGGGGACATAAAATACTGGCGCGATGAAAACCAGGTGCACCATGTACCCAAAAGGTCACTCAACGAACTTGTAATCAATTAAAACTGCCTGATAATTTACCGCAAAGGGTCTGACTGTTATATTATTACCTGGTATACAAGCTCATCCATGAGTCCTTCCGGACTGTTAAATGCAAAATCCCATGATTTACCCATCTTGGTAAGCTGGGTGAACCCAATTTCCTGGGGTGGAATTTCATCCGATGAAACGGCTTTAAGCTGTTCGTTGTACTTTTTGTCAAGCTCCTCATCTCCAGTATCCCTGATCTCACTCAGTATTTTTTCAAGAACCTGCTTGATTGCATATTCGACAGGGAATGTTGCATTGATCATATACCCATCTTCATATCTGCCGAGAAAGAGCATCCCGGCAGGCTTGTTATCCACGCGTGCGCTGAAATGACCTATCTTATGCATGGTAAGGATAGCAGCATGGTATAACTTGATCTTGGCTGCCAGGGAATCATATTGTGTATCCAGGTTTCGCTCAATGATCTGTTCAATGTGCCCAATAATATCCTTTTCAAAATCACCCTTGTACAACAGGAACATATTGTCCTCCTGGACATTCTTTATAACCGACCTGATCTCCTCAAATGCATCCGGGTGTCTTTTTTCTGTCCCATTTTCATCAGGTGCATTTTCAAGTACCATCAACAGGTAAAATGATGAATTATCTCCCCCCTGCGGTTCGAACATGTATTCCAGTTTGTTGCCTGTCTTTCTTGCCATTTCAATAAGTCCCAGACCCGCACCTCCTGCATTCATAAACTCCCCTGCCTCAAGGATGCTCCTGTACATTAAGCGAAGTTCTTTCTTGTTGTACAGGTTGACTGTATCAAGCTTGGATTTTAAACTTCTCACCTGGTTGTTGGGAATTGTGTTCATGGATGCAATGTAGCACCGGTTGTTATAAAACCGCATGAAAAAAGAATCATTCAGACGATCGGATGCTAGGTTCCTGTCGCGCTTTCCATGCCTGACCACATTCTGAAAGCATTCTGCAACCAGGAAACTGGTCCGCTTTTTTAATTTTGCCAGTTTCTTATTGGACTCCAGGTAGGCTTCAGATAATTCAATGATCTTGTCGGTCATCGACTCGCTGAAATTTCCTGAATAGGCGATGGTCAGGTCATCAAAATGAATGGCCCTGTAAAATTCTTTGATCAGCTTCTGATTCATTTTATTCGGGTTAAAATTGGAGGTCAAATTACAATAATATGTTTGAAATGTCAATCGAAAACGCATTTTGGACATGCCCCATTATTTAATTAAATCCAAAACATGAGGTGAGCATAATGTATTTCTGTTCCATATTATACGTTTTCCTCCTCTGTTATTCTTCGGTTTAAAAATTTACCGCAGAGGTTATATTCGTAAAACTCATTCGAGTCGCTGCGCTTATGCGCGGAGTTTCGCCTTTGGCAGACGAAGCCTTGGCGAAGTTTTGCAGAGTTTTTATTTTCAGGACGAGTCAGGGGGACGGGGGGACGGGGAGACAGTGAGACAGTTAGACGGTGAGACAGTGAGACAGTTAGACAGTTAGACAGTAAATGATCAACGGAATTGGCTGTATAGTATTAAAGATACCGCATCACTGCATCCTCTGGCAGCCGTAGCCTTGGCGAAGGCTGCACCGCAACACATTAACAAGTAACCAGCAACCAGCAAACCAGCAACCAGTAACCAGTAACCAGTAACCAGTAACCAGCAACCAGCAACCAAATCATTCTTTCTCATTAACTTTGCGCCTATGAAAAGGAGCATCCTGTTCGTATTCATAAGTATGTTCATGGTTCGAGCCTGGTCGCAAAATGATACCATCCGGCTGGAGGACATCACCATCTCCGTTGCGCCCTTTGAGCAGCGGCTCAGTGAAACAACCGGAAGCCTCTCCATCATCCGGCCCCGGGATAATGAACTTCAGCATGCCATCAATATTTCTGACGAGCTGAATACAGCGCCGGGCATATTCATTTCCAAGGGCACACATACCACCAACAGGGTCACCATACGCGGAGTCGGTTCAAGGACCCCCTACTCTTCAAACAGGATCAGGGCATACATTGAGGAGATCCCGCTGACAAACGGTGACGGTATCTCAACGATTGAGGATATGGACATCAGTGGCATATCGCGTATGGAGATACTCAAAGGCCCGACTTCTGCACTTTACGGATCAGGACTTGGAGGGGTCATCCTTCTAAAGGCCCTTTATCCAACAGACAATGGCCTGACCTATGACGCCGGAGCCAGTTACGGTGCGTTCAATTCATCAAAATACGGAGCTTCCCTCGGCTACAAGACAGGACATACTTCGTTGCACGCGGGATACGCGGGGGCCGTTTCTGACGGTTTCAGGGAAAACAACGATTACAGGCGTGATCAGCTGTATCTGCATGCAAAGACCGGGAGTTCGAAAAACACATTTTCCTTCCATATCATTGCAACATCTCTGAATGCTGAGATCCCCAGTTCACTGAACCTGTCTGATTATCTCAATTCCCCGAAAAGTGCAGCCGGTAACTGGCTGGCTATTAACGGGTATGAAACCTATCAAAAAATAACGGGAGGAGCCTCCTGGAAGCATGCCATCAATGATCAATGGCAGCACAAAATCGTTCTTTTCTCAGCATTGCAGGATCCATACGAATCGAGGCCCTTCAATATCCTGGATGATGCATCCGTGATGGCAGGTGTAAGGGATTACATCCGGTTTGAAAAGGACAACATCCATTTACAGGCCGGTATGGAATTTTTTTATGAATCCTACCAATGGAAGATCTTCGAAACGATCGACGGAGAACAGGGCGCCCTTCAAACACACAATTCAGAGATCAGAAGATACAGCAACGTGTTCGTTCATTTCAAATGGGAACCCGTACCAAAATTACATATTGAAACAGGAACCAACCTGAACCTGCTTCGATACAACCTAAGGACGATCTATCACAGTGACAACACCGACCAGTCGGGAAGCTACAGCTATAATCCTGTTTTTTCTCCAAGGATCGGCATTAATTATAACGCAGTCTCCAATCAATTCATTCACGCCTCGGCAGGACATGGTTTTTCGGCGCCTTCCCTGGAGGAGACATTATTGCCCGAAGGCACTGTTAATTCTGAACTGCTGCCTGAAACAGGATGGAACATCGATGCAGGAATCAGGGGATGGATTCTTGGCGACCGCTGGTATTACGACCTGGCAGGGTATACAATATTCATATCCAATATGCTGGTAACAGAGAGAATTACAGAAGAGATCTTCACCGGCATCAATGCAGGAAGGACCAGGTTATCGGGCATTGAGATCTACAACAGGTTCGTGCTTGACCGTGTTCCCGGGAAAAGCAAATGGGAGCATACACTCAGCTCAAGTATTTTCCTGAACAACAACCTTTTCACCGAATTCGTGGATGACGGGATCAGTTACAATGGCAAGCATCTTCCCGGCATACCGGCACAGGTGTTCCATGCCAGGTGGGTTACCAGGTATAAGGAAAAACTGGATTGGATGGCAGAGCTCCGATATTCGGGAAAACAATACATGAACGATTCCAACAGTGAAATATACAATGGACACTTTCTGTCCAATCTCAGGGCATCCTATACTTTCCGGATTGGATCAATGCCATTTGGAATAACGGTCAGCGCCGGGGTAAACAATATTTTCAATACAAGTTATGCATCAATGATCCTGGTAAATGCCCCCTCCTTTGGCGGGGCTTCCCCACGGTATTACTACCCGGGTATGCCAAGGAATTCATTCGTATCGTTGCGACTGAAAAAATGATTGTCCAAATGCTGAAAAAGCCAACTAAGGCAGTTGGGGTTCATTGATGCTGATACAGTGGAAACCTCCGCTAAAGAAATTCAGGGTATCGGCCCTGACCCTGATGATCTCCCTCCCGGGAAAGGCATTCTGAAAAATATCCCGAACGTGCTGCTCCCTGTTGAGCAATGCTTTTCTCCGACTTCCTTCGTTAACATAGGAGGGAAGAATAACGCTGTTGTTGGTAATGATAAAATTCATATAACTGGTAACAGTGGCCACGAGCGGACTGTCCGGGGTTCCGTCCTTCTTCCTGATGATCAAAGGTGCGATGGGCACTTTGATGATGTCGAACGTATTCCCGTCCTGGTCTGTCGACTCCATAAGTATCCGGTAATTATCATCCAGTCTCCTTTTTGCAATATCGAGTATGGGATGCTGCCTTGCCTCACTTTCTGAAACGGTTGTGACCATGATGGTGCCCGGATCAACAAAACGGCAAAATTCATCAATATGTCCATTGACACCGTTGGGATAGATGTTGGAGATCAAGGGTCCGGATAAAAAGCTGTCGTCCTGCGGAATTCCTTTTTTCAGCCAGATGATCTTCTTAAGATTGAGTTTATCGATCATCTCCTGTTCTATCTGCATTTTGGTCTTCGGATGGTTCACATCCAGTTCATGGGCCTCTGAAAGGATCATCGTACCCTTGCCGTTTTCCTCCCTGGCCCCACCGGAGCTGTTCAGGGAACTATTGATAACGGGCAATCCGGACAGGGAGGCGAATTCTGCCATAAAATGATTTTCATTCCAGAAATATTTGAAAACAACCAGTTTACGTTCTCCCTTATCATTGACCAGGTAAACAGGTCCGAAATCCCTGATCCAGTAATTGTCCATCGCAAGATTTACCTTCATGAACCCAATGTTCTTCATATTGGCATCATGGGATTCGAGAATTTGAATTGCGGTTGAACGCTCTCCGGCATTATTGTAGAGCACCAGCGTTACACTGTCCTGCTACGAAATGATCCCCGCCAACTCCGGGATGATCCCGTAAAAAGCATCCGACCAGACAAAATAGGTGGTCTTAACCGGATCAAAATCGGCTGGGTGATAGAACTGAGACCTGTTAAAATTACCGCAAGCGGTTGCCAGCAAAAACAGACCACTGATCCACATTGCCCTCGCTGTCTTCTTAAGCAAACTGCTGTACCAATTGCTTGAACTTAATTTCATAAACACAAATTACTGAATATTTTCCTGATCAATCTTGATCTTTCAAATGTAGCAATAAAAACAACAAGCGCTATCCGAACCATATAAGCAGGTACCCGTTCAGCCTATTCTGAACTGAAATTATAGCCGCCCGGGAACAAGATCATGATTCTCACTTCAGTTCAGAAAATTGGTCTGCAACAGCATTAAAGAATTTTATTAATTTAGAAGTTTGTTTGTTAAAAACATCTGTTATGAAAAACATCCTGACAATTTCTTTATTTATTCTTTTCACAGCCCCATTGTCCGCCCAAAATGAATGGCAGGGGCCTTCGGTTGATTTTGCCAACGGACCACTGGAAGTATCTGACAACGGCCGTTTCCTGGTCCATAAGAATGGCAGGAGCTTCTTTTATCTTGGCGATACGGCCTGGGAATTGTTTCACTGTTTAAGCAGGGAGGAGGCTGAAGCATATCTCCAAAACAGGAGAAGTAAGGGATTTACGGTGATCCAGGCAGTGGCGCTTGCTGAAATGAACGGTCTGAATGAGGGCAATTATTATGGTGAAAAACCTTTCCTGGACAGTGACCATACGCAGCCCAATGAAAAATACTTTGAACATGTCGACTGGATCATCAGTAAAGCAGAGGAGAAGGGGATCTATATAGGTCTGCTTCCCACCTGGGGAGATAAAGTTGACAGGCAATGGGGTGTCGGACCTGTGGTCTTTGATGCTGAAAAAGCTGCTGACTATGGAAAATGGATTGCAAAAAGATACAAAGAGAGACCGAACATCATATGGATCAATGGCGGAGACAGGTCTGGCGGAGGGGAAAACACCGTTGTATGGAACGCCCTTGGAAATGCCATCAAATCTGTTGATAAAAATCATTTAATGACCTATCACCCCGTTGGCGGAAACAGTTCTTCCAAATGGTTTCACACAGAGGAGTGGCTCGATTTCAACATGATGCAATCGGGGCATTCCGACCGTTATATTCCCAACTACAATCAGCTGTCGTACGACCGTTCCCTGGATCCTGTCAAACCCACCCTCGACGGAGAGCCGTGTTATGAGGAACATGCCATCAACTGGAACCCTCAATTCGGATGGTTCGATGATGCGGATATCAGGCAGATGGCCTACTGGGGACTCCTGTCCGGCACCTGTGGAACCACATATGGTGCGCATCCCATCTGGCAATTTTATGATCTGAAAAAAACGCCCGTCACCCATGCCAGGATGCACTGGAGGGATGCCATGGACCTCCCGGGTGCCTTTGACATGATGCACGTCAGGCAATTGTTTGAATCACGGGACTGGATGTCCCTGGAACCTGCCAATGAGATCATTCTGAACAACAGTGAAAATGAGTCTAAAATGATGGCTGCCAAAGGAGAAGATTTCGCCATTGTTTACGCTCCTTTTTTATCTGAAATCAACATTGACCGGGCAAAACTATTTGAAGGGAATTTCAATGCGTGGTGGTACAATCCGCGGACGGGAACATCAGAGGCAATTGATACTTCGAGCATGTCCAGCCACATGATATTCAGGCACCAGGTCACAGGCATCGACTGGGTGCTGGTGATTGACAGGAAAGATGCTGGTTATGGACCTCCGGGAGAATTGTAAATAGTGCTTGTCAATAAAGTTGGACTGAGGGAGACCAGGTGAGGGGGTGACCAGGAGAAGGGGTGAGGGGGTGACCAGGTGAAGGAGTGAAGAGGTGACTAGGTGAGGGGGTAACCAGGAGAGGAAGCCAGGGGCCAGGGGATGACAGGATTTCATAAATGGCACTAAGCAGAACCGATCACAAAGCAAATACTGATGATCATACACTGTCGCACTATCGAACTGTCTAACCGTCTCACTGTCTAACCTTGACCATTGACTGCCCCACCATCTCACCGTCTCACTGACTCACCGTCTAACTGTCTCACCGACAACCCATCTACCTTCCCACCACGATCTCCCAGACATTCTCTTTCCCCTTCTCTAACTCAAGGGTAGAGGATTTTACAGATCCCTCCGAAGCAACCTCAACATAATATGTGCCATAAAATCCCCTGAAGGATGCTGATCCCTTCCTACCGGTTTCTAACTCAAGTCCTTTTGTCGTCCACTCTTCCCTGATGAGTTTTTTCAAGGTATTGTATACCGGCTTCGGGTTCAGGTCTTTGTCGGTTATCCCGCATCCCGGCAGCCAGGCATTGGCATCCGAAAATCCCCACCAGTTGATCGAGGCAACCGAAGGATGACCAAACCAGAGGCGGTACATCATTTCTGTAAATTCAGCCTGTGTCTCCTCTGTCCAGGAGCCGGTCCTGTAATCACCGGTGATCCCTGCACCTTTCGACTGTGGTGAGAATTCAGTAATATGAAGCGGAAGTCCGAATTCAGTATACAATTCAATTGTGTTCCATACATCCACCGGATCATACCATTCATCCCTGGGTTCATGTGCCTGCAGACCCAGTCCGTTGATCGGCGTTCCCCTGTCGAGCAATTCAGTAACCAGCTTATAAAACCGCTCCCTGGTTGCAGGATCGGCGATCTGCTTGAATTCATTCAGCACAAGCTGTTTTGAAGGATCCGCCCTGTGAGCAGCTTTGTAGGCCTTTTCAACCCAGTCAGCTACATCTTCAAGCGGAACTTCGGTGGTGTACCTGTGCCTCCCCTCTTTATCGGCATGTGCCATTTCCCAGGTTACCGTATTCACCGGTTCATTTACAACATCCCATATCTGTATCTCTTCAAATCCTGCTACATTTTCCATAATCCTGGATTCAAGCATGGTCTCAGAATCTTCCAGAGACATCTCAAGGATCCAGTCCGGCATACCGGCCTCATGGGTCCATGCCAGCGGATGCCCCTTCCGGGTGATCCCGTTCTCAATGCACCAGTCAAGTGTTGCATGCATCCTGTCATAACGGGGATGCCCGGGCCGGTATTCATAACCACTCCAGTAAAAGGGAAAAATACCGTAATTGAACAGCTCAAGGAACCTCTCCTTCAACATCGTTTCACGTTCCGGATCGAGCTGATCCCTGGTCAGGTCAAACAAAAGCGCACCGAACATAAAATCATGGCCGACCTGGTCAATGCTTATGCTTGCTTTTTTTAGGGAATTACCGTTGCCATCGGTAACATGGATGACTACGTCACCCTTTCTGAATTGTTCAATGTTATCCTGTACCGTTTGAAATATCTCCGCTTCGGATAACTGGCCAAATGACGGGGCAATTATCATTAACAGAAATGAGAGAATAAAAAGTGTTGTTGAATTTTTCATACTGCAGCTGCTTTTGGTTTATAATTGGCGGTAACAGATTCTTAATTTTAATTAAATATATAAAAACCGGGGAAACAATTTGGTTGACATTCGACATTCGAAATTCGTTCTGGCCCCTGGCCACTGGCTTTAATTGTGATGCAGTGTTGCGGTGTTGCAGTGATGCGGTATCTTTAATACTATACAGCCAATTCCGTTGATCATTTACTGTCTCACCGTCTCACTGTCTAACCGTCTCACTGTCTAACCGTCTCACTGTCTAACCGTCTCACTGTCTAACCGTCTCACTGTCTAACCGTCTCACTGTCTAACCGTCTCACTGTCTAACCGTCTCACTGTCTCACCGGTTTGATTACTTTCGTATTCACTTCGACATTCCTCCACAGTTCTCTGCGTTACTTATCCTTCGTGGCGCTTCGTGATTTTCTTTGTGGTCCTTTGTGAAACAGCTTTCTTTCCTGGTCCCCAAGTCCCCCAGTCCCTTGGTCTCCCCGTCTCCCCGTCTCCTGGTCCCCCGTCACCAAGTCCCCAAGTCTCCCAGACTCCTGGCTCCCGGCCCCTTCCTCTCAAACCAGACCACCATCCGCATGGTCCTCAGCTGGTCATACCTTTCGAGGATCAGGTTGGTCTCACTTTCAAACGTATAATAAAATTGCAGGGGACGTCTTTGTCCTTCGATAATGAAGAAAATTGTAAGTTTTTCGTTCGGCTCGGTCTTCCATGTACCTTCCATCTTGTCCACCCTTGCATTCCGGTTAAAATTTGTCTCCTGGAAAAATTCACCACCTTCAGAAAATTTCATGATCCAATAGGTGCCATCACTTTTGAGCATTTCATTGGTGATGTGATCCTGATTTTCCGTGTTTTCCATTTTCAATTCCTGCATGTGCCACTCCCCGTAGAATTTTTCGTTGTGTTCATCCTGGGCATACATTGCTGAAACTGCAAACAGCACTGCCAATGTAACCAGATACAATCTCCTTTTCATTAGAAAATAATTTAGTTATACTATTAATATTCAGTCTATTATATCTTCAAAAAAACAGATGTCTTAATCCTAATGCCATGGAACCCTCATGTTATTTTTATTACCTTTTTCGAACTATAGTGCATGAGGGTTTCATAACGTCATTATTTTTTCAACTCCAAATATAACAACCATAATCACTTCTTTCCTATATAAGTAGGTTAATTGTTGGTTATTTATTTTAATTATATCCCTTTGTCCTCCGTAGCTTCAGCGAAGGAGGACCGTCTCACTGTCTCACTGCCTCACTGTCCCACCGTCTCACTGTCCCACCGCCTCACTGTCTCACTGTCTCACTGCCTCACTGTCTCACCGTCTCACCGTCTCACTGTCTCACCGTCTCACCGTCTCACCGTCTCACTGTCTCACCGTCCGTCCCCCCTTGCACGAACAATATAGAACAATTCTATATAAAGCCAACTTAGCGTCAAATGTCCCTTAATTTTTTTTATATTTAACCGCTGAAAAAAGTAATGCCGGTGCAGGAGAAGATTTATCGGTTTTAACAGGGTTTAGCTGGTTGTTTTTCCTGCCGGATTTATTAACAAACTACTACTACCAACATGAGAAGGATCAAAAACTATGCGCTTTTTGCGCTTGCGTTTTCGTTAACGATAGGTTGTGTTGAAGATGACAAGTATGAACGACCCGACTGGCTGGCAGGTAAATTATTTACACAGCTATCCGACACAGCGATTTTCTCGACATTTGCAGAATGCCTCAAGCTGACCGGTTACGATACCATTATCAATACCTCCGGAAGTTACACGATATTTGCACCCAACAACGATGCATTTGAGCTTTATTTCCAGAACAATCCAAATGGTTACACCAGTGTTTCTGAAATTCCGCACGAAAATCCGCAAGATGAGCTTTTTGAAATTGTAAAATACCACATTGTTCAGAATCCATGGTCCAGGGAGCAACTCAGATCGGTTGATGTCTGGGGTTGGATTGATCCAGCCGATGAAACAAATGATGAACCTAAAGGATTCAAGAGGGAAACATTGCTTGAAGATCAAGACATCAAGTACGGGACACGGATCATTGGCAACAAAGGTGAAGAGGATATACGCATTACAGACACATTGGATTCTCCCTGGTACAGGAGGGTGGTTACCGACGCCCGGAAATCAGCGCCACTTTTTTACAAGGAATACTTTGACATCTATGACCTGAGCCTTAATGATTATTATTTTTATTTTGGAAGGTCTTTCGAGGATAACAGCGACATGTTCTACCTGGGTGCAAAACTCAAGGGAAAAGAGATATTTGCAGAAAATGGGTTTATACATAACATCGACAGGGTTGTATCCCCCGGCAAAAACGCTTATCAGATCATAGCTTCCGATTACGACGACAGGTCTTATGACAGGTTTCTAGACCTGGTCAACCTGTTCCCGGAATTTGATTACAACCAGAATGAAACTTTCAACCAGGTGGGTGCAGAGCAAGGATTGGAAGTGGATTCGCTTTTTGACCTGACTTTCCCCGATCTTGCATTCAATGTAACCAAAGAAAGAACAGAAGCGCCTCCGGGCACATCAGGACTGCCCGGGAATGTTACCACAAGGTACCATCATGGAATGCTTGCCCCAACCAATACGGCACTTACAACGCTTGAGAATCAATACATGCCGGGCGGACTATTCTGGGATGGGATCAGCAATGCTCCCAAAAATGTCAAGCGGATCATCGTAAACTCCCACCTCTCAATGAATGCGGTATATGAAACGGACCTTCAAAAAGGTTTTTACAATGGTGAAGATGATCTGGTTACCATAGAAGATGTATCCTATGATGACCTTCATAAGGAATTCGGCAGCAATGCCAGCTTCATTGGTCTTGAAAGTCCCATTGTCCCAAGAGCATTTTCAAGTGTGACAGGTCCCATTTATCTCAGGAGGGGATACCTGAAGGTCATGTATGCCATAGAGCAAAGCGGACTCCTGTCGGCCCTGAAAAGGGTCAGACCCATCGACCAGCAATACCAGCTTTTCGTTGAAGCCGACCAGTTTTCCTCACAGGATTCTTCATTTTTGTATGACGCCGTCACCGAATCATTTTTCTGCTTCCAGATCTCAGGAAGTTCCGCTCAGCGGTTCAACTTTACAAAAAACGACCTCAGAACCTTGTTGCTGAACCACATCGCAACAAGAGAACCGAACGGATTGGCAACGAGGGAATACATACCTAACCTCGCTGGAAATTACCTGATCTTTAACAAAGAAACCGGCGAGGTACGCGGAACCGGAAGGACCACGGAAGGTTACAATGGCTCCCAGTATGTTGAAATTATCCCGGAGAACATTGACCAGGGCAAGGCAAACAATGGTTCAACCTGGGGAATACTGGACTGGTTCAGTTTCAATGCCACACCATTGTACCTCATTATGCAATCAGGCTTCCCGGAATTCTTTAACCTGATCGTGGATGCCGGACTGGCAAACACTGCACTTTCAGAATTTACATTCACATCAGAAAGTGAGAATTACACAGTGTTTGCACCCACAGGGGCGGCTCTCACTGCTGTTCAGGCCGACACGCTTCCGAAAGAGGATCTTCAAAAATTTATCCTGGCACATTTTATAAGGAAACAATTCATATTCACCGATGGGAATGCAACACCAGGGTATTATGAAACCATGCGCCCGGATGAATCTTCCACGGAGCTGAACCCTGTCAATACCAATATATATATAGAACCCAATATTGATGAAATTGACTTCCCATCGGGAAGCGGGGGCATGTTTACAGCAGTTCCGTTGTCCGATTCAACCAATATCCTGGCAGGACAAACATTGAGTCAGGGAGCGGTAACGATCCCTGTCCTGATCAACAACGCAGTTATTCACAAACTCGACAAAGCGTTAGTGGTTAGTGAGTTAGATACTAAATAAAGAGATAAAAGATCAGATTTTCAGATAACTACCCAAAGGTTTTAAACTGATGAGAAAACTAAAGACAATACTGGTAATTTTAATTGCCGCAGCCAGTCTTACAAATGCATACGGTCAAAACTTGGTACTCCGGGGCCGGATACTGGATGCAGGTGATCAATTGCCTGTCATCGGGGCGAACATCATCGAATTCGATGACGAGAACAGGATCATCAACGGTACGATCACCAATGTGAACGGGGATTTTGTCCTTGAGATGCGAGATGCCGATAACATTGTAAAAGTCAGCGTAATAGGATATGAAACCAAAGAGATCCCTGTTGATGGAACCAGGCAGCTCACCATTGAACTTGTTCCGGCAAACCTTGAGATCGAAGAGGTAACCATCACTGCCGCTGCACAAAATGATTACAGTCTGACAAACATCGCTGAGCGCGACAACGCATCATCCACGGTAAAGGTGAACCTGGCGGATATGGCAGACCAGGGAATATCTTCTGCTTCAGAAGCGTTGCAGGGAAAAGTAAGCGGGTTGGATATCATCGCGGCTTCCGGTGACCCGGGGTCCGGATCCACACTTGTGATCAGGGGACTGAGCTCCATGGGCAACAGTCAGCCGTTGATCGTCGTTGATGGAATACCGCAGCAGAGGGTCTCATCAAATTTCGACCTTAGTTCGGCCGACACGGAAGACATCAGTGAACTCGTGAACCTGGCGCTTCAGGACATCAAATCCATCGAAATCCTCAAAGATGCTGCTTCAACAGCCGTTTACGGATCCCAGGGCGCAGATGGTGTACTGCTCATTGAAACCTATAAAGGACGGATGGGGCAGGTGCAATTTGACTACCAGTACAAAAGCAGTCTGAACATACAACCTCCCGCTATCCCCATGCTCGACGGAAACGAATACATCATGCTGCAGCTGGAGGAATGGCACAACAGGAGCGGTGTATTCACTATACCTGATGAGATCGCATACAATACCGATTACAAAGATTTCTACAACTATTCCGCCAACACCGACTGGATCGGCGCCATCACACAAAACGCCATGACACACGACCATTACTTCAAGGTATCCGGTGGCGGTGAAAAAACAAGGTACTTTACCTCTTTCAGTTATGTGGATGAAGGCGGTACAACGATCAATACCAGCAGTAAAAGATTCTCAACAAGGATCAACCTTGATTATTTCCTCTCGCGGAACCTTTTGTTTTCCATTCAGTTCAACTATACCAACAACAGAACAAATGGCAATCTCGAACTGAACAGGAGAAACATCCGGGAAATGGCCTATATCAAGTCCCCGAATATGAGCATCTGGGAATACGACTCCTATGGCAACCCCACCGGCGAGTATTTCACACCCATAACCAGTTACCAGGGAGACGGTGTAAGTTATTTCAACCCGGTAGCAGTGGCTGAACTTGGCAAAGACGACAATGTAAGGAACAACCTGCAGAATACCTTCCGGCTCAGGTACAGGATCAACGACTGGCTCACACTTCATGAAGTCATTGCATTTCAGTATGCTGGTACCAAGTACGAAAATTATTTGCCCTACAATGCCATCGGTGCCGACTGGCTTGCCTGGAACATTAACAAAGCCGAAGAGAGCAACAACATCAATACTTCCATCCGGACCGAATCAAGGGTTACCTTCGAGGCCCCTTTTAAGAATACCAACCATGTTGTAACCGGCGCCTTTTCCTGGATCACGGATCAGTCAAGTTACGAATGGATGAACATCCAGAGCAACAGGACCCCGTCCACCGACATACAGGATCCTGCCATCGATGCTCAGATCAACTGGATCGGCGGAGGTTCGGGTGAAACAAGGCAGCTGGGAGCGCTTGGAAACCTAAACTACAAGTACAAGGACAAGTATATGCTGCAAACCACGCTGCGTGCCGATGCGCACACCTCATTCGGTATCAACTACAGGTGGGGACTGTTCAAGGGAGTTTCAGGGGGATGGCGGTTTTCAAGCGAACCCTGGTTTGAAAATGTCGACTGGCTCGGCGAAAGTATGATACGTGCAACCTGGGGCGTGGCGGGACGCCAGCCGTGGGATTCCTATGCACGCTTCGCAACCTATAATTCATCACAGACAGGTTCATACATCGAATCACCGGCCATTGTTCCCGATCAGATCCAGCTCAACAACCTCAGGTGGGAGTCCACTACCTCAACGGACATTGCAATAGAATTGAACCTGTTTGATGACAGGATTTTCTTTGAAGCGATTAAATACAACAAAATAACCTACGACCTTTTGTTCTATGAATACAACATTCCCTATTCTTCCGGGTACGACAACCTTATATTTTTCAATGGCGGAGAACTTGAAAATAACGGATGGGAATTAACCGTCGACTGGAAGATCATCAGGAACGAAAACTGGTTGTGGTCCGTTAATTTCAACACCTCTCAGAATGTCAACCGGTTTAATGACCTTCCGGAAAACTTCAACACTGAGGCCTCCACATCAATCGGGAACGGTTCCTATCCCCGGAGAGTGATTGAGGGCGAACCGATCGGATCATTTTTCGGTTTCCGGTACCTTGGCGTCTGGGCAAATGATGCTGAAGTTGTGGCAAGGGATCCAAACGGCGATGTAATACTTGACAACGAGGGATTGCCTGTTCCGTTAACCTATAAAGGAACGTATGTATTCAAAGGCGGGGATCCTATCTATGAGGACCGCAATCACGATGGTATCATCGACCTGAACGATGTCGTTTGGATCGGTGACTCCAACCCCGATTACATGGGTGGTTTCGGAACCAGCATAAAGTACAGGGACATCAGCTTCTCAACAAGTTTTCATTACAGGCTTGGTTTCGACATCGTCAATGGTGTTGCCATACAGACAGAAGGGATGAACAACAAGAACAACCAGAGTAAAGCGGTGCTCAGAAGATGGAGGGTACAGACACCCGTTGAAGATCTTCCGGATGATATTCTGCAGCGAGCTTACATGTACCATCCCGCGAACAACCTGGGGTCCGACAGGTATGTTGAACCAGGTGATTACCTGCGCCTTATCAATTTTAAGCTCGGGTACAGGCTTCCAAACAGGGTAAGTGAGAAAATGAACATCAGGAGCCTCAGTATCACTGCAAGTGCAAGAAAATTGTTCACCTTCACCAATTATTCGGGCCAGGATCCCGAGGTGGGACAAAATGCATCGGATCCATTCTGGATCGGATACGACTATGCCAAAACTCCCCCTCCAAAGATCATTACCCTGAGTGTGAACATAGGGCTGTAATAAAGAAAAACAATCGATCATGAAAATAAAAGTCAGAATATTAATTACCGTGTTTGGAATGTCACTCCTGCTTTCATGCCAGGAATGGATGGATCTGATCCCTCCGCAGGGCCTTATCAGGCAGGAATACTGGAAGTCCAAGGAAGACGTGGAAGCTGTAATGATGGGAGCATACGACACATTTGCAAAACTTGACAGGCTGCTGTTTCTATACGGTGAACTCAGGGGCGACATGGTCATTGGTGATTACCAGCTGGGGAACAGCGAACGGCAAATGAGCGAAAGTACCATCTACCCGGAAAATTACCTCTGTAACTGGGGCCCATTTTATGAAGTAATTAACTACTGCAATGAGGTAATAAAAAATGCCCCGGAAGTCCAGGAAATTGATGACACATTTTCTGAATTCCAGATGCAGGAGATCATGGCTGAAGCCGTATTCCTCAGGAGCCTTTCCTATTTCTACCTGGTGAGGATCTGGAAAGATGTTCCTTTGGTTACCGAGCCGGTCGAAAGCGATGACGTTGTTGATTCCTTATACCGGAAGCAGAATACAGACGTGGAAGTGATCGATTACATTCTCGAGGACCTCGAAAACAATAGAAACCTCGCCACCATTGATGGTTACCAGACACTTGAGGAGGTCAAAGGTAGGGCCACAAGACAGTCATTTGACGCCCTTATGGCAGACATAAATCTATGGATTTTTGATTACGATGAAGTGATCCGCCACGTTGAGAACCTTGAAGCAGACTTTGGAAAGAACAACATTGAACTGCTCTACCCGGGATTCTTTTTTGAATTGTACTATCCGGGAAATTCTTTTGAATCTATATTCGAGATACAGTTCAACAAGGAGAACAGCCAGCAGAATTCTCTGTATGGTTTGACCCGGCACGACGACCACAACATTGATCCAAGTGAAAAAGCCATTGAAATTTTTTCATTTGAATCTGAAACTTCTGCCGAAAAAGTAAGGGGCGAAGATACCTCCATTAAAAAAGAGGGCGAGGACAATTACATCATCTGGAAATATGTAGGAAGGGCTCCGGACGGTGAGACAGAACGTGCAAACACGGAATCAACCAGCGCCAACTTCATCATATACAGGCTTGCTGACGTTTTCCTAATGAAAGCCGAGGCACTGGCACAAAAAGAGATGTACAATGATGCATTCCTTTATATGAAAAACGTAATGGATATGCGCGACGTGTCCATACCGCCCTTAGCAGAAACAAGAGCTGCCTATGAAGATGCCATCATGGATCAGAGAGCAAAGGAACTTGCATTTGAGGGCAAAAGGTGGTTCGACCTTATGAGAATGGGACGCAGGAATAATTTTGCACGAAAATCCAAATTCATCGACATTGTCATTGAAGATGTACCCTCTGCCCAGAAAAGGATCCTGAAGACGAAGCTCATCAACCCGCTGGGCTGGTACCTGCCGGTGTATGAATATGAGCTGGAACGAAACAAAGAATTAGAACAGAACCCGTATTATAATTTTTAGAATATGAAAAGTATATCGATCATAGCAAGCATATTTGCCTTCTTTCTCTTCACAGCTATGAGGTGTGAAGAACCGCCTCCCGTTGCGGAATTTGAAGACATGAAAGGGACTTCCATCTATAATTTCGTTTTAGAGAACGATACGCTTTACGGTAAGTTCCTCAAAGTACTCGATGCTACAGTTGTCGGAGGCATTGTTAGCGCATACAATCCCTACAATTCCGGGTATACATTGTTTCTTCCCGATGACCAGGCAATGGATGATTTCATTGCAGAAAGCGATAAGTACAATTCCATTGATGAACTTATAAATGATATGGAATATGCCACGGCGCTGGCAAAATACCATGTGGTGAACCTGGCCATTGATGCCAATGATTTCCCCTATGGTGCTTTACCGGCAAGAACCCTCTCGGGGGACTTGCTCACTGTCAACTATGTATTGCTTGAAGACCTGGATTCAGCCTACTACAACATCAACAACCAGGCGCCCGTAAAAATAAAGAACTATGAGCTTTCAAACGGATTTGTTCATGTATTGAGCAAGGCTTTGAAACCGATCACACGCACCACCATGGACTGGGTCAAGGATGATGGTGGTTTCAGCATTTTTGCTGAAGCCGCGGAAATGACCGGTCAGGATGTAGTTTTAACCAGGAACCTGAAAGTAGACACCCTTGTAAACGGAGTCACACTCCTGGTGGAACATGATACTACTTACAGCAAAAAAGGCATCTACAACGTCCAGGACCTGCTTGATACGCTGGGTGTCAGTTCAAATGATTATACAAATGTGGAGAATGGTTTGTACCAGTATATCGGCTACCACATCCTGGATGCCAATGTTTTCCTCGACGATTTTGTGGACAATGCAACAAATTTCACAACATTTTCCAATTTCCCGGTAAATATCAATGGAAACGGACTCGATATTGTTATCAACCGCGGCAAACAGGTATTTGATACATTGATTGAAGCTGGGGATACGGTCATCATTGATTTCATCGGTTTCAACTATGATGCAAGCAACGTGATCACTCAAAGCGGGGCCATTCACCTGATCGACCGGATGATGACACCACAACGACCCACCCGCGCCACTGTCACCTTTGAATTCTATGAAGAACCACTGTTCAACGAATTCAGACTTGAGCCCGGGGAATATATTGTTGAAGACCCCGCTGCCCTGTCCCATATTACCTGGACAGGACCGGACCTTCTTTTTGTGGAGGAAGCCGACGAGGCACATACAGCATGGGGAGACGATTACCTTAAAATTGTGGGTGATTTCTCCATCAGATACAATTTACCAAAGATCGTGCAGGGAAGTTACGAGGTACACATCAGGGCACACGCTTTCAGCGAACTAAATGCTTTGGTAGAAGTCTATATAGACATTAAAAGAGTAGGCGGATTGCTTGACCTTTCAGAAGGCGGAAGCTCCAACTGGCCTTACCACGATTTCTATATAGGGAACATCGATTTCAATACCTATGAAAGACATGAGGTTGAAGTCAGGTCCCTCATCCCAGGAGTATTTGAATGGGATTATGTTCGATTTGAACCCCTGACCAACAAACGATGAATTCAGCTTATCCCGGAACCATCTGCCGGCAAAGGACGAAGCACCGGGAAACTTATAAAAAATGTAGTTACAAGCGGTATACAAAACACTTCAGAATATGAAAATGAACAGGATTATAATATCAGTATTGGCGGTTTCCATGGTGCTGGCTTCATGCAAAAAGGAGTGGGAAGAGCACTACGAAACAATACCGGTGACTGTCAATGAAAACATGTGGGAAGTAATCCAGCAAGACACTGAACTCGGGATCGACAGGTACGTGCAGTACATAAAGGATTTCAAACTTGACACATTGTTCAAAAAGGATGCTACCTATACGCTCTTCATCCCGACCAATGAAGCTTTTGATGATTATCTTCTGTCGGACAGTATTACTGAGTCCCTGTTGATGTATTTGATCACTCCGCATTATGTGCAATCCGGAAATATTACAGGTTCTGAAAGGGTCCAGATGCTGTCCGAGAAATTTGCATTGTTTGAGCACTACAACAATACATCTCTGTTTGACGGGATCGTATTGGAGAAGAAAGAAAGTCCGCTCTATCTCAACGGGAAATATTTTGTTATGACCAAAAGGGTGCCCAAACCCAAGCCCAACCTGTTTGAGTTCTATGCAAACACCAATCCCATTTTTAAGAAATACATCCTTGATCTTGATACCGTCATCGTGGACAAGGAAAAAAGCCGTCCGCTCTATAAGAATGACCTGGGACAAACGGTTTACGATACGGTTCCAATCATAAAGAATGAATTTGAAGAAAAATTCTTTCCAATCAGGGAGGAATTCAGGTTCAATACCGCTACCATGGTTTTCCCGCGAACTGAAGATTACAACAGGGCGCTGGATGACATGGCATCGCTTCTAACCGGATATCAGGACCATACAGACATTCCTGTTTTCTGGCAAAACGACATTTTAATCCCCTACCTGCTTGAACACGGAGTGTTTGAAAATTCACTGAACGCCATAGAATTCATACGGACCGGAGCACCGAACGATACACTGAAATTAAAGAACATACTTGGAGACAGCATTGTGATCGATTATGATGTGGGAGAAAGGTATGAATGCAGCAACGGAATCGCGTTTAATTACAAATACTTTCAGGTACCTGACACCCTTTTCAACGGATCTGTCAGGGTAGAGATGGAATGGTACGTCAAAGAAACAGGCATCGACAGGTATATATGGAGAAAGGAGCTGGCAACCCAGTTCAGCGATAAATCATTTTTGCCCAATGCCGATTCTATTCCAACCGCATCGAACGACTCCATTGTAAAGGTATTCCTTGAATCCGGTTATGCCGGCAATTTTTCAGTGGAGCTTAAAATTAAAAACCTGTTCCCGAGAAGATACCTGATCGTGTTCAGAACGATGAGAAACTATGGCGCCATATTCGATATCTACCTGAACGATCAGCTGATCAAAACAATGGACTGGGGAGATTATTTCAAGACAAGTTACCTGTACAGGTATCCAAGCGAAGCAGGTGGCTGGTACTATATCAAACAGGGTGATCCCTACAGGATGTTCGATGTACTGGCAGAGAATACCGTTGATTACGGTGAAACAACACTCAGGTTTGAATATGTTGGCCCCGCGGAATTTATTCCGAACAATTCACTGCTGATTGATTACATCGACTTTATTCCTTATTACGAATAAATAGTGAAACTACTTTTTAAAGAGAATAATATTTTGATAACCCACTCGATGATGAAATATATTTTTACGAAAAGGAGCATTGCAGGATCAATAGCAGTACTGCTGCTGTCAATATGCATGGTCTCCAATGCGCAGGAATCCATCCAGGTAAATGGTGTGGTGCTTACTTTTAACAACCAACCCCTGGCCAATGCATCCGTAAGTATTGAAGGATCAACCGACATGCCCGTGCTTACAGATGACCAGGGACAGTTTTCCATCAGGGTACCCTCTCCAAAATCCTGGTTGATGATCTCCGCAACCGGAGGTTTCAAAAACAAGAGGATCAACGTCAACGGACGTTACAACATCAGGGTGGTACTCACGCCGCTGGATGTGGCTTCGGGAGATGACCCCGTTGCGGTCCTTTCCCATCTCATGCCATCCAACAGCGTCGTGGCCTCTCATGTTGACGTCGATATTGAGGACCTTGAACATACACCCAGTATGTCATTTGACCAGTTCATGCAGGGAAAGGTGCCGGGACTGCATGTGGTCAACAGGTCGGGAGCCCCGGGAAGTGGTGCCGTAATGTCTATAAGAGGAGTAAATTCACTCAATGGGAACAACGAACCGCTGGTCGTGGTCGACGGGATCCCCAAGGTAACACAGGGACTGTTCCAGTCGAACCTGGCAGGATACGCCTACAATCCGCTCATGGCTATCAATACCTTCGATATATCCAGACTGGAAGTCTTTAAAGATCCGACAATTACTGCAGCTTACGGATCAAAAGCATCAAACGGACTGATCTTTATAGAAACACTTGATCCCAGTGCCACTCAAACCAGTATTGAAATTGATTACAGGAATGGTTATTCACTCAGGCCAGAAAAAGAGATACCGGTTCTGAATGCAAATCAGCACAGGACACTCGTCAGTGAAATCCTGTTTTCATCAAGACTTCTTGAAGAGGACATCGTGGAGCAATACCCAAACCTGTTCCTTGAAGAAAGTGATGAAAACTACATCAATTACCAGCACAATACAAACTGGCAGAATCTGATCTTCGACAATGCCCTGTTCACCAACTTTAATCTAAATGTAAAGGGAGGTGATGAAATTGCAAGGTACGGACTTTCATTCGGGTATACCAACAGTGAAGGTGTAATTAAAAATACGGGATACCAAAGCTATAACCTCAGGTTTGTGAGTATGCTTAACATCTTCACCTGGCTCAAAATGGATGCCGATGTATCCCTGAACTATAGTTTTTCCGACCTTAAAGAGGCCGCATCAGTAAAGCAGACCAGTCCCATCATGACCAGTATTACCAAATCACCCATGCTTTACCCCTACCAGTACGACCTTGAAGAAAAAGAGCTAGATATACTATCTGAAGTTGATGAACTGGGTGTCAGCAACCCGATGGGAACCATCGATAATTTCTCTGCTTCAAACAGCAACTACAACTTTACCTCAACACTTGGTCTGATCGGACTGATCAGTGACCACTTCACTGCAAAATCCATCTTCAGCCTGAATTACAATGTACTTAAAGAAGCGATCTTTATGCCTAACAAAGGTATGGAGCTTTATTACAATAAGGAAGCCATCAACGTTGCCAAGCTTTCCAACAACAATCTGAACAGCTTCTACAACAATACACACCTTGCCTACAGCCAGGTCTTTGGGGACCACCGGATCAGTTCCACTACAGGCGCCAACCTGCAGGTAAATTCTTACCAGTTCGACTGGGGCCTTACGAAAAATGCCCATGAGAACGATGAATACAGGATGATACAGGACGGAGACCCCAAACTAAGAGAAATTGGAGGGCAGAACAGCGACTGGAACTGGCTCTCTTTCTATGAATATGTGAACTACTCCTACAAGAATAAATACATGGTTTCTGCATCTGCATCACTCGACGGTTCTTCAAGGGTGGGTGATAATGCAGTAAACACCATCAATCTTGGCGTTCCCTTTGGATTGTTTTACGGTGGAGGTGTTTCCTGGAGGTTGTCCAGTGAATCGTTTCTGAAAAATGCACAATGGATTGATGATCTGAAGCTCAGGTTTAGCTATGGTACATCAGGAAATGATGACCTGGGTGAAGCCAGCGCAACAAATTTCTACAGACCGATCAAGTTCAGGGAAACTGTTGGATTGTATCCGGGCACTGTGCTCAATGAAGAGCTCACCTATGAAACAGTTACTCAAATGAACGCGGGCCTCGATTTTGCAACTGCCGGTTACCGCTTCTCGCTGAGTGTTGATCTTTATAAGAATGTGACAGATAGCATGTTGATCCTTGCACCAATTGATGCCTACCTGGGCTATTCCCTGCGGCTGGAAAACAATGGCTCCATGGAAAACAAAGGCATAGAGCTGGGATTGTATTACAGGATCATCGAAACAGGCTCATTCAACTGGGATGTTTCAGCCGCACTTGCAACCAACATGAACCAGATCACCACGATCCAGGGAGATGAACTCAGCTACGAAATACTTGGCGGTGAAAGGATAAACAAAGTGGGAGAACCTGCAAACAGCTTTTACGGATACCGGTTCCTCGGTGTATATTCAAAACAGGCGGATGCAGATACCGCCGGGCTAGTCAACGACAAAGGCGTTCCCTACCAGGCAGGTGATGCAATTTTTGAAGACATTTCCGGACCAAATGGCGTTCCGGACAGTGTGATCAATTTCCACGATAAGACAACCATCGGATCATCACTGCCCCTGTTTCACGGTGGTTTTTCCACTACATTCAGCTACAAGAGGCTATCCCTTGATATTGCCGTACAGTTCTCCTACGGAAATGACATTTTCAATTACGTTCGGTACATGAGCGAACGCATGTCAACACTGGATAACCAGAGTACAACCGTGTTGAACAGGTGGCAGTTCGAGGGGCATGATACGGATATTCCACGGGCACAATTCGATGACCTGCAGGGCAATTCCTCATTCTCTTCAAGGTGGATAGAGGATGGTAGCTATGCACGGCTTAAACACGTTGCACTGAGTTACAAGATACCTGATGAGTTCCTGGTATTCAGGAATGCTGAATTCTATGTTTCCGCAAACAACCTGCTTACTCTGTCGAATTACCTCGGTTATTACCCGGAATTTGCTTACTCTTATTCACCCAGGCACCAGGGAGTTGATTATGGATTAATGCCGCAATCAATGCAATTTATGGCAGGTATTAAATTAGGTTTATAACAATCGAAATTATATAGTATGAAGAGGATAATAAAAACTACGGCACTGCTAATCGGATTGGCATCCTCATTATTTCTGATAAGTTCATGTGAAAAACTCCTGAATCCTGAACAGACCCTTAAAATAACCGAGGACAGGTTGTATGGCGATTGGTATGAATACAGATCCATCGCCATGGGGATGTACGGACTGCAGCAAAACCTCGTGGAACAACTGTTTCTGCTCGGGGAACTCAGGGGAGATCTGTTGAACATTACGGAAAATGCAGAAGCTGATATGGTTGAAATATATAATTTCAATATATCAAAGTCGAACAAATACGCGAATCCGCAGAATTTCTTCAGGCTGATCGCTGCATGCAATAATTTTTCAAGGATACTGAAGATCAAACACCCGGAAGTTACTGATCATACGGTGCCAAGTACAAATTACGACAGGCTTTACGGAGAAGCCCTTACCATGCGCGCATGGGCTTATTTCAATGCAGTAAGGATATATGGCAATATTCCTTATATTCCGGAAAGCCTTACAACCCTGGAGGAGGTGCAGGACTTTGTGAATTCACCCGGGGTGTATTACGACAGTGTGCATGTACTGCTCAGTCCGACAGGCATCTATAAGCCTGAATCCGAATGGGCAGTGCAGGATTCCGCAGAAGAGGTCGGCGTCATCTATGATTATACCATTGAGCTTGAAAAACAATTGTGGGACCAGGATATGGTCATAGATTACTTTACCGATCAACTTGAAAATGAGATCAAATCCATCGGGGTGAATCATTACATTGATAACGGGGATGAAACCTGGGATGTAACCATCTGGAGGAACTTCGGATTGCATGCGCTGCTGGGTCATATGTACCTTACCAGGGGCAATTTTGAAGCTGCGGCACCACACTTTGAGGCGATCATTAAAAATACTACGGAAACCCTCCGTTACCACCTTGATGAAAGCTTCTTCCAGTACAACTGGAGAAATATTTTTTCAAACATTGATATCAGGGAACATATTTTTACCATTTGGTTCAACAAAGCCTATTTCCAGCAGAATAAATTCCAGCAATGGTTCGAACCTTGGGGGCCCCATAAGTTTATGCTGAAACCCAGTTACCCTGCTATTAAAAACTGGGAATCACAATGGAGAAACCAGGTGATCAATATCAACTCCTCCAACAAGGCAAATTCCAAAATGACTTTCCCCGGCTTGCCGTCTGATTTCTTCAGGGGAATGGGATCATCGTACCTCTATACCAACGGGGAAACCCCGATCACAGAACAGCAATACAGGAGCATGATCTTCCTGAGAGCAGACGAAGATGAAAGGAGTTCCAGGGCGATCATGGAGAATATGGATACCATTGTTTTTAAATATTCCATCAACAAAGGACGTTATGACCAGGATGCCAATTACAACATTTACCGGGCAGCAGGCATACACCTCTATCTGGCAGAAATGTATGTTTACTGGTGGACAGCTCACACTGGAATTGTAACGCCTCCAGATGCCGGTCCGGCCTATACCAGGATTACCGGGATCGTAAATGACGGTAGTTACTATACCACTTTGAGCACCAGACCTGAACTGGGTGTCAGGGGACGCGTGGGACTGGGCAGACCGGGAGACGGAATGTCCGTGTCCAATGACTACTTCATTCATGATCCCTATACCAATAAAATTATCGGTTATGAAGATCTTTCCGGTGGAAGGATAGAAAGAAAGAAGGAGATCTGGGAAGAAGAGTTGCTCGAAGAAAGAGCGCTTGAACTGGCTTACGAAGGAGAAAGATTTTACGACCTCATGAGGTTTGCACAGCGCAAAGGCGATCCTTCGATACTGGCAAAAAGGGTTGCTGCCAAATTCCCTGCTAACAGGCAGGCAGAGATGGAAGCGCTGCTGATGGATGAATACAACTGGTACATTCATTGGTTCGATGAACCTACTGAAACCCCAGCGGAATAACCTGAAGGCACCCATCTGAGCGTCAAAGAAAACTCATATTATTTAGCAGTGCTTGATAAGAAAACGTCAAGAGCATCCCGATAGCCATCGGGATCGATGACTGAAAAGCAGGAGTTTACTAATCGTAAATGACTGTTTTGAAGTCGAGCATAACGCAGCTATTGGCGTTTTCTTGCAAGCACTAATTACATATGGGAAAAGGGTGGGACTATCCCAGGTCCTTCGGCTCGAGGTTCGGCGGAGCTCACCTCTTCGCTCAGAAACCGGTCTTTATTGTTAGGAACCGATCTCGACAAGCTCGATCCTCCCACCTTACACCCCAATCCGCCGGTTCCCGAGCCTGTCGAGGGACCGCTCATTACCGCACTGTCGCACCGTCTCACCGTCTCACAGTCTCACAGTCTCACCGTCTCACCGTCTCACCATCTCACAGTCTCCCCGGTTCCTGAGCGGAGCGCTGTACTGAAGCGTAGTCGAAGTGCCGAAGTGTCGAGGGATTGCTCGTTATTGAAATGTGTTAATAATAAAGTGAATACAAATCGCAAAATATGATATATATATTTATATAGTGAGATAAATATATATATTTTTCCTGATCAAGAAATAAAGCTCATTTTTTCAGATTTTCACGTATTTTTTTCAGCCCCTCCAGGTTCCTTTCAAGGACCAACTTGATATCTTCTCCCTCTGTATGTCCCAATATTCCAATGGGTCCGTCATACCCTTTTTCAAGCATGAACCTGATCATCTCTTCCTCCTCATCCCCTTTTCCCAGATCAATGATCTTGGGTCCCTCTTTTTTCATTCCATTCAGGTTAACAGCAGTGAGATGGGGCTGCATTAAAGGGAAGATCGACTCGAATTCATCGATCTCATGGTGTGCATGGTGAAAATTGTAAACAATGCCAATGTTATCGGAATCAATCTCCCCGATGATCCTGATCTGGTTCAGCGGATTTCCAAACCAGTCGCCATGGTTATAAAGGGCAATTGAACAACCCGACTTATCCAGGCGATCGTTCAGTCTGGAAATGGTTTGAACCGCCTTATCAAATTTCTGTTTATCCGATAAGCCATCAAGGAACTGGTTGGGAAAACTGAGCCAGAATTCCGTTTTCAGTCCTGATTCCTCCACTGCAGTGACAATTTTCTCGCTTACAGGGTCGAGCAACTGACCATCTGCATCCTGTATCCATAACCAGACAGCCGTTATGTCGATACCATTTTTTTGCATCACCCTTATCTCCTTAGGGAACTCAGGCACATGCCGGTCCCTGTAATCATAAGCATATTTATTAATGCCAAGCTCCTGAAGCATTTTCGCCCGCTCCGCCGGAGTACGATCGTTGGCATCAAAGGGAACAATACACCATGCAATGACATTATTCTTTTCAAGCACTGATGTATTCGACTTAAAAGAATTACACGAGATCATTACCAATAAAAAGGAAAATAGAGATGTGTAAAAAATTTTCATAGGTTGGTAATTTTCACAACTATCCGAAACTTTGAAAAAAAGAACAGAACCCATACTTTTGGTTAAGCTTCACCAAAACCTAATCGTATGGGACTGTTCCGAAGAAACAAAAATACTAATAAACCAATAGTTCGTCAAATTATTGATTTAAT
>JAIPBT010000047.1 GCA_021738565.1 Bacteroidales bacterium
GGAACCGGCGGGTTGGGGTGTGGGGCGGTAAGATCGAGCGTGTCGAGATCTCCTCCTAACAAAAAAGATCGGTTCCTGAGCGAAGTAACGAGTTTACCGAGTTACAAGCCGAAGGACCACCTAATGATCACGAAGTGAGCTCCTAACGTTACCAAAAGCGTTGGAGATTAGCTGTCCTTCCTCGAGGTTCGGCAGGTTTACCTGGTCGCATTGCAAACTTAATATTTCATGCCGCGATATTGCAGGAACACTTTCCGTTAACAGTTCGATCAATTTCAGCATGGAACACTGCAGGATCAATATGGAAAATTGGTTCTTTATTAAGGTGGAATGGAAAATCAATGTGGGAAACCGACAAATCGATGGGGGAAAATGACAAATCGTCGGGGGAAAATGACAAATCGTCGGGGGAAAACGACAAATCGTTGGGGGAAAACGACAAATCGTTGGGGGATGGATTTTAAGAAAGGAAATTAAATACCCGGAACGGGATGATTTCCAGCCACTTGATGATGGCTTAATCATTATAAATGCTGAAAGTTACGTAACTTTCATAACATAATTATGATCACCGCCCTGGTCGCAAACATAATTAGGGCCTGCTGAAAAACAAGAAATATCCTTACTGATCTGTATGCTCGCATTAAAGACGCTTTTCTGCAAGGTGAGATTTTTCGGAAACGCTCTCCATTAACTGGCCTGTACTTTTATAACCGGAAGCAGATTGGTTCAGGATGGAAAATTGGTTTCAATAAATGGTATTAAACCCCATTCGCCGCGGCGAATGGACCCGAGTTTTCGATACGCTATCGCTGGCGGAGCCGTCTACTCGATTAGAGAGCGTAACTAATTATCATAATGATATCTACATGAGATAATATGGATATTTTTCTTTTCAAATTTGTAAACCAAACGATGCTCTAAAGTGATTCTTCTTGACCAATAACCTGTAAGATCATATTTGAGTGGTTCAGGCTTGCCTTTCCCTTCAAATGGAGTTCTTTGAATTTCCTTGACCAGTTCATTAATCTTTTTAAGGATTTTGCGATCTTCATTTAACCAGGATGTATAATCCTCCCAGGCATTCTTTGAAAAAATAATAATCATTATTCTTCAATCAATTCCTTTTGAAAACCTTTGCCATCTTTTAATTGCTTCATTGACTCATATAATCTATCAGCATTGGCTTTTGATGAAAGAAGATGCAGGGTTTCCATAATCGAATTATATTCATCAAGAGAAATCATAACGGCACCTTTGCCTTTGCTTCTTTTAATAATGAGTGTTTCATTATTTTTTTCAACACTATCAAGAAATCTTTTAAGATCCCCTCTAAACTCTGAATAATTTGCTGCAAGCATAATTTACGTATTTGTTCACGTACAAATATAAGTACTTTATTTCGTAACATCAAATTAAATAGCTCGTATTGGTGGGAATTATGCTCTCTAACGGTTCGCAGCTAAGAAAAGTGGGGCATTACGGAGTTCTTTCTTGTCCGTCAGTAACAATGGTAGCCACGAAAAACGAAACTTCTGAAAACCACTGCCAGCCCCATGTTTTCTTAGGTGCTGTGTGTGCCCTGCATGGGTAAGCAGTGCACCCACCTGGAAGCTCTGAATAAATTTGAAAAATACAAATTTATTTCAATAAGCCATCAGAGGGGTGCAAAATATACCAGAGGATTAAAGTCCCTTAGCAGCGAGTTGGAAAAGCTGCTTAGCAAGCCGCAAGGTGGTTTACTGCGAAGTAAGCACTAAAGGAAGGATCCATTAACTGTCCGGTACTTTGATAAATGGAAGCAGATTGGATCAGAATGGAAAATTGGTTTCTTTAATCCTGGAAACAGACATTCGAAGAGAAAAAAAGGAGTTGCAATATTGGAAAACTCTATCGAGTTTACAGCATTCCAACAGTTCCTAATCATCATCATGAATAAATAAGTTTTATAAATGAATAGTATCTCTTAACTTTAAAGGAAGATTTGTCCAGTAGTGTTTGAAAATTTACATAATGTAACAATAGAAAAGAATTTTGAGGTAAAGGTTGTTTCTACTCTTGAAATAAAATAAGTCATTAATTAAAATACAATAAAATGAAAATCATGAATATTCTTTTAATAGCAATGGTTTTTTTATTTACTAATTGTGAAAATAACGATAAAGAAATCATAAACCATGAAGATAACGATACCTTGTTTGTTGGTAAATGGGAATTGATTGGTGTAACCGGAGGATTTGCACCCAATGAGAATTTTAATGATGAAAAAATTATGTGGGAGTTTTCACCAGTTGATTCTGTTAAAATAACAATTGATACAGTTCTTTCAGATAAGAGCAGATTGCCCTTTAAAGCAGATACAGTATTATTTTATAATTACGATTCATTAAATATCTCAATCGGGGATAGTGATTATGAATATGAATTGCAGGATAAAGAAATGAAATTAATAGATGATTTAGCTTCAGATGGAATTATGCTAAAATTTGAAAAAAAATAAAACTGCTTAGAACAATTAAGCATCCTCCATTGACCCGGTTCAGGAACCTATTTTGGCGACAGCCAAATATGTGTGTAATCGGAAAATAACAATGTACATTTCTTGGCAATTAAGAAATATACTTATTTAATACCCTGAACAGCTCCTCCTGTTGGATTGGTTTGGGAATGTAATCGTTACATCCGGCTTTTATTATTTTTGATTCATCATTGGGCATCACGTATGCAGTCTGTGCTATGATCGGAATGGTCGGATTGAATTTTCTGATTTCCTTGGTTGCATTGATGCCATCCAGAACGGGCATTTTAATGTCCATAAGGATGATGGATACCTCCGGATGGTTCTTAAGCATATCGATGGCCTCTTCCCCGTTCCAGGCATGCAATAATGAAAACTTTTTACCTGATAACAATGACTTCAGAAACAGATAACTGAATTTATCATCTTCTGCGATAAGCAGTGTAATTTCGCGTTCCGGTTCCTGAAGCTTTTCCTTGTGATCCGTGACCGGTACGGACATTTCTGCATCAGCTATCCTGTAAGGTATGGAGAAGAAGAATGTACTTCCTTTGTTGATTTCTGATTCAACCCAGATGTCGCCTCCCATCAGTTTAACGTAGGCTTTTGCTATTGAAAGGCCAAGTCCGGACCCCTCGTATGACCTGGATATTTTCATGTCGGCCTGCACGAAACGGTCGAAGATGGTGTTGATCTTTTCTTCCGGAATGCCGCCTCCTGAATCCCTGACAAAGAATATCAGTGAATCATCTTTAACATGGTTTCCAAACTCTATGGAGCCGCCGGGTGTAAATTTAATGGCATTTTTCAACAGGTTGGTAAGTACAGATTCCAGCTTTTGCTTATCTGTGCCAACCTGGGAGGCATCACCGGTTACCTGTTCAGTAATTGACAGGCTGATCCCTTTATCACTTGCCTGGGTCTTAAAGAATTCCAGGAAATAATGCATTAAATTTTCAATGTTAACGGGTTTATAGGTTACTTCATGAATACCGGTTTCGATTTTCGATATTTCAATAATGTCATTGATTGTACTCAACAGGCGCTGACCGCTTTCATTCACAATGCTTATATACCGCATTTTACTTTTTTCACTGAGATTGGGTTTGTTGAGCAGGTCCAGGAATCCAAGGATCCCGTTCATTGGTGTTCTGATCTCGTGGCTCATATTGGTAAGAAATGCTGTTTTCAGTTTGTCGCTCTCCTCTGCCTTCTCTTTCGCCTTCAAAAGTTGAATTTCCCATTCCTTGCGTTCTGTGATGTCATGGATGGTCATACTCGTAAAGTAATCACCTTTGCTGTTTTTGAAAATGGTTGATGAAACCTCGGCCGTGAACTTTGTGCCGTCCTTGCGGATAAAATTGAGTTCACTATGTATGTTGTCGTCTTTTTCGCGTTTTGACAACATGTCAGGCAGTTTCGGATCGTCAATGTCCACCAGTCCGTCCCTGCCTTTCCGGCAGATCTCCTCTTCTGTCATGCCAAACATCTTGCACGCGGTCCTGTTTGCAGAATGGATCGATCCGTCTGGTTTTGTCAACAGTATGGCATCCATGCTGTTATCCATAATAAGCCGGTTGTGTTCCTCGCTCTCCATCAGCGCGTATTCGGCTTTTTTCTTCTCAGAAATATCGTGTATGATTGAATGGAGGTATGTTTTGCCTCCCACCTCCACCCTGCTGCTGAAATTCTCCACATCCACGATATCTCCGTTGGCCTTCCTGTGTCTGAATTCAGCATGAGTATTTATTAGATCTTTTGTATCCTTTAAGTTTTTCTGAACCTCAGCAGCAGGCAGGGTATTTATTTCAGTGACTTTCATCTTCGTAAGTTCACCGATGCTCCAACCGTAGAATTCTGCCGCGGCTTCATTAGCATCCACAATTCTCCCGTTATCAGGATCAATGAGGAATTTTATCGCGGCATGTCCATGGAACAGCCGCCTGAACTTCTGTTCACTTTCTGCCAGCATTTTCTCGGCATTTTTACGTTCGGTAATATCTTCAATGTATCCTTCAAGGAACTTCAGTTTTCCCGTATCATCATCATAAACACCTACTCCACGCTCCCATATCCACTTCACATGGTTGTTGGCAGTTATTATTTCATATTCCATGATGAAGATCGACCGGTTCTTAATTACCGTTTCCCATTCATCATAAATCTTCTTCTGGTACTCTTTCCTGATAATGCTGTTGAATGTTAGCTTATTGTTATCAATAAAATTAGATGGTTTATAGCCAGTGACGGTTTCGCAGCCCGGGGAGAGGTACATCATGGTCCAGTCCTTATCATACCTGCACCTGTAAACAAATCCCGGCAGGTTTCCCACCATGGAGGAGAGTTGTCTGTCATGCTCTTTCAGCAACCGTTCAGATCGTTTTCTCTGCGTTATGTCCAGTACTGTAACAGTAATACCTTTGGAGGGGTTTTCGATATCAATGGGAGTAGAGGACAGCAACACATCAATTATTTCTCCATCCTTTCTTTTTAACTGTGTTTCAACCTTGCTGGTTCCATGCTCCGCGATCTTATTATATATCGCCTGTCCCGTATCATCAAACTCTTTTTTCGAGGGGTACAGGATCCTGCTGCTTTTATTGATGAGCTCATCGGCCCTGTATCCGGTAATTTCGCAAAAATAGGGATTCACCTCTACCATCTTCCGGTCCTTAACAACACCTATACCTGTGGGGGCCACCCTGAAAATGCTACGTATCTTTTCTTCATTTTCCACCAGTTTTTTCTCTATTTGTTTGTGTTCGGTTATATCCCTGAGGATGCAGTACGTTTTTTCAATAGCGCCATCCTCTTTATAACCGATGCGACCGTCAAACAGGATAACTTTTGTTGCACCGTTCTTATGCTGCATCAAAAATTCTGATTGTATTTTTCCCTCCTTTTTGAACAATGGAAAAAAATCCCGGAACCGGTCCCTGTCCTCCGGAAGTATGTAATCCCCGAACCATGTTCCGAAAACTTCCTCTTTGCTGTACCCGAACGTTTCGGCCCAGGCCTGGTTGATTTCATTAATATTTCCACTTTCATCCAGCGACTGGTAACTCAGGGGAGCACGCTGAAATAGCTGCATGAACCTCTCTTCGCTTTGATGTAACTGTTGTTCATTAAATTTCTGTTCTGCAATTTCATAGGATACATCAGCAAGAAAACTCAGTGTTTCAACATCTTTTTCCTTATATGGTTCCGGTTTGTTCCCAATGCCGATTAAAGCGACAACATTGTTGTTTCTTATTACCGGAACAACAAGTTCCCTGTCGATCTTCGCTTGGCCATCCGGCATTCCTTTTTTATCGGGAACTGCTGAGAGGTCGTTATGAATAACAGGTTTTTTCTGACGTACGGCATCTGCCCAGACCCCTGTATCTTTCAGATCATATTTCATGCTGTCAGGCACTGTCCTGCAAAACTCCGTTGGTGTGGTTGTTGACCATGCCTGCAACCGAAGTGTTTCCTGATCTGATATAAGGAAATGGAAAAAACCCAGCGGACTTTGAAACAGTATGCCGATTTCATCAAGCATATGTGTAAGCGTTTCCTTTAGGTTATGTTCAATGGCGTATTCAAAGATCCTCAGCCTGATATCGATCAGTTTTCTGGTTAGCCTTTCCTTACTCTGATCACCGAATACCAGGACAACACCCAGCATGTTCCCCTGTTTGTCTTTTATGGGGGCCCCACTGTCATTTATCGGAGTTTCCTTTCCGCTTTTTGAAATGAGCACAGTATGATTTGCAAAGCCAACAACCTTTCCTTCACGCAATGTTTTTTCAACGGGGCTCTCCAATTTTACCCTGGTTTCTTCATTGACTATATGGAATACCTCATCTATTTGTCTGCCAACCGCGTCAGCCTCATCCCAACCTGTCAATTGTTCTGCAGCAGGGTTCACATTCTTAATGCGGCCCTCCTGATCTGTAGTGATCACACCATCACCTATTGAGTAGAGTGTAGCTCCGAATTCCTCCTGTGCCCGGTAAAGTTCTGACCGGTTTTTCAGGATCTCTCTGTAGAAATTCCGTTGTCTCAAATGGTAAAACCAGGCGACTAATGTGCCAACCAGGAACAGTGACAAAACGACCATAATGAAAAGAACAGCCATCTGTCGGTTTATTTCGGAAAAAAGTTCCTTCACATCCATTTCCGTTATAATATACCAATCGGTTCCGGGAATTTTTTGCATATCTGCAATAACTCTTTCACCCCGGTAATCCACTCCTTTGGTTGTTCCCTCATGACCTGCCACAGCGAGCACAGCAGTGTTTTCAACTTCGTCCAGTGACATCGAAAGTTGTAATTTTGAATTGTCGGTGTGGCGCAGACCGGTTAGAAATACGACACTGTCACCCTGGCGTTTAACAATATAGGATTCTGCAGTTTTACTGTGAGAGGTCCAATTTGCCAGTATCGGATACAGGTAATCCAGGGGGTCACACAGAAAGGTAACAGTGGCAATAATGGGTTGGCTTTTATCGCGAACCGGCGCAATGATTTCGTAATGAATTTCTCCATGGATGTTGCAGTAATAAAAATCCTTTATTGAAACACTTCCGGAACGGAATACCTCAAGTGCATTGCTGATCGTTATTTGATCTGGTTTTTTTACGCTGGAGTTGAAACTGAAAGACAATTCTCCGTCCGCATTCAGAATTAAAACATTTTCATACCTGTTATCAGACAGAATATGCTCCAAAGCATTCCAGTAAACTGTTACGGCCTCTTTATTTCCGGATACAATATCCTTAATAACCTCTGGGAACCCTGTGCTTTTTGTAAAGAAATTTGCCTCGGAGAGTCTTTCTTTCAGCCACTGATTTACCTGGTCCGATTTTATCCTGTTAATGGTGTGCAGCTCATTTTCAGTATCAACCAACACTTTCTGTTTTGCATGTTGAAGATAAAATACCGCCCCGGCACACATTCCGATTGCAAGCAATATGAAGAGGGCAAGCAGATTTCTTTTTATTCTGGTTTTGAGTATTGTTTTCATGAAAGAACAGTAGATGATGTTTTGATTAAATGATTGATCTGGAACAAACAAGGATAAGGATCAATTATCCTTTGATTATCAGAGGATAAAATGAAGCGATTATGTACAGCGAGTCTGCATTCAATAAAAATTTCCTGCTATGATTTAACCTGAATTATTCACGAATTGATCTGTTACGAAAAACTCATGAATAATTCAGGTTAAGAATAGCATACACAAATATAAAATTTCATTTCAATTGTCATTGGTATTTTCAGTAATAATACATCCACTTTCTTGAATTTATTGAAGTTGACCCTTGTGGTGTTTATGGCAGGTTAATTTATTGAAAAGCTGAAGATTGTCGTATTTGAAAATTGTTCTTTCTGCAATTTTTCTTAAATTGTATCTCAAACCATACCCGCATCCCAATGGCACAACTCAACGAAAACCTTATCAGGTCTGTTTTTGCAGAGATGTTGAAGTACAAACCATCACTGGCCAAATTCACCATGGTCGATGAGGATGAAGGAGAGGAAGTTGCGGATTACCGGATCCTGGGAGACCAGGTCATCAAGAATTTTCCATGGCCCATCGGTGTTGAACTTCGCAGGCTCTTTTCCGGATCGATGCGGCAGCTAAACAGGCTGCGGCTCGATCAGATCTTCAAGACCATCGAACGGTCCATGCAGTTCCTCACTTTTGTAATGGTTGCCCAATTGTGGAACGACAAAAAAGATGGGAAATTGAAGATCCCCGACAGCCTCTCCAGGGATTTTGAGGCACGTTTTTCCGTGCTTAGCCTGGGGAATTTCACATGGCTGATCAGGGCCATAGGTAATTTGTACAAAGATTCTGGCAGTACGTGGTTCATGGAGGAGATAGGTACGAATTTCGACAAGAAATTCTTTACTGCAATTGATTTCTGGGTTCCCGAGCGGAACGAGATCGGGCACTATCAGATCAACCTGACCGCTGAAGAGATTGAAAAGAGGTGTGTTGAATATGAGGAAAAACTTTCCTACATCCTTCAGCAGATGGCATTTCTTTCGAAATACCGGCTGGTGAGCGTTCGGGAAATAAAAGTAAACAAACCCAAGTACAGGGATGCTCATTTTCATCACGTGATAGAACTTCTGAACAGTTCCGATTCCGATTTTACTGCCAAAGAGGTAGACGAAAAAAAATATTCCGAGTCCAACGCGGTCTTATTGCTGAAATCACTTAAGTCGTTCGATGAATACCTCAACCTCTCCCCGCTGGTCATTGATACCAATGGTGAGATTATCGACGACAAGGAAAAGTTCAATATCAAAAAGGACGTGTTCATGTATACCAAGTTCAGGAATGACCAGCTGATGTACCTGGGAACTGAAGTTACGGAAAAATGCGACTTGCGTTCTTTGAGTAATTATTCTGCGCTTGTGGAAGAATACAAGGAGCTCGTGGGTGAGATTTCGGCCAATTAATCTCTCGCAGATTACCTGCAGTAAACGCAGTATTGCGTATCCGCCGCAGGCGAATTTAGCGAGACACCATTATTTTTTCTCGCAGATCTTCGAACGCAGTTAAGTTACAGTCGAACTGAAACCGATTATTTCTTCCCGTCCAGCACATCGTTGGCCTTATCGTAACCTATATCATACATTTCCTTTCCTCTTTTCACATCATAATAGGTGAACTCACTGAGCTTCTCAGGTTCGATGAAATGATCCAGGAGTTTCTTTTTCTCCTCGATTCCTGAAGCGATGCTGAGGTGGAAGGTACTTGCTGCAATGTGAAGCAACCCTTTTTTCCTGTCGAACGGACCAACCGGGTTGACGTGCACGCCGATCAGCTTCTTGCATTTTCCCTTTAGCGGAGCAATGGGGAAATTATCTGTAACACCGCCGTCGACATAGGTAATATCATCTATGATGGTGGGATCGAAAAGAACAGGTATGCTGGATGAAGCAAGCACCAGGTCAACGAGGTTCCCTTCTGAAAAGTACGTGGTCAGTCCCTCTTCTATGTTCGTAGCTGTAATGATCAGTGGTTTTTCAAGGTCCTCGATCCTTTTCGTGCGCAGGTTTTTCTCCAGGACTTTCTTCAGGCCGGAGATATTCAGCAGTCCGTGCTTTTTGAATATCGGTTTCACGAACTTAAAGATCTTGTTCTTCTGAAAAATCTCGAATATCTCCTCCGGGGCAAACCCGTCGCAATAGAAACTGCCTACGATTGATCCCGCGCTGACACCGCTGACGATATCAGGCTTGATGTCGTGTTCCTCTATTGCCTTGATGGCCCCGGCATGTGCAAATCCCCTCGCAGCTCCTCCGCTTAAAACCAGTCCGGTGTCGAATTTACTGCTTGAGATTCTCCTGGAGATCTTATTCACAACTTTACCAATTCTATTGTTTTCCATGTTGCATGAATTTTATTAAGTAGAGTCTGTAAATACAGTCCAGTGGCTGGATCATAATGTTCGGGATATATCGGACATTATGGACAGACACTCAGTAAAGTTGCGAAATTTTATGATACCAGTCCAGCAGATCAATGCTTTTTTGGTTCATTGAGCCAGGCTGTAAGCATCCAGTGTTCTTTCTCGATCCTGCGCATCATGCTGTTCATCATGTCCATCGTGGCAGTGTCACCAACATTACCGGCTGCATCAGCCACTTCAAGCATAAACGAATCGAGCGTTTCAATATCTGAAAGAACTTCCCTGGTCATTTCTATTGCAGTCAGCTTGCTGCCGGTTTCTCTGATCTCCGAGGTTTGAAGGTAATCGGTAAGCGTGCTTAAAGGCGTGGCGCCAAAAACGCGTATCTTTTCAGCAATTTCATCTATATCTGTTACCGCTGTGGTATACAGCTCTTCGAACTTTTCGTGCAGGTCAAAGAAATCCGGTCCGGTTACGTTCCAGTGGTAATTTCTCAGTTTCTGATAGAAAACATGGTAATTGGCTATCAACTCATTCATTGTTGTAACCATTTCGGCTGTATCCATACTGCTGAATCCAAGCTTCGCGTGTGTCTTCAGTTTTGTTTTTGTTTCCATGATTTATGTTGTTCTAATTGTTATTAAATTTTAATAAAATGTATGATCCTACATGCAGGTTCCTGAAATGAGATTATTTCTTCTCATGGTAGATCATAACCGGAATGTCAGATTTTGAAAGGATCTTGTTTGAGTCGCTCGAGGTAAATATCCGTTTAAGGAACGACCTGTTCTCCTTCAGCAAAACGATCAAGTCAAAATTTCCCTTGTGCGAGAATGTCAATATGCCTTCAATGATATCCTTGTCCTCATGTATCGTAAATTCCAGGCCTTCATAGCCTACCTTCTCCTTAACGGAGGTTTCAAACCCGTGGCTGAGCAATTTCTCCTCGAGATCAACGCTGTCGGTAATATGAAGCGCCGTAATTCGTGCAGAGAAAATCGAAGCGATTTCGGACAATTTTGAAAGTGTGGGCAGGTCCTCTTCCCTGTAATCGGTTGCATAGAGGATTTTCTTAATATCTGTTATCCCCGTATACTGTGGAATCTTCAGGACCGGGCACTCTGCGTTTTCCAGTATATTCAGGTAGGTGTTGATAATGAAACCGTTCTCGGGTTCCTGTGACTCATTGATGAGGATGAAGCTCGTATCTTCATTCCTGGAAATTTCCGTTAGAACAAGGTCTGTGGCGCCATTCACAATTTCAAATGAGAAATGAGGATTTCCCTTAATTTCGTTTTGTTCATTGACATATTTATCCATATCAGCCTGCTCTCTCAGCTGTCGTTCTTCCCTGATCTGCTCAAATTCATAAGCAGCAAGGTCTGATTTAAGCGGACTTGTCATCGGGTAGAAATAGGCATGCCTGGTTTCCATCACCATCAACAGGTGAATGTCCAGATCCATTTTTTTAGCATAATTCACTGCAAATCCTGAAACTTCATTCAGATTATCAGCTGATCTTATAAATTGAATAATTTTCTTTTTCATGACAGATTTTATTTTTGGTTCACATATATAGGTGCAAAAACTATTCAGCCGGATCATGTGTATTCCACACAAAACTATATTGTCATTGTAACTCTCATCTGTTAAGCTGTTTGAGTTTTATTTATTTTGAATGCCATGTACAGGTCAATCTGCTTGGTTGTGGAAAATAGTATATGGAGAAGGGGAAGAATATCCACAGCTTTAAAACGGTACCTGTACGATCTTACGGTTGGCGCAGTTCAGGTTGAAGTCCTGTCCGGAAGAATAAAATAATGGTTTTATTGCCCGGAAATGAGTATATTGGTAGAAAATCACAGGCATTTCCATGAGCAGAATACTAATAATTGACGATGATGTTTTTATCTGCAATGTGCTTGAAAAGCACCTGGGCGAGCATGGTTATGAGGTTGAGTCGGTCTATTCCATCTCTTCAGCTAAAAAAGCACTAAAGAATTCACTGTATGACCTGGTTTTATGTGATTACAGGTTTCCCCGCAGTGATGGTTCCAGGATGCTGCAGGTTATTAATAAGCTGAATCCGGGAGCGAAGGTAGTGTTCACTGCATCATACGGGGATGTAAAAACGGCGATCAGGCTTATTAAGGAAGGCGCGGAGAATTATATTGTTAAGCCCATTCGCAAGGAGGAATTGCTGCACCTTATCGATGATATTTTTTCAGGAGTCACGGAAGAAAGCAACGCAATATCGACGCATCTTGATGATTTTTTCACAGGGAAAAGCAGGGAATTCAAAAATATCCTGAAACTGTCTGAAAAGGTGGCGCCGACAAAAATGGCCGTATTGATCGAAGGTGAGACCGGCTCAGGAAAAGAATACATTGCAAGGTACATCCATAAGCACAGCGACAGGAGCGAAGAGCCCTTTGTGGCCCTCGATTGCGGCGCCATACCCAGGAGCCTTTCCAACAGTGAATTGTTTGGCCACATCAAGGGATCCTTTACAGGGGCGCTGGCAGATAAAGTGGGGGTGTTCCAGGCTGCCGATGGCGGTACACTTTTCCTCGATGAAGTAGGCAATATGGACTATGATGTCCAGGTAAAACTTTTAAGAACCGTACAGGAGAACAAAATTTCACGCGTTGGGGATACAAAGAAGATTGGTATTGATGTAAGGATTATTGCAGCAAGCAATGAAGATCTTAAGAGCAGGGTGAAAAAGAACCACTTCAGGGAAGATCTGTATCACAGGTTGAATGAGTTCTACATGAGAATACCAGCACTCCGGGACCGCAGGGGGGATATTGATGCGTACACCGAATATTTTGTAAGCAAGGCCAACCAGCAGCTCAATAAGAATATATCTGGTGTGGATGAACAGGTACGAACGATCTTTCACAAATATGCATGGGAGGGGAACCTGCGCGAGTTAAGAAATGTGATCAAGCGATCCGTTCTTCTCGCGGGTTCAGACCTTATAACTGCTGATACACTGCCAGATGAGATCCGTAATTTTCACCTTGAAAAAATGTCAAAAAACTCAGTGAATGGAGAAGAACATAAACTTCGCAGTTCCTCACGGGAAGCAGAAAAAGAAATTATCCTTGAAACTCTGAAGCGGGTAGACAACAACAAGTCCAAGGCAGCAAGAATTCTTGATATCGACAGGAAAACACTTTACAACAAAATGAAGAAGCTGAGCATATCCCTGAATTCAGACAGCCACGGATAATGCCGGTTTCTCTGTATATGAATTGAATAATCTTCCAAATCTCTATAGATAACCGGGCAACAAATGCAACACTTTTGTGGAGAAAATGCAATCATAGAAAAGTTTTGGCAGTAATGTAATTCCAGTGCACAATATATATTAAACCTCAGTCCGTCAATGATATAGGATAAAATCAGAAGTTCTTCTTCAGGTCCATGATTGGTGGCATGGTATTTCACGTATTAGGTTGAATTATTTACTAAAATTTAGAAAAAAATGAGATTAAGAAACATTTTAACAATCGTATTATCAGGATTTTTAATTACATCGTTCACAGGATGCAACCAGGGCACAAAGAACGAAGCCGATCCTGAGATGAAGCAATTGAAATCCGACATGAAAGATACGCGGGAATCTGCAAAGGAACTCTTCGAATCAGAGAAACAGGAAGCCATTGCTGATGCTGAAGCTTTGATCGGTGATTTTGAGAAAAAGATCACGAAACTCGAGGCACAGGTTGAGTCCGGAACCAAAGAGGCCGAGGCAGGTATGGAAGCTGCGATCGACCAGATGAAAAAGGACAAGAAAGCGCTCGAGGCAAAGGTTAAAGAGATCAATGCTGCTACAAAACAGGAGTGGACTGATATGAAAGAAGAATTCAAACATGACATGGAGCAGTTCAGTAAAAGTGTCAGTCAGTTTTTTAAAGACAATGTCTGATTTCAAAACCTAACCCGATGGCAACAGCTGTCGGGTTATTAAATTACTGCCATCATCTACAATGCACTCAACGCAGGGGGGGAGGGATGCCCGGACCAACACATATCCCGGAACCGGACATGATGCGTGGACCCGCACCTGTGAAAACCCGGAATTGCATGATTGGTTATTGCTGCAATACAGGCAATTTCAGGTGGTTTTCTCCTTCTTTCAGGCTGATGCTTTGATCCCCGTAATTGAATGTACCTTCCATGTCGGCCGGAAGAATGACCTTTGCCTGCAAATTTTTCCCACGGACCCGGTAATCAACTGAAATTCTTCCTGACGGGTGTGGCATTGATGCTTTCACATTCTTTAGTTTTCCGAGGTGGGGTTCGACAAGGATTTTTTTGAACCCGGTATCTCCAGGTTGAATTCCACAAACGATGCTAAGTAAGTAATAGGATGGATGGGCAGCCCAGGCATGGCAATCGGACCGATCGTGTGATGCAAATCCTGTCTCTCCGCATGTAGTATGTCCCCTTTCCAGGAAGTGGTACCAGAAGTCCAGGTTTTTAAGAAATTCATTTTCCATATCTGTCTTTACCAGGGCCTTGAACAGGAAGAACGAAAAATAGGAGCTGGCGAACTCGTCAAATCCATCATATTCGAGTATCCGTCGCATCATCGCCTGCTGCTGTCCGTGTGGAACAACATCAGTAAGGATGGCCAGCAAATTGCTATGCTGGGAATAAATATCTTTCCCCGGATGGTCGCTGAACAATTGTCTGGTTTCATCCCAGCATTGTACGGGAACGGATTCGCGTATCAGGTCCGCCTCCTTTTTCCATTTTCCGATCCTGTCCCTTTCACCTATCTCGGGGTACAGGGCCATCACGCAATCCAGCGTGTGCAGGTAATACAGGGTAAGCATGGTTGAATGGATGATCTCCCGGTTTTCATTCGACCTGGGGATGCTTCCGCGTGTGATGCTCCAGTCCATGAAATTCTGGTTTTTAAGTGTGCCCAGGATGCCTTTAGATTCATCCATATGCCTGTGATAAAAACCAAGTACTCCTTCTATTTTGTCAACAAATTGTTTTACATAATCCGCATCCCCGCGCATGAAATAATAGTCGTGCAGGCTTTGTATCCACGCCAGGGACCAGGATCCCATGTCAAAATCAAAGCGCGAGGGGTATGCCGATTTGAACAAACCGGTTTCCCTGTTCTCCGATTGGGGATACAGCCTCATGACCTCCCTGAGTAGCCGGTCATCCGTGGAATTGTAGGTGGAAATGGCAGCGATCGGCCTGTTGTCGCCACCATAGCTCAATTGTTCATAGAAAGGGGTATCGTAATAGGTCTCCCCGGAACACATTCTGAAGGTTTGCAGTCCCATCTCAAATATCATATTCAGCGTATCATCTTCCGATTCAAATGTTGCCATCTCAGGGTACGGGTATCCTGAATACTCGTTGACATATGAAACGATCTCCAACGGTGTATCCGAAGTCTCTATTTCGAATTGCACGTACCTGAATGCTCTTTTCCAAAGCGGTCTGAAGGTGCGTTTTGCTCCGTCAGTTCTAAAAACATCCCATACACCGAACATCGTTTTCCCTTCCACCGAATCTCGGTGAGCCTTGAGGTTGACCTTCTCATAAAGCGCTTCAGCATATTTTACTTTTATATTGCTTCCATCTCCATTGTTTACAGTCAGTTCGGGGTATCCCATGGTGAGGATCTCAAAATCAAGCAGGATGGTGACCTTCGAATCAGCTGGGACAATGACAGGCTGTTTTCCCTGCAGGAATTCATTGGATGCAATTGTTCCATCAGCTTTGCGGATACTTTTCGGGTATTCCCTGTGGTTGTTCATAAATGCGATGTTCCTGGGCACAAGGTTCCATGGTGGTTTCCCGTCAAAAGAAAGCTCTTCAGCATGCTCCCAGTAATTGTCGTTGAATCCCGGTTGTTCCCATCCCCAGGGGTATACTGTCCCGTCAACATCATCACCCGGGCCGCAGGCATAGTAACCATAGAACCACCTTTCTTTGAACAGCATATTGTAATAGGAGACTGGTTTGAAGGCTGGATTTTTGAAGGTCATCCAGCTGCCATCGGTGGTCAATTCGCTGTAGGTATTATCTTCCGGCCGGACCATGAATGCTGTTTGTACTGAAAGAAGCGCCATGGGTTTGTCTTTTCCGGCATTGTAAACCAGTGCGGCGATGAGGTTGCTTCCGGTCTGCAGGAAGGGAGCAATGTCTACGACATCATACTTGTAGGTTTGCAGATCACCTTTCGCGGGCCCGTAGCAAACCCTTTCACCGTTGATGAAGAGGTGGTAACGGTTGTCGGCTGAAACATGGATGATCAGTTTTTCCGGGACATTGTCAATGTTGAATTGTTTGCGGAAATGGTACACCCCGTAATCGGTCACGCTTGCCGTGGGATAGCTCACCCAGGGTTCAGGCAATTCCTGTCCTGCTGCATGATCAGAAAGAAGCAACAGGCCTAGAAACAGTGCGAGAAATCTGTTTGTAATACTCATAATAGGTTTTTTAGCTGGTCTTTTGACGGTTCCCGATTTCTTTCTCTTTTTATTCTGAGAGGTTGTTCGATTTCGAGTCTGCCTTTTTTCTGGGACAGGTAACCTGTAAGAAGCAGCAATTCTCCCATGGGGGTTCTCACGGTAAATTCGTTGGTGGGAGCGATCCAGGCCTGGTTGAAACATTTTTCGGCATGGGGCCACGTGATAAGTTCATTCGGGTAAAGGCCAGCCCCTTCAATGGCATCGATGGCCCAGCTTCCTGTCCATCCCCACCCGCCTTTTGTCTGGTATATGGGCCCGAATGTCGGGATGCCGGAAGGGATGTTCATGTTGTTTGCTTCCCAGTCGATCTGGTAAGGATAGAAGAAACGTTCGCCCAGTCCGCTGATATAGCTCCTGTTCATGGGATTGTTGCCCATGGCATACTGGATCGTTTGCGTGAGTGCATCGTGGTAAACCTTTTCACCGGTGAATTTGTCTGCTGCAACCAGCGGTAGTATCAATCCGCTCAGTGTGGCCATACGGTTCAGATCTGTATCGGGCGATTGCAGAATACCGTAAGCATTTTGGCCGGCTCCTTTGATGAGCTCATCCGCAATGCTTATAATTCCGGCTTTACACTGTTTTGTCAGGATGCTGTCGGTTTCATGATCTTTGATAAGCAGGTAGTTGAACAGCAATTCAACATTGCCAACCGTTACATCCTTTTCAATGCCTTTTTTAAATACCTCACCAAGTGATTCCGCGTATTTATCATGCCAATCCAGGTCGCCTGTACATTTGTAAAGATTCACATAGGCAAGGGATTCATAAAATTCCCGCGAACTCCTTCCGAACACATCGGGTGCCTTTGGGTTGTTTTCCACCCATTTCATCGCCGCGAGTGCACTTTCCAGGTATTGAGCTGAGCGGTCGGCATTGTACCGGGAAGTGACACTGGCCATCTGGGCTGCCGCGGCAGCATAGTTCAGACTGGCCCTCGGGGTTGGAGGGACAAGTGCGGTGGGAAGTGAGTTCAGCCAGCTGGGTTCACCTCCACGCGGATGTTCCACGGATTCCACCCACCAGCTGGCGCCCCCCTCTTCATAAATCCCCTGTGTTCTCCTGTACAGGTCAAGGCACCAGGCAGCCTCATCAATGATATCCGGTATTTTGTTGAAAGATTCGGGTATGTTCAGATCAAGGTTTTTAAAGTACCTGGGGTTCAGCTCATGCAGGTACATCATTCTCCTGACGGAGTACAGGTGGGACATCCGCTGATCAAAATCTCCGGCATCCATCCACCCCCCCCAGGCTTCAGGAACTTCAGTGTCTTCCAGGATGCTGGCCTGGATGCGGACAAATACGCTGGTTTGTCCGCTTTCAGGCAATTTCCCGCCGGGCTTGAAGAATTTTTCCGTATCACAAAGGTGTATGGTCACCTCGTCTGCCGGGTGCATGTTCCTGGGCCTTTGATAATCTGTATAAGGCGGGCCAAGTTCTATTCCTGATCGCTGATGAAGAAACCCCTTCATGATCAGTTTTGCGGTATTTTCCCATATTGAATTTCGTATCTCAAACGGGAATGAACAGCCTATGTTCTCAACAACCACCCTGTAAGATCCCGGGATTGTGAGACCTGTAAAATCGAGGGTGTAGATATTTGTTTGGCTGTAACTTTTTATTTCGGTTTCATCACTGCTTAAAAGCTTTGTTGTTCCGCTGAAAACAGTGGATCCCGATTCATCCTTGATAATATGGAAATTCTTATTACTAGGTATTTCAAGGGATCCGCCGTCACCCATCCATGTGGAAAGGAGTGCGGTCTTTTTGTTGCCCGATTCGTAACCGGCCAGGTTGACATGGATCGCTTCGCTGCGGAGTTGCTTATCATCAAAATGAAATGTAAGCGGCTCTGCGAACTGCGGGTTATCGTTGAATTTTATCGTGTAATTTGCTCCGCTTTTGAGATCCTCTGAGAAAACAAGGTATATCTCATGACGGAGGGGATAAACCTGGTGATAGCTGGTATGGGTCCTGTCCACAGTATAGGATTTCCTGTATACACGCAACGGATGCATAGGTCCGGGAAACGAGGGGTCATCTGCTGAACTGAGCGAGAACTGTTCCGGGCTTTTTAATAGTTCGGAAATCAGTTTATCTCCCACAATGTCATTGTAAGGCCGGAACCAGTTGCTGTTGACCCCGCAAAGGTATCCAACAGGTTCCCCGTCACGGTGCAATATCTTGTGCATGCCATGGTAGCCTCCCATGATAATCGTGTCGCCGGGCTGCTTAACATATGGTTTGATATTGCTGAGGATCACGGACCGTTCATCAATCGTGACCGCAACAACATTGTCGTTCACCAGGCAAACATGCCTCACAAGCGGCTTGCCGGTAACGGGAAGTGCCGATACTCCCTGGGTAAGATCGGGCTGAAGCCCGGCATATTTTAACATTTTAACGGTGCCGTTCAGTGCGAACTGGGCATGCATTGCAAATGGCAGCAGGATGAAAAGTAACGATAATTTTAGCAGGGATGGTTTCATTGCAAATGTATTTTTGTTAGTTGATATTTGGAATATAAATATAGGAAAGTTTGGCCATCAAGCAAATCGGTGAGACGGTGAGACGGTGGGACGGTGAGACAGTGAGACGGTGGGACGGTGGGATAGTGGGACAGTGCGAGTCTCGGTTTTCTCCGCGGTCCTCTGTGTAACTGACCGCTTCAACTAATTTGGAATTTCACTATAGAATATATATATTTAAATCATAATTAATATATATATATCATGGCGCGTAGAATTTTTGAAGAAGAACACATTCGCAGCCTTTCAAAGGGTGCCGGAGGTTCAAGTTATACGGTTGTATTGCCCAAATACCTGGTAAGGGAGCTGGGTTGGAGAGAAAAACAGAAACTGGATGTCAGGAGGTATGGTGACGGTATACTCATTCGCGACTGGGATCCTGAAAGGGACCAGTGATGAAGAAACTGAAAAGCATTGATCCCTATACGCTGAAGGAGATCGGGTCGGTGGATGAGCTGACAGATACGGTATTGGATCAAGAAATCAGCACATCGAAAAGTGCCTTTCACTCATTCAGGAAAAGCACATTTGGTTACCGGGCTGAACGTATGTTTGCAGTTGCAGCATTGCTCAAGGAAAATGCTTCTGCATTTGCAGGTTTGATCACTGCAGAGATGGGAAAGCTTACTGCTGAGGCAGAAGCGGAGGTAAAGAAATGTGCCTGGGTTTGTGAATATTATGCTGAAAATGCAGCGGATTTTTTAAAAACAAGGGAGGAGCGTACGGATGCCGTCCGGAGTTACATCCGTTATGAACCTATCGGTCCGGTTCTGGCTGTAATGCCCTGGAACTTTCCTTTCTGGCAGGTATTCAGGTTTGCAGCACCGACGCTCATGGCTGGGAATACGGGGCTGTTGAAACATGCATCAAATGTACAGGGTTGTGCAGCAGCCATTGAGGATCTGTTCCTGGAAGCAGGATTTCCAGCGGGAGTTTTTATAAATCTTGCGATCGGTTCATCGAAGGTCCCGCTTGTGATTTCGAATGATGCAGTAAGAGCGGTAACCCTTACAGGTAGTGAACCTGCGGGATCTGCGGTCGCGTCGGAAGCAGGCAGGCATATCAAAAAGAGCTTGCTGGAGCTGGGAGGCAACAATGCATTTGTTGTATTGAAAGATGCGGACCTCGACCTGGCTGTGAACACTGCAGTCAATGCCAGGCTGATCAACTGCGGTCAGAGTTGCATTGCTGCCAAGCGCTTCATTATCGAGGACCAGGTATTCGATCCTTTCCTATCCGGTATAAAGAAAAAAGTCATGGAGATCAGGCAGGGGGATCCATCAAATCCCGAAACGGGTATTGGACCCTTGTTCTCAACCGTACAGGCCGATGAGTTAGAATTCCAGGTGGCGGATGCAGTAAGTAAGGGAGCGGTTCTGGAAACCGGTGGTAAAAAGAACGGGGCATTTTTCGAGCCGACCATTCTTACCAATGTTAAGGAGGGGATGGCTGTCTTTGACGAAGAGACATTCGGACCGGTTTTTGCTTTTACAAGAGCAGACAGCATGGAACACGCACTGGAATTGTCCAATCAGTCGGAATTCGGATTGGGCATGCAGGTATTTACCTCCTCCGGCAGCTCGGCAGATTACTTTATTGAAAATGCAAATGAAGGGGCCGTTTTTGTGAACGGAATGGTGAAATCGGATCCAAGGCTTCCTTTTGGAGGTGTGAAGCATTCGGGATTCGGACGGGAACTATCACGCGAAGGCATCCTGGAATTCGTCAATGTAAAGACCATCTGGCAAAATCAGGACATGGAGTTATCCCCTTGAGAACAGCAAATAACGGTCCACAGATTTGAACTTAATTTATAATATATATGTAGCGTTGGCGACTCTCTAACTTTAAATACAGGGAAGGGAGAAGCATATATTGCCATTCACTTTAAAGAAGAACAATGAAAACAAACAAGACGTTATACCTGGTATTGCTTACCCTCACCGCAACCCTTGGGGGGTTGTTGTTTGGTTATGATACTGCCGTTATTTCAGGTACCGTTGAATCTTTGAAGCAGGTTTTCATCGATCCGAACAACTGGCCTGAGACCATTGCCAATTCGCGGCATGGCTTCCTGGTCTCCTCTGCATTGATTGGTTGTATTATTGGAGGCATTTCCGGAGGTATCGTAAGTCTGAAACTGGGACGAAAGAGAGGATTGCTTCTTGCAGGGTTTTTATTTTTTATTTCAGCACTCGGATCGGCAATGCCGGAGATCGGGTTTGCGCCGGTAGGAGAGGCTGATCATACTTTCAGGATCAATTTTATTGTTTTTCGCCTCATAGGGGGGATAGGTGTTGGACTGGCTTCAATGCTTTCGCCAATGTACATTGCTGAGATTGCGCCTGCACATATACGGGGAAAACTGGTCTCATGGAACCAGTTTGCCATTATATTCGGAATGCTTGTTGTTTATTTTGTCAATTACAGCATCGCCCTTCATGGGGATGATGCATGGATTCACAGGATTGGTTGGCGCTGGATGTTTGCTTCGGAGACTGTTCCTGCCGCATTGTTCATGCTGCTGCTTCTTGCAGTTCCTGAGACGCCGAGATATCTTGTTATTAAGAACAAAGAGAACAAGGCACTGGAGATATTGCAAAGGATCAATTCCGAAGAAGTTTCAGCAAGAATCCTTGCAGATATCAAATCAACACTTGGGAAAAAGTCGGGTAAATTGTTCTCATTCGGGGTATTCGTAATCGTGATCGGGATATTGCTTTCGGTCTTTCAACAATTCGTGGGGATCAATGTGGTATTGTATTATGCTCCGGAGATATTCAAGAACATGGGTTCCGGAACGGACAATGCCTTGCTTCAGACCATCATTGTCGGAGCGGTGAACCTATCATTTACCGTCCTTGCGATTTTTACTGTAGATCGTTTTGGACGGAAGCCTTTGATGATCGGTGGTGCTGCAGGCATGGCATTCTTTATGATATCCCTGGGATTGTTGTTTTTCTTCGGAAACATGGGAATCCTTGCCCTGGTTGCCATCCTGGGATACGTGGCAAGTTTTGCATTCTCATGGGGGCCTGTTACATGGGTATTGCTGTCGGAAATATTTCCCAATAAGATCAGGGGAAGGGCAATGGCATTTGCCGTTGCTGCACAATGGATATCGAACCTGGTGGTGTCCTGGACATTCCCCATAATGAACAACAGTTCATCCTTAACGGAAATTTTCAATCATGGATTTGCTTACTGGATCTATGGTCTGATGGGGATCCTGGCAGCATTGTTTGTCTATTATTTTGTGCCGGAAACCAAGCGCAAAAGCCTTGAGGAGATAGAGAGCTTCTGGGGGAAATAGCATTCTTGCAAATGAACTTATAAGAGGATTGGAATGGTTTTTAGATAAATATTACCTTTGCAAAAATCATCAGTTTGGAAAACCAGTCAAATATTATCGAGGATTCGCGATATCAGATCAAGCTGATCTCACTGATCAGTTTGGGGATGCTTCTTTATGTGCTCTTCCTTCAGCCATTTGATTACAATGTTACGGATTTTAATGTACGATTGATATTTATACTTGGACTGGCAGCAATTACCTTTATTATACTGCTGGTATTCAGGATAATACTTCCTTTTTCCTTTACCAGCAGGATCAGGGCGGAATCTTTGAAGATCAGCAACGAGGTTGGTTTGATACTGCTTATATGGTTCTTTATCACCGCCGCAAATATCTGTTACATATTCTTTGTCGGGAAAATAGAAATTTCCCTTGCGACGAGTGTTAAAATAGCATTGTTTTCTTCGTTCCCGTCGGTTATTTTGAAAATCGCCGATGTCAATATGTCCCTTAGAAATCAACTCAGGCATTTTGTAAGGAGGAACTTAAAACTTGAACACGACCTGTTAAATTCTGAAAGCAAAGTCAAGGATCCCATACTTTTTCAATCCGATACGCAGACAGACAAGGTGGAAATCCTTCCTGACAATGTAATGCTGGTCAGATCGGCAGACAATTACGTTGAAATTTATTACCGGAAGGGGCAGTATGTGGAGCGAAAACTGATCAGGAACACCCTCAAGAATATTCAAATCCAGTTGCACAATTATTCAGAATTCCTGCGGTGTCACCGTACGTGCATCGTGAATTCATCCTACATTCTTAATATGACCAACAGTTACAAGGGGCACCGACTTGAAATACTTGATATGGAAGAGGAGGAAATTCCGGTATCCAGACAGTATATTTTGGCTATAAAAGAGGTGCTGGATGCGGAATAGGTGAATGTCATTCGCCACATATGCTTGTTCCCCGCCCCAAATTTTTTTCAATTATCCCATTAAATTCTTTATAAGTCATGATTCAACTATTTTTGGTTCCGATTTGATTTTTTATCGAACCAAAATTATGTAACATGACAAGAATCGTGGAGAAATATGCAGAGCTGCCAAAGGCGTTGCGCAAACCTTTGTGGCAATGGTGGCACCGGACAATGAACAAGTATGACGGGGAAAACGCTGCAAATTTTATGAATTATGGTTATGAGAGCCTGAATGGGGATCCGAGACTGAAGTTGTTAAATGGAGATGAGGGTGATCGTTATTGTATACAGCTTTACGATCATGTTGTGAACCGGGAAGATATCAGCAACAAGGAGGTGCTTGAAGTTGGATCCGGCAGGGGTGGCGGAGCTTCTTTCATTACCCGCTATTATCACCCCAAAAGCTACATTGGAATGGATATATCCGACAGCAGCATTGCTTTCTGCAACAACTATTACAATGTGGAGGGGTTGTCATTTAAGCAGGGGGTTGCCGAAAAATTGCCTTTCAGGGACCGGTCGTTTGATTACGTGGTTAACGTGGAATCAGCAAGGTGTTACAGCAATATGCAGTCATTTTTTGATGAAGTTAACCGGGTTTTGCGTGATGACGGGAAGTTGCTTATTGCAGACATGATGTACCCCCGGGAGATTGAAGAATTCAGGAATCGAATTAACAGGGCAGGTTTCAAGATTGCCCATGAAACCGAAATTTCAAAAAATGTAGTTGCATCGCTTGAAAAGGATTCTGAACGAAGGGAAAGACTTATAGATACAAAGGCCCCAAAGATCCTCAGGAAATCATTCAAGACATTTGCCGGAACGATCGGAACCTCCCGTTACAACAATTTTGCCAATGGGATTTTTCAATACCGGAGTTTTGTTCTCGAAAAATAGAAAAGTCATTCGGTCCATACCGGATATATGTATTTCTATATATCCAGGTTCATTAAAGCAATTTTTGTCAATTCCGTAAAGAATTATTATCCAGGATCATTTATTGATCGGGCCTTCCTCCGATTATTCAAACTGTTTAGGAACCCCGCAGATCATCTTGAAGGGCTTATCGCCCTTGTTGCGGTACTGGTGTTTCTCATCCGGGCTCACCAGGGCGAAGTCACCGGCCTTCAGCACTGTTTCTTCGCCTTTTGCATTGACAAGCGCGCCTTCTCCCTCGATCACGTAGTTCATGTGTTCATAGGGATGGTGGTGGAAAGGAGTGTGTCCTCCTGCTTCCACTGTAAATACGCGGTAGGAATAGACGGGCGCACCATCATTACTGCCCAGGGGTAATTGTTTGGAAGCACCAACGGCCCCTTCCATGTTCACTTCCTTTTTTTCAACATCTGAGAGCGATACAACTTTCATTGTTCCATAGTTTTTATTACCGTAAAAATATAAATAAATGTAAAAAACACCTTGTTTTAACAATATTTAAGAGGCTTTTGCACTGGGTTTCTGTTCGATCTGAAAGTTTGATGATCAGTCAGTCAGGTTTTGGTTATAAAATATTCCATATATTTATATATTTACATGTTTTAACCATGAAGTTACTGCCATGCTTACCTCGACCGATTTTTGGATCATTGGAGCATATTTCCTCATCATTCTTCTTGTAGGCGTCCTCACCGGACGGAAGCAGAAAAAAGAAGATTTTCTTATTTCGGGGCGAAAACTAAAGGCCCTCCAGGCAACGGCCACTATATTTTCAAGTCGGATCGGTGCAGCTATATTGCTTACTTACACAGCCCTGGTATTCATGTACGGAATGGGCGCCCTGTGGTATTTTATAGGTTCCGTGTTCGGATTGTTCGTTTTTTATTTTTTCGGATTGAAAGTGAAAAAGCTGGCAGACAAGGAGAAGTTTTATACCATGCCCGATTTCTTTTTCTTCCTGAAAGGCAGGTTTGCCGGTTACCTTGCTACGCTTATAACCATTATCATCATGTTTGGATGGGTAGTGCTAAACTTTATAGCGGGTGCCAAACTGATTGATGAATACACAACCATCTCCTATAATTTTTCGGTGATCCTGGTAGGCGTGATCATTCTCATCTACCTGCTGGCAGGGGGATTCGATGCGGTTGTAAAGACTGATGTGGTGCAAACGATCGGGATTTTCCTGCTTTTCATACTAATGTTGTTCCTGCTTGCAACAACGGAAACCAAACTTGATATTGCATTCGGAGATCTTTTCGCTCTTCCGGCTTTTCAGATTGTAAGTTACTTTCTTGCAGGTTTCTTTATACCCATGGCGTCGCCTGAACTATGGCAGCGGGTCTATGCCATGAAGGACAAACAAAATTATCGGCGCGCCATATTTCTATCATCGTTGTTTTATATGATCATTGGATCGATCCTCCTGTTGATCGGATTGGTTATTCGTAATGAACTTCCTGGTATAGAGGCTGATACTTCACTTATAGTTGGGTTCAGCAAATTACTGCCGGTTGGACTCGCCGGTTTGTCGGTGGTGATCATCTATTCTTCAGTATCATCTTCAGCAGACACTTATATGTTCACGGCATCGGCATCTTTTACCCAGGATTTCATGGAAAAGACGGGTCTTACAAAAAAGGAGAAATTGAAGGGAACTTTGAGATACAGCCTCTTTGGGTTGATGCTGCTTGGAATAACAATGGCCCTCATATTGCGTGATATTGTGGATGCCACCTTCTTTTTTGTCTCATTGACCATGTCGCTGGGCTTGTTGGTAGTGGTGATCTGGATCTATCCGAAGGTGAACAGACAGAGCGTTAATTATTCCATACTGTTGTGTCTGGTGGGGGTAATTGTCCCTGCTTTTATTTTCGGGATCTCGGAAAGATTGGTGATCTGGGCATTTGCATCATGCCTGGGAGGAGTGCTGATAGGTTATGTTGTGCACTTGCTAAAACCTATGAAGGAAAAATTTCCCAGGACGGGTTTTAACCGCAATTCCGCCGGGGATTGAAATAGGGCTTGCTGAAAATCTTACATTTCATCAGAAAATAATTTAGTTATACTATTAATATTCAGTCTATTATATCTTCAAAAAAACAGATGTCTTAATCCTAATGCCATGGAACCCTCATGTTATATTCATTCCCTGTTGCGAACGATAGTGCATGAGGGTTTCATAAATAAACAATCTGCCTATGATGCTTATTATATGAATATTTCTTGTTTTTAAGCAGGCCCTAAAATACTTTTTCCGGCAGCAGGTCAACCCCGTATTCCTGTTCAAAAAATCTGAAATAATAATACAGCCTGTAATTCAGTTCCAGGCCATAATCTGTATTCCTATTGTAGTCTATGTAAGTTTCGTAAATATCTCCATACAGCAATGACTGACTGTGCCGCAGGTTCCATTCGGTTACATACCGATGGTTCCAGAACTCATAATATTCCTGTGAATAATACTCCATCTGTGGTTGAGAGAGCAAATATGTTTCGTAACCCGGATCAAAAACGATGAGTTGATATTCCACCGAATCGCTCGCCATGCCGGTACTGTCGAAGCGCAAAGTATCCGGTTGTGCCGAAATCTGAAGTGCTGCAAAAGACAGACCCAGAATGATCAGAGGTATAATTTTATTATCTTTCATTTTTCAGTATTTTCAGCTATATATGTAACAATTTACGGACGGTATTGTTGGGTGCTGGCTTTGTCCGTAGCCTCGGTGAAGGTGGGTTACACCGAGGACCACGGAGAAAGGTGAGGACCTCAGAGGTTTTTTTGAATTGTGTTGCGGTGATGCAGTGTTGCGGTATACTATTTGCGCACCTGGAGCATTTGCTTGAACATAATGAAAAGGAATTCTACAGCCAGGCGATGGAGTACCTGGTTGACAATGAAGATCATCTCAACTTTGCATTATCGGGTGTTACCGGCAGACTGGAGCAGTTGTATTCCAACGAAAGCCGGAAAGTTCCGGTAAAACAAACCATCGTTGGTGTCGAAGGTGATGTTCTGAGTGAAGAGTGGATCTGATATTAAGTATATTTGAGTTTTCCTGGGAAATATGACTTATGTAAAGAAAAAATATATACTTCCGGTTCTGGTATTTTTGTTTGTTACATTCTTGCTGGGTATTGTTCAGATGATGCTGGAAAATCCGATCATCCTGCTGGAGCGATTTGTAAAGAACGGAGGATGGATTGAGATCATTTTTGTTGCCTTATACGGTGGATTCCTGGCTTATAAAATGCAGCAACCGGGAAATTCAGCCAGGTGGCGGCTGCTTTCCTGGAACATCTTTACCATTGTATTCTTTTCGCAGCTTCTGCTTGGCTTGCTGGGGTATGAAAAGTTTTTGATGACCGGAAACCTGCACCTTCCGATACCAATGATGATCCTGGGAGGACCGGTATACAGGGGTGAGTTGTCGATAATGACCATTCTATTTCTGAGTACCGTAGTATTGACTGGGCCAGCATGGTGCAGTCACCTTTGTTATTTTGGTTCCATTGATAACCTGTTTTCCAAATATAAAAAACCGGTAAAGGCACCTGTAAAATGGCTGAACGGAATAAAATTCAGCATGCTGGCAGGTGTTATATTGGTAATCCTGGTATTAAGGTGGCTGAAAATTGATCTGCTAACGGCCACATTGATCGCCGGAGGATTTGGTATTGCAGGGTTGCTTATCAGTGTATTTATTTCCCCGAAAAAGGGTAAAATGATGCATTGTCTGGCCTGGTGTCCAATAGGTACAATCGTGAATTACAGCCGTTTTGTTAATCCCTTCCGGATGTATATTGACAGGCAGTCATGCACCTTATGCAATGTTTGTTCCTCACATTGCAGGTATGATGCCTTAAACAGGGGTGATATTGAATCCGGCAAGCCCGGGATCACCTGCACATTATGTGGTGATTGTGTAAGCAGTTGTCATGCAGGCTCCATTAAATACAGGTTCTTCAGAATGAACCCGGAGTCATCGCGAAGGCTTTACTTTTTCCTTACCATCAGTGCGTATGCAGTGTTTCTTGCCCTTGGCAGAATCTGATATACAAATTTGGCGTCTATCCATAATGTCCGAGATACCCATGCAAAGTTAATTTCAATGGTATTTCCCGAAGTATCGGGACAGGCAGTGAGCTCGTTTTACTCGGTTCTGCGTTGCTGCTCCGCGCGCCTTGATCTCGAACATTATGATCCAGTGACTTGACTGTATTGACAGGCACTATTTACACTGCCGAAAGGTTTTATTTAAATGTTTTTTTATACTTTTGTGCTGCTTAAGCAGGTGTACCGGTGAGGTGGGAGAGTGGCTTAATCCACCAGTTTGCTAAACTGGCGTACTCGTTAAGGGTACCGGGGGTTCGAATCCCCCCCTCACCGCAATAACCCAAAATCCCGCCGAACGGTAGTTCGGGGGGATTTTTTTCTCCGCGAAGCGTTGAAAATTTATTTTCAAAAGCGAGCGGGAGAAAAAAATCCAGAGCATGAGCGGTAGCGAATGCGGGATTTTGAGCTATTGCAAGGCCACCCCCACAGGGATCACGCGAGTAATCCCCGCGGGATTTTAGAAGTCGTGGGTGAGAAAAAAATCCAGAGCATGAG